>FR896068.1:22593-45000 GCA_000435475.1 Cryptobacterium sp. CAG:338 | reverse complement strand
AGCACAGGCGGCATTAAAAAGTTCATCCGAGGTAGGATATGGATTCTAATCTGTTGGTTCAAATTGACGTGAATCTTTTTTGTTTATGTACACTTCACATAAAAGAGGTTTATGGGTTGTTTTTCGCATGAGAGAAGAAAGATACACCAACCGCTCAGGTTTAGCAGCTGACACCATCCCAATAACATCAGCTCCAAGTTCATCACATTTTTCCACCCCAAGCGCAAATTTTCCACCCCAAGCGCAAAGGTTTCATCGGTTGAAAAATCGCTCTCATCCGATACCGCAAGAGAAATCATGAGTGGCCCTTCAAACACTTCACGTGCTCCTCTAAGAGCACATTCAGCATCCGCTAAGGACGAAAAATTGGAAAAATATAATGCATCAAAGGGATAGCGCATAAGTACTTCTGTGGCATCACGATATTGCTGTATCGACTGCTTTACCGATGAGGATATGCTGGTATCAAGAGGTAAACCAGTTGGCCCAACAGCAGCAATAAGATGCTGAGGAGTAAAAGAAGAACCCACTTCATACGCAATACGCGCCATATCTTCAGCTTGTTTCTCAAAACGAGAATAGGCAAGGCGTGCTCTTGTTATACCTTCCGTTGCGGTAACTAAACAAGGAGTATCCATGAGCTTTTCAACTTTATATACTTCTTCGATTAGATCTGATTCGCATAGAGCAACATATTCACGATCACCTGGATTGGTAAAACCCTGCGATTTTAATTGATAATCTATAGGAGTAGACAAAACGAGCATATCTTTATTGAATCGAAGAGCAATATCAGGCATGGTATCCCTTTCGTTCTTATAGTTGGTTGCCCCATTGTACCGCGAGACTAACTTTCTAAAGAAATAACTATACTTCCCTCGCTATAAGTATCCACCTAGCAAAAAATCTCACTACAGATTTTCAATAAATGTCTTCAAAGTTAATCGAAGAAAACCTCTTTTAAAGCTTTTAGAAAATTACCGATTTATTACCAAAGAATGTAGGAATTGAGGAGAAAAGTAACGTGAACCCGTTCAACCCATATTTTTTTACCATTTGAACGTGTTATCAGGTTTTCTCTCTTGTGCACGCGCTAATAAGGTCGTATATTTCCAAACAGCAAATGTGGTCCCCTCCCAAATTTGCAACTGCTTTCCCCAAAAGCAGTCGGTGCCAGATCCCCAAACATAAAAGGCACCGGAACTCCCTCCTTGTGGGCCTGCAGAGATCCCCTCTCTCGGGCCCCTCCTCTTTTTTAGGGAACATCTTTAGGCACAATCCATACTTCAAGGACAATCTAGATTTTACGTGCAATTCAAATTCTTCCTTATGGAAACAAAATACCCGTACACATTAAATCCGATCGTGTAGTTTAATCGACAAATCTAATCGGAAGGTTCAATCGGTAAATGCAATCGCAAAATGAATTTTGCCAGGAAGCTCAATAGACAAATTTAATCGGCAAATCCAATCAGGAAATTCAACAGGCATTTTTAGAGTTACCCACATTAAACTTCTTAAAAATTGACAAGTTGGTGCAGAAATTGACGATTATGCACGATTAATTTGTCAAACAAGAGGTAATAAGGCATGTTTAATGGTCAAATACTTCAATTAGAGTAGTAAATACACTTCAAATTACCCCTATTACCTCTCTAGCGAACGCACAACCGTTATTTTCTGCACCAACTTACTAAAAATCGCGTTATTTGAAAAAGGTTATTGAAACACTCGCGGTTTATATTTATGAGACTACCTAAAAAACTTAAGCAAACAAAAAACTCTATCTATTAGCCGTGCATTTTTTTGTAAAGGCGGTTATTCGTATCAAGCCAGCTTTCGATAGTGCCCGTATCATATCCCTCTTCGGGATCAATAACGAGCGCATACATTTCCTCTTCCCGAAGAAGAGCATCTAGTGCATCGGTTAGTTGAATTTCGCCACCTGCACCCGGTTTAACCTCGGCAAGCAGGTCCATAACACGCGGAGTAAGGAGATAGCGACCAAATACCGCTAAATTAGAAGGTGCTTCATCAATAGGAGGTTTTTCAACAAGAGAATCAACCTTCCAAACACCCTCTTCCACTTCCGATCCTGCAATAACACCAAAACGATCTACCTCTTCTGGAGCAACAGGCAAAACCGCTATAACACTTGCGCCCTTATGAGCATCGGAAACTTCCTTCATGCGAATAAGCATCTGATTATCAGGAACCAACACATCACCCAACAAAACAAAGAAGGGCTCTCCCTCAATACAATCAGCAGCACAATGTACAGCGTGACCTAAGCCTAAGGGCTCTTCCTGATACACATAGGAAACATTTAAATTACCCGCATGTGCAACCTTATCAGCATATTTATCCTTACCACGACTACGCAGTTCGGCTTCAAGAGCAGGATTTGGAGTAAAGTGCTCCTCGATAGATTTTTTATCCCTGCTATTGATAATAATTACCTCATCAGCAGCGGACGCTAAACCTTCTTCTACGACATATTGAATAGCGGGACGATCCACCACCAATAGCATCTCTTTAGGCTGAGCCTTAGTTGCTGGAAGAAAACGACTACCGAGACCGGCAGCAGGAATTAAAGCCTTCATTGAAATCCTTTCAATACGAACAAAGCAAATTCATCTTAGCAAATCAAACAGCTCAACATCCGACTTATACCCAAGTAAAGATGAAAGTTCTTAATCTCTTGACAAGAAAACACGTAGTCGTAGAATAACAACGCACTGGGGATGTAGCTCAGTTGGGAGAGCGCAGCGTTCGCAATGCTGAGGTCGTGGGTTCGATCCCCATCATCTCCACCAGTAAAAAATTAAGCCGACAGATCATCTGTCGGCTTTTTTAATCTGCGTCTTCCNNNNTTTTTAACCTGCGTCTTCCACCCAGTTGAGGACGCAAAGCGTCCGAAATCAGCACCACCCGCATAGTGGGTGGTCATGATTGGATTATGGGTTGATACCTAAATTCAAGACTTAATACTCAAAAATGTGTCCGGGTGAATTATTCAATGCCCCTAAACTATCTTTAGTGAATCTGTCTTACCTTGTTAGCTAAAACCACACAGCCAATCAGAAGAGCCACGCTAACAATATTGCTTCCGATAGTTGTTAGATCACTCACACCAGAAGTAAGTGAAATAATCAGATTAAGAATAGAAAGCACCAAACCAATTATCGAAAACACAAAGAAAGGTCCAATTTTTCGAGGATCTTTTGCTCCACGCAATCCAAAAATACCAATGAGTAGATCTATAACCCCACTGATAAGTGCACCAGCACCAAGAACAAAAAATAAACCAGCACTGCTTACATAAAACTGCTGATCGATACTTGAAGCCTCAGCACCTGCACCGACAAGCGCCATTCCACCAGCAAAAGTAAGCAAACCAGCAATAAGAGCTACGATGCCCACCACAATTAATATGATTGATATGATTTTAATTGCCTTTTGCGAACCTGTCATACACATCCTTTCATCAGCGCTATTTGCATTAAAGGCTTCTTTGAAGCCACAAATACGAGCTTTTTAACCTAAAGCTGATTTAGCGTAGCGTTTATAAAGCTCTCATAAGGCAAAAAGGCTGCGATTCAATTAAGAGTAGAACCTCCATTTGAACCGAAAAGATTGCATATCATGCTAAAGGTTCAAGGCATAAAGGTTTATGGCGTAAATGCTCATAGTGCAAATGCTTATGGCATAGAGGTTCAAGGCGTAAAGGTTCATGATGTAAAGGTTTATGCGCTAAATGCTCATGACGCCTAACAGAAAAATACACAGTGCATCGAAATCGGTGCTCTGTTTACGAATCAACACTCAGTTTGTTCTACCGCCCTTCAAGCAATTGTTCGTCAAGAACTTCTTTTATTGCCTCAAGAAACTTACGAACGTGCTCTGCCGGTTTTGGGGAATGTAAAAGACCATAAGAAACCGAACATTCCCAATCAGTTGGAAGTGTCTTTAACATGGGATGAACTCCACCCCATAAAGCTAAAGTTGCAAGGGTTAAATCCTCATTTGCGCATTGATTAAACACCTCGGCACGATATTGGGGAAAATCAACAAGATTGATCTGAGAATGAGATTCGAGTATTTCATCACGTAAGGCATCAATATCGACATTCTACCCGAATTATGCATTTTCAGCACGTTCTGCCCTGCGGGCTCGACCGATAGACTCTTCACTACAATTTTAGTGACTATCGACTTCGCATACCCCAAGGCAATGCTGTTTGGTTTTGAATTAGGTGTTTTCATATTCTTCAGGCATGCTCGATAAAACCACTTCACCACAAGAATCTGTGCCGAATCGATGTGGGACTAGTACAAAGTTTGGTAAGGTTTTTCGGGAATCCGGCAGGAGCGCATCATCAGAGACTGATCCATATTCTTTGCGCAACGAAACAATTTCGCCAACCTTCAAGCACCTCATCGTACAGGCAGCAACACAAGCAGGTTCTTTACCCTCTTGTATGCGCTCAAGGCACATATCACATTTGTACGTTTTTCGTAAATCTTTAAATACTACCGGAGCATGATAAGGACAGGCTTTAACACACTTCCCGCATCCTACGCAAAGCGACTCATCTATTTGAACAATGCCTGTTTCATGGCTTTTAGTAATTGCCTTTCGCGGGCAAGCCTGAACACACACAGGATTCGTACAGTGATTACAAGAAATTGAGAAGCTGTAGCTAAAAACCCCAACAGGACTAACAATAGAATCTTTCTCTAACCATGCACCTGATTCACCAGATAAGACTCGTCTAAACTTTTTCCCCGGTGCCAAATTATGAATGTCCTTACATGCGATAACGCATGCTTTACACCCACTGCATTCATTCGCATTACAAACAAAGCCCAATTGTATCTGTGAGCTTTTTTGCGAAACCGAGGAGTTATCCTTAAGACTATCGCCACTCATAATGTTTCCTCCAACTCACCATCAAATGACATGAGGTAATCGAGATCAAGAGGATCTCCTGTCCATTGGTCAATTCTCACTAAGGTGGTATTCCACGTGCAGTGCCCTTCGCCGGTAAGCTCACTGGACTGCAACGTATTTGCATTTCCCCCTCGATCTAAACCATCCTTATCAAGCATTGACCACGCACCCTGCCCAAGAATAACTACCCCCGGCATAACCAAAGAAGTAACTTTAGCCCGACGAACCAAAGATCCACTTTTACTTGAGACGACAACGAAATCACCTTTTTGGATGCCTATTTTTTGTGCATCAAGCTGATTAATCCAAACATCGTGAGGAAAAACTTCACGCAATTGAGCAACATTATTAAATAATTGATGAGAGCGATTAGGACTATGAACGCTAATACATTGCAAGGAGAAATTCTGACCTTTTAAGTCATTTTTATCTTGGTATTCCTTTTCTGATAAACAGGCATGCGCTTCTTCATAACCTCCTCTTGCAGGAACATAATGCGCTACTGGGTCAATCTCACTCAATCCAAATTCTTTAAATCTAAGAGGTAGTTGCTCGCAATATATTTCAAATTTTCCAGACGGGGTTGCTACGGGACAACTCTCTGGATCAGCTCGAAAATCAGCATACTGAACATGACCAAAACAATCGTCCTCATGACGAGGAACCTGATACACGCCCGTTTCGAGGAATTGATCAAGAGGGACACGCCCCTCATGGGGAGTTCCCCGAATTCCCCTTCGATCTAAATCCTCTTGCGTAACCTTAATAAGAGGTTCCCAATCGCCATTCTCACAAATAACCTCAGCACCAAGCAATTCGTTAAATGACATCTGTTTAGTTGAAAGTGGCTGAATTAACAAAGGATCTATTCCCCAGCGCTTTGCAAGCTGCGCTTCAATCCATAGATCCTCTTTTGCCTCCCCTGGAGGGTCTACTACTTTTTGTGCAAAGATGAGGGTCTCGCGATTGATCTGTGTCAGAACTTCAGCATCACGCTCCCACATTGAAGAGGCGGGCAAAACAATATCTGAATAACGAGCATCATTGGTCATCCATAAATCACTTGCGACAGCAAATTCAACTTTTCTATACGCTTCAACAGCACGTGAAAAGTTTGGATTT
The DNA here is from genome assembly GCA_000435475.1 of Cryptobacterium sp. CAG:338. Lineage (GTDB taxonomy): Bacteria > Actinomycetota > Coriobacteriia > Coriobacteriales > Eggerthellaceae > Anaerotardibacter. The sequence continues at coordinate 38,924 of FR896068.1, read as the reverse complement.
TGATTCATCCGTCCACCATCGCCAATTTTCCAAATCATACGAATATCAATGGGCTGAACACCGTGAATAAAATCGTGATAATACCCACTAGCTACCGCATCCCACACTTCTGGCATCGCAATACCATAATAAGCTTCCGGGTCATAGTTCCCTTTCGCAAGCATTCCGCCTCCGCGTGGTGGTTGACAAAGAGGATTTGCGGGCCAGGTGCACCCTTTAGAACCAGAACGAACTAATGGTGGCCCTCCAAACACCATGTTGCCAGCCGAACCACCTGCAGAAATTTCAGATCCCGGCAATCCCACATTGCCCGTCATCCATCCAACGGTATAAAACGCTTGAACGAATCTTGCGCCATTATCCGTTCTCGCAGGAGCTTGACTTGCTCGCATGGTCATAGGTTTTACGGTTGCCATTTCCAGAGCAAGCTGTTCAATCTTTTCAGGTGAAACACCACAGATTTTCGATGCCCAGTCAGGCGTTTTAGGGGTTTGGTCATAGGTGCCTAAAACATAGTCTTTAAAGTTATCTTCACGAGGGGCACCAGAAGGCATGTGATATCTGTCAAAACCAACACAATAGGTATCAAGGAAATCTTGATCGTATACCTGATGAACAATCATTACATAGGCCAACGCAAGAAGTAGAGCGGTATCGGTTCCAGGGCGGATAGGAATCCATTCATCAGCCAAAACCTGCATAGAAGGATTAAACCAAGAGTCGATGAAAACAAAACGAGCTCCTGCTTTCTTTGCCTGAAGATAATGATACATAGGGTTTCCTGCTTGCGACCAAGCAGGATTTTGGCCCCACATTACAATGAGCTTTGCCTTTCGAATCTCGTAACGATCCGAAAAATCCGTTGCCCCTAAGTCATAAGAACCCTTCATCGAATTCGCCACGAGCGGAAAGGCACCCTGAGATGCTTGCCCCCAGGTAACCGTACAACCACCATAGGCATTAAGCGAAGGAGCGGTATAGAGCCCTGGAATTACATTTCGATATTCATATCCCGTAGCAAGAATAGCTTTGTTTCCATACTTATTTTTAATACGCGTTACCTCTGAGGCAACAATATCAAGAGCTTCATCCCAGCTGATACGTTCCCATTCGTCACGTCCTCGCAGTTCTTTGTCTCCACCACCAACACGCCAATGTTTACGTTTTAGAGGATATTTCAGTCTATCTTTGGAAAAAATTGCATGTCGCAATGAACGGCCTCGCGCACAGCCTCGCTGTTGAGGATAATCGGGGCTATCGGGATGAAGAGAATCAGTGTCTTGGCAAATGACTTTACCGTCTCGCACCAACGAACGATTTACGCAACGCCCTCCACAGGCAAAAAAACACGCATGAGTAATCCATTTCCCCTCAGATTGCTCCCAATCCATCTTCCCCATTGCGACTTCCCCACTCACTTTTTAAAGGGCGAATAAAGCACATAAGTATCGTAGCGCGAAACTAAGAACAGGTACACCGCTTCTGCGATTCGCTCAAAACAGAGGTATTACCCTCGTGTTTCTTTAGATCCGAATAAATTTTTGGCATCGGTTTCCTGCTGACATCCTTCTAAGACAAAAGAAGAGAGGGTTATTTTTTACGTTAATCCAACTGCTCTAAAACAAGCACGTTGCCTCATATTTTCGACCGCGTACGCAATATTACGTCTTTGAACTGCTAAACCTGCGCTACAAAATACCTAGACGAACAAGATTGCCTTCCAACTCCCGAACTAAGGAGGCAACAATGCCGAGGTCATGGTTCGGCTCGTCCGCTTTATCTACGAACGTAGCCGCGTTATATCTTTTCTTGCTTGAACGAGCAAGTCTGAGAACGTGCGCTAATCACAGAACACAACCAAGCAATCACATACCTAATCAACTTGGAAGTTTTGGTTTTAGCATCTTAAAAAACAAAGTTTTTAAGAACTACGACTTGCTTTCAGTTTTCAATTCTCGAATTCACTCCTCAATTCTTGATGTGTTTTCAGATGGCATCTTTTACCTGCCATTTTCTGTCCCCCATGCCGAGAAAGGAGTCTCATGAGAACTGTTAACCTCACCGAGACAACCAGGCAAGAAAAAACCTTTGTTGAACAAATAAGCAAACAAGCAAAGGTAAATCTGCATGATTGTTATCAATGCGGGAAATGTTCTGCTGGGTGTCCCATGGCAGAAGCGATGGATTTACCCCCTCAGCAAATCATGCGCTTACTGCAAATGGGAAAAGTCCAAAAAGTTCTTGAGGCAGAATCCCCCTGGATTTGCGCCCAATGTAATACCTGCTCTACGCGCTGTCCGCAAAAAGTAGACACCGCAGCCATAATGCGTGAAGTCCGAAGAGCCTCCCATGAAACAGGACACCATAAGCTTCATGACAGCAATGTATTCGAGACCTTATTTATAAAAGGTATCAAAAGCAAAGGGAAATCCAACGAACAATATTTAGCAGCTCAATACAACGTTGCCTCCGGCCACTTTATACAAGACGCTCTCAATGCTCCTAAGATGTTCCAGAAAAACATGATCGGCATCTCCATGCAGCAAAGTGAAAACCCTGCTGCTATCGCGTCAATTGTTGAAAAGTGCCAACAAGAAACCACCTATAAGTCATTTACGGACTATGAAGGAGATGAACAGTGATGAACAAAGCATTTTCCTTCTTTCCAGGCTGTTCTTTTCATTCCACAGGAATATCGTACGCAGAATCCACCCGCTACATCGCAGGTTGTTTGGATATTTCACTTTACGAAATAAAAGATTGGAACTGTTGCGGTGCATCAGCAGCACCAACAGTAAACGACGATTTGATGTATTCTCTTTCGACTCGAAATTTAGCTCTAAGTGAAGACCAGCATCCGTATTTGTCCGTTATGACTCCTTGCACTGGCTGTTATGCAGCTTTAAAACGTGCAGAAGTAAAAACGAAATCAGATACGAGCTATCGAACCCGCATCAACAACATTATCGACATGAACTATCGCGGTACGGTTGAGGTAACAAGCCTTCTCGATGCGCTCACGGATCCTGAAATGATTGAGGAAATTACTAGGCATCTTAAGCTTCAACTTGGAGGAATGAAGATTGCCTGTTACTACGGATGTGGTCAGGCTCGCCCTCAGGAAGTTACTAATGCGCCTAATACAGAAAATCCTCTTTCAATGGAGCAGCTTCTCAATGCTGCTGGAGCTGAATGTGTTGACTGGAATTTCAAAACAGAATGCTGCGGAGCATCCAACCACGTTATTCGCCCCAAGGCAGCACGAAACGCTACCGAACGAATTTTTCATAACGCCCAGATAAACGGAGCCGAATGTATCGTCACCGCGTGTCCGCTTTGTTGGATGAATTTGGATATGCGTGAAGAGAAAATTAATTCTGAGCACAAAACAAACTACCACATGCCTATCTATTTCTTCACTGAACTTATAGCTCTAGCACTCGGTGCAACCCCCGAACAAGCAGGAATCACCCGTCATTTTGTTCCAGCCGAAGATCTCGCAATGCAAAAACTTGGTCCTCTCGTCCCTAAAGAAGAACCAGAAACTGAAGAGGAGAAAAAAGCAAGAAAGATCCGCGAAGCACTTGCTCGAAAAGCAGCAAAAGAGAAAGAAAAAGCAGAACAAACCGCAGTCAAGGAGGTGGACTAAATGAGCAGAATTGGCGTTTTTGTTTGTCAGTGCGGTACAAATATTGGTGGTGTAGTAAACACCCAAGAAGTTGCTGAATACGCCTCCACCCTTCCTAATGTTGTTCATGTAGAAAACAATAAATATACCTGTTCAGACCCCAATCAAAAACAAATTAAAGAAGCTATAGAACAGAACAATCTCGACCGCATTGTCGTAGCAGCTTGTTCTCCCTCTATGCACGAACTGACTTGGCAAAAACTTCTTTCGCAAACCTCAATGAATCCTTACATGCTCGAAGTGGCGAATATTCGTGAACAATGCTCTTGGGTTCATACCGACAAAGAAGAAGCTACCGCAAAAGCCAAAGACCTTCTTAAAATGGCTGTTGCAAAAGTCGAAAAAGATACTCCACTTCATACCGAGCAGATTCCCATCACCAAACGAGCGCTCATTGTAGGTGGTGGAATTGCAGGAATGCAGGCAGCACTTGATATTGCGGATGCAGGATATCAGGTCACCATCGTTGAACGAAAACCAACAATCGGTGGCAAAATGCCCAAGATTGACAAAACGTTTCCTACACTTGATTGTGCAGCGTGCATTTGCACTCCCAAAATGTCAGAAGTAGGAAACCATCCCAATATCACCATTAAAGTGTTATCGAATGTAGAAAAGGTAGAAGGGTTTGTTGGTAATTTCCAAGTAACCATACGAGAAAAAGCTAAATACGTCGATCATAACCTGTGCACAGGGTGTGGCATGTGCACTACCAAATGTCCCGAAAAAAAGATTCCCAATGAGTTCAACGAAAACATGGGATGTCGAACCGCCATATATAAAACCTTCGAACAGGCAGTGCCTTCTAAGCCCATCATCGATGCCCAACACTGCCGAAAACTCACTCAAGGAAAATGCGGTGTTTGTGCAAAAATCTGCCCCACGGGAGCCATCAATTACCTTGATGAAGATAAAGTTACGACCGAAACCTATGGCGCCGTTATTTTAGCAACCGGGTACGATCTTATTCGTTGGCAAGATATTTACCCAGAATATGGGAGCGGCGCTTATCCTGACGTCATTGACGGTTTGAGTTTTGAACGTCTTGTAAATGCTTCAGGTCCTACCGAAGGTCATATCCTACGTCCTTCAGATGGAAAAGAGCCTAAAAATCTTGTCATCGTCAAATGCGTAGGAAGCAGAGATCCACACAAAGGCAAGGGCTACTGCTCTCGTGCGTGCTGCATGTATGGAGCAAAGCATGCACATCAATTCCTCGATAAAGTACCAGACGGCAATTGCTTCGTGTTCTACATGGACGTACGTACACCGGGTAGAAGATATGATGAGTTCTATATGCAAGCAAAAAACGATGGGGCTCTCTATGTTCGCGGTCGCGTAAGCAAAATCTATCAAGAAGATGATCACCTGGTAGTCATGGGAGCAGATACCCTTTCAGGTGAAAATGTTGTGGTTAATGCCGATATGGTTGTTCTCGAAACGGCAATGGTAGCCTCTCCTGGAGCCAAAGAAACTGCCATGATGTTTGGGGTTCAGTGCGATGAAGACAACTGGATCACTGAGGCACATCCTAAACTGAGGCCTGTCGAAACTGCTTCACGTGGTATTTTTCTAGCGGGTGTTGCTCAGGGTCCAAAAGATATCCCTGATACCGTAGCTCAAGCAGGAGCAGCGGCAGCGAAAGTAATCATAATGTTTGCCCATGATTCGCTCGAGTCAAACCCTCAAGTAAGTCAAGTGGACATTTCTAAATGTAGCGGATGCGGCACTTGTATCAATATCTGTCCTTACGGCGCTTTGAGTTTAGTGGAAAAGAACTTACGAGAAAACTCTGTCAAAGTAACACGCACTGTTTGTGAAGTGAATTCAGCCCTTTGCCAAGGATGCGGTGCCTGTGCTGCAGCTTGTCGCAGTGGTGCCCTTGATTTGCTTGGATACACCGACAATTCAATCATGAAGGAGGTTGACGCTTTATGTCAGTGGTAGATACTTCACCCACCAAACAACAAGGTCCCTTTTCAACCGCTGCCCCTTTAGCATCGGCTCCTTTTAATGATGCCCTTGTAAAGAACACTTCTCAGCCGACTGAACCTTTCAAACCTAAAATCCTTGCCTTCACCTGTAAATGGTGTACTTACGCAGGAGCCGATCTGGCAGGACTTAACCGTATGAAATACCCTGCCGATATACGCTTGTTGCGAGTCCCATGCTCAGGACGCGTGAATCCCCAGTTTGTCCTTGAAGCACTTCAGCGTGGATGTGATGGAGTAATAGTTTGTGGATGCCACCCAGGAGACTGCCATTATTCAACAGGCAACTATTATGCAAAACGAAGAATGATGATTTATAAGCGCCTTCTCGAATACATCGGGCTTGAACCCGATCGGTTCCAAATTCGCTGGATCTCAGGCGCTGAAGCAGGAAAATTCCGTGATGTCATTACAGAATTTTGTAACAGAATAACCGAATTAGGGCCCATCGAGAACGACTTCAATTTAAGTGACTCCATTGGTGCAGCAGTTTATGGCTCTCATCTAACAAAACCTGCCTCAGAAGAAAATGAACTACGCAACGATATCCATGAGCAAGCAGAGAGAGGTGAAGCATAGATGGCTACTATCCAAGATAATCTTCGCAAGCGTGCTCGTGCCCTCCTTGAAGACGGCAGTGTTTATGCTGTTGTTGGATGGGAAGCGGGACGCTTTGAAAATCAAACCACTCCCCTTATATGCTTTACCCCTGATGATACCGATCGCCTTGTTTTCAACGAATACTGCTACAACACCCTGTCGAAATACATGCAAGATTTAAAGGGAAAAGGGAAAGTTGCTTTTGCGGTTCGTGGATGCGATGGACGTGGCATCAATCGCATGATCCAAGATAATCAATTCAAACGAGAAGACGTGTATTTACTAGGTATCCCTTGCCCACGCATGAAAGACTCGCAAACAGGCGAGGTTCTTGATAAGTGTCTTTATTGTAAGCACCTTAATCCACCTGACTACGACGAACTTCTAGCAGAACCCGTCTTTGATCACGCGCTTGAAAGCGGCGAAGAACTTGTTGTTGCAATAGCTTCAATGAGCCGTGAAGAAAGACAGACATTTTTTGACACCATGTTTGAAAACTGTATCCGATGCTATGCCTGTCGGGATGTTTGCCCAGTCTGTACCTGTCGAACCTGCTTTGTCGATGAACGTAATACGGGATGGCTGGGAAAGCAGAACAATCTCAGTGAGAACCGATTTTATGGCATTACTCGTGCATTTCATATCTCTGATAAATGCATTGGATGTGGTGAATGCGAACGAGTCTGTCCCATGGGTTTGCCGCTCATGACACTCAACAGAAAGCTTCATAACGATATGGAATTCTTATTCGGTAAAACAGAGTCTGGAATGACTACTACCAATGAGGACGCCCTTAATCATTTTAACCGCGACGATATTGAAGAATTCATGTGAGAGGAGGGAATCAATGAAACTCTTACCCAAAGATAACTTTACCGACCTTATGGATGCTCTATCGCAGCAAGCTTTAGTGTATGTACCTAAAGAAGTAACAGGCGTTCTTAAATTTGCTCCCTACTCAACACCTGACCCCCTACGTCTTGATGCCACTAATACCCTCCTTCCGCCTAAAGACATGCTGTTTCCGCAATGTCAAAAGATGTATCACTACGGCATAGATAACAACAATGAGATGTTTATTGATCCGATAATTGAATCATGTGATCAAATTCTCTTTGGAGCACGACCTTGCGATATCAGATCCCTCGAATGCTTAGATGAGGTGTTCTTAACTAAAGGCTTCATTGATGAGTACTACCAGGAAAAACACGACAAACTCTTAACCGTTGCAATTGGGTGTACTCAGCCAGCCAAGACCTGTTTTTGCGAATCAATGGGACTAAATCCCAATGAGGCACCAAGCGCAGATATCATGTTGCATGAAGCGGAAAATGCTTACACCGTTGAAGCGCAAACGCCTAAGGGAGAACACGCGCTCAATGCATGGGAGCCATTTCTCACCGAAGGAGAAGTTGAAACAGCTGAAGTTCATTGCACTCTTAACGTTGACAGCACAAACATTAAAGAAAAACTCGACAAGCTGAGTACAAGCCCAGAATTATGGGATGCCCTCAGCATCAAATGCCTTAACTGCGGTACTTGCACCTATCTGTGCCCCACCTGCTATTGTTTTGATATTTCCCAAGAAAACAAATACAAAGAGGGTGTGCGTTTCCGCTGCTGGGATAGTTGCATGTTTAGCGAATACACTGAAATGGCTGGTGGTCATAACCCAAGACCAACCAAAAAAGACCGCGTTAGAAACCGCTTTATGCACAAACTTAACTACTTTGAAGATCGCTACGGCAAAATGCTCTGTGTTGGGTGCGGAAGATGCGTAGAGAAATGCCCTGTCAACTTAGACATAACAGTTTTGATCGATAGGATTGGAGCGTTGTCGCATGAATAAAATCGAAATCGCACACGACTGCGCCCATGGCGGAGAACCATACATCCCTCTGATTTGTAAGATTATTCAGATAACCGAAGAGACTAAAGACGTAAAAACATTTCGTGTACAAAAACTGGACGGCACAAAACCGTTTGATTCAAAGCCAGGCCAACTTGCTATGCTCTCCCCCATTCCTGAAGGTGAATCAATGTTTTGCATCTCTGGCACAGGAGAAGACTTTCTTGAATTCACTGTTAAGCGCGTTGGCCACAATACTGAGGTACTACATTCAATGGAAGTGGGAGACCAAGTAGGTGTTCGTGGACCTTATGGTAATTGGTTTCCTTATGAATCTTGCAAAGGACGTGATCTGCTTTTTATTGGTGGCGGTATTGGTATGCCACCAGTTAGATCATTTCTACTGTACTGCATTAATCACCGCGAAGATTATGGCCATATCGACTTTGTATATTCGGCCAGCAATTATGGCGATCTAGTTTGCAAGCAAGACCTTTTCGAGAACTGGCCCAACGTGCCCGACATGGATGTGCACGTAAGCGTATACCACGGAAGCGACGAATGGGACGGACCCGTTGCTTATACAGCACCGTTCTTGGAAAGCTTAAACTTGCCCGTAACGGAAAACACTGTCGCAGTACTCTGTGGAGGTCCTTCTCTCTACCGGACCTGCAGTGAAGCACTTGAGAATATGGGCTTTGAACCGGGACAGATTGTAACTACTTTAGAAAAACGCATGAAATGTGGCGTGGGAAAATGCGGACGATGCAATATCGGAAGTCATTTTATATGTCTCGAAGGTCCCGTATTTACCAAAGAAGAAATTCTAGAAATGGAAGGATAGCCTAAAAAGAGCCTCCCGGAATTTTCCACAGTTTGAAAAAGGCAATCAAGCGGGAGATATTACCTGCTGGATTGCCTTTTTTCAGGTATTAAAATCAGCTTCTTTTTTGGAAACTTTATTTTTGATTTATAACATTACCCTCTGCATCAACAGGAATATGAGGAATTTTCGAACCAAAATACCTTACCAACCAAGAGCAAAGCACAACAATCACAATCAATACTGCTACGCAACCAAAAACAGTACCCCAACCACCAGCATTTTCCGCTAAGAATGGCCACACCATAGCACCTGGAGCGGTAATGAGTTTTGTAATAGTTTGACTACGCCCTAAAATAATTGAATAATTTTCACCCGTTCCGAAAACTGAACCTGCCAACATTGGCATCAATACAGCCGAAGTCGCAAAGAAAAATCCAAAAGCTATTGCACCTAATGGCATTGCTAGTGTTGTAGGTCCCCACCAAATAGCAAGAACAGAAAATGCTCCTAAACAACCTGCGAACACAATCGTTTTCATAGGCGATTTATCACTTAAGGCACCTAAAACCAGTTTACCTATCCCCTGCGAACCACTTACCAACGTAGCTAACATTGCTCCAGTAATGATGACGTTAACTCCCGCAGCTTCAAGCGTTCCTACATAAGTTGGGAAATGAGGATTAAGCAGCAAACACCACCCTAAAATACCTGTTGCAAGACCTAATAAATAAAATGCAGGATTCTTCATAGCAATAGAAGGATCAACTGTCCAGGTACTCATACCGGGCTTTTCTTCATGTAGTAATCCTGCTTTTCGCTTTTCAGACATATAGGGAAGCATACCTCTGTCATGAGGGTGCGAACGCAAAATCAATAGACTTCCCGGCAAACAAAGAATCAGAATTAATACCGCATAAGCTAAATATGCTTCGCGATATCCAACCATCGATATAATACTTTGACCAATTGGAATAAATACTACTCCGCCAAAACCGGTAAAAGCAGCAGCAATACCAATCATGGTACCTTTTAAATCTTTAAACCAACGAGTCAGAATCGTTGGGTTAACTAAACCAACAAATGAAGTGCAAAAACCAGTCATTAATGCACCAGACACCCAAACTTGAATCAAAGATGCACTGATGGACAACGAAAAGAAACTCCCTGCCGCACCTAAAAGCATAATGGTTGTTATTGCACGAACATCGAAACGTGCAAGTAACTGCCCAATAATTGGCGCAAATACAGCTGCGGTTAAATTGCCAATGGTCAGATAAATTGAAATCTGCGAAGTAGGCACCCCATAATCTTTACCCAGCTCGGGGAGAAAAATGCCATTGCAACTAGTTTGCATGGCGGTAGGAACAAACGCAAACATGACACAAGCAATTACAATAGGCAAATAATGAATGAAAGGTTTAGCTTCAAGACCCTCTTTCTTGTATGTTGGAACCATTACTCACTCCTTAGTCAGAAATTTCTTTTGAATTTCTGCCCCAAAAAAGGGCTTTACTGATTTAACAAACCAGCAAAGCCCTATACCATTTCAAAAAAGCAACTAAGTTTTCGCAGCACTTAGTGCTCCTTCATTTCAGTTAATCGTTAGGCATTAGCAGGTTTTTCTTTCGTTGCTTCTTGCTTAACGACACCGTTTTCTTCAACACGACCATCGCTATAGTAACGAGGAAGTTTTGAGCCGAACTTCAAAGCCAAAAATGCCAATACGCAGCAAATAACAATCAGGCAAATAATGCAAGCAAATGCGACACCAAAACCACCAAAGTTCTCAGCTACAAGAGGCCAAATAACAGCACCAGGTGCAGTCATAAGCTTCGTAATGAGAAGAGCGCGACCGTAAAGTACAGAATATGCTTCACCAGTACCAAATACAGCACGAGCAAGCAAAGGAAGCAGTACACCAGAAACACTGAAATAGAAGCCAAAGAATACTGCGCCTAAAGGAAGAACAAAGGTGGTAGGCGCAAGCCAAACCATTAGCATTGAAATCACACCAAGAGTTGAAGCAAACAAAATTGCCTTCATAGGAGATGAGTCCGCAATGCCACCCATAACAATTTTACCAACAACCTGAGAGCCAGAAACAATACTTGCAAATACTGCGCCCGTAACTAAAACAGTAAGACCTGCATCAGTTAAAGTATTGATATAGGTAGGCCACTGAGGGTTGATAAGAAGTGCCATACCAAAGAAGCCACCTACAATGCCTACCAACCAAAATGCAGGATTCTTCATTGCCTTATTAACATCAATATTCCAGGTAATGTTAGACTTCTCAGCCTGTTCAGGATTGCTCTTGGTTTTCGGAGAAGTATAAGGAAGTAATCCACGATCTTCTGGATGAGAGCGCACAACAAACAAGGCAAGCGGCAAACAAATAACCAAGACAACAACCGCATAGGTAATATATGCCATCTGATAGCCAAGTGTAGCAATAACATAATTACCAACCTGCAAGAACAAAATCGAACCTAAGCCGATAAATGCAGAAGACATACCAATAAAAAATCCAGCGCGATCCTTAAACCAGCGATTAATAAGCGTTGGATTTACCAACATATTCAGTGGCACTGCAGTAGCAGTAAGTAAAGCTCCAAAAATCCAAATCTGCCATACTGCCGTTGCAGCAGACATCCCAAAGAAACATACTGCAACTAGAACCACCAAAGTACTTGCAATAATACGAGCATCAAACTTCGCCAAAAGCTGACCAACCAATAAAGAAGATACCGCAACAGCTAAGTTTCCTAACGTAATATAAAACGAAATCGTTGAACCAGCGGTATTAAAGGCTTTTGCCAACTCTGGCAAGAAAATACCTAATGCACCCGACTGCATAGCGCTGGGAACGAAGGCAAATGCTAAACAACAGATAAGAATAGGGACATACGAACCAAGCCCTTTTGCTTGAAGTTCCCCTCCTCCGGAATTTTTAACTACCTGACTCACGTATTCCTCCTTACAATGACGTGATCAAAATTTGAAAGCGGCTCATCCGCGCGTAATGAGACAAACTTTCTAACTCTGCTTAAAAGCATATGGGGGCGATACTTATCACGTCCAATAAAAGGGGTTACGAGAATCTATCTATCAAACGTATATATTTTGAAGTTCTCGAAAGATTAGTCGCCAAAAACTTTTTTTGAAAGTCGTTTATAGTAGTCAATCAAATGCTCACGTAAAAGAAAGGTGGCGTGAGCTAAAACAGTATTTTCAGGCCAACGAAGACATATATATCTGCTTCGCTGGACATCAGAAAAGGGCAAATAAGCAATGGTTTCATTTCTTGATAAGTACCATGTCATGGGTGATACGATCGAAACTGCTAGATTATGCGATACAAAATTTGAGAGCTGGCGATACGATTGGTTTTCGGAAATAATATGCGGCCGCAAACCAACCTCATCGTACATTCCATGCAAAATATCAGTGAAAGTACCGGGCATTGGTTGTATAAAATCCTCATTCTGAAGTTCTCCAAGCGCTACCTCTTTTTGTTCAGATAGAGGATTTTTTCTTGAAACTGCAAGCATTAATCTGTCTTCGTATAGTAAAACTTCGTTTCTACCAGTAGGTTTTTCTAACGAAGAAAAAATCATAAGATCAGGAGCCTCCATAGAAAGACTTGGCGTTAGCCAACCAACCCCTACGCGTAAAAGAATATCGGGGTGCTTTTCAGTAAATTCAACTAGTGCATCACCATCATCTGCTAAAGGCATAGGTGCAAACAAATTTACCGTTTGTTCTTTATCTCTCAAGTAGTTGTTTACTTCGGTAGGAATAGCATCAAGAGTATTAAGTGCAGTTTGTGCATAACGCAACACCACATTTCCCGCACCATTTAAGACAATGTTTCTCCCAACGCGATCAAATAAGGGAGTACCTAATTCTTCTTCCATCTTATGAATGCAACGACTCAGTGAAGGTTGTGAAACATGGAGTCGTTTAGCGGCTTCAACCAAGCTTGAACACTCAGCAATGGTTTTGAAATACTGAAGCTGATATACATCCATAAAGTCCTCCTATACACCGCACGTATAGATTTCATATATCGCATGTAGTGGACACTTAATCTTCTAGCTAAGTACACTTTAAGAAAATCGCTTCATATCATACAAGGAGGGTTACATGAATGAAGAAACTCTTTTAGGTATTCCACAAGAAAGTCTTGATCGGATCAAGCGAGATTATCAAGATATTCCCCTAGCGCAGATTCCAAAATCCCCTATGATTCCTCAAGAAATTCTTGATTCTATTCCACGCAAGTTTCTAGATCTTCAATATGCAAATCATAACGAGCGCTGTAAATTGGATATATATTTACCACCGGAAGCTTCACCAGAAAACCGAGTCCCCTGCCTAATTCAAATCCATGGAGGTGGTTTTGTTAATGGGGACAAACGCGATATGTCAAACACCACCTTCTTAGGGGTAATAAACCATGGGTATGCCTATGTTTCTGTTGAGTATCGACCCGCAAACAAAGCGGAATTCCCAAAACCTATCCACGATTGCAAAGCAGCTATTCGCTGGATAAAGGCTCACGCAGGCGAATATGGAATTGATCCTGCTCGTATAGCAGTTACAGGAAATTCATCTGGTGGCAACTATTCTCTTCTGGTAGCTACCACTAATAACCTCACTTTCTTCGAGGATAAATCGATGGGTAACCCTGGATACGATTCGAGTGTTCAAGCTTGTATCGCTTTATATCCTGTAATTAATTCTTCATCCATTATTGAAGAGCGGGTTATGAACGGAACATCTGATGGCAGTCCTGCAACCATGGATGCAGCAGAATGTAAATATTTAGGTGCTCGAATTGTCGATCTTGATTACGCATTTGTTCAAAAAAGTAATCCAGGACAATATATTACTCCGCAAATTTGCCCCATAATGCTTCGTCAAGGCATGGCGGACAAACCAGTGCCGTACCAGCAGGCAGTCGTATTTGCTGAGCAGGTACGTCAATGTGCCGGCGAAGACCGCATAGATTTTGCCCTGGTTGAAGGCGCAGGTCATGCTGACCCGCCTTTTAAACAACCTATAATCCTTGAACAGGCACTTACATTCCTGAATAAATATTTAAAGAACTAAGTTCTTAATTCTAACCAAAGGCTACCTTGCATTCTCTCTCCATTCAACAAGGTAGCCTATCTCCCCCTTACATGAAGGAGATTATTATGGGTTTATTACTTGAATCACAAACAACCTATGGTCCTGTAAAAGGCTTACCGGCAGAATCTCAACAATGGAGCATTTTCAAGGGAATTCCCTACGCTGCACCACCAGTAAACGACCTGAGGTGGTGCCCACCTCGACCAGCAGAACCTTGGACAGAACCATTCCTTGCCTATTCCTATAGCGATATTCCTATACAAAACCGCTCAAAACCTGGAACGTTTTATCATGATGAATTCCATCTCTACGACTGGCCTATGAGCGAAGATTGTCTCACGGTAGATGTAGTAACCCCTGCACAAAGCACTGACGATAAACTTCCCGTTGCGGTATGGATTTATGGAGGTGGATTTGCAACAGGATATTCTCACACAGTTGGCTACGGTGGCGAAGCTTTTGCAAAACGGGGCATTGTTTATGTGTCATTCAACTACCGTATTAATTTATTTGGCTTTTTTTCTAACGAATTATTAGACGAGGAAGCTGAATACCATGGATCAGGCAACTACGGTTTGATGGACCAAATTGCTGCACTTACTTGGATTAAAGAAAATATTGCTGCCTTTGGCGGCGATCCTGCCCAGATTACGGTATTTGGCCAATCCGCTGGGGCGCAGTCAATTTACCAGCTTATCTGCTCTCCAGTAAGTCAAGGTTTATTCCATCGCGCCATCATGCAAAGTGGGGGCGGTCCAATTACCGGTACAGCGACCACTTCAACCGATAAGGAAATGCGTGATTATTGCATGCGTTTTTTACGCTATTGCAAGTGCGAGAACCTTTACGATGCACGAGCAATTCCAAGTAATACCTTATTTAAACTCTGGAATGAATTCGGTAAAACCAATCCAGAAGGAGACATAAAGCTTCACCCTGTAGTTGATGGATATGTGTTACCACAAAACGCCAACGATATCTTTAGAGCGAAAAAACACGCAAATATTCCTTGCATTGTTGGCAATGTCGCTGATGAAGGAAGAGCATATGGATTTACTACCAATACGTTTAGGAATGGATTTATGGCAGGCACAATAGCCTACGCACTTCAGCAAACACAACAAGGTCAAGAACCGGTATATTACTATCATTCACTTACTATTCCACCCGGAAAACCTGAAGCGGGCGCTTACCATTCCAGTGAACATTTCTATGTATTCCAAACTCTTCTTCGATCAAAACGTCCCTTTAGTGGCGTTGACTTCGACCTATCAAATACCTGGTGTAATTATTGGGCTAACTTTATTAAAACTGGAAATCCCAATGGTGAAGGACTTGAAACATGGAATCGCTACGAAAAGCCTGGTGATGACGTAATGATATTCTCACGCGAAAACACTTGTCATATGGGTAAAATACCCATCTATGATGAGGGAGAACCTGATCGCATCGCCCACGAACAATTAGACTGGTAAAGCTTTTATAGATTAAACACGATTGAATCACGCCGTATTTTATGATGGTGTCTTATCTCACCAGAAAAAATGCTCTGGCATTTTGCCAGAGCATTTTAATGATTTTAGTTACTTGGAAAGTCCAATAATTAAAAGCAGACTATTTCATAAAGACCAGGCTATTTCAAACCTGTAGCTTCCCCATCTATATCCATCGAATCTTGGAGATATTCTTTCATGGGTTCAGGGCCCACATCTTCTAGCTTATCGCTTTCCACATGCCAGCATTCTGTTTTTGGCATACCTTCAATTCGATCGGAAACAAACACTGGGTTTAAACCACGATTACGCTGACGCGTGTAGTCTTCAAGTGCCTTGAAAGCCCATTTGCCCAGAAGAAAGATTGCAACAAGGTTTACGATTGCCATAAACGCCATCGTAATGTCAGCAAAGTTCCATGCAAGCGTGAAGTTGTTTAAACAACCAACCATAATGGCAATTAAGCACGTAAAGCGGAACACGTTTAAAACCACATTATTCTTAGTAATAAAACGAATATTGCCTTCTGCATAGAAGTAATTACCAATTAAGCTGGAGAACGCAAAGCAGAAAATAGCAAACGTAACAACGTGAATACCAAATTCACCAATTGAAGAATTGATAGCCATCTGCACTAAAGGCATACCATTTAAATCGCCAAACGTACCACCTGATTGCACAAAGAAAATAAGAACAATAAAAGCAGAGCAGGTGCATACCAACATGGTGTCTAAATATACGGAAAGCG
>FR896068.1:0-22453 GCA_000435475.1 Cryptobacterium sp. CAG:338 | reverse complement strand
TTACCGAACCTGCAAAACCACCAAAAATGGATTCAAAATCAAAGGCGGATTGGAAAATGTAATAAAACGCATCAGGAAGCAAATACCAATTGGTTACCGTAATAAAGAGCCCCATACCAAGATAAGCAATAGCCATAACGGGAACTAAAACCGAAGAGATAATACTGATACGCTTTGCGCCACCAAAAATAACAAAGCCCGTCATAACACAAAGTACAATACCAAGCGCAACCGCGGTTCCGTTCGTTGCATAATCAGGAATGTAATATTCAAGTGCACTAGCCATGTTGTATGCCTGCAAACCATTGAAACCATAGGCATAGCAGATAATCAGCAATACCGCGAAAACGATACCTAACCAACGCCGACCAAGAGCTTGTTCGATGTAATAGGCAGGACCACCACGAAATTCGCCATTCTTACCGCGAACTTTCCAAATCTGTGCCAAAGTGGATTCTACAAAAGCTGAAGCAGCACCAAAAAGTGCCATTAGCCACATCCAGAAAATTGCACCTGGACCACCTAAGGCAACTGCAGTAGCAATGCCCGCAATGTTACCAGTACCTACACGCGAAGCAGTAGATACCATCATCGCCTGAAAAGAAGAAATGGATTTTTTACCAGGAACATGTTTTTTCTCAAACAGCTGAGTAAACATATCCTTGAAATAACGAATCTGCACAAAACGTGTGCGAACCGTAAAATAGATTGCTACGAAAACCAGCAAGAATACCAAGATATAGGTATACAGGAAGTCATCGAAAGCGCTCGTAACTGAAATTAACCACGTATTAAAATCTGCATTCATAAATTTTACTCCCTCAACAAAACCTAAATATTGTACCAATGTTTCACAAATTCTTGTAGATTTATCAAAATTGTTTTGTAGGTAGCCAACATTTGCAATGTATTGTCAAGGCACAACATCAAAGACAATATGAGCAAGATATAAAAATTGAAAGCTCCTCCTGCATGCATATTCGTGGATTATGCCATCAAAAAAAGAGCCCGACCGAAGTCGGACTCTAAAAAGTTAAATATGAAGATCAAACTGAAGAATACTTTTGGTAATTTATTATCCTTATTATACGAGCGATTCTTCAACCTGTTTTTCTTCCTGGGTATTTGCCATACCCTCTTCAGCTTCATCATCTTCAATAAACTTGCCGAAAAGTGGTTCGCCATTTTGACTTAACTCAACCATACCAGTCAAAATATCAACATACTGATAGGACTGACGAGCGGATGCACCACGCTTACGCTGTACTTCCATAATGAAAAGCTGAGGGTGAACTTGCATTAATACCCCTTCGCTTTCAACAATTTTTGAGCGACCCATGTTGGCACGAACACGAAGTTTTTGCCCAACAAAATCGCTCAAGGTATCATGAATGTTGGTAATAATTTGTGCTTGCTTAGCTAAATCCATAAGTGATAATTCTCCGATTTTGGGTACACTAAAACTTGTTTATAATAACACATATTTAAATCAATCGAAATAGGACAAAAAGGAGCCTTCTATGGCAGACGTGTTAGAAAAAGAACAAAAACTGCTCCAAACCTTGATGATGGAAATGATCGCGTTTGATACAGGAGATCCAAAAAGAATAAATCATTTCATTAAAGTTCACAGTCTTGCACGAACTATCGCCTTAGCAGAAAACGCCAACACGAAAGCTCAAATTATCATCGAAGCAGCTGCTCTCGTTCACGACATAGGAATTTTACCTGCAGAACGCAAGTACGGTCATTGCGATGAAAAGCTCCAAGAACAAGAGGGTGGAAAATATGCTCGTACTCTCATGAAAGAAGTAGGATTCTCCGACGACACCATTGAACGAGTAGTATGGCTGGTTGAACATCATCACTCTTATGACGATATCAAGACTTTTGATCATCAAGTATTAGTTGAAGCTGACTGCCTCGTAAACCTCTACGAAGATAAAATAGACGAAAACGGCGTCCGAAAAACTCTCAAAGAAGTCTTTAAAACTGAAACAGGAATCGAACTGATCTATACCATGTTTGGACTTTAATATAACTATAGAGACAAAGGAATCAGTAGAACTTCATTTGAAAGAATGGCTTATCTTATTCATAATAAGATAAGCCATTTTGTTGATAAGTTTTTTCGAATACATAGATACTAATATCGTTGCAAAACAAACGCTTATTTCACCAAATAATTTTCACTATTCTAAATACGCACCTGTTTGCCTACTCCATAAATGAGCATATTCTCCCCCGTCTTCAATAAGCTGAGCATGGGGACCATCTTCTACAATCTTACCCTGAGAAAGAACTACGATTCGATCAAGACTCGCTACTGTCGATAATCGATGAGCAACCACAATTGAAGTTCTACCATGCATAAGCTTTTCTAGAGCATCTTGAACAAGGTGTTCACTTTCGGAATCGAGCGCACTAGTTGCTTCATCCAACACCAATACAGGACAATCAGCCAGCATAGCTCGCGCAATAGCTACGCGTTGACGTTGTCCACCGGAAAGCTTCACACCCCGCTCGCCAGTAATAGTGTCAAATCCTTGGGGAAGCTTTTCGATAAATTCGAGCGCATTAGCCTGACGCGCCGCCTCACGTATTTCTTCCATCGTTGCATCTGGCTTACCATACGCAATGTTTTCGGCAATACTGCGATGAAAAAGCAACGCTTCCTGAGGAACATAGGCAATCTGTCGACGCAAAGATTGCTGCGTTGTGTCAGCAACGTTTTGCCCGTCAATTAGGATTTGCCCTTCTTGAATATCGGATAAGCGTAGCAACAACTTGGTCAAGGTAGTTTTGCCTGCACCGCTCATTCCTACTAAGCCAACTCTCTGACCTGTAGGAATATGAAGATTGAAGTCCTTAAATACCTGAGTGGTCGTATTTCCATCAGTGTATGAAAACCCAATATCTTTAAAATCAATCCTGCCATTGGTAACCACCATTGGCTGAGCGTTGGGCTTGTCATCTACCAACCGTGGTTCATCTAAGATGATAGTCATACCACTTGCATCACCAAAAGCACGGTTGAAGCGCTGCAAGCCATTGTTGATGAAATTAAACTGATTAGTAATGGTGTAGGTATACGTAAACATAACCACCAACGTACCTGGCGTAATACCATACCATGCATTGCCGCCCGCAATAAACACCGTTACCACAGCCATAATCACAACCGTAATGCAAGCAGTAATGATGCCGCGCAAAAGTGAAGCCCACATACGCTTCGAATCACGCGCAACCACTTCTCTGTTCGCCTGATCAAACAAGCCCCGTTCGTAATCTTCGCGACCATAAGTTTTCACCGACAAAATATTTGCGACCGAATCCGAAAGCTCGCCTGAAAGCTGATTCTGGGCACTTGCAGCTTTTTCATTCAGATGAAGAATACGCTTATACATGTAATACGAAACACAGGCATAAATAGCCAAAAGAATCATAAGAATGACCACGTAGGCAGGAACACGAGGTGCCAAGATGCTACAGGTGAAAATCACCGAACAAATTACCGGAAGAAAAGGAAAGGTAATGGTTTCGATTATCTGCTGGTAAGCACTCATAAACTTTGAAGTTTGACTTACTAAAGTGCCACCAAAACGATTCGAATGAAAAGACATGGACTGGTTACAAAGCGCATCAAATGACATCGTAGCAAGGTCATATGCTGCTGCAATCTCAAGTTTATACATGGTGTAATCTTGTAACTTGCTTGCAGCCTGTCCGAAAACATTAATTGCAATAAGCGCAATAATATACGGCGCAAAAACTTCAAATACCTTATCAGCAGGAACCGGATCAGCGCTTACTCGATCTACCACCAAGCTCATCACATAAGGATTGCCGTATGTCAGTAACGCAACAAAAGCAAACGTTGCCGCCATCAAGCCGAAGAAATACCCTTTATGACGTTTTGTAACAAGCCAATAATAATGAAGAGTGCGTCTCGTTGTAGAAGGAACTCTCGATTCAGAAACCATTACAATACCTTTTCGAATGCTATGCGAATATTCCCATCCTCAACTCCCCCAACAAGCCTAATAAAGCCACACTCTACAAAACCGGCTTTACTAAGCGAGCGCATCATGGGTTTATTGTCAGGATGAGTATCTATTCGAACCGAAGTAATACCAAAAGATCGGGTCAAATCAAAGGCAAAATCAAACATTCTGCCTACAACTCCTTGACCTTTATAGTTTTCAGCAACACAAACTCGATGAAGCGAAGCATAAGAACCATCTTCGATACTATCGCCAGTCAACCATGCTCCATCGATTTGCTTATAGGAGGGATCCTGAGAAGTGAAAAATGAAAAAGCTCCCATGACCGCATCCGTTGATTCATCGAGTGCGATATAAGCACGTTCTTGTTTCAGGTCTTCTTCCCATACTTCCTTTGAAGGATAGCCCTTTTGCCACTGATCAATTTCCATACGCTTTAATTGGGCCTTTGCCTCGTTGGTAATATTCATTATTGCGTCTAAATGCTTTTGAGTTGCTCGTTGAAAACGCATTGGCGCCTCTTTCAGTTATCCATCAGATAAGTAATAGCGAGATAAAACTTATAGCGAAAAATAAATCTTAAACTCATCAAAACTTCCTTCAAAGTTTAACCCTATCCCTTTAATCTAACTGTCTACATTCACGTAATTAAAAGGACAAAAATGCCCCGAAAAATACTTTTCAGGGCATTTGATTGAGATCTCTATAATCCTACGCTTTAGCTTAAGAAGTCGTCCAAGATTTCCGCTTCAGCTTCTTCTTCAGTTAAACCTAATGTCATAAGCTTTGTAATTTGATCCCCCGCGATTTTCCCAATCGCAGCTTCATGAACAAGCTGCGCATCCTCGTGAGCTGCTTCGATACCCGGGATCGCCTTAACAACCGCATTTCCCATAATAATTGCGTCGCATTGCACATGGCCATGACATGCTGCCTCGCCCGAAACAAGAGGGTTGAATATTTGGACTGAATTGTCCTGTGCAACACTACGAGAAATTACCTGAACATTTGAGTTGTCCCCCACAAGACGAATATTCATGTTTGAGGTGGCTTTTTGATCACCATCAGTAAGAAGCTTCTCGATCAGAATTAATTTGGCACCCGCACCTAATTCGGCATCGGTATCGCGAACCGTAGAAGTTACACCACGAATTTGCACCATTTCCATTTCACAGAAAGAGTTTTCGTCCTGAAAAACCTTAGTTACAGGATTCAAGATTCGTGCACCATCACCCGAACCTTCGCCGTAGTGATTTTCAACATACTTAACCCGCGAATTTTTACCAATATGGAACGTATGAATGCCATCATGCTCTGAAGCTTTATGACTATCATTATGAATGCCACATCCTGCAATGATAGTTACATCGCAGTTTTCTCCAATATGAAAGGTGTTATACACAACATCTTTTAATCCTGCTTTTGAAACAATAACAGGAATATAGACGCGCTCGCCTTTGGTGCCGTCCTTGATAAAAATATCAATGCCGGGATTGTCTGTTTTGGTAGCAATTTCAATATTGGCTGAATTATGACGCGTAAGAAGTTCACCATCTTTACGAATGTTGTAAGCACCCTCGGGAATGCCATGAACATTCGTTAGAGTCTTAAGCAAATCAGCATCTATAGGGGAAAGATCTACTGCCATTTTGATCTCCTAACAGGTAACAGGAATTTCGGTAAGATGAATCTCGGGTGGTTCCGTGAAAGAACAATAGCTATTGTTCTTTTGGGAAAAGCCCAGTTTAGGCATGATTTCATCAACGGGACCACGAGCTTCAATCTTGCCATCGCGCAAACAAATTATTTCATCTGCAAGCGAAATAATGCGCTCCTGATGCGAAATGATAATGATGGAATGACCATTGCCTTGCTTATAGATATCTTCAAAGGTTTGCGTCAACCGATCAAAACTCCACAGGTCAATGCCCGCCTCTGGTTCATCGTAAATAGCAAGCTTTGGATCAGACGCTAGTATGGTAGCAATTTCAATACGCTTTAATTCACCACCAGAAAGATTTTTATCAACCTCACGGGTAAGATAATTCGCTGAACAAAGCCCCACTTTACCCAAATACTCATTACAGGCAAGCATGGGAAGGCGTTTTCCTGCAGCAATTTCCAACAACTTTTTAACTTTCATTCCCTTGAATCGGGAAGGCTGCTGGAAACCATAACCAATACCAAGCTTTGCTCGATCAGTGATAGACATATGAGTTATATCGGTTCCATCAAAAAGAATCTGACCTGAAGTTGGTTGTTCGATTCCCATAATAATCTTGGCTAATGTTGACTTTCCGCCACCATTTGGACCAGTGATTACTACAAACTTATTTTCATCTACAGTCAGTGAAATATCATCAATGATGCGCTTAGTTTTTGAAGAACCTTCTTCGACTGGCACGTCGAAAACAATGTTCTTTAGTTCTAACATGCGTGCTCCTTTTCTAAATGACACCGCAATAATAGCATTTTGCTAAAACAAGAAAAGTATTAATAAGTTAACGGTTTGTTTTCCGATAGGAATTGTACGTCTACGTCAGGAGCATATGCTCAAAAAGTGCTCATTATTCTTTTATCCGCATTTCTTACCCGCTAAACAAACAAGAAAATAAGAAATAATCGAGAGCTTTATACTTAACTTCTGGTCTTTGTTACTTGTTTGTAATAACTTAACATTGGCACTTGAGATCTAACGATATCTCAATAATTACAAAGTACCGATAAGGAAGGCACTCAATGGGCGGATTCTTTGGTGCGGCATCCAAGCGTGATGTTGTCATAGATGTATATTTTGGCGTTGACTATCATTCCCACCTTGGCACACGTCGTGCAGGCATGATTATTCATGATATCGAAGATGGATTTCAACGCGAAATTCATTCGATCGAAAACACGCCATTCCGTACAAAATTTGAAGACGATCTTGATAGTTTCCATGGCACGAGCGGCATAGGATGCATTAGCGACACCGATCCACAGCCCTTGCTGGTACGCTCGCATTTGGGCACTTTCGCTATTACAACCGTTTGCGCTATCAACAACGCTGATGATTTGGTGGATCGATTTTTGTCCGTTGGTGGGCGCCAATTCATGTCAATGAGCTCGGGAGCGGTAAATTCAACCGAACTTGTTGCAGCACTAATCAATCAGAAGGATGACTTTGTATCAGGCATTCAATTTGCCCAAGAAGTTATTGATGGATCACTTACGCTTTTGATCATGAAAGATGACGGATCAATCATTGCTGCACGAGACAAAGTGGGCCGTCTTCCTGTTCTCATCGGAAAAGATGCTGATGGTCATTGTATTTCGTTCGAATCGTTCGCTTATCACAAACTGGGTTATGACGATGAATACGAACTAGGCCCTGGTGAAATTGTTCGCATCGATGCTGATGGCTACGAAACACTTGCCGAAGCGGGCGAAGAAATGAAAATTTGCGCCTTCTTGTGGGTATATTACGGTTACCCTAACTCCAACTACGAAGGCGTAAACGTCGAAGTAATGCGCTACAACAATGGTGCCATTATGGCTCGTGACGAAGCTGCGCGTGGTGTGTTGCCTGACGTAGATTATGTAGGCGGCATTCCTGATTCAGGTACTCCTCATGCAATTGGCTATGCAACCCAAAGTGGAAAACAATTCGCACGCCCCTTCATTAAATATACTCCCACCTGGGCCCGCTCTTTTATGCCTAGCAACCAGGAAGTACGCAACCATGTTGCAAAGATGAAGCAAATACATATACCTGAATTAATAAAGGATAAGAAGCTTCTCTTTGTTGATGACTCCATTGTTCGCGGCACTCAGCTTCGCGAAACAGTTGAATTCTTATATGAAGCAGGCGCAAAAGAGGTACACATGCGCTCTGCCTGTCCTCCTATTATGTTTAGCTGCAAATACCTCACCTTCTCTCGAGGCAAGTCAGATATGGATTTAATTGCCCGTCGTGTTGTACGTGAACTTGAAGGCGAAGAGGGCGATAAATATTTAGAAGAATACGCTGATGCTCATACCGAACGTGGTAAATGTTTGCTGAAGTCTATCTGTGAAAAGATGGGCTTTGACTCACTGGAATTCCAGTCACTTCCCGGTATGCTAGAAGCCATTGGCATTGATCCAACTAAAGTTTGCACTTACTGCTGGGACGGCAAAGAATAAAACACCTCTTGAATTCATTTTTGTCACGTTGGCCTCTTGCTATGGGTTAGCCGCCCTTTGCAAGAGGCTTTTTCATATACTATGCAAGCAACACTACAATGATTGCTGTTGCTTTACTCAAATAAACTCATCGTTTCATTAAATAAAGTCATTACTTCATCAAATGATGTCTTATCAAATAATGTCCCATGTAATAGAGCCACCTTAATGAGACATCATTAAGTAGATCAATCTTGAATGGGAGACATTAAATAGAGCATCATGACTACAAGGTTTCTCGTAGCTGCAAATAAGCCTTGCCTAACGCAACAAACTGAGCCTGTTCCAACGATTCTCCACGCGCATTTGTAGGAATGCCTGCCTGTAGCAGCAAATCACCAATATGAGGAGCAATATCCTCCGGCATGATAGCCGCAGATGAATTCTGATCGAAGGTGCCCGTTACACTTTGAGGATTACTAAAGTAAGTCTTCATTGAATTCGCTATGGTTTTACGGCGCGTTGCAAACGCAGCATCTGCCATAACCATAGTAGCCCTGCGTAAATCATCTGGAAGTACATCGTGTTTTCTATCAAGGCGAATCACTGCACTTTTAACCCGTGGAGGCGGAAAGAAATTACCCTCCGACACCGAAAAACGCCCCGCAAACGCTGCCCACAAGCCAAGTTTTACCGTGTAAGCGCCGTAGTTTTTCGTCCCTGGTTTTGCACACATCCTGTCTGCAACTTCCGCTTGAACCATGATGGTTTGGCTCTCTATAGATTGAAAACGCTCAAAATAATCCAAAACAATAGTTGCAGCAACGGCATACGGTAAATTTGAAACAAGCTTATTGGGAGCAAAAGATAAATCTTCAGGCGCAACTTCTAGGGCATCGCCACTAATAAGAGTAAATGAATTTTGCCATGGCTTGCAGGTTTGCGCCAATACCTGAGGTAGATCAGTGTCGCGTTCGATAGCGATTAACTTCCCTGCACGTTGTAAGAGGGCTACCGAAAGCGTCCCTATGCCAGGGCCCACTTCAATAACCTTATCTTCTTGAGTAAGTTCAGCTAAGTCGCAAATGCGTTGAACGATCCCATCATTGATGAGAAAGTGTTGTCCAAGTGCTTTTTTAGTCATAAGACCATGCTGTTCTAAAACAGAGCGCGTTTGAGACACAGAAGCTAAAAACGAAAGCTTAGACATCACTCCCCCTTATCCCTTACATGAAAATACTTCTTCGAATTGAAGATGTTCAGACTTAAGACGGGTAATACCAATAAGTTTTACTACTGATTCAACTTTAAAACCAACTATGGCAAAGGATGAGCGTACGGTAGCAAGAACTCCCTCATAACCATGAGGATCTCCCCCATCTCCTAAGATATAAAGAGAAAGGGGGCGTTTAGACGGTAATTCGCCCGCTTCTCGTTGTCTGGTATATCGCCAATATACTTGCTGAAAACGATCAAGCACCGCTTTAAGTTGTGAAGGCACTCCCGCAAAATAGGTGGGAGTTACCAAAACAACGCGATCTGCCTCTTCCAGCAAATCAAGTAATTCCGTCATTTCGTCTTCAATGATGCATTCATCTGTAGTGTTGCAAAACTCACAACCATTGCATCCTTCAACGGGATGGCGAGCCACCTCAAACACTTCAAGTTCAACATCAGGCAGTTTGTTTTCTATGAGCAAAGTTAGCATACGAATTACTTTGGCACTTTGTCCATTAATTCGTGGCGAACCATTGAGTATGAGCCATTTAGCCATTACTACTATCCTTTGCAACCGTAAATCTATTGAGATAATTGCCATGCAGTAGGCTTACGGTCTAAAAGCTCTAGCGCGTTTTGGTAGAGCTGATTCAGTAATGCCTTCTGTGAAAGACTATCTTCAGCTCCACGAACTTCCAACATTTGAGCCGCCGTAAAAATAGTATGCTCTGGGCCGCATTCCATACCTCGCATAGGCTCTGGAGTCATATAAGGGCTATCGGTTTCAGTAAGAAGATGATCACAGGCAACAAGTTGCGCACTCTGTCTCACCTCATCTGCTTTCTTAAAAGTAAGGGGTCCTCCATAGGCAATATAACAACCCGCTTCAGTCCATGGCTTCATTGCTTCAGCATCTAAATTAAAGCAATGCAATAAAACTCCCGCTTCTGGAAAGCCTTCTTCCTGCAGGATAGTAAACCCATCATCGTGAGCTTCTCGCATATGCAAAATAAGCGGAACTCCTGCCTCTTTCGCAAGACGAATTTGTTTTCGGAACACCTCACGTTGCACCTCACGGGGAGAAAGATCGTAATGATAATCAAGACCAACTTCTCCTAAAGCGCAGGTACGCGGATCATGTAAATAGGCAATTAAAGACTCCTCTACCGTTCCTTCAAAATGTTTTGCATTGTGGGGATGACACCCGATAGCAATACGAACATGAGGAATCCGATCAGTAAAAGTACTGAGCCCCACAGAACAAAGCAAAGATTTCGCTTGTTCCTGCCAAGTAGCTAACTGCGAATAGGTACGATCTGGATCTTCGACAGGATCGGTCATAGCGCATACAAATTTAACCCCATACAAGGCACACCGCGCTAACCGTGCTGCGGGATTTTGCAACATCTGGAGATGGGCATGGGTATCGGCAACTGGCGCAGAAAACGTATATGAATCAGCGTTCCATAAAGTAGGCACGTCGACTGCTCTAAATTTCCCCTTTTTTCGTCGTTGTAAAAACACAGGAGAAAAATTCCCCTGACAAGGAGCATCACTTGGCATTACTTCGCGAGTCTCTTCGTCGCTTGATGCTACCTCGCGATTATTTTCGTCGCTTGGTGCTACTTCATGATTCTCTTTGTCACTTGGCATTACTTCGCGATCCCCTTCATGCGAATTCGATGGTTCAGACTCTTTAGCTAAAGAAGTCAAGCTTCCTAAGTCCTCACCTTGATTCTGATGATTCTTGGTGCTTCCTTGTTCTGCTAACTCTTTATGTACTTCGTCATTCATGCCGTGTCTCTCAAAGATAGCTCGTATGCCACAATTAAACTGAGATTTCAAAGGTAGCGCTATTTCGCAGAGGCAAAAGACCCCTGCGAAATGTTAAGGCGCCTATAAGAAATCAAACAGTAGCTTTAATCAAGCGACAAATCGATCGAATCTACATCCAAACGGGGGTACAGAGGATCACCTACCGTTACTGAAGAACCCGCTTTAAGCTGACCCCATACACTGGCAGATTCAATATCTTCCATTTCAGAAATATCACCCAAACCAAGACGCTTATATACCTCAGCAGAAGTGTTGGGCATAAAAGGTGCCATATAAAGAGCGATGATACGAATAGCTTCAAGCGCATTGTAAATAACCGCAGCAAGTTCATCTGCTGTTTCTTCACTTTTAGCTAAATTCCAAGGCGCAGAATCTTCTACATACAAATTCACACGACTTGCAAGCTTCTGAACAGCTGCTGCTGCACCAGTAAAATCAACATCGGTCATGTAGGCATCGTATTCTTTGTAAAGCGTATCGGCAATTTCTCGAAGAGGATTATTTTCTGCACCTGCAGGAGCAGCAGGAACTGAACCTGAGAAATATTTCTTTGTCATGTTAAAGACACGACTACACAAATTGCCCCACGTATTAGCAAGATCCGCATTGTATACCTGAACCATACGCTCAAGTGAGATTGATCCATCATGACCAAATTGAACGTCAGACAAGAAATAGTAACGGTAAGCATCAACGCCAAATACTTTTACCAAATCCTCTGGTTTAACGCCATTACCCTTAGACTTAGACATTTTCTCGCCCTTGACCAATAAGAAACCATGACCAAATACCGTGTGAGTGATAGGCATACCAGCAGCCATAAGCATCGCAGGCCAGATTACACAATGGAAACGCGTAATATCCTTACCTACAAAGTGATATTGCATGGGCCAACGGGCTTCGAATTCACCTTCGCGCTTCTCATCGCCATATCCAATGCCTGTCAGATACGCGAGCAAGGCATCTGCCCAAACATAGGCAACATGCCCCTCGTCGAAAGGCAGTGGAACACCCCAGTCAAACGTAGAACGAGAAATGGAGAGGTCCTTCAATCCGCTCTTTACAAAAGAAACGACCTCATTGCGACGCGTTTCTGGACGAATAAAATCAGGATTTTCCTCGTAAAACTTCAGCAAAGGCTCCTGGAAATCCGAAAGCTTAAAGAACCAATTTTCTTCACCGCTTGCCTTCTGTACTGGACGCTTGCAATCTGGGCAAACAAATTCACCTTCGTCATTAGTTAACAGGTCGCTTTCATTGTAATAAGTCTCTTCATGAACGCAGTACCATCCCTCATAAGAGCCCTTGTAGCAATAACCCTTATCATAGAGTTTCTGCCAAAAATCCTGAACCGTATGAGCATGTCTTGGCTCGGTAGTGCGAACGAAATCGGTATAGGTAATATTGAGCAAATCCCAAACATCACGAAAAGCTGGCTCCATAGAATCGCACCAATCCTGAGGAGTCATACCCTTAGAAGCTGCGGTATCTGCAACTTTTTGACCATGTTCATCCATGCCTGTAACGAATGCAACGTCATAACCATTCATGCGCTGATAACGGGCAACCGCATCTGCTGCAATGGTGGTATAGGCAGTACCCAAATGAGGGGCAGCATTAACATAGTAAATTGGGGTCGTGATTGAGTACGTTCCTTTGCTCATATTCAAACTCTCTTTCTAGGTGTCTTACGACCAATGATGCCGCGACAACTTTCGTGGCAACAAAAGCAAATGGTACTTTTGTTCACCAGATGAATAATGGGTTGCGCTTCTTAACTCATAAGCACAACCCATGTATCTTACCACGCAAACAAGTTCACCAAAAACTACTTCTTTACCTTCATACAACGCATTGCATTTAAAATTGCCAACACGGCAACCCCAACATCTGCAAACACCGCTAGCCACATAGTTGCTATACCAACTGCTGCAAGAATAAGCACCGCAAATTTAATACCTAGCGCAAAAATAATGTTTTGCCACACTATTCGCATCGTCTTGCGGGAGATATGAATTGCACGAGAGATATTGCGCGGATCATCATCCATTAAAACAACATCTGCTGCTTCAATTGCCGCATCAGATCCCATGGCGCCCATAGCAATACCAATATCTGCACGGGTAAGAACTGGAGCGTCATTAATGCCGTCACCTACAAAAGCAAGTTTTTCCTTTTTGCCCTCTCGCGCTAAAAGTTTTTCAACTTCTGAAACTTTCTCTTGAGGTAGAAGTTGTGCATGTACCTCATCGATTCCTAAATCACGTGCAACCGCTTGCGCAACTTCAGCTCTATCACCAGTAAGCATAACGGTCTTAGTAACGCCTGCGTCATGAAGCATGGATATAGCTTGCTTAGCTTCAGGTTTAACCACATCAGCAATAACAATATGACCTACATATTCACCATCAAGCGCCACATGTAATATTGTCCCTACCATTGTGCAATCATGGTAAGCAACACGTGCTTCTGCCATCAATTTGTCATTACCAATGAGCACCACATGGTTGTCCACGAGGGCACGAACTCCATGACCTCCCTTTTCGGCAACCTCTTCAATGCGCGTTGAATCAATTTCGCCGCTATAAGCTTCTTTAATGGAAAGAGCAATGGGATGATTCGAATAAGCTTCGGCATGAGCAGCAAGAGAAAGAAGATACTCAGGATCAAGTTCGCTACTTTGTTTTGACTCATTTTTAAGCTGCTGTTCAGGATGAATTGCAACCACCTTAAAAGCTCCCTTGGTGAGCGTACCTGTCTTATCAAAAACAACCGTATCTGCCTTGGCTAAAGCTTCTAAGTAGTTACCCCCCTTAACCAGAATACCCAAACGCGATGCGCCACCGATTCCGCCAAAGAAAGACAAGGGTACAGAGATAACCAGAGCACAGGGACATGAAACTACCAAGAAAGTCAGACCACGTTCAACCCAATCAGCCCAAACAAAGCCAAACAGCAAGGGAGGCAACAACGCGATAACTAATGCTCCAATCGTCACAACCGGCGTATAGTAACGCGCAAAACGCGTAATGAAGTTTTCGGTATGTGCCTTCTTTTCACTGGCTTCCTCAACCAATTCAAGAATTCGAGAAACGGTAGATTCTTCAAAAGGCTTTGTGGCACGAATAGTAAGAACACCACTCATGTTGATACAGCCAGAAATTACGTCTTCTCCCGTTTCAACATGACGCGGAACAGATTCACCGGTTAAAGCCGATGTATCAAGTTGCGAAGTTCCCTCTACAATTACCCCATCTAACGCTATACGATCACCGGGCTTAACAACAAATTCATCACCTGGAGAAAGCTCATAAGGGTCAACCTTTACCAGCTCACCGTTTTTCATAACGTAAGCAAAATCGGGAGCAATATCCATCATCTCGGCAATTGAGGCACGAGACTTATCCACCGCATAATCTTGAAAAAGCTCTCCTACTTGATAGAAAAGCATTACGGCAGCACCCTCTGCCATATGGGGGTCTGACCCTGGGAAAAGAACCAAAGCAAAAGCGCCAATGGTGGCAATACTCATTAAAAAGTTTTCGTCAAATATCTGACCATTACCAATGTTTCGAAGAGCTTTATATAAAACATCATAACCGGCAAGCAGATACGGAATAAGAAATAAACCAAACTCTAAATACAGAGCATTGATATCCCCACCAACAAGCTGAGCAACGGGGAAAAACTCCGCAAATACAAACACGCAAGCAAAGATAGCAAGTGCCACAATGATGCGAAGACGTTTTTTACTTTGATGCAAACTCATGATTAATCCTTTGTAAATAAAGTTATAATCTAGCGTAACTTGCTGCGAATTTACCTGAGAATGGTCATGTCGGGCTCGATCTTCTTGCAGACCTGAACTGCTTGTTCAACAATAGCGTCCATGTTTGCTTCATCCGCCTCGATAACCAACTTCTGAGTCATAAAACGCATTGAAGCGTTTTGCACTCCTTCGATCTTCTTAATAGCATCTTCCATTTTGGCGGCACAATTTGCGCAATCCAAGTTTTCAAGCTTATACACTTTACGCATGGTGGTTCTCCTTATTTGAAACGAAGTTGGTAAATCAATAGGGCTCGTTCTATTCACAAATATGAGTCATACCTTGATCGAGAATAGAATGTACGTGATCGTCAGAAAGCGAATACACAACGTTTTTGCCTTCTCGTTTTGCGCGTACTAACCGAGATTGTTTAAGTGTTCTTAGCTGATGGGATACGGCGCTTTGAGTAGCACCGATCGCCTCAGCAAGATCGGCAACACAAAGATCTTGCTCCATTAAGGCATAGAGAATTTTTACTCTCGTAGTATCGCCAAAGGTTTTAAAAAAATCCGCTAAATCGTAAAGCAGCTCTTCGTCAGGCATAAACGTCATCTCTGAATCTGACTTATTCTGAACTTCTTCACTCATGTCTTAACCTTTCAACATATGAGCAACTGTTCATTAGTATAAAGCAAAAAGAGAAAGATTCAATAGATATATGAATAATTGTTCATATATTTTTTTAAATTGGTTAAGCGGTTAGATCTGCCTCTCCTACCGGTAAAACGGCTTTTAGGGCATCAAGGCTTGTTTCGATTTGACATCCAATCTTTCCGCCAGAGAAAAAAATAGTTTCGTAGAGTGCAGCTGATTCATCAATAGTAGTTACAAACCGCTTTTTCATTCCAAGCGGCGAACAACCTCCATGCACGTACCCCGTCAAGCCAAGAAGCTCTTTTGATTTAACCATTGAAATGGCTTTTTCACCCACAACTGTAGCAGCTTTTTTCAGATCAAGTTCCAACGCAACAGGAATCATAAAAACATAATGGTCGCCGCTTTTTCCTACGGTCACCAAAGTTTTAAACACACAGTCAGGGTCTTCTTCTAACAGATGGGCTACCTCTACACCTGAGAGCGCTTCAGGGCATTCAAACCAGTGAGCCTGATACGGTTGCCCTGAGGTATCAAGCTCGCGCATTGCATTTGTTTTCTTTTCTACATGTTTATCTGCATGTTTCGCCATACTACTTGCCTACTCCTACATCTGGAGAAACCGTCATATTATGGAAACGCTCCTGAAGCCATTCATCAGGGAATACTTCATCTAAAGCATGATCGATAGGTGAAGCAGCAGGAATTCCTTCCGAGCGTTGACCCTCTCGATGAAGAGCAAGCACCGTGACCACGGCATTTACAAACATGAACACAATAAGTATCCACGTTATTGTCTTGTAAACCTTATGATGCGGATGGGGAAAGCGAAACTGAATACGTTTTATTATGGGCAGAACCATACGAACCCAAAAAAGCCCCAGAGTTCCCCACATCACTCCAAAGAAGAAATTCGTTCTCCCTGCAATGGAACCAAACGTACCCGTATAATCCCAAGCGATTGCGTTCCAAAAATATTCCATCATCCAACTTGCGCCAAACTCCAAACAGGAGCCCAAAACCATAGCAACAAGAAAAATAATAAGATCATGCGTGTAATAAAACCTATTCAGAAACAAGGTAAGAACTACGGCCCCTACCCCATAAATAGGAGAAAACGGACCCCACACAAAACCTGCTCGGCTTTCCCATCCGCCATATACCACCAAATGAAAAATATCTTCTAGAAACAATCCCAGAATGGAAGCCGAGAAAAAAATCCAGAACAACGTGAAAAACGACAGATGCAAATAGCGCGGAGCTAACTGCGCACGAAAAGACCGAATCAGCTTGGTGTCAATTATGTAATCTCGAAAGGAAACCATAGTGGATTACTATATCAGAAGAATAGAAAGGCTTTCACTTTACACGAACAGTGAGGGCTCCAAACAAAAGTGTGCCTCAAACGAGACAGCTCATAATGTGACATCATTTTTGGATCTTTTATTCCACTAAACTAACCCCTTAGAACTACGCGCGAAATAGCTCGAAGTGAGTTAGACTTAGCACATTAAAAATTAACAACTTATTTCTTATCATTCGAAAGGTAACACTTTCCTCGCAAGAAAGGATGGCACTTTATGCGCCTTCTTGAAGAACGTATCCAAAAAGATGGAAACGTAAAAAGCAAAGATGTACTAAAGGTTGACGCCTTTCTTAATCATCAAATGGATGTTCAACTTTTTAACGAAATGGCGCAAGAATGGAAACGTCTTTTTTCAGGAAAGCCCATCAATAAAATTCTTACGATCGAAGCATCAGGCATTGGTATTGCCGCAATTGCAGGATCCGTCTTTGATGTACCTGTTGTTTTTGCCAAAAAAGCCCAGAGCATCAATTTAGACGGTACGCTCTATGCAACCCGTGTTGAATCGTTTACTCATGGCAAGGTTTTTGATGTCATTGTTTCAAAAAAATTCGTAGGTCCTGGCGATCATCTGCTTCTTATAGATGATTTTATGGCTAATGGTTGCGCAATGACTGGCCTCATTGAAATATGCGAAGACGCAGGTGCTACCATCGAAGGAATTGGTATCGCGATAGAAAAAGGATTCCAAGGCGGCGGACAGCGCCTTCGCGATAAGGGATATCACGTTGAATCACTAGCAATTATTGATTCCATGGATCCAGAAACGGGCGTGATTTCCTTCCGATGATGCACAAAAAAGCCGAATTTAGCGCACCTACCTATCCCGAGCGTGACATAGCTGCACAGCTCGCAAATTTTGATGGCAAGATTTCTATTGCGCGTGCTTTCCCTTACGGAATACAGCATGTACTTGCTATGTTCGTTGCAAACTTGGCGCCGATTGCCATTATTGCAGCGGCTGCAGGATTTGACGACGTTACTACTTCCATCCTTATCCAAAACGCAATGATTATTGCTGGCATTGGAACTTTTATCCAGCTCTTCCCACTTTGGCGCGTAGGCGCACGCATGCCAATTGTTATGGGTGTGAGCTTTACCTTTGTCACCGTGCTCTGCGGCATTGCGGCTCAATACGGATATGGTGCTGTAGTAGGAGCTGTAATTGTTGGCGGTATTTTCGAAGGGGTATTGGGTCTTTTTGCTAAATATTGGAGAAAGTTTATTACCCCTATTGTATCGGCAGTAGTAGTAACCTCTATTGGTTTTTCTCTTCTTTCCGTAGGCGCAGAATCATTTGGCGGTGGTAGCGGAGCGCCCGATTTCGGATCCCCTGAAAACCTTATTCTAGGTTTCGTTTCCTTGGTTGCCTGCCTACTATTCCAAGCACTCGCCAAGGGAAGTGTAAAACAACTTTCCGTGCTGTTTGGCCTCGTAATTGGCTATATACTTGCAATTTTTATGGGCAAGGTAGATTTTAGTGTGTTTCAGAACCTTGCCGTATTTTCGCTTCCTACCGTGATGCCTTTTACTCCGGAATTTCAGCCCGGCGCCATTATTGCGGTATGCCTTCTTTATCTTGTAAGTGCCGCTGAAACTCTTGGCGATACAGCAGCCCTTTCAAGCATTGGCTTCAAGCGCTACCCTACCGAACGTGAATTTTCCGGAGCTGTCGCAGCTGACGGTTTCGTAAGTTCACTCGCAGGTGTTTTTGGATGTTCTCCCCTTACAAGTTTTGCCCAAAACATCGGTTTGATCGCTATGACTAAAGTTGTTAATCGCCGAGCAATTGCCTGCGGTGCAGCTATTCTTGTTTTAGCGGGATTTATTCCTGCAATAAGCGCAATCTTTAGCTCTCTACCTGATGCGGTATTAGGCGGATGCACCATAATGATGTTTGGCAGCATTATCCTAAGCGGATTCCAAATGATAGCAAGCGCCGGTTTTTCGCAACGCAACATTACTATTGCTGCAGTCTCTCTTGCAATGGGAATTGGTTTTACTCAAGTAAGCGATATTTTTGTGGCATTCCCCGAACTTTTGCAAAACATTTTCGTTGGAAACAGTGTTGCTCTTACGTTTTTAGCAGCAGTCATTCTCTCTGCTTGCTTGCCGAAAGATACTATTATTGATGGTCCCTTAGTACACAAAGAACGAAGCGAAGGTTCAGAAGGAGATTTTTCATAATGAATTCTTCTCATGTCAAAACTGTTCTTATCGGAATAAGTGGCGGTGTTGCCGCCTATAAATCATGCGAAGTGTTGCGAGGACTACAAAAAGCAGGTGTGAGAGTAAAGGTTGTAATGACCGAGCACTCTACTCATTTTGTTAATCCGCTCACTTTTCGTGCCCTCACCAACGAACCAGTAGCCATCGGTTTGTTTGATGATCCCCGAGATCCCATTCATCACATTTCATTAGCTCAAGAAGCCGATGTTTTTCTGCTTGCCCCTTGCACCGCGAATGTGATAGCTAAAGCAGCACATGGCATTGCAGATGACTTACTGTCTACAACCATTTTGGCAACCACAGCACCTATTATGGTTGCTCCTGCCATGAATGTTCATATGTATGAAAATCCTGCAACCCAAGAAAATATAGCTACACTCAAACGCAGAGGGTTCAGCTTTATTGAAGCAGGCGAAGGTTATTTGGCTTGTGGCGATGTGGGTAAAGGCCGTATGGCAGATCCAGAGATTATCGTAAATGCCGTACTTAAAAAACTCGAACAAATATCCAATCCTACTCAAAACAATCTCACCACTATGGTTACTGACACCCCTACTCAAAGGCTTCCTCTTGTTCAGCCTTCATTTGATGATCCTTTCGAGGATAAAACCATGGCATTTCCCGCAGTTACCACCGAGACCCTTTCTCATTCTTCAACCGAAAAAGATCTCGCAGGTAAACGCATTTTAATTACGGCGGGACCTACCGCAGAACCCATTGATCCGGTGCGCTACGTAACTAATCGCTCATCAGGAAAGTTTGGGTACGCTTTAGCTGAAGCGGCGGCAAAACGCGGTGCTCAGGTCACCCTTATCTCGGGACCAGTTGCGCTTCCTGCACCTAATAATGTAGATGTGATCTACATCGAAACTGCTCAAGAGCTTTTAGATGAGTGTCAAAAGGTTTTTTCAGAAGTTGATGCAGCACTCTTTGCTGCTGCAGTTGCGGATATGCGACCAGCAAATCCCGCTGAAAAGAAACTAAAAAAGGGTGTAAATGATAGAGAGCTTTCTTGTATCGAACTTACTGAAAACCCTGACGTTCTTGCTACCCTCGCAAAAACAAAAACCCACCAGGTAGTCGTTGGTTTTGCTGCCGAAACCAACGAAGTGCTGGAGTATGCAACAAAGAAACTCGACAAGAAAAATGCCGACATGATTGTGGCAAATGAAGTGGGAGCAAAAAAGACATTCGGTGAAGATCATGATGAAATTTGGCTTGTCACTAAAAACGGCACTGAACATCACGATCGCGCAACAAAAGCTGAACTTGCCCAGGTAATTCTTAATAAGATTAAAACTTTTTGGAATTAACTTGCGCGCCTTGAGTTGCTTCTCGTTTCGGTTGTATTCGTCCTTCACTAAATAGTTATTGCGTAAATTATTTTCACGTGATAACATACTGCCTTGCGTTAAGAGACGCATCGGGACGTGGCGCAGTTTGGTAGCGCACTTGACTGGGGGTCAAGGGGTCGCAGGTTCAAATCCTGTCGTCCCGACCAGCTAATAACAAAAGGTCGTAAGCTGTTTTGCTTGCGGCCTTTTTTTGTTTTTGATAAAAAACGTGTCTGCTATGTGCCATGACTATGAAATCACCTTAAATACCCGATTTATGGGGTCAAATGGGTGATGCGAGATTATGCAGGCTTTACCAACGACACCGCCACCATTGCTCCAAACAGTACGGCACATTTCACCGTCCAGCCCAAGACCAGCCTTGCAATCGGTACATACAGCGAAACCATCACCGTCACCGACTCTAACGGCGCCAGTACATCGCTGACCGCAAACTTTACGGTGAGTGCCGTCCCCGCCACCGATGACACTTCCCCGATTAAGGAGACACCTGAAAACACCGCACCTACAAACGACAATCAAGCGCTGCCCCAAACAAGCGACAATAACTTCCTGTTTATGACCGTGCTTTGTCTGATAAGCCTCGTATCGTTAATTTCGGGTCTTATCGCGCTGCGCAATTTAAAACGCGTAAAGTAAAGTATTTCTACAAAGCAATAGCATTTCTCCTGTTAAACGCTATGATGGAAATAGTGGTTCAGATTATCATTGTCTGAATTTGGGGATCGCTACATAAAAAGGAGGGGCATCATGAATAGAGAAAAAATTCGTGTTGTTCAGTACGGATGCGGCAAAATGTCAAAATACACGCTCCGTTATCTCTACGAAAAAGGTGCTGAAATTGTCGGTGCCATTGATAACAACCCAGAAATTGTCGGAATGGATGTAGGTCAATATTGCGGACTCGGATTTGATCTAGGAGTAAAGATCTCAGACGATGCCGATAAAGTACTTGATCAAACCGATCCACATATTGCAGTACTCACCTTGTTCAGTTTCATGAGTGATATGCAGCCTCATATTATGAAATGCGTTGAACGAGGTATTAATGTTGTCACCACATGCGAAGAAGCTATCTATTCTTGGACCACTTCTCCTGAGATAACCAACGAAATTGATGCTCTTGCTAAGGAAACTGGTTGCACGGTCGTTGGTGCTGGTATGCAAGATATCTATTGGATAAATATGATTGGCGCTGTCGCAGGTGGCGTACACCGCATTGATCGAATCGAGGGTGCCACAAGCTACAATGTTGAAGATTACGGATTAGCACTTGCAAAAGCGCATGGATGCGGTTTGACCCCAGATGAATTCGAAGAACAAATTGCTCACCCTGAAACTCTTGAGCCTTCTTATGTTTGGAATTCAAACGAAGCATTAGTTAATTTGTTTGGTTGGTCTATTAAGTCACAAACCCAGAAGTGTGTTCCTTATATTTCCGATCATGATGTTTATTCAGAAACCCTTGGTGAAACTATTCCTGCAGGACACTGCATTGGTATGAGCGCGGTTGTTACCACAGAAACCTTCCAAGGACCTATCATTGAAACTCAATGCATCGGCAAAGTATACGAACCACAAGATGGCGATATGTGCGACTGGAAAATACTTGGCGAACCTAATGTAATTTTTGGTTTAGAAAAGCCTGCCACCGTAGAGCACACCTGCGCTGATATAGTGAATCGTATTCCTACCGTCCTTGAAGCAGAACCCGGCTACATAACGGTCGAAAAGCTTGCTCCCGTAGAGTACCTTTCCTACCCCATGCATCTTTATACCAACGGCGGCTGTGGTTGTGGAGGCGGATGTCACTGCCACTAAGCTAGGAAACTGATTTTACCGTTGCAAACTTATAAAGCGGCATATAGGACAAAATTTG
>FR896067.1:67093-94554 GCA_000435475.1 Cryptobacterium sp. CAG:338 | reverse complement strand
GTTGTACAGGTTGTACAGGTTGCGCTGGTTGCTCCGTTGCCATCGGCTGAGTAGCAGGCTGGTCTACCGGAGCCGATTGTTCAACTTCTTCATGACGAACCGTTACCAAATCGATCGGCATAGGACGCCTTGGACGAGAAGGATTCGTCGCTGAAGGTGGCAATTGAGTAGGATAGCCAGGCTTGTTTGCGGGTTGCGCCGAATCAGCCGACGCAGGCATCATAGGCTGATCGCTTTGCGTCGATGCTGGTACCGTAGGCTGGCCCGTAGGAGCAGGGAAATCACCAGAACCAGTCGAGTCGCCCTGGTTTCCGTTCTGGGAATTTTCGGCAGCGCTCTTAAGCTTCTTTGCCTCAGCTTCTTCCTTT
Organism: Cryptobacterium sp. CAG:338; assembly: GCA_000435475.1. Classification (GTDB taxonomy): domain Bacteria; phylum Actinomycetota; class Coriobacteriia; order Coriobacteriales; family Eggerthellaceae; genus Anaerotardibacter. Next base: position 94,186 of record FR896067.1, on the reverse strand, counting down.
TCTTTCTGAAGATATTCATCCCAGCGATTATTGAGCAATGCCTGGCAAGCATCTCCATCGATAGTTTCACGCTCAAGCAATACGGAAGCCATCAAATCCATTTGATCGCGACGAGAAGACAGGATCTTCTCTGCACGATCGTGAGCTTCTTTCATGATGCGCGCAACTTCGTCATCGATTCGACGAGCCGTATCGTCGGAGTAATCCTGCGTATTGCCATAATCACGTCCCAAGAATACTTCGTGATTCGGCTGTCCAAACACCTGAACGCCAAGCTCTGAACTCATGCCATAATTGGTAACCATAGAGCGCGCCATCTTTGTCGCACGTTCAAGGTCGTTGGAAGCACCCGTAGTGATGTCGTCACAGAACAGCTCCTCTGCAACGCGGCCACCAAGGAATACCGCCAATTCATCACGCATCTGGTTGCGGCTATTAAGAACCTTATCCTCGTCAGGGATGGAAAGGGTATAACCTAACGCCCTACCACGAGAAATGATCGAGATCTTATGCACAGGATCAGCGTTTTCAAGCAGGTGTCCCACCAAAGCGTGGCCCGATTCGTGATACGCAATAGTAGTACGTGTTTGCTTATCCAAAACACGACCTTTGCGCTCAGGACCAGCGATAACACGCTCCATCGAATCCTGAACTTCTTTATTAGAAATGATGCGTTTATTGCGACGAGCAGTAAGAATCGCTGCCTCGTTAAGCAAGTTAGCAAGATCTGCACCAGAAAAGCCAGGGGTCAGCTTTGCCAGACTTACTAAGTCGACATCATCATCTAAAGGCTTATTGGCTGCGTGAACATTCAAAATCTTTTCACGGCCCTTGACGTCTGGAACGTCAACAACAATCTGGCGATCAAAACGACCAGGACGCAAGAGTGCAGGATCGAGAACATCAGCACGGTTGGTAGCGGCAATCAAGACTACTGAATCGTTAGCTTCAAAGCCATCCATTTCTACCAGCAACTGATTCAAGGTTTGCTCACGTTCATCGTGGCCACCACCAAGACCAGCACCACGCTGGCGGCCTACCGCGTCGATCTCGTCAATGAAGATAATAGAAGGCGCAGCCTCTTTAGCCTTCTTGAATAAGTTACGAACACGAGAAGCGCCTACACCAACGAACATTTCTACAAAGTCGGAGCCAGAAATGCTAAAGAATGGCACCCCTGCTTCGCCCGCAACAGCACGGGCAAGCAAAGTCTTACCGGTACCCGGAGGGCCTACCAGCAAACAGCCACGAGGAATTTTTGCGCCTAAGGATTGGTACTTGGCAGGATTTTCAAGGAAGTCCTTAATTTCCTGCATTTCCTCAACTGCCTCATCCACGCCTGCGACATCAGCAAACTTAACGTCAGGATGCTCTTCAACGTAGTCTTTAGATTTTGCCTTACCAAAGGACATCTGAGAATTGTTTGCCTTGTTCATCTGGGAGAAGAAGAACAAAAGTAAGCCTGCAATAATCAGGATGGGCAAAATCGAGGCAAGAATTGAGCCCCAAGGAGAAGCAAGGCGCACGCTGTATTGGATCTCGGGATTTTCTGCCATGAGTTGTCCCAAGGAATCCTGTCCAACCCAGGTCACCGTGTAGTTATGTTCCGAGCCCAAATTAGCTACCGCGAGCTGCTGCGTTTCTACGATATTCAAACGAGCAGATCCATTATTCATGGTGCCGAGCTCAGAATTCAACGCATCAAACGCTTCATTGAACGCATCCGCAGAAGCACCGCCTGCGGTGGAAGCAGGATAATAGCTACCTGTAATGGTATAGGAGCCCGTATCGTATACCGCCGTGCTCACTCTTCCCTGCTCTACTGCCTGCATGAATTCTGACGTTTGCAGTTCGTCGGTCTGCGTAACACCAGTAGCCGAGGTCATCGTGCGTGCCATCATGAACATAAAGAAGATACCAATAATGATAAAGACCACTATGGTAACCACGTTGGTCCGATTAGGCTGTTTAAACCCTTTCGGATTATTCCCCTTTGGCGTTTTGGGGGTCTTCGGATTGGGAGTTTGCGACATAAAGTACTGTATTCCTTATCTTCCAATAACCATTTCTATAGTTTCTTTAAAGCTTATACTGAAGGGCAATTGCAAGCGAAAGTCCTAATCAGAAACGTATCTGCAGCAATCACCTTGTCAGCCATAAACCGTTATCTACTAATCATTGCTGATTTTACTCAATAATCCCTGGTTTCAAAACTCCAATACAAGGTAAGTTTCGATACCGTTCCGCATAATCAAGACCATATCCCACAATAAATTCATCTGGACATTCAAATCCGATGTATTTACAGGAAATATCTGCCTGATTTGGGGTGTCTTTGCGAAGCAAAGTGGCAACTTGAAGCGAAGCGGGATTGCGCGATTCTAAATTTTTCATCAGGTAACGAAGGGTAAGACCGCTATCCAAAATGTCTTCTGCGATGAGCACGTGCCTGCCTTCAATCGAGCACGTTAAATCCTTCAGAATACGCACCACTCCAGAGCTTTTCGCTCCATTTCCATAAGAGGAAATAGCCATGTAGTCCATTTCAATAGGCAAATGAATCTCACGAACAAGATCTGCCATAAAAATAGCTGCACCGCGAAGCACTGAAATAACTACGATACTTTTACCAGCATAATCTTGGGTAATGCTCGTACCTAGTTCTTTAACACGATTACGAATTTCTTCTTCTGTAAAAAGAACTCTATCCAAATCGGGATATTGCTCCACGATAGGCCTCTTTTCCACCTCAAGGCAATTTGTCCACAAATACACGTCGCTTAGTGTAACAAAAGCGAGCTTAACACGTTAAATATGAAATACTGCTGTTATCGTTTTGCAGTAAATCTTCACTGTTCTACCACTTATTCAGCTTCTGCAACTTCTGCTTCAATGGTTTCCTTAAGGATATCGGGGAAGTTTTTCAATAAAGCGTCCACAGGAAGCCCCACAATGTTGTTGTAATCCCCCTCGTACTTTTCCACCAAAGCGCCACCCTTACCTTGGATGCCATAAGCGCCTGCTTTATCTATGGTCTCGCCCGTTGCAACATACGCATTGATGTCTTCGTTAGAAAGCTCTTTGAAGGTCACATAGCTCGATTCAGTAAAGGAGCGAAACGCTAAAGAAACTTTACCGTCGCCTCCTTTTTCTTCGGTTTCATTGAGAAGAATCATCCAAACTGAAACACCCGTAATAACTTCATGAGTTCGCCCTGAAAGACGGGCAAGCATTTCTCGAGCGTGATCGGCGCTGTACGGCTTGCCATACATTTCACCATCCAAGACCACCGTAGTGTCTGCCCCGATAATGATTCCTAACCCCACAGGATTCTGGGCTAAGATCTCCTGCACCACCGCACCAGCTTTACGTTCGGCAAGCTTTTTTACTGCCTCTGCTGGCTGCGCACGTAAATCTGGCTCGAGCGATTCATCAACCTCAGACGAACCCGTAAACACCGTGAACTTAACGCCCGCTTCTTCGAGCAATTGCTTGCGACGAGGACTTTTTGAAGCAAGTATTACATTTACCGGGATTGATACGGTTGCCATAGGTACTCCTTATACATATAGACATTAGAAAGCTGTTAGGAAAAGCGACTCTGTTCGAGCTTTTTTCACCAGTTAGAACTCAGACATTTTTGCTAGCTTTTTACTTTATCTGGTTTACGACGAGCTCGAAATTGCGCCATGGGCTCAACAAGAACACCACGCTTGTTTGCACTTAGTGCAAGATCGCCTTGAATATTAGAAACAAATCCGCTTTTTGGATTGCCCTCTTCATCGAACGCTGAAAGCAGAGTTTCTATTGCGAAAGATTCGATCCGCGCATCTCGTCCCGCAAACACCTCTAGCACTGCCAGAGCCACACGACGCTGCAAAGGGCGTGCGATTTTTCCAAACGAAGGCTTAAACAAACAACCATCCCACGAATCTTTATCTGGCTGTCCTACCCACTCAAGATGTTCTTGCGCCACATCACGAGCAAGTTCGTCTAAATAATCATCTTCGTCAGCGATGAGATTCATTGTTCGACATAAAGTATCCAAGAGATGAGCATTACGAGCTTTTGCCTTAGGAATAATCTCGTGACGCACATAGGCACGGAATCGATCCGTGTGGGCATTAGTTGCATCTTCACGCCAACGGTGCCCTTCATCATCTAGCACAACACTTTCCTCAGGAAGAAGCCCAAGATATTCGCGTAACTGATCACGCGAAACGTCCAAGCAAGGCCGCACGATAGATCCATTACGGTAGAGCATCGAGCGAAACCCTCCAGGACCCGTACCTACAATTGAGCGCATATAAAAATTCTCTACTCTGTCGTCTTGAGTGTGCGCAGTAACAATGCGACCTTCCGAAATGGGAACCATTTCGTGTCGACAAAGACTCTCCAAAGCCTGTTGAGCAGCAACATAGCGCTCGCTGCGACCTATAGCCTCTATATTTCCACCTGTTTCTTGCGCCAGAGCAGCAACATCAATTTCGCATGCAAAAAAAGGGATACCGAGTTTTTCTGCAAGTTGCTGAACAAAAGCCTGGTCTTTATCTGCGTCCAAACCTCGAAGCTTGTGATTTACATGCAAGATTGCAGGTTGACCAACTAAATTACGCTGATGCAGGTCATGCATCAAATACGTAAGTGCCGTAGAGTCAGATCCACCCGAAACCATCAGGACAACAGGAGTTGCTGCCCCAAAGAGCTGGTATTTTTGAATCGTTTGCTCGACCGTAACGATCATGCAATGCCTCTCTCTTTTACTAACTAGCAACAATTGCTCAGGAACCGTTGCGAAAAGAAATAGTTCTTTGATAGCGTACTTATTGTAAACGAATGCCTAAAAAGAGGAGTTTCTCCATGCAATTCATTCTGCGTACCATAGCTATTTTTGTTGCAGTTGCTGTTGCAGCTTGGCTTGTTCCTGGAATTAATGTAATTGGGGCAGGTGCAGCATGGGGATCAATCCTTATTGTTGCGCTCGTAATTGCGCTGCTCAATATGACGATAAAGCCCATTCTGCAAATAATGGGACTCCCTATTACCATTATTTCTCTTGGTGTATTTTACCTGGTAATTAATACGTTATTGCTCTACATTGCTGCAGGAATAAGCAATACACTTTTTGGTGCAGGTTTAGAAATTGCCTCATTTGGTTCAGGATTCGTGGCAGCAATAGTCATATCGATAGTTTCCACAATCATGAATGCCATTTTAGGCGCCAACGACTAAACGAAGACCAAACAAAGACAAAAGCCGAATCTGTAAGACAGCGGTTGCCGATAAGGTATCAATCACCAACACAACAGCGGTTGCTGATAAGGCGTCAATCACCAAAACAAAACCAAGCCATTCGATTTGATTTTCTCTACATGAATTACTGCAGGAATTACCTTTGTGTGCAGGCTAATGCAGGGATTATCTTCATACGCGGGTTACTGCAAAGATTGCCTTTGTGTACGGGCTACTGCAGGAGCGACCCTTATGAGCGGACTACCTTTTGCATGGGCTACTGCAAGAGCAACCTTTATGCGCGGGTTACCACCTCAACAACAAACCCTAATTCATCAAGAGAATCATAATAGGTAAATCTCGCCTTAGGATTGACGAGCGACTGGCCTTCCATCCATATCCCAATGCCACGCTCGCTCATCAATTGAGTGATGCGATCATTGTCGTCTACATCAAAGCGAATATGATGCAAGCCGAACTGTCCTTTATTTAAATAATCGCGCCAAACAGTATTAACCTCGCCTACTGGCTGTAAAAATTCCAGCTGTATATTGAAGAAGTTATAGAATGCAGAAATTACTGGTGCATCAACCGTCTGACCGTCTGTTCGATAGAGGCAGTTTTGATACAGCGATTCTCCACCCGCATCAGGCTCAAGACCAAAGATAGTTCGCATACCCTGCTGAGCTTTCTCCATATCTTCTACCACAATACCGATTTGCACTATAGTACCGAGCTCTTTTGCAAGAGCTAACTTTTCTTCGGTGGATTTCGGTGCGGTTTTGCCTTCGTTATCCATAACTGCCTCTATCTCGGTTTTTCTCCCTTTTACTGATTTACATCAGTTATTTTAAAACCAATTTGGATATGCCCTTCGTTATCCCTTCGTTATTCCTGTTTTTGTCTCTTAATTGACAGATTGCAAATACTCCGTCAATAGACAGGTTGCGAATACTCTGCTTTTAATGGGCTTTTAATTTTATTCAGCAGAAGTTGCAGGGGTTGCGGTTCGACCGGCATATTCCTGGTCAAGGTCATAAAGAGCCTTAGCATCAGAGCCAAAAAGCTTCATCTTGGTAACCATTTCTTCAGCGGTTGTTTCCTCTTCGCCCTGCTCTTCAATAAACCAATCCAAAAACTTCATGGTACGGAAGTCTTTTACTTCATAAGCTGCCGCATAAATATCGTTGATCAATGAGGTAACGTACTTCTCGTGCTCAAGCCCTGCTTCCAGTGGTTCGAGATAAGAAGAAAACGTCTTATCGGGAGCTGCAATTGCACCAAGAACAACCTTGCAACCATTGTCATGCAAATAGTCGCGAATCTTTAGCGCATGATCACGCTCTTCGGCAGCTTGAATCATGTACCAATTTGCGAAACCTGAAAGACCCTCCTCCTCGTAATAATCGGCGAAGGAAACATATAGGTAAGCAGAATAAAGTTCCTTGTTAATCTGATCGTTGAGAAGTTCATACACTTTTGCGTCCATGGTTTTCCACTTTCTCTCGAAGATACTTTTCCGAAAGAGGGAAGAGTTCTCTACAAAGAAAACTTTCCTTATATCTTTCTCAAAATTGATACTAATAGTACTGAAGCTTTATAGGTTTCGGAATTCAAAAATATTGAAGTCTTGTTACAATTAATCCAGTCAAATTTTGGGTAAACTACCGATATTACCTGGGGAAAGAAGGGATTTCTCACCAGAATGGCCACACAGAGCACCAACAAAAAAACCTCGCATCGTCGCAACTCCGACGATAGTCACTCCATTACACGCGATAGTATTATCTCTATCGCGTTTGACCTGTTTCGCGAAAAGGGTTATGCCAAGGCTTCCATAAGCGAACTTGCCCGTCGAGTCGATATGGATCCTTCCTCGGTGTATTATTATTTCCCTTCAAAAGAAGCCCTCTTAGCTGAAATTTCCGAACCCGCAATAAACGTTCCTACTTTAGAAGAGCTTTCTTCTTATACCGATAGCCGTACCGTACAACTCTACGCTCTCATCATGATGGATGTCGTACAAAAATGCGAACTGCCTCTTGATTTCATTGATGTAGAAAGTGCCGCCCGAAAAAAACCTGCACGCTTTGGGTCTTTCTACGATCGCTATAAAACGTTCTATCACACCCTGCTTGCGGTTATAGAAAAAGGCATTGAAGAAGGAGAATTTTGCGAATGCGCCGCCGACGAGCGTGCCGTTACCATCTTGTCCATTAATGAGGGCCTCCAGCATCATTTTCATGCTAAAGAACGTGGCGAGCTCTTGCTCTCTGATTCTGGCTATACCGCACATAATCATTCCCCTGAAGATATTGGGCACATGAGTGCCCTTTCGGTAATACCTGCCCTTATTCCCGCTTCGATCGACTTTGACGAAAAAGCCCATGAAGGTCGAAGGCTTTATGCGCAGATCGTCAAAGCAAGCTATTAATTTGGTTGTGACCTGCGAGTTTAGTAAGAAACACTGACAGGCGAGACCGAAGTTCGTGCTTACCGTCAATCGGCGAGGCAAGGCTGCGCGCCTACTGCCGATTAGCGAGACAGAAGTTTGCACCTGTTATTAGTCGGGAAACCGAAGTTTGCGTCTGCCGTCGATCAATGAAACCAAAAGCACCTACCGTCGATCGGTAAGATAACGCTCTCATCTAATTATTGAGCGACAAGAAAAAGTCGCCCTTCATGAATCGACAGCTCGTCGAGACGATTCACTGCAAAGATGCTTGCTTTTCGGATTTCAGCAAAAGCTTTCTCCGAGCCGCTTTCGCCTATGCCGATGGTCGGGAATTCTGCTAAACCAAGCGTCTCGAGCGCATACAATGAATCATCAATGCCCCAGGTTGTTGTACGTTCTGTACCTAATGCTGTTTGCGCATGTTCGAAGATAGTTGGCTCTCGTTTGGTTGAATCGATATCCTCAACCGAAAAAATGTGAGAAAAATAGTCAGCAATACCCGCGCTTTTCAAACCTGCCTGCAAATACCTTTGCGCACTGGACGACACAACGCACATGCGCACGTCCGCCGATGCACACGTTTCCAAAAAGGAAACCACACCAGGAAGAGCTTGGGCTTGATGCGAGTAATATTCCATCATGTAATCATCGATAAAACGTATTACCGCATCAAGATTTGAAAACAATCCAAAGTGCTCATGAAAATAGCGAGCGACTTCAGGAATGGTGAAAGTCGCAAACTGAGCACGCTCTTCAGGAGTTACTTTTACCCGAACCGCCTGCGAAAGCTCCCCTTCTAACCCTTGCCAAGCATTGAGAGAATCAAGCAAGGTGCCATCACAGTCGAAGATGGCACCGGTAATTCTATTTCCTTTATTCATAGCTTTTCTTCAGAGCCTCAAAGGCGGGCATAGCGTTTTGGATTACCTCTTCAGGAATGCAATAGCTCACACGCACCCATCCGCCAACACCAAAACTGTCTGACGGGACCAAAAGTAATTCGAATTCTTTTGCTCGATCGGAAAACGCCTGCGCGTCTTCTTCAAGAGCTTTCATCCACAAATAAAATGCCCCATCAGGCGCAATGTAGTGATAGCCCAGTTTGTCCAATCCCGCAGTCAACAATTCACGATTTTTTGCATAGGCTTCAGTGTTTACTGGCTCGTCAACGCACCTTTCAATAACACGCTGGAAGAATACTGGCGCACAGATATATCCCAGAGCACGACCAGCGCCAGAAATTGCTTTTTGCACTCGCTCAGCATCCTGCACCTCATCAGGAACCAGCACATATCCGATGCGATCGCCCGGCAAAGAAAGCGACTTTGACCATGAATAGCAAACAAGGGTGTTGTCGTAGATGGCAGGCACCCATGGAACCTCGATATTGTCGTAGACTAATTCGCGATAGGGCTCATCGGAAATAAGGAACAATTCTGAACCAAATTCTGAACGCTTCTTGCGAAGCAGTGCAGCAAGATTTTCAAGCGTTTCGCGTGTATAAACCGCACCTACAGGATTATTAGGAGAATTGATAATAATTGCCTTGGTGCGCTCGTTAATGGCAGCCTCCATAGCATCGATGTCAATTTGGAAATTGTCACTGCGTGCTGGCACTTCTACGCAAACAGCCTGAGCTTGTTCAATCCACACCCTATATTCAGGAAAATAAGGAGAAACAACAATAACTTCATCGCCCGGAAGAACCGTTGCATGAATACAACAAGAAAGGCACGCTGCAGCTCCCATAGTCATATAGAAATTATGAGGCTCATATGAAGTGCCGTAACGACGATTCAGATTGTCTGCAATTGCTTGACGAGTTGACTCTAGCCCCACAGAAGCAGAATAAGCATGAAGCTCTGCAGGAGGCCAATCAGCTAATTCATGCATTGTTTGGGCAACTTTCTCAGGAGCAGGAACACTGGGGTTGCCAATACTGAAGTCAAATACCTTGTCTTCGCCAATTTCTGCTTTACGTGCCATACCGTAGGCAAAAAGTTCACGAATAGCAGAAGGTTCAGCACCTAATCCATACATTTTTTCGTTGATCATGATTGGGTCCTCTCCTACACAATACTCAAGCAAAACTTCTTCAAAAACTTAAGCTCATATGCTTTTTCATAAAAGATAACAGCTTTGTATTATGAAACTCAGCAAACAATCGAGCAAGGACATTGCGGTTAGACACCTCCCAACCAGGATATTTGGTCAAGATGCTTACTTACAAAATATTCTTGGCGTTTTAGTGATAATTAGGTATAATTCATTTCTGCGCCGGAGTGGCGGAACGGCAGACGCGGCGGTCTCAAAAACCGTTGTCGAAAGACGTGCGGGTTCAAATCCCGCCTCCGGCACCAGTTGAATTCGAACCCTGTCTCATTTGAGGCAGGGTTTTTTAATGCACCCTTACAAAAGGCCCGCCGATTCGACAATCAACACCGCAAAGCAGGACCAGACGATTGCGGGCGCAAAAGGAAAGGTTTTCTGCTTCTTTATCACCTTGCAATACAGCGCCATTACCGCACCTACAATGGCTGATAAAAACAGGAAAATCAACCCACCCTCAACGTTTAAAAACAAACTGCACAGCGCATACAGCTTTACATCTCCCAAGCCAAGCGACTCTTCTTTTGCGCCATATTTGTTAGTTAGTCGATTCGTGATATAAGCAACACCCTGGACAAAAGCGCAAATTATAAACGCCATTGCGACAGAGAGCACAAAGGAGCGAATCCCCCACTGATCGACAGAAAAGCCTAAAACCGATTCAATCTCAAAGCAATATTCGGCTATAAGAGCTATTGCGAGTGCCACAATACGCAGACAAACCAACGCAATGAGATCACGTCTAAAAACTAGACGCACTTTAACGTCTTTATAGGTAATGTGAGCAAATATTAAAGCAAGCAACCCGAGAAGAATAAGCATAAAACCCCAGTTCTCACAACTGTTATTGGGTAATTCTACCCCACGTAATGCTTATAAAGAGCATAAAGCGTATAGTTGCGGAGCGCTTCTGTCTACTTGTCCTTGCGAGAAGCTTGTCTCGTAAAAAGTTTATTCCCGTAAAGAGTCATCTATTCATCCTGCTCTTTTTCGCTAGCGTCCGAATCAGATTCAGGTTTAGCAAGTAAGCGAAGATTGCTTCTATCGGCAAGCATGGCAAAATTAGGCCCCAGCCAAATGCTCGTTTCACCAGGACCTAAAACCAATGGCATTCGGTCGTGTATTAAAGCCATTGTATTGTTGGGTGTTGTGGTGACTATTGAAAACCGTCCGTCCTGAAAAACTCCCGCCATGAAGAACGCCTTTGCACCATTAAGCGAAACCCGATATTGCTGCTTGATAAGCTTGCCCGACTGCTGCTTATTAAGCTTACCTGCCTGTTGCGGCTTGTCCATCTGCCGTTTATCCGACCGTTCCTTATCTGACCGTTCGCTGTAACGCTTGTCTGCTTTGCAATTCTCATAAAATGCACGAGTTGGAACCAGGCATCGGCCTTGCTCGATAGCCTTGCTCCACATCCCCTCGCCCGATACCAGATGACGCAAAGCAGTATCGAGCCGCGTATTGAAAATCAGCTTCTTGCCATCAGCGGTAGGAAACCCCCAAGTTGCCTCAACTAGAATCAACCCACCTTTACCGTCAGGCAAAAACACCGGTGAAGTCTTACCAGGAAACACGTCGTGTTTTATATCGTTGATATCTTTGTCCGGCAGGAGAATAGGTTTGCCTTCCGTAAAAGCATCAAGAATATCCTGAGCCTCATCGTGGCTAAGAGGGGTAAAACGTTTGCACATTTGAGGCTCCTTTTGTTTCGGACTTTCGGAGATTACCTTACTTCAAGTTAACCAAAATCGCACGCAACATCATTAGCTACCCGGCAAAGTTTGAGTCGGCTCATTTAAGCCCGTTACGCTAAGCGTCGCTCTGGGTTTCCTTTGCCAATCATCCCACACACAAAACAAATCAGGCCCGCCATAAAAGACGAGCCTGATTCGAAATGCCTATGCGCGATTGGTTGATTCAGCCTAGCGCAATAGAAATCAACATTAGCGGCGCAGCATCTTCTTACGAGTAACAAGTGCCGTCGCAGCACTAATCAATACAATGCCTGCCATAAGCGAAGCTACTACACCCAAAGGATCACTTGTCTGAGGAGTAGCGTCAGCTTCCTCAGCAGCTGCCTCTTCTCCATTTTCTTGTTCAGAGGAACCCTGTTCGCTAGATTCACCCACGTCGCCGCCTTCACCTGTGCTAGGATCTCCCGGTGTGAGCGTAGGAATCTCCACTACATCCTTATAACCGCACACTTCGCAAGTACGCTCTTTGGAACCCGCAGTTTCCCCAGTAGGATCAGCAGTTACCGTCCAATCGCCAAATGTATGCTCTGCTAAGTCGAGGCGATCATCACAGTTCGCACATGCATGCCAATGTCCCGATGCATCTGAGCTCCATTCGCTTGCTGGCTGATGTCCAGCACCAGGGATGGTGCGAGTTTCTTCGTAATTACAAACCGTGCAATAACGAGCCTCAATACCATCCGTGCATCCTACCGCCTGCTTTACCTGCCAATCGCCAAACGTATGGGCTGCCTCGTCCGCTACCGCATCACAACGAGTGCATTCATGACGATGACCGTTAGCATCGCTTGACCAATCAGCGGAGAAGTTGTGACCAAGTTCATCCACTGCTCGAGTTTCAGTATTGCCGCAGTTTTCACAAGTGCGCGACTCAACGCCTTCTTCGGTACAAGTAGGTTCAGTAGTTACTATCCATTCTCCATAGATATGGCCAGTTGCTGGAATAGTTTGGGTTTGTTCGTATCCGCAAGTAGCACATGTGCGAATTTCAGTACCATCTGTTGTGCATCCTGCAGGAATATCTACCGTCCACTCTCCAAAATCATGAGCCTCTACGTTAATTTGGTTGCCGCAATCGGTACAAAGATTCCAATGGTTTGTCCCATCGAAATGCCATTGCCTATCAGAAACATGACCGGTTCCAGGAATTTCTGCTCGCTCTTCATAGCCGCAGACCTCGCACGTGCGAACCTTTTCACCCGGAGTAAATTCACCCGGCTCTGTTACCGTGATCCACTGTCCAAAAGTATGGGCTGCTTTGTCTACTTCGGCTTGGCAGTTCTGGCATACATGCCAGTGATCGGTTGCGTTGTGAGACCACTCATCTGAAGGCGTATGCGAAGTTGCAGGAATAACTTCTGTTTCCTCCCAGCCGCAAGTCTGGCAAGAATGCTTTTGTTCGCCATCTTCCGTGCAGGTAGGCTGTTTGGTTACCGTCCAGTCACCATAATTATGATCGTCGTCAATAACGCTCTCCCCGCAATGGATACAGTCTTTCCAGTGGTGGGTAGCATCAGAATTCCACTCATCGCCTACTTCATGATTCAACGCAGCGATTTCTTTAGTTTCCTCATAACCACAGGTTGGACAAGAGCGTTTTTCTTCACCAGGTTCGGTGCAGGTTGGTTCTTTTGTAGTAGTCCATTCGGTTAACACATGACCAGCATAATCTCCCTTGGTGCCGCAAACACCACATGCATGCCAGTGTCCAGAGGCATCCGAAGTCCAATCAGTTGAATAGGAATGACCCTTTGCAGGAATAGTTTCAGTTTCCTGATAGCTGCACTTTTCACAGGTATGAACTTGAGATCCTGCTTCAGTACAAGTAGCTTCCTTAGTTACCTCCCACTCGCCAAAGGCATGATTTGCAGTAACCGTATTGGACTTCAGTGACGAAGTATACTTTCCGGATGCGTCAGTAACCACGCAATAGAAGCTTTTTCCAAGAGAATCCTCTGGAATAGTAAAGGTTACAGAATCGGTGACTTCAGAAACTTGCTGATCATTTGATGCATCAAACCACTGATAGCGCAGTTGTGCGTCATTGCAAGAAGCGTCTAAGGTCGCTGTTGCCTTAAGCGTAACCCCTTCGCAAGGATCACCTGCGATGGCTACCGTACCAGTAAGTTCAGAAGTTTGAGAAGTTACCAGCTTACGATTGTTGCCAGCCCAGTCATAGTTAATGACGTTTGAATCAGTGCCGTAATAGTAGGTTTCCAGATTTCCGATTGGCCAATTACCAAAATTATTAAACGAAAATACATTCACTTTCTCGAGCGAATCAGACATATTTCCGAAAGTGAAATTAGACGGAATCACTGTCAAAGAATCACAAGATACGAACATATAATTTACACTCGAACAATTTTGTCCAATAAAACCATCCGGAAGAGTAATGTCTTTTAATTGTTCACAGCCCCTAAACATGCCCTCCGCATCCAAAAGATGGTTCGAGCCAAACGCAGAGAGATCTAACGATTCCAGCGATGCACAACCGCTAAACATGTAACGCGTTACTGATGGAAGATGTATTTTTGTTCCAGATAGATCCACCTTTTTCAATTTCGCACAACCACTAAACATATCCTGAGCATCTTCTAAGTATAAATTCAGACCCGACATGTTTACTTCTTCAAGTGATGTGCACCAATTAAACGCACCATCTGCTCTTTCGAGCCTAGATAGATTCCACGAAGACATATCTATGCTTTTCAAATTCGCGCATTGGCCAAACATGGTTGCAATATCGCTTGTATTTGAAAAATCAATTCTTGATAAATCGATCGTGCTTAAACTAGTGCACTCCTGGAACATCTCACTACAATTAGTAGGGCGCAGCGCATTTTCCTTTGGAAAAATCACTTCTTCCAAAGAGGTGCAACCCGAGAATGTTCCCACCATTAATTGAACCGATGCCAAATTAACATCACCAAAATCAATGGATTTTAGTGATGTGCATCCATCGAATGCCCTAAATAAAGATGACTGCCCTTCTAGATTTAGGCCTCGCAGGTCAACCGATTCCAAAGAAGAGCAGCCCTGAAACAAACTGTCGGCATAGAAGTCGTTTCCAAACTCCAGATTAGCTAACCCTTCAACAGCTTTCAAACTTGCACAACCTTGAAAGAAACCGCTGATATTGCCTACTATCGGCTTTTCAATGACTACTTTTTCGATTATTCGCACGCTTGATTCCCAGGGCCGTTCTTGTCCAGTTTCTCCTTCGGTACCGTTATCGGCCGGACGAATTGTTAGGCAATTCTGGTCGTCAATCTGCCACTCACACGTGCCCCATTCATTCCAACCATCAGTTACGGCATACGCCTTTTGGGTTGGCATAAGAGCTGCAGCGCAGAGCAACAGTGCGCACGCTATAAAAACGAACGCTGCAATTCGGGTAAATCTTCCCGCGAATTGCCTCAAACGCAATTCCATCTGTTCTCCCTTCATCAGTAGACAATGTCTCACCTTTTAGGTTTCTGACTTATTGTCCACCTGATCAGGGATTATTTGTTGCGCAACATTTTCTTCCGTGCTCAAACTACAATCTGAATAAGTAATAGGAGGTTGATGTTAAGTATGGATAGCGACCAAATGCTTGATAAAGCACGAAAGGCAATAGCTAAACTGCCCATAAATGAAACTTTCGTCGTAAAAAATCTGTTCATAGGAACTGAATGGAACGATCTCTCAGCAAATGACCAAAGAGCTTTCGGAAGATTTTTTTTCAAGAAAATATAAAGAAGGAAAAATCAAAGGGATAGTCAAAGTCGAAAACAATAAAGCCCATCATGCACAATACAAAAAAATAAATGAAGGTACTCAAAATGAAGCCGTATCCAAGGCATAAAACAGATGACCGCAAGAGCTAATCCTCATACGATCATCAAAAGCTATAAAGAACTGTCCATATACCTTACAGGTATTCGCTAGCTTCAAAACTCAAAAGCCCTTGAAACACTTGAACGCGCAAGCTCCTGAAAGCCCCCTACATCCCCATCCAGCCTTCAATCACGGCAAATACCGTATCATCTGCAAGATGCAATTCATCACCAGGATGAATTTCTACCGGCTTCGACTCCAATTCTTCCGTTCGCTCGTCTTCAGGCAACTCAACCACAATCTGCTGGTGATCGACACCACTCACCAACACCGTGCCATTACTTGAGCCCAAACCCTGCGCAAACCAACGTTCGCCTTCGCGCCAAATACGCAAATGCTGAGCCGAAACATGAGAGCCCACATCATTGATAGCGCCTTCCGCCAAAGTCAAAGCACCAATTTCAGTGCCCTCATAATCAGGTGAAAGCCAGTAGGGCGATCCCACAACATACCCATCAATGATTCGCAACAACCCCAACACGGGCTCTTCATCCAAAATACTTTTGTGAACACGCTTGGCTTCGTCCGCAGGAACAGGCGCTGCAGTTGGCGTGGTCAGCCTACCAGCATGAGTAGACTGCGCGAATTTCATCGTGTATTCAGCAGCTCGACGAACATCCGCCAAACATCCCACAGAAACAAACAAAACCATAGCGGCTTCAACGCTTTCATCGGCTGTCAATCCCGGTCCATTTACCACGCGATCCATAGTATTGCGATACAGCGTGACATTCTGGTGGCACAGCTCAAGCGCCTTTTCCATTCCGTGAATTTCATTGGCCCTCACCAGATCCATAATTTGCTCACTCGACAGCGCTTTTCCGGTGCGCGCCTTAAGTCGCGCAATAATGCGCAACGCACTTACGCTAAAGTCGCAAAAATATCGATCCTGTAATGACCCCACCGGCGCATGCACGATAAAACGCGACACCCATGTTCTGTCGTTAATGCGGCTCACAGGGCTCCGTCCATCAGATAACGGCTTTCCTGAAAGAACAAGTCCTGCCAGCTCTTTATAACTAATGCCGCCCTGCTTTTTCATTGCCGAAAACAGCGCCGAGCAAGGAGTTATGTCATTTGCCATCATGGGAAGTATCCTTTTCTTCGTCGTCATCAAGCACTTCAAACGTTATTTCTTCGTCATGTACTTCCGGAATTTCCGCTACACCAGAGCGCATCTTCTCGAAAGATGGTTCGTCGGGGTGGACTCTTGATGCGGCCGCTTCTTCAATACTTATGCCTTCAAGCATCGAATCAGCTTTTTCTATTTCATGCGCTCCACTTTCCAGCGCATATCGCTCTGCTGCCGCCTTAAGCATCTTTCGCCTTCGGGCAGGCATCGCTGCCAACGCAAAATCAACAACCAACGGGCACCAAGCCGCCGCTGTAGAAGCAAACAGCGCTGCCGCAAGACCATTCGCTATTCCCTCAGAAGCAGGATGCAAAAACATACCTGCACCAACAACGGCCGCAACACCAACAAACAATGCTGCGCTACCACGAACAAAACCTTTTAGTGAATGGATTTCTTTACCGCGAACCACCAAACCAAGCAGCCCTGGCATAGCAAGCGCACATGCAACCAACACACCATTTACCTGAGCTGGAGTTGCAGCGTCACCTAACCCCCAAGTTGCATCTGCGCCATTTACCAAAATGCCTGTTGCCACCACCGAGACCAGCCACACCGCAGCCGATGCGGCCTTTCCGATAGAACGAAGTAAGTTGCGCAAACGCAGGGGCGACCCGCCAAAACCACTTGAAGGATTCCCTGACAAACACGAAACCAGCGGCTCTCCGCGCAAAGCCCTTCCTACGTTATCCGCATACTGAAAACAGAACGTAGCCAATGCGTCTCGCAAAGCTCCCGCTAAAGGACGATCACTCTGTTTCACTTGTAAGCCCGAATCAATAAGCTCCTCAAGCTGCTCATCAACAAGAGCAAGAGCTTCTCGCACTTCACCTGCATCGGGTGCGAGCGAAAATTCTGCCGCAGCCATGCTGGCAACAACCGCAACTTCAGGCTCGTATGACAGCACGGTTCCAATTTCCTGCGCCGCACGATGCGCCATAACAATTTGATCGCGTGGTTTCTTTGTTTTGATTTCATAGGTTAAACGCGTGTGCGACTGCTGGTTTGTAGTTTGCTTGGTCGCAACGCTTCCATCGCCACTCATGCATTCTTCTATATACGACTGAAACGGCACTCGTCCGCAAACTAATTCGAATAGTACGCTTGATGCCGCATATACATCCAATAAAGGTGACGTGCGAACTTTTTCTGACTGTTTAGGTGCACCCTCCAGTAGCTCGGGTGCCGCATAGCTTGAAACCGCACCACCATTCGCTAATGGATCCTGCAGCGCACCTTCGCTTTTCTTGGACTCGCCGAAGTAAACAGCCGAACCGAAATCAATAAGACAGAGATCAAACACTCCCTCTTCGGCCTGTTCGTTAATTGATAGATGAGAAGTACGCACAAGAATATTGGCAGGCGAAATATCGCGATGCACGAATTCGCCCGCCAACGCATCCATTCGAGAAAGCAAATCGAACAGATCGCGCCCTATGCGCGCTGCAGTTAGAGGCGACAGGCGGCCTTCATCATCCACTGCGAGCGATTGACATGCCTTCGACAACGTAACGCCTTCGATCCACTCCATTACGATAATCGGATTGCCATCAAGCTGAGCCCAACCATATACCTGAGGAATCCCCTTCAAGCCTGAAAGCGATCGCTGAATCTCGTATTCGTGACGCAGACGCTGCTCTGCGTTCATCTGAAGCTCTTGCTCCGCATCTGCGTTTTCGGCATCGGACTCCGACTGCCTCTTTGCACCGTCAAGTTTTTCATTAGCAGTTTTATTAGAAAGCTTATGAGGAAGGCACATTTTCAGCGCAAATTGTTCGCCACGCGAATTTAGCGCATAAAGTACCTTTCCGTTGCCACCCCAGTAGGTACGAAAATCATCCACAAAAAGCGTCGCGAATCTTCGCGCGTAATTAGCGTGTGCAGCAGCACTCATAACGAATGGTGGTTCAAATTCTTTCAAGTGAACTAAACGAACGCCATGAGGCTCCCCTGCAAGCACATTGGAGAATTCAAAAACCTGAACACCGCTCTCCGAGTTTTCAATCGAAAAGCCCGGAGCTCCGCTGTTGTTATTCATTTCTGGCTCTACATAGCTCATAGTGCAGCTCCAACCTGTGGCTTAAGCTGCGTATAATCCGTCAGGTAATCAATCTCGCCATTGACAATATGCTCTGTAATAGGCTGAGACCACTCTTTCTGATAAGGACGCGGATCATCGAGCGGAAGATTAAGAAGCCATGCACGCTGATAAAGGTATACGGTTGCCGTTAAATCTTCATAAAGTTGATTAACCCCCTCAGCTGCTGAATACCAGCGAGATTCCTCTGGAATGCGTAGATCGCTCACTCTCATCAAATCATCAGCGGTGCCTGCACAATTTTGGAAACAAACATAGCGAGTATCCGACGAAAGATTCAGGCATTGTTCATTGAATTCCTGAATAACACCTTGAACAGCCTGTTCGTATTCTGACAAGATGTTATACTCCTGCACTATCAACGCATGATACTGGGCTTCTTCGGCTTCAGTAGGAGCCGTTGGCTCTTCTGGCTCTTCGGATTCTTCACCAGAATTGCCACCTCCACCTTCGCCCGAAGATGGAGGCATAATTCCGCCAGACGAATCAGAATTGCTTGATGAGTCGCCTGCGGAATGTTCTGCTGAATCAAATTCAGGAGAAGATAGATCAACACTATCAAAAGTCCCAGCAGAAGCATCAATGCCAGATGAACTAAAAGCCTCACCCGAAAGCACGCTTGTTACTGCCTCCGGCACGCCCGATTCTTCAACCGCCGTTACAACTGTTTGCACGCCAGGGCTCTGCTGGATAAGAGATGGCACTGCTGCTAAATACACGCCAGCACCTAAGGCGACTGACACAAAAGAAAAGGTTACCAAGCCCACAAGAGTAGGCGGTAAAGGCGAACGCATCGCTTGATTCCATCGAAGTCGACGCTTTATTGATGTTTTGCGAAAGCGTTTTAGCGTACCCACCTTAACCTCATTACTCCTACTAATTATTTGTACACATTAGCGACTCAACGCGCAAACGGTTTCAATCAGACAGCCCTGGTTAGGCAACTTCGGTTGAGCTGCTCCAATCAAGCAGCTTCAGTTGAGCAGCATCAGTCAACCAGAAAACATTGGATTCTTGCAGATGCTTCCATAATCGCCACAACACAAAACGTTCGTTACCAATAACCGTTGGCTTGTTACGATCTTGCGCAACTATCATTCATTATCCTATTTTCGCCGATCAAGAGCCTGTTTACATACGAAATTTGATTATACGAGTCCTGATTTTGAATTTGTTGCGCAACAAATTGGAGTTTTCCGATTATTCGCTCAAGAGCCAATCGATTTTGTTGCAGCCCTTTATACCGTTTCGTGAACTTGGAAATTCGTCTAGAGATAACCCGTATTTTGGATAGTTGTCTGAAAGCAATTCGAGTGCCCTAAACTCGCGATTCTTCGTTTCAAAACGCAAAAGGCGCTGCCCGCATCATACGAGCAGCGCCTTTTATAAATTTAGTCTCTAGACTAGGCTCCGAAAATCAGTTGCCATTAGGCAACCGCAAATAGACAACCAGTCTACGATGCAACCCTACAGGCTGAATTCCTTTTCTCCACGGAATACAGCTTCTGCGTCTTCAACGCTCCAGTCGCCCAGAGTAATAGCAGAAATTGCATTGCAAAGACGAATTGCTTCGTCGTCGGAACGCATATGGATGTTACGGCCTGTTGCATTACCGCAAGCACCACCAATATGAATCTGGTCATGCAGCTGCGTGAGGAATACGTTTGCATCTGCCTTGGAACCACCAGCGCATACCAAACCAGTGCGACCAGCAGCCATAGACGCAATCTTCAAGCTTTCAGCAGAAGTCTGACCCTCAACATCATGAGGTGGGTTAACCTTTACAAAGTCTGCGCCCAAGCACAGTGCAACACCAGCAGCACCAGCAATCAGATCTGGATCCTTCTCGTCGGTAACAGCCTTACCACGAGGATAAATCCACAGAACAACAATCAAACCAGCTGCGTGAGCCTCTGCAATAAGCTCACCTGCTTCAGCCATCATAGTTGACTCGTATTCGGAACCCAGATAAATGGTGTAGCCAAGACCAACAATGTTTACGCCAGCCTCGCGCATTGCCAATACTGCTTCCAAATCATAGAGCTGAGGGCTGTAAGGATCATCCTGGGAGCCTTTTACCAAGTTAGTCTTGGAATTCATCTTTACCAGATAGTTAATCTCTGGATAGTCTGCTGCATACTGAGCAATCAAGCCACGCTGGCCAGCAAGAACACCAATGGTGCCCTGAGAGCCAATACGGAACAGATGCTCTGGCTCTGCGTCAGAAATATCAATGCCTTCACCATAGAAGTCCTTGTTCAGGTGTTCGATCTTCTGGTCGCATGCGAAGAGCATCAGACGACCCGTACCACGGGTTGCTTTCATATAGTTATCAATGTACGTTTCGCGCGCTTCAGGCATTACGTCCATAGGAACCTTTACCTGATCACGAGTAATGGTGGGCATAATCTTCCTCCTTATTGGCATACATATGCATGAACACAAGTCATTATAGCGTAAGGGCCTCGATACGAGGCCCTTTGATGCTTAAAACCATTCTCTCTTGTTATATATATAAAGTCGTTCAAACTCGCTTTGTGACTTTGTGAGATAAACTATACCTTCCACAACACCGATAATCCAAACAACTCCCATCACAAGCCCAAAGGATAGCAACCCACCAATCAGCGCGATGGATAGCATAATGAAGCCTTGCGTGTTGTAACCCAAATAAAACTTATGAATACCCAAAAATCCAAGAAATATTGCGAGAAGACCTGCAGCAACATGGTCTCGTGAAGCGACGGGTGGAGCGTAGTGAGGTTGCACCGGAGGTTGTTGCGAATACTGATATGAAGAAGCACTCTGTTGCGCCTGAGAATAGCCTGGTTGCTGGTACGGTGCTTGCTGGCTTTGCGACTGCTGGTTTGGAATCTGTTGATCTTGCGTCTGTTGCGCTTGTTGATATGACGCTTGCTGATTCTGTGCTTCCTGATATGAATCTTGCTGGTAAGGAGCAGCACTTGGCTGCTGGTACGAATACTCCCCTGCCTGCTGATAGGGAGCTTGATAAGAATCCTGCTGTCCAACCGGAATTTGCTGACCAGCTGACTGAGCAAACTGCCCCTGAGCCGTTTGCCCCGAAAATCCTTCGCCCGAGTTAGCTGCATTGGCAAACGGCTGAGTTGCTGGCTGCTGCGGTATACCTTGAGGAGGCGCATACTCGCCTGCAGCAAAAGGCTGCTGCGCGTCAGAAGGCGACTGGCTTACTCCTTGTGCATCTTGTGACGAACTTTGCGCCACCGTGCTGTAACCGTAGGCGGCTTGTTGAGCTTCAGCGAGTTTTCTTTCTGCTGCCTCAAGGGCAGCACGCGCTGCTTCTAGGCCTTTTTCCGCGGCAGAAAGCGCTTCGTCTCTCACCGCATCTCCAATCTCTGCACGCTGCTTCTCATTGGAGTCACAAGAAGAACAACTTGAACTTTCCTCTTTTTGTTCAGCCGAAAAGCCCTGCTGGCTTGCCTCATCCTGCTGGCTTGTCTCATCCTGAGGCTTTGCCTCACTCTGGCAGTCTGCCTCTAGGGGCGCTGAAGCATTTTTTTGTTCGTCTGTTTCTTGAAAAGTCTCTTGTTGATCTTTCACGGCTTCTTCCTGTTTATTGTTTTGAGGGTCGTTCTGTTTTTGAGTCATAATGCAACGCCTCACTTCAATATGTTGATAATTTCGACATCCTAAGAATAGCTTCTTGACTCTTTAGAACGATGTTCCGTTATGCTTCCGTAACGCAACTATCTCCATGTAAGCCCTCTGTTTTTTATTGTTCATATTGCCGTAAGGCAAAACACACTTACCTCGACGCCCCGTTAGTGCTCCTTATCTAGCGTTCGCTCTGATCTTTTCGCTCTTTATCGCGTTCACGAAATGCTTTCGCTGTGCCCAGCACCCGCATGATGCGATTACGAAAAATCAAACACACTAAAGCAATTGCTGCCGCAACGCCAAAGATAATAAGGCTTGTGGTAACTTGCCCTTCGGCAAGTCCCGCAGCAGCGTAGGTCGATACCAATACGCCCGGAATTCGACCAATGGTCGCCAAGATCAAAAACGTGCGCATACGCATATTGGTCAGGGGAACTAAATAGGTAAACACATCCTTGGGCATTGCGGGAATAAGAAACAAAATAAAGACCACGACATTGAGTTTGCCTGACTTTTCAAATTCATAAAACTTTTCTAAGTGCTCTTTGCTAACCATATCGCGAACAAACGGCGCACCCAGTCTATGAACGATCACATAAATTACGGCGCTCGAAACAACACAACCAAACAAAATAATCAGTGAACCAAGCCATGGACCATACAACATTCCCGCAGCAACTTGAACTACCTCTCCCGGGATGAATGCCACAACCACTTGCAAGAATTGCAATCCTAGCAACATAAGGACCCCGAAAGCTCCTTGGCTCTGTATGCTCTCTATTACTCGATCCGTCCCATTGGGCTCGAAAATCTGCGAAAGACTAGGCCACAGAGCAATGACGATTCCCGCCGTAATACCAATAAAAGCCAGCAGTCCCAGTAACTTGAACAGATCAGCAGTTCCTACCTTGTGACCAAAAAGAGATACGTAGCTCGATTCTTCTTTTTTGAATTCTTCATTCTTGGAATCCTTTGACTGTCTAGCGTCTTCGCAATGAACATCTTTTGTTTGAACGTTGTTTTTATCTAAATTGTTCATTTTTCCTCAGTATCTTCGCCATGGCGAGCACGGTTGTATTCTTCTTTAAAAGCAGCAAACATACCTTTGGTTTTTGAAAGCTGTTTGCCCACCGCGTAGGCACCTTTATTTACTGCATCGCCGGTCTTTTGGGCGACATCCGAAGCAACAGGTTTTGCTTTTTCGAATGCCTGTGATGCTTTATGACTCACCACCGCACTTGCCTTACCAGCACGCTCTGCTAAGCCACCCTGTGCTTGAATTGCAAGTGCTTCATCGGAAAGAATGATCGCGCCTTGCAAAAAATCTTCCTCATTCGCTGCCGTAAGCTTATCTCCCACACCAAGCTTAAAACCCTTGATGTAGCCAGCTGGAATCTCCGTGGCACCGAGAAGAGCCCCTGCAGAAGCTCCTTTATCAATAAAGAGCGACTTAACCGACCCGTCTTCTGTGCTGAAGCGAACATCGCCTACTAAGCCACAACGCTTCCCTTCCTCACTCATCAAAGGGAGACCTTGCCATATAACGCATTCGTTCCAAGAAACCCCGAGACGCTTACATGCAGCCGAACCAGTGGTTCCCTTAGATTCATCGATAACAATGGTTCCTTCTTGAATGTCGAAGCCATCAAAAGCAACAAAGAGATCGGGTCTGTGCATCATTAATGCAATATCGGGACGCTTCACCGTAAAACCTACGACGCGGCGCTTGTGCGGATGAAAAATAAAGGAATGAACCTTACCAATGCGTTTTGTCTTTTTACCTACGGTATAAACTGGCGCACCTCTTAATTCACTAATAAGATATTCGCTCTTTTTCATCAGTTTGTCCTGCCCACCACGTTAGCTATTTTTATCCCACTACAAGAAGTGGCGACTAATAAGCCGCCACCATACGAGTCGAACCGATAATAATTCAAGCACACTACTAAAGCTTACGTGCCAAATGTGTTCGATTTGTTGCTTTTATTTACTTATTCGGCATCTTTCTTTTCACCGGAAGGGTTAATTTTTGCCGTAACGCTTGATGCTGCTCCTGCCACAGCATCTTTTGCCGTATTAGCGGCACCCGCAACAACCTGTCCCGCATTTTGTGCTGCACCCGCTACTGCGGCACCTGCAGTCTGGGCAGCGCCTGATACTACCTGACTAGCATTTTGTGCTGCAACTTTTGCATTCTGAGCAGCACCCTGAGCAGCATCAATTGCCACGGGAATTTTATCTACTGCAGCATCACGAGCAGCTTC
The DNA here is from genome assembly GCA_000435475.1 of Cryptobacterium sp. CAG:338. Taxonomy (GTDB): domain Bacteria; phylum Actinomycetota; class Coriobacteriia; order Coriobacteriales; family Eggerthellaceae; genus Anaerotardibacter. The sequence goes on along the minus strand of FR896067.1, from coordinate 69,621 downwards.
TGCGTTCTTTGCAACCTGGGTCGCAATACGCTCACGAGCAGCGTCGATCTTCTGACGAAGTTCGTCCCCGTTATCGTTAAATGCCTGAACGGTAGGATTCTGATTAACGCGAGAAACAACATTCTTGTAAGCATCAGAACCGTTGTCTACCACGGTATTGATAACTTTTTGCGAAGTAGAAGCAGCTGCCTCAACAAACTGACCAGCTTTTTCCTGAACTCCAGCAGGAACTTCAAGATTTACCTTTTCGTTGAAAGCCTCAGAAACTTTGGCACGATTTTCTGCACCCGTACGAGGTGAAAGCAAAAGACCAGCAGCTGCACCAACAATGCCGCCGATTAAAAACGTAGTAAATTTACCCATCTTGAACACCCTTCCGACATCATAGGTACGATATCTAATGTCTTTATTATACGTGCATGCCCTGCTGCTTACCCCGAGAAACCTCAGGGAGCTCTACTTGTTTCCAAACAGATACGCAATACCTACAGTTCTACCAGATGGTTTAACACCCCTTCAATCGAAAGACCAGCGGTTTTGCATGCTACCTCAAATGCCGAACCCTCAGCAAAAGAAGGCAGCGCTTCAACTTCCGCCATACGCACCTGCGCACCATCCCAAACAAGTCTTACTAAGGCAAAATCGCGCAAGCCGAGTGCCAAACATACCTCAAAAGCACACCGTTCAATTTCTGAACGAATCGCTTGAGCAACTTCGTCACTTGATGAAAGAGCAGCCAAAGAAACAGGAGCGTTTTTCGTTTCGTCGATAGGAGGCAACACATGAGCATCCCAGCCCGTCCCTAGCACCGCAACACTCACACGAATTCCTTCAACCCATTGGCGCACTAAGCAGCCAGTTTTTTCGCATGCTTTAAGGGCATCTTTAAACTCTTTGCTATCCTGAACCGTAGTAGTTGCCGTTTTTTCAGGAGCTAAGGAGCGCACCTCATAAGGATATCCCCCAGGAATACGTTCTTCACATACCTGGACAATGGTATCCAGCTCTGATGCGATGAGTTTCGCCGAAAACTTAAAGCCTACAAGTGGCTCGACCGCAAGCCCTTCCTCTGCTGCTTCGACGTACCGAAGTAGCGAAAACATACTTATCTTCTCGTCAGCGCTAATGCGGCAAGACTCAGACCTTGATCCCAAAAAAGGAATTTGCAACAATTCAAGCATTTCCTGCAACGCCCCTGTATCACCTTCGGTGCCTGCAGCAATGCAGCACAAGTCGGGACGCTTCGCCTTCAGCGTTGCCGTAATTTGTTGATCAACGTCATAGATTTCTACGGTATGGTCACCTTTTTTTAAAGCCTCCCTGATCGCTTCAGCCTCTTTTGAATGATTTTGGCTATCAGCAAGAACTGCAATGTTCATTTATTTCACCTTTCAGTTGTTAGAGGTGGGCAGAGTTGTCATTGTTGCGTCCGTTTATTGTGGTGCCCACTTCAATACTCACAAGAAGAATAGCGTTAAGTAAGGCCACGCACTGGTTGAGTACTTCCAATGCCACCAGATCATCTTCATAGGAAAAAGCCACTAAGGCCACGAGTGGATCTTCTCGGCTCCATTGAGTTGTCCCGGTAAAAATGCGATCTTCTTTCTGTGCTCGACGCGTCTGTCCATCAACAACCATATGCTCGAGCAGATGCGGAATTGAAGTATGATTCATCACGTCGGCAAATAAGCGCCCTTTGTGATTGCGACAAGCATGCATTCCCAACGAAGGAAAATGGCTTAAAACCTCCTCGATTATTTGGTTATTCGTGTAGGCAAATTGTTCACTGCGTACCCTGATAGTCACTTCCATTCGATCAGGACGAACTTGTATATGCTCTATCACGAGAGGATGTTTCGACGCCGATTCAGTATCACAGGCAAGCGAATGCTTTGATATCGAGGTGGTACTTCGGTTTCCTGACGAAGCTAAGCCTCCTGAAGCTAAGTTTTCTGACGAAGCACGGTAAGAATTTGTCATTGCTTCACCAATTTAGTTGATACGTTTTCTCCCGTATCGGCATCGGTTTCGGTGATGACAAGCGTAGTTCGCTCAGGTGAAAAAGCATAAGACCCTGAACCGTTGTACTGCTTGAACGAAAAAGAAATAGTTTTTTGGAAGGTATCAAGCGTATAAGGATACGAAACATCTGCAGTCATCACGATATCGGTATCGGTAATAGTGATAGTTTGACTGGTGCCATCTATTACCCAGGTCCCTTGAATATCGGCATTGTCGTCGTAGCGCAACCACTGATTCCACGCTAAAAGCCCCGTGCCAATAGCTAGCAGCACAATAACTACCAGAGATCCAATAAGAAAGCGACGGGAAAGCCCCTTACGTTTAGCAGAAGAACTCTTGCGCTTGACGCCAGAAAAACCTTTACGTTTGATGGTAGAGGGATCTTTGGATTCGCGCGCTTTCTCTGCTTCGGGCATGGCATGTTCGCTGCCTGCCTCGTGCAAGTTTTTGAGCACGCCATGTTCACTGCGTGCCTTGTGCGAGTTATTGATCACCTCATGTGAATT
>FR896067.1:59143-66987 GCA_000435475.1 Cryptobacterium sp. CAG:338 | reverse complement strand
CCACGTCATGCGAGTTTTTAACGAGCCGCGGCGTCCCCGTACTCGAACCTGACGACACTGTTCCAAGGCGCGATCCTTGAGCTACTTTTTTCCCAGCAACAGATGGGCGCTTTTTTTGAGAGCGCCCATCCGAAGAAAATTTATCTGTCTTTTTTGCTACCATGCAGTGCGTAATATCCTTGAGCCGTAATGTTCTCGCTTTGTTTGAATCTTTAAGAATAGTATCAAACCAGAACGCAAAGAACTGAATCGGTCACAATTCGCACAATTTAGCGAATTACCTCAATACCGCCCATATAAGGAACAAGCACTTCAGGCACCTTAATGGAGCCATCTGCCTGCTGATAGTTTTCCAACACCGCAGCCATGGTGCGGCCAACCGCCAAGCCAGAACCATTCAAGGTATGGACAAGACGCGTACCCTTAAAGTTTTCAGGATCGCGATATTTAATATTTGCGCGACGTGCCTGGAAATCAACGCAGTTCGAACAAGAGGAAATTTCTTTATAGGCATTATAAGAGGGCAGCCAAACCTCTAAATCGTAAGTCTTTGCCGCAGAGAAACCGATGTCACCCGTGCACAAAGAAATGACACGATAAGGCAAGCCCAGCAATTGCAAAATGTTTTCCGCATCTGCCACCATTGCTTCAAGATCCTCGTAGCTTTCTTCTGGCTTTGCATACTTCACCATTTCAACTTTATCGAACTGATGAACGCGGATAAGGCCACGCGTGTCACGACCAGCAGAGCCCGCCTCTTCACGGAAGCAGGGGGTAAAAGCGCAATACTTTAAAGGCAGATCTGAAGCATCCAGAACTTCGCCTGAATGGATATTCGTAAGCTGAACTTCAGCAGTAGGAATCAGGTACATGCCTTCGCGCGTTTTAAATAGATCATCTTCAAATTTAGGAAGCTGACCAGTCCCCGTAAGCGTATTGGCATTTGCCATTGCAGGGCACCACCACTCCTTGTATCCACGAGAAGTGTGTGTATCTGCCATAAAGTTAATAAGAGCGCGTTCCAGACGAGCACCTAAACCACCCAGCAAAACAAAACGGCTACCTGCAAGCTTCACCGCACGTTCTGCATCGATAATGCCCAAATCAGCACCGAGATCCCAATGAGGCTTCATCTCGATTCCTTCAGCCTCAAAATCACGCGGGGTGCCCCAACGACGAACTTCGGGATTGTCGTTTTCGTCTTTGCCTACAGGAGTGGAATCAGCAGGCATGTTTGGAGTTCCCATGAGAAGATCATTCAGCTTGTCTTCAACTTCAGCGCGCTTGGCACTAAGCTGAGCAATACGATCCTTAAGCTCCGTTACCTGGGCCTTAGCAGCTTCGGCTTCCTCTTTTTTGCCCTCGCCCATCAGCTTTCCGATCGACTTGGAAAGCACATTGCGCTGATTGAGGAGTTCCTCTTCCTGACCAATTACTGAACGCCTTGATTCGTCCAACTCTTGGAAGTATTCAGAGTCCCATGAATGGTTGCGGTTCTTCATCGCAGTGGCAACTTCATCAAGGTGTTCGCGGACGAACCGGATGTCTAGCATGACTGTCCTTTCGACGTACTTTACTTGTTGGTAAACTTTTTAAGAATGTCAGTAGCGTTAGTATACTCTTAATTGCTAATCTTCCGCGCTATCACTCGGAGGGTTGGCGTAATGAACAGAAAATCGCGAAAGGTACCCAGGAAGGACCGTAGAAACCTATGGATTTCGCCGCAGTTTATCATTTCCTGTTTGAAACCATGCCAGGCATCGGATGTTTGGTTCTTGCGTTTTTAATCGCGTCAACCCTGATCGCAGCAATCCTGGAGCGTAGAACCCGCAAGACCTTTAAGGATCGCGGTAACGTAGAAGACGACGATTGGAAATTTGAGGAGAAAGAAGAAACAAAATGACACAAACCGTTTTGTACGATCGGAAAGCCAATCCCGACTATATCCCCCGCGTAGCTGCCGTACATGACCTATGCGGCTATGGCAAATGCTCTCTTGGTATTGCTATTCCTGTTGTATCTGCAGGCGGATGTGATGTGTGTCCCGTTCCTACTGGATTATTTTCGTCTCACACTGCTTTCCCAGGTTGGTATATGCACGACACTACCGATATTTTGTCCGACTATTTAGCTGCATGGCAAAATATTGGTGTGGAAATTGATGCGGTGTATTCAGGATTTTTAGGTGCTCCTGAACAGGTAGATATTATCCGTAGTCTATATGAACGCTATCCAAAAGCTTTACGTGTGGTAGATCCCGTAATGGCAGACCACGGTAAGGTATACCCCACCTACACACCCGAGTTATGTGCTGCCATGGCAGACTTGGCATGCGATGCTGACATTCTGACACCAAACTTAACTGAAGCCGCCATCATTCTTGGTGAAGAATGGCAGGGCACCAATATTAGTGATAATGAAGCAAAACGCATCATTGATGCCTTAATCGCTAAAGGTGCAAAGAATGTAGTGCTTAAGGGCACTCAGCGTGACGATGGCGTAATTCGCAACTTTGCAGCAGGCGTGAATATTGATTTCTTTGAAGCATCAAATGAATATCTGCCTTATATGCTGCACGGCACAGGCGATTTGTATTGCTCTTGCTTGCTTGCTGCTATTATGGCTGGCCGTTCTCTTCAGGAAGCAGTTGAATTCGCTGGTGATCTCACCCACGACGCCATGATCGTTTCCAGTAAACAGCCAAACTTCAAAGACCGCGGAGTAAGTTTCGAGCTTCTGATTGGGCGCATCGCAGATTTGCTGCAAAACTAGCTTTTTTGGCAAAAACTGTTCTTGTCGGGTCGATAATCCCCTATTCAGAGCTTCTAAAAGTCAATAAAGCATGTAAATAGGCTATAGATCCAAGTCTCATATTTGCCAATTAAATACGTTTTGGCAAATTAACGCTTTATCGGGTTGAAATTGAGCGACACCATGAAAAAGCCCTAACCCGATAAAGCAACTTTTTGCCAAAACAGAAGCTTATTTTGACCTATCGCTTTTTTTTCGGCATGGCGCACAAAAAGCAAAAGCCCACAATAAATAACACGGCAATAGAAAGCACACCAAACGAAGCATTGCCAGTAATCTGAGTAAACACGCTGACCAAAAACGTTCCCATTACTGCTGCATATTTTCCGAAAATATCAAAGAATCCATAGTATTCGTTCGATTTATTCTTTGGGATTAACTTGCCATACTCAGAACGGGAAAGCGCCTGAATACCACCCTGAAATAAGCCTACGCAAATTGCCAAAATCCAAAACTCAGTTGCGCTTTTCAGGAAAAACGCAGCAAACATCACGATGCAAAAATAGGCAAACACTCCAACCATAAGCATATGACGAGTGCCGAAACGTTTCGCCAATCTACCGTAGGCAATTGCAGAAGGAAACGCTACAAACTGAGTTACTAGCAAAGCCAATACCAGCTGCGTAGAGTCGATACCCAAATCGGTACCATAGCTCGTAGACATCTTGATAACGGTATGCACGCCGTCGATATAGAAGAAGAATGCTACCAAAAAGAACAGCAAACGCTTGTTGTGAATGATGCTTTTAACAGTGGTAGCCAAACTGGAAAACGTCGTTTTAAAAACATGAGCACTTTGCTCTCGAAAGTGAGTTTGCTTCACGTTTTTAGCAAGCGGAATCGTGAACACTATCCACCACAGCGCCGTAATAACAAACGCAACCTTCATGCCCGTACCCATATCCAAACCAAAGGAAGGGCCACCAAGCACAACCGCCAAACAAGCTATGAAGGGAATGCACGAACCAATATAACCCCACGCGTACCCATGCGAAGATACCTGATCGTAGCGATCCTCTGTTGTTGCGTCTATGAGAAAGGCATCGTAAAAGACCATAGAACCATTAAGCATAATAGCGGCAATTACATACACCACCAAAAAAGCAAGAGCATGCTGAGGAACACCTAGCGCAGCACAAGCAACTGCGCCAGTGCCAGCAAAACCAACCAGAAATTTTTTCTTATTGCCCGCAAGATCTGCCAAGCTTCCCAATAAGGGCATAAGAAGTGCCAAAATAAGTGAAGCTACCGTTTCGGCATAACCCCACGCCACCACAACAGAAGACCCTTCTTCTGCCAAAGACGCAAAATAAACCGGGATCAGCGCCGTTGATAACATTACAAAGGCCGAGTTTCCCACATCATACAAAACCCAACTTACTTCTTTTTTTGTCAGTCCAAATGCCATTACAGCATGGTCCTTTCCAGCAAGAACGATCCGTTTCGAAGTTTTCTCTTGAATGAATCGTTAAACACACTCATTATGAACGGAGAAAAGTATACGTGTCCGATGCGTCTTTAAAAGTAAAAAACTGTAAAGAATGGAAGATGCCCTATGCCGGCAATTATTACTCACGATAGATTCGCTCATGAAATGCTTGAACTACCTGCTACTTCCTTTATTTCAAGTACGGAAGAAAAAAATGCGTTTCTTCTGGGAAGCCAAGGGCCTGATCCTCTTTTTTTCTGCGTTGTGACTCCTCATCTTGCCCCCTATCGCAACTTAGGAAGCTTGATGCATGACAAAAAGCCCGCTGATCTTATGCATTCTATTTCGCAAGTACCCACAAAGTGTCCTCTCAATACCCAACGTGTGGTTCGAGCCTTTACTGCAGGATTTCTTTGTCATTATCTCCTTGACCGCGCCGCGCATCCCTTTGTATATTCCCAGCAATTCGCCCTTTGCAATGCAGAAATAGAGGGATTAACCGCAAAAGATGGGCACGAAGTTCATGCGGTTATAGAAAGCGAACTTGACGAGTACATTCTCTACACCCACACCGGGCTAACTATCGCAAGCTATAAACCCTACCGAGAAATACTAAGAGCAAGCGAACAGAATCTTGCTGCACTTTCTCATGCGATATGCTCTACTCTTTGGGACACTTACGAACGCCTATCTCCTGCAAATCTGTTTTCTTTAAGCGTCCACAACTACCGTCGAATACAGTTTGCGACCTATTCCCCCCGCGGAGTAAAACGCCGTCTTTATGGAGCGGTAGAACGAAGATTTAGAAACCATTCGTTTGCTCAGGCATTCTGCCATAGACCTCTTAAATTAACCGAAAGCGCTTTCGATAACCGCGAGCATCGAGTGTGGGTAAATCCTTTCACAGGCGAGCACAACACCTCGAGTTTCGATGACATTTTCGAAAATACCCTCGCTGAAGCAAACGCTCTTATTCCCTCATTCATTGAAGGACTGAATTTTGAAGATACCTGCGAAATGACAAAACACATCAATTTTTCAGGCAAAATCGATTAATACCGCTGCGTTCTTTCCGGAAGCGCCACACTAGCAAGTAATACTCCTAATGCACACGACCCAATTAAAGGACCCAGTGCGCTTGGATCGGTTAAAAACTCACGCCCTAAGGTGTCAAGCAATGAACCAGCAAGTAATCCCGATACCAACAAAACACCCGCAAGGATCATGCCCACAATGCACCAAACACGTCTACCCGTGCTACATAAAAGAGAGCTTACAACCGAAGCAAGCACCCAAGCCAATATCATAATCCAGGTGGAAGGTTTCGCTATAAGACCCAACACTACGTCACTGTAGCTCGAATCGATAGGCATAGGTGCAAAAGTAATCGCATCCCAACCAAACAAGGATCCCGAACCCAATCCTGCAAGTATTACAGCAACACAGGCTGCATATAAGGTAGCAATAAGCGCATCGCGCACAGACAGGAGAAACCCTGCCACAAACGGAACAAGAGGCGCCAGCCCAAGAGCGCCAAATATCACACCCGCCATACCAGCGTTGCTTGCTTCAACCGAAAATCGAGCGGAGTAAAACCACCACGCGCCCGTTGCTGCCATAAAGACAATGCCAGGCAGCGGAGCACCGCAGGCGCAGAGCGCAACTCCAAACGCCTCGCCCACCACGAGAACCCCCCATGAGGGCAGCGCGGCTGTCAGCCCAATGCAAGCCGCCAAAATACCCCAAGCAACAGGCTGAGTTCCCCATGATTCAGGCCCTAAAACTGAATGAATTCCCAGAAAAGCAAGCAATCCAGTACTGAGCGCCGCCCAAATTCGCATACAAACTGAGCGCATACGTGAAGACATACGCCAAGGCTGCTGTGAAGAACCATAGGAAGCTCTCTCGTAGAGGCCGTCTTCACTATCTGGAAGCCCTCTACCAGAGACATCCTCAGCACTCAAAGTGTCGGTATCATCAAGAAAATCTTCTTGGGAAGATAGTTCTTCTCCAGAACCCGTTAGGTCCCCCGCACTTACAAGACGCTTGAGTGCGTTTTTCCCTTTACGCGTACTGCCAAGACAAGGCTGTAGCTGTTCAGCAAAATCCTTTACCGAGTCGTATCGCTCCTGAGGATCAGGGTCAAGAGCGCAAAACATGATGTCGTCGATGTCCTCATCAAGCCCCTCCATACAAAGCGACGGAATGACGAGTTCGGCATCATAAATTGCATCTTCCGCTTCTGCGAGTGTTTCAACTACAAAAGGATTAACCCCTGCGATCATTTCGTATGTCAAACTCGCAAGCGCCCACTGATCACACCGTTCGTCCAGCTCCTGCTGCGTCATTTGCTCAGGCGGCATATAACCGATCGTGCCGCCCGCCGCAGTACCATAGCCAGCTTCAGTGGCAAGTCTTGCAAGGCCAAAGTCGGTTACCTTTACCTGCCCTTGATGATCTATCAGCACATTTTCTGGCTTAATATCCAGGTGAAGTACGTGACGCTTATGTGCCACTTCGAGCGCATGGGAAACCGCTTTAAAAACCGCAGCCACTATATCGGAATTGATTTCTTGAGGATATTTCGCAAGAAGATCCGCCAGAGTAATGCCATCAACATATTCCATGATGAGGTAAGCCATATCTCCAGCTACCTCAAAATCATAGATTGAAACAATAGAGGCATCAGATAGTTTTGCTGCTGTACGAGCTTCTTCCAAGCCGGCAATCGAGGAGGTATCGAAAGGACGATTATCCACCAGGATGCTACCCCTATGCGTAGCAAGAACTCCTGCGGTGTCTTCGAGAGGCATGCATTTTATCGCGACACGACGTTCAATGCGCGTATCCCAACCAATTACTACCGATCCAAAAGCTCCCTGCCCGGCGTCGCCTAAAACCGCATAACGATCTAGAAGAAGCGATTCTGGATCTATTTCTGATTCCATGCCCGTATCGAAATCGACATCAAGGTCAGCATACGAATCAGCATTTAGATCATCGTAACCTGCTCTGCCTTTATACTCCCTGTCCGATTCAGCGTAAAACGTACGTGTTTTATCTCCTGGCAACGCCATATTTTGAAAGGCATCACGCTCATCGATGTCTTCCTCAAAATATTCGCTTTTCTTTTGCCAGGGGAATTTCATTATTGAGATAATTTCACTCCAGGTATTCTTAAAGCTTAGTCAACGATTTAAGCACTTCATTGTAAAGCGATCTAGAACGCTCCAATTGAAACCATAGGCGCAATCTAAACCGCTTTAAGCATTAAAAGAATTCTAAACGAAAAAGATCAAGCAAAGAAGGGAGCCTGCTGCAGCGGAAAACAACCACAGCGTAAAACCCACCACAATTTTAGGTGAACCTCAGCGGAATACCTACTGTAGCGGGCTAGACACCTTCTATTCAGTAAATGAAGTCACAAAATGTTTAATAAGCGCGGCGGAAGTGGGCGTTACTCGCTCGCCCTGAAGTCGCGTTTGTGCAAGCGGAAGGCCCTCAATGATAGCGGCAGTTGCAGGAGCAGGCAGAGAAAGTACTCCATGAGCACATTCAATTTCTCCCTCCCCGGGCTGAATGGCGGTTGCCGTAACGCTTTGGG
>FR896067.1:35929-59128 GCA_000435475.1 Cryptobacterium sp. CAG:338 | reverse complement strand
AACGCTTTGGGGTGCTAAAACGTAAAATGCAGCGCAAATAGCCAAAGCATTGCGGATTCCGTTTGCATTCCCCACCTCATGAAAGTGAGTTTCTTCCACTTTGCATCCATGAACCTTAGCTTCTGCTTTTGCGAGGATTTCATACACCTCATGCAGATCGTTTTTTACCTGTTCGGGAACAGTGAGAGCATCGATGCTTTCGCGAACTTCAACAATAGAATGATGATGCTTATCGGGCACCACCGCATGATTCATAATATAGTCAAAAGAGGTACGCTCCTCTTCGCTCATCGCCTCCAAAAGCGTGTCTAAAATTTGTGAGCGCGTTGCATTTTCGTGAAGATCAAGATGTATCTGCATGTTAGTACCTCCGCTTTTTGTAGCGTACAAATTCTTCAATTACTCTTCGTGCTGCGAGGATTTCCCTGGCAGATGATTAATAAGGTGCGCTTGAAATGCTGCGCCGAAACCGTTATCGATGTTTACTACGCTCACACCACTCGCACAAGAATTCAGCATTGAAAGCAATGCCGCAACTCCATTAAACGAAGCACCGTATCCCACGCTGGTAGGTACTGCGATGACTGGACATGAAGCCATGCCGCCAATAACGCTTGCAAGCGCGCCCTCCATGCCGGCAATAGCAACAATCACCTGCGCGCTCATTATGTCGTCCATATGCGCAAGCAAACGATGGAGTCCCGCCACTCCTACGTCGAACAGGCGAACTACTTCGTTTCCAAGAACCTCTGCCGTCAAGGCTGCCTCTTCTGCAACAGGCAGGTCACTCGTACCAGCGCACGCTATCACTATACGTCCGTTGCCAGTAGGCTGAGGCATACTTCCAACGATGCCTACCTCGGAAAGCTCATGATAATCAAGAGGAATTGATGTCCGAAGAAAAGCCGCGGCTTCTGGCTTCAAGCGAGTGATAAGCACCGTCTTTTCACCGCCATTTTGCAAAGAAGAAACAATGCCCGCAATTTGTTCGGGCGTTTTTCCTGCGCCATATACCACTTCTGCAGCGTTTTGACGAAGCGCACGATGATGATCAACTTTGGCATATCCCAAATCAGTAAAAGGTTCTTTTTTAAGCAGAAGAAGAGCATCTTCGACCGAGCAAGCCCCTCTAGATACTTCAGTTAAAATTCGTTCAATTTCTTCTGAATGCATACAACCTCTTTTTTCGCTCTTAAATTATCTTCACGGTAGCAAAGAAATGCGCCTATATCTTCAATCCGACGATATAAACGCATTTCCTCTTGTTTTGACAATTTAATTATAAATGACGCAGCGAAATTTATTTAGCAGAAAAGTAACTCACTATTAGTAAACTGATCTAAAAAATTACTAGCTCACTATGCAAATAAGAACCGGCTTTTAATACAATCTCCCACCGAAACTACTTATCGGTGTTAAGAAGTTCATCAACCTTGGGCAACCACTCACTGATCTTGATGTGCTGAGGACAAATCTCCTCGCACGTTCCGCAGCTTGTACAATGTTCCGCACGACGACCATAGCTCGTAACTTCTTCGGCATAAAACTCTTTCGCAAGATCCATATCATCGTACAAAACGCCCATGTTATACGCTCTGAAATTGTAAGGAATCGCGATCTTATTTGGACACATATCAACACAGTAATTGCAGCCTGTGCAAGGGATTGCCGCTTTGGCATCAAGCGCAGCTTTTGCCGCATCGATGACGGCGTGCTCGTCGTTAGTAAGCATGCCGACCTTTGCGCGCTTCATATAGGAAATGTTGTCGTCAAGCTGTTGCATGGTGCTCATACCAGAAAGCACGCACGAAATTTCGGGCATATCCCATAACCAATCGAACGACCATTCCACATTACTGCGCTCAAATGCTGATGCATCAAAAACTTCTTGAACGCTCTTGGGAAGATCAACCAGCAAGCCGCCACGCAAAGGCTCCATTACCACAACGCCCATACCGCGCTCTGCTGCCATCTTGGCACCTTTTACGCCTGCTTGATAATCGCGATCATAGTAATTCAGCTGAATTTGGCAGAAATCCCAATCTGCTGCATTGAGAATCTCCTCAAACAGCTCCAGATCGTCATGAAAGGAAAATCCAATATATTTGACCTTGCCTTCTGCCTTTGCACGAACCATAGACTCAACTGCATTGTTGCGTACGCTCTTCTTCCAACTACCGCCATTCATAGAATGAAGCAGGTAAAAGTCGATATAGTCCATCTGCAAGCGTTCGAGCTGTTCGTTGAGAAAACGATCAAAATCCTCAGGAGCTTTATACAGCCATGCTGGAGATTTCGAGGCGACATACACCTTTTCTCGATAACCATCCTTTAAAGCCTGACCTAGAATTACCTCCGAAGAACCCGCGACATAGTTATATGCCGTATCGAAGTAATTAACTCCCTCATCAATTGCATGTCGAATCATGGCAATTGAAGTGTCCACATCGACGTTATCGATCGTCGTATCATTCACCGTTTTACCGCCATTTTTCAATGGCAAACGCATGACACCAAAACCCAAGGGTGAAAGTTTCACGCCTGTTTTCCCCATTTCACGAAGCTCCATGAATGGCCCCTCCTTCGCAAATGCGACAAACCTCTGTGCGTTATCGCATAACATGTCTACATGTCTTTTGTCCTTTAAAGAAGTTTAGCACTCACTTGCCGAGCGATCCTTTAAGAAGTCATGCAATAATCTCGAGCTTTGCGTGGATATCAATTTGGATTTGTTATTAATTCTTTGGGCGATTGATGTGGGTCCAGCACAGCTAAACCATACTCGCCTCACATCAATCGAAAAAGGAAAACGAGCTTTAAACGTTGAATTTAAAGTGCATGACATCGCCATCCTGCACCACATAGTCTTTGCCCTCTTGGCGAAGCTTTCCAGCTTCACGACAGCCTTTCTCGCCGCCAAGTTCAACATAGTCCTCGTAGGATGCAGTTTCAGCCTTGATAAAGCCGCGCTCAAAATCAGTGTGAATAACGCCTGCTGCCTGAGGAGCTTTTGCGCCAACAGGAATAGTCCAGGCACGCGTTTCTGTTTCGCCACTCGTGAAAAAGCTCTGCAAGCCTAAAAGCTTGTACGCCTCACGAACCAAGCGCGCCAAGCCCGATTCATCCAACCCTAGCTCATCCAAAAACATCTGAGCCTCTTCAGGTTCAAGCTCTGCTAAATCAGCCTCAGTCTTAGCGCAAATGGGTACTGGCTGCTGTCCATCTATTTCAGGAAGTTCCGCATTAAGCTGACTTTCGTCAACATTGGCAATATAAAGAAGCGGCTTCATGGTAAGCAAGCACAGTTCCTTAATGGAATCTTTTTCGTCGTCGGATAAATCAAGAGAAAGTGCTCGGTGCCCTTCGTTGAGACCTTCAAATACTTTTTTCGCCGTTTCGAACTTAAGCACGGCAGATTTATCTCGCTTTGCTTCCTTCTCCAAACGAGGCAAAGCTTTCTCGATAGTTCCCATATCTGCCAAAACCAATTCGGTTTTGATGGTCTCAACGTCACTTTGCGGATCAACTTTGCGCGATACATGCTCTACGTTTGGATCAGTAAAAAAACGTACCACTTCGCAAATTGCATCGGTTTCGCGAATATTTGCCAAAAACTTATTGCCCAATCCTTCTCCCTGAGAAGCACCTGCAACTAAACCAGCAATATCAACAAATTCCACCGTGGCGGGGATAATCTTTGCGGGATGATCAATTGAAGCAAGCCCTTCCAAGCGCTCATCGGGCACTGGAACGATACCTACGTTTGGCTCGATTGTGGCAAAAGGATAGTTTGCAGCAAAGCCGCTCTTTTTGGTAAGCGCGGTAAATAACGATGATTTACCTACATTAGGTAACCCAACGATTCCGATTGAAAGAGACACGTGTTTCTCCTTGATACCTACTTGTTATTTGCGATTCGTAATACGTTGCATTTTGAGTCACAACGCTTTTTATGCGAAGTCCATAATACCACCCTCTCCGCATACATGCCGAAACCTAGTAAAGCTTCCCAGAAAAGATCTCCACTAGAAAGGGGACCCTATTTAGGATCCCCTTTTACGAACTAACAGTTAGATACTGCATGATTGATATAGTGCGCCTTCAATCCCAGACTCTACCGGACCAGCCTACCGGATCAGCCTATCGGACCAACCTGTCAGATCAGCCTGCCTGACAGGCAAGCCTACCGAACCAGCCTACCAACAGGCAAGCTTACATGGTAAACAGGCCCATTGTTTGCGCAACGTATGCCACCAAAATAATTACGAGAACAATTGGCGCAATGAACTTAATCATAAATGCCCAAACTTTGCGCAGCTTAAATTCAGCAGAAAGCATTACTTCTTCTTCCAAGGATTTCGTGCCTACAATCCAGCCGATAAAGATACAGGTAAGTAACGCTACCACAGGCATCATGACAGAATTCGAAATGAAATCGAAGAAGTCGAGCATCGTCGAGCCTTCACCCAGCGGCTGAATAAAGGAAAGCGCTCCAAAACCAAGGTTTACGATTACGCCCATCAGCGTAGTCCAAATGATGGTTACGATAAGAGCAGTGCTACGTTTGCAGTGGGTAGCATCCTGGATAATAGCGGTACAGGTTTCTACCAAGGAAATAGAGCTTGTCAAAGCTGCAAACAATACCAATATGAAGAATACGCCGCCGATGATGGGTGCCATATCGCCAAGGCCACCAAATACCTGAGGCAAAACAACAAACATTAACGTTGGGCCAGAATTCTCTGCAACTGCCTCGCCGGAACCCATAGCTGCAAAAGCAGCAGGGATGATCATCAGACCTGCAAGCAGGGAAACGCCAAATGTAGTGCCTGCAATCTGACCAACACTTGAAGTAAGTTTGGAAGTCTTATCCAAGTAAGAGCCATAGGTGACCATAATGCCCATCGCCAGAGACAAAGTAAAGAAGGTTTGTCCCAAAGCAGAAATTACCAGCTCAGGAGAGAACGCGCTGAAATCTGGCACGAAGTAGTACGATAAACCTTCGATAGCACCTGGCAACGTGAGCGCATAAATCGCAACTCCAGCAGCCATGATGATTAAAGCAGGCATCATGACTAAGTTTGCTTTTTCAATACCGCCCTTAACCCCTCGAGATACAACGAAGTAAGTCAGCGCCATGAAAACCAGCATAAAGATGATGCTTTCAGGGCCACTTGCGATAAAAGCGCTAAAGTAATCGCCGCCATCCGTAAGAGAAGCAATATCTCCCGTCACATAGCAAGCGAGGAATTTCGTAACCCAACCGCCAATAACGCAGTAGTAAGGAACGATAATAAAAGGTACCGCCGACATCAAAATGCCAATAAAGGCATACTTTTTACCGTAGGCTTTAAATGCACCAATGGAGCTCTGCCCCGTCTTACGACCAAGCGCGGTTTCGAGAAGCAAAAGTGCAATACCAATCGTAAATACGAACACCAAATAGGTAAGCAAAAACGTGCCGCCACCATATTTTGCTGCCAAATAAGGGAAGCGCCACATGCTTCCCAAGCCGACAGCAGATGCAGCTGCCGCTAATACAAAAGCAAGCTTACCGGACCAGGAAGCACGGCCTGCCTGCTGAGCGGATTCTGTTGAAGTCATAAGATCTTCCTTCTTCGCAAACGTTATTGAGTCCCACCTATAAAAAGAAAGCTAGCGTTCAATCTCCCATTGACACAGACTAAATAATCGAAGTAGAAATCCGTATCAATTTTTCTCAAAGTTCGCCAAGATCTTCTTTATATATGTCAGGCAATTTACACAGGGCAAGACTATAGCAAACTATTACAAATGTGTTAAACAGAATCCGAAAGAGTGTCACTTCAGCGGAGCAACGGATCATGTACGCGCTTTCCTTCGTAGCTTACGCGCCAAAATACCAAACCTTGGGCAGGAGCGTTTTCGCCCGCAGCGCTTCTGTTACGCGCTTCAAGTACTTCGGAGATCCACTCAGGCTTACGCTGTCCTCGTCCCACTGCAACAAGACTGCCTACAATCGTTCGAACCATAGAATGCAAAAAAGCATTACCTTTCACGGTAATAACAACAAGCGATTCACCCCAAAGCTCTTCAGGCTCCACAGTGATGCTAAAAACATTTCTCATAGTGGATTTGCCTTCTGCCGAAACCGCCATACAAAAGCTTTTAAAATCATGCTCTCCAATAAGGTAGGCAGCTGCCTGGCGCATTGCCTCAATGTCGAGTTCTCTTGGTATATGCCAGCTAAAGTTCTTCATGAAGAGAGGAGTCGCTTTATCGACGCAGATGAAGTAGCGATATTCGCGCATAGTAGCAGAGAAACGTGCTGAAAAGTTGTCCGCCTGTCGAGCAATGGAACGTACCGAAATATCTTCATGTGTTAGCGCATTAAGCGATCGCAATAGCTTATAGTCATTGCGCTGCTCGTATTCTTCCCGAGTCACACAAAAACTAACAATCTGTCCTTTTGCGTGCACGCCTGAGTCGGTACGACCCGCGCACACCGTTTCTACAGGATGTCTAAAAATAAGAGCGAGAGCTTCCTCGATGCTTCCCTGAACGGTTAACTGTCCAGGCTGTCGTGCGAATCCTGAAAATGGTGCGCCGTTGTAGGCAACCTCTAGACTTAATATCGCGAGATTGGAGTCACGTTCAACTTTTGATGTGAGCGCAAGTTTTGATTCAGGTGCGTTTTCGTTTGTATTCATTGGTCTGTCTCTACTAAATCCCAGTCCGTGGATGAGTTTTGCTAACTCTGGCACAGATCTCCAGTTATGGCAATTTCCAAAAATAATAGTACCAAGTTAAGTAACGTTTAATAGAAAAGCGTTGATTGGCTAGCTCTAAAACACTTTCATCTACCACAACCGTAAATTTCTGGCGAACTACAATAATTTGCAGCAATACACTCCTTTTTGGCAAATTCTTAGCTTATCGGGCAGGAAATTTCGGAAATATCCCTTGTCCGAGCTAAAAAGATCACCCGATAATACGTGAGTTTGCCACCTTTCATACGTTTGCTATATATCTAAACGCTATATATTCTCGTTCCGAATACCCTAGATGAACATCGGAACCCAATAAGCTCAAAAATTGCCAAATCCACTACTAAACTTAACGGAACCTGGTTGGTGCGGAAACTGTAGGAGCGAATCTGGTCGGAGGGCAAATTGTTGGAGCGGAAATTGCAGGAGCGAACCTAGTTGGAAAGCAGATGGTTGAAGAGCAATGGTTGGAGCGAGCCTGGTTGGACCGCAAATGACTAGGGCACAAATGGATGAAAAGCAAGTTTTTGGAGAGCGAATGGTTGGAGGGCAAACAACTGAAGCGAACCCGATTGGAGTGCAAACCCCAACCAGATTAATTGGGACGCTTCCCTTTATTCCGCGAAGCGTCCCAAACTAGTTGCCAAAACCTTAACGAGGTATCAAACGAGACATCTGCCGCATCTGAAACATCTATCTTATCTGCCTTCTAAGCAAGACATCATTGAGGCATCTGAGACATCTGCCGCGTCTACCTTCCAAGCAAGACGCTGATGAACCACTTGCCGCATCCGAGATATCTGCAACATCTGATCCCTCTATCTCATCCACCTTCTAAACAAGACACCGTTTAGAGTCTCGCAAGCGTTTGCTTAACTACGAAGCTTTCCAAACAGGTCGTCCAAACAAATCCGCCAAATGAGCTTTGAGGTGCGAATTATTCGAATCGGTAGTAAGAGGCAACTCCGCCCTCATTCGTTTGCCATTTTCTTCGTTAATGTACAAAATAACCGGATCTTTGCCAGGATGCGCTTTCAGGATACGCATCAGCTTATCCGAAGAAACCGAGTTCAATTCCCGTGTTGCAAGCGTGAGTTCTAGCTGCATTGGTGCAACATTCATATCCGCTTCAGAAAGCTCCAACGGTTTTGCTTCGTACACCAGAATTTGGCTACCACGATCATTTACTTCAAATTTACCCTTGCAAGTAATAATGGCGTCTTCCTGAATTGCTGCCTGATTTTTTTCGTAATCAAAACATACACATTCAATATGTCCAGAAGTATCTTCCAGAGTAAAGCTCGCCATCAAAGTACCGCGTTTTGTACGACGAATATTTGTTTCCGAAACCATACCTGCAAACGTGGCAGATTTAATGCCCTCTTCCCTGTCCATCAAATCACCCAAGGTGTATTTCATCGTACGAGAAAGATAGTTCTCGTAAGGGCGAAGCGGGTGGTCAGAAACGTACATCTTCAAGATATCTTTTTCGAAAGAAAGCTTCGTACGACGATCCCACTCTATGCCATCAGGTTCTGGAATATCTTCCTTGAAAGAATCATCCACATCAGCAAACATGCTAAACATATCAAGCTGACCTGCATCCTTGTCCTTTTGACGCTTAGTAGCGCTTTCCAGCATAGGAGTTTCGTCAACAAAATACATGAGCTGTTTGCGCGTATACCCCGTAGAGTCAAAACCACCTGATTTAATTAGTGCTTCAAGTGTTTTGCGATTGTAGGCAGAAGAATCAACGCGGTTTACAAAATCGTGCAATGAGGTATAGGGGCCGTTTGCCTCGCGCTCATCAATGATTACCTGCGCAACTTTTTCGCCTACACCACGAATGCCCGCTAAACCAAAACGAATTCCATTATCAAGAGGAGTAAATTCCAAGTTAGAAGAATTTACGTCAGGCGAAAGCACGGGAATACCATTACGGTTACAGCTCGCAATGTATTTAATTAGGCGATCAGAGTTGCCCATATACGACGACAAAACCGCCGCCATATAATCATTGGGATAATGCGCTTTTAAGTATGCCGTACGCATAACCAAAATAGCGTACGCTGCTGAGTGAGACTTGTTAAATGCATACTTAGCGAACTTTTCAGCATCTTCCCAAATCTTTTTAGCAATCTCTAAGCTAAAGCCATTTTCGACGGCACCTTGATTCCAATCTTCTTGGAGTTGGCGCATTACATCGATCTTCTTTTTACCCATTGCTTTACGCAGCTTATCTGCCTTACCTGCAGAAAAACCACTCATGACCATGGAAATCTGCATGATCTGCTCCTGGTAAACCATGGTTCCGTAGGTTTCTTCCAGCAACGGACGCAAGCGATCGTCATAGTAATGAACAGGCGTTTTGCCGCTCGCAACCATAACATAGTCATCAACCATGCCAGACTCCAGAGGGCCCGGACGGTTCAATGCGATCGAAGCAACAACATCAGAAAATCTATGAGGAGGTAAGCGACTAAACAGACTTACATACAGCGCACTTTCCACCTGGAACAGACCATCCATATTGCCGCTGCGTAAAAGCTCGAAAGCCTTTTCATCATCGGTTGGAATTTCCTCAGGAATGATTTCCACCCCAAAACGGGCTTTAATATTACGGCACGCACGCGAGAGTACACCTAAGGTTCGCAGGCCCAAAAAGTCCATCTTCAGCAAACCTAAATCAGGCGTATAGTGACCGTCGTATTGCGTAATAATGCCGCCACCCTTGGTATCGCGCTTCATAGGCACATGATCACTCATGGGGTCACGGCAGATGATGGTAGCACATGCGTGCACACCTTCACCACGCACATGACCTTCGATAGAACGTGCCGCATCAATTACACGACGGACATCTTCCTCGGTGTCGTAGGCTTGCTTAAGGTCAGGATTCTTTGCCATCGCATCATCGATCGTGATGCCCAGCTCGTTACCAATAAGCTTGGCTACTTTATCGCCTACCGCATAGGGGTAATCCAACACGCGAGCTGCATCGCGCACGGCATTTTTTGCCTGCAGCTTACCAAAGGTAATAACGCCTGATACATGGTCCTCGCCATAAACATCTTTAATATGTTCAATAACCTCTTGGCGACGTTCATCTTCGAAGTCAACGTCGATATCGGGCATCTCTACACGTTCTGGAGAGAGAAAACGTTCAAACAGTAAGCCATTTGAAAGGGGGTCAAGGTCAGTAATTCCCATAGCGTAGGCAACAATTGCACCTGCCGCCGAACCACGACCAGGGCCTACACCAATACCCTGACTACGCGCCCACTCAATATATTCCTGAACAATAAGGAAGTAAGCAGGGAATCCTTGCTGAATAATAACGCTCATTTCGTAATCAGCACGCTCTTGAACTTCCGCAGGAACAGGATCTCCGTATCGGCGTACCAGACCTTCCTGTACACGCTTTCGGAAATATGATTCTTCTGTTTCTCCTTCAGGTAAGGGGAAACGAGGAAGAATTGCGTCGCGTTCTAATTCCACATTACACTTTTCTGCCAGTGCAACGGTGTTGTCGCATGCTTCGGGGAATTCCTTTAGTGCGGCACGCATTTCCTCTTCGGTCTTCATATAGAACTGATCGTTTGGAAACTTAAAGCGCTTTTCTTGGGTCACGGTAGAGTTGGTGCCAATGCAGAGCATAATGTCCTGCGCAACCGCGTCCTCTTGCGTAAGGTAATGAAAGTCGTTCGTTGCAATAGTTTGCAAGCCAAGCTGGTTAGCAATTTCGGTGAGCTTGCGATTCATTTCCAGCTGAGTCATGCCACCGTTTGTGGTAATACCTTGGTCCTGCAACTCAATATAAAAGTCGCCGGGTGCATACACTTCTTTAAATCGCTTTGCCCACTCAACCGCCTGGGCGAAATCACCGTCGTCAATACAACGAGGAATAACGCCTGCAATACAAGCACTCGTTGCAATAAGCCCTTCGGAATACTTTTGAAGCATTTCAAACGTGGTGCGAGGACGATAATAGAAGTTATCAACATGCGATTCGCTTACCAGTTTGAGTAAGTTGTGATAGCCCGTATTATTTTTTGCGAGCAAAATCATGTGATGGAGCCGACGTTTTTCTTTTTTAAGCTCGCTATCGGTGGTGAAATATATCTCACAACCAAAAATAGGCTTTACCCAAACGCCGGTTTCCTTCTTTACCTTTTCACAGGCATCAGCCAGCTCAGGCACACCACTCATAACGCCATGGTCGGTAATAGCAACGGCAGGCATGCCTAAATCAGCTGCACGTTTAACCATGTCATAAATATGCGTTGCGCCGTCAAGTAGGGAATACTCCGTGTGATTGTGAAGATGAACGAATGCCATAAGCTCACACCCTTACGTCATGTGCCAAGAAGTACTGTTCTCGTCTCTGTTCCAATATTTCGGGTACTCATATTAGCAGCATTCGCGCTTAATGAAAGCGAACAGTTAGTGGATTAAATGCGAAGTTTTGTTAACGGCTCACTATACGGCTTTGTTAATCTTTGCCGAACGACTCTTTATATTCAAAGGGCAATTTTCCTTCGAGTGCTTTCTTCTTTGCATTGTACTGAACTTGAAGCCACCGAAGTTTTCGACGAAGCACCGAATTAGCTATGAACTGTTCATGACTAAGCGAAGAGAGACGCTCTTCCAATTCCGGAATTGCCTTTTCTAGAAGTTCAAGTTTGATATCTTGAATTTGGCGCGTCTTGTCACAAAGAACTATTACGCGACTCCCCATTACTTGAAGATAGCCACCCATATTCGCTGCAGCTATAACTGGACCTGACTCAGAAGTTTCTCGGCCCCAAATGACCCCATCTTTAAGCGCAATAAGCGCTGGAGAGTGATTTTCAAGCACCCCCATATAGCCCTGAACACCAGGAACGGTTATCGAGTAGAGCTCCCCTGAAAAGAGCATCCTATCTTTAGCAACCACATCACAATGCAGCACTGACATATAGCTCTCCTTTGAACGTCCGCATGAACGCCCCATGGTTTACTTGAGAAACCTCTCCCCTTGTTCCTCTTCAGCAAATAACTCAAAGTGAGTCATTGGGGAGGAATGCTATCAGCCTACCCGTATTTTATCCACGATTTTTTAATAAATGCGCCAAATAGTCACACTTGAGTTATATATGACCGACTTCAATAACTTTTTCAATAGCTTTTGCTATAGAAGGTTATTTATAAACACCCACAAATAAATCCCTGTTTTACAGACTTATAAGTTCACAACCGAGTCCAAACCCTCACAAAACAAAACAACCCCCTCCAAAAAGGAAGGGGTTGTTTGAATGCTGGTACCGTCGAAAACCTAATTTCGTCCGGAGGAATCGTGGAAGAAACCTAGACGTACTGGCTTTCCTTTTCCTTGGCAGCAAGTTGCACTTTGCACCAGCGAAGCTTTCGAGTAAGAACGGAACGAGAGATAATCTGATCCTCGCGAAGGTTAGCGATACGCTCTTCAAGCGATGCAATATCCTTGCGAACCTTATCCTCGTTGATACGCTTGATCTCACGCGTTTTATCACAAAGTACAATTACGCGTTCTCCCAAGCACTGGACATAGCCGCCCATAATAGCCGCACTCAACGTGGTGCCGCCTTCGGGCTTAGTGCGTGCCCAAATAACGCCATCATGAAGAGCGGTAACAAAGGGCTCATGGTTAGCCATGATACCAAGCTCGCCTTCGCTTCCGGGAACCATTACAGAATGAAGCTCACCGGAAAACAGAACCTTATTCTTGGCTACGACATCACATTTGATAGTGGACATAATTTACTCTTCTTCCTGCTTCTTGATCTCCTCGTAGGCTGCGTAAACATCCTCGATGGTGCCCTTGTTACGGAAGCAAACCTCAGGAATTTCGTCGCAGTTACCGCTGAGGATCTCCTTGAAGGAGCGAATGGTGTCCTCCAGCTTTACGTATACACCGTCTTGGCCGGTGAACTGCTTTGCAACATGGAAAGGCTGACCAAGGAAGCGCTCGATCTTACGAGCACGGTTTACGATGATCTTCTGATCCTCGGAAAGTTCTTCCATACCCAGAATAGCAATGATGTCCTGAAGGTCCTGATAAGTTTGGAGGATCTTCTGTACACCAACTGCTACTTCGTAGTGCTCTTCGCCAACAATTTCTGGGTCAAGTGCACGAGAAGTAGATTCCAGTGGGTCAACTGCAGGATAAATACCCTTCTCAGCGATGGAACGGTTAAGAACCGTCTTAGCATCCAAGTGGGTAAAGGTTGTTGCAGGTGCAGGGTCAGTCAAGTCGTCTGCAGGTACGTATACAGCCTGTACTGAGGTAATAGAACCAGTCTTAGTAGAGGTAATACGTTCCTGAAGGTCGCCCATTTCAGTTGCCAAGGTTGGCTGGTAACCTACTGCAGAAGGCATACGGCCGAGCAGTGCAGATACCTCAGAACCAGCCTGGGTGAAACGGAAGATGTTGTCGATAAACAACAGTACGTCCTGGCCCTGGTCACGGAAGTATTCAGCTTCGGTAAGGCCGCAAAGACCTACGCGAAGACGTGCTCCAGGAGGCTCGTTCATCTGACCGTAAACCAAGCAGGTCTTGTTAATAACACCAGCGTCGGTCATTTCGATGAACAGGTCCGTACCTTCACGGGTACGTTCGCCTACACCAGTAAATACTGAAGTACCGCCATGTTCCTGAGCCAAGTTGTTAATAAGCTCCTGAATAATAACGGTCTTGCCTACACCAGCGCCACCAAAGAGGCCAGTCTTACCACCCTTGATGAATGGCTGGATAAGATCAACAACCTTAATACCAGTTTCATAAATCTCGGTAGTAGTAACCAGCTCTTCATAAGCAGGTGCAGGACGATGGATTGGATAGAACTCTTTAACGTCAGGCATTGGCTTGCCGTCAACGGGTTCACCCATAACGTTCCAAATGCGACCAAGGGTCTCAGGACCTACAGGCATCATCATAGGATTGCCAGTGTCCTTTACCTCAAGACCACGGGTAAGGCCATCAGTAGATGACATAGCTACCGCGCGAACCAAATCACCGGGAAGGTGAAGCTGGACCTCGAGGAGAACCTTTACGTCGCCAGCGGGGGTATTAGCTTCAACGGTCAACGCGTTGTAGATTGCGGGGATCTGGCCCGGAGCAAACTCAACGTCGACAACAGGGCCAACGATACGGACAATATGACCGATCGCACCACCCTGGTTGGCCGCAGATGTAGTAATTTCTTCAGCCATTTAGTCCTCCAAAGCTGCGGCGCCACCAACGATTTCGTTGATTTCGGTTGTAATGGCACCTTGACGTACACGGTTATAAACTCGATTGAGTGTTTCAATCATTTCATCGGCATTATCCGTCGCGTTTTTCATTGCGTTACGACGAGCAGCCTGCTCTGCGGCAGCCGATTCGATAAGTACATAGTAGAAATATCCACTCAAGTACTCAGGAAGCAACTGGTTCAGAACTTCTTCTTCACCAGGTTCATATTCAATAGAACCAGGCAAGTCTTCCAAATCTGCGTCAGGTTCCATGATGCCACCAAACTTAAAGCGCTCACCCTCAGGGACAAACGACTTCAAGTCAACAGGCAAAATACGATGAATCGTAGGAACCTGCTCAGCTGCGTTCTTCGCGTGGTTGTAAATCGTGATAACCTCATCGATATTGCCATTGAGATAATTTTCAACGCAATAGTCGGTCATGGTTTCAGCTTCTTCAACACGCGGATCGGCGGAAAGGTCGCGGAAAGCAAGTACCGGATCATGTTCGCGATACTTGAAGTACGCAATCGCTTTCTTACCGCAAGCAATAATGGCAACGTTTTTACCTTCTGCCTTACGATCCTTCATGATCTTTTCAGCACGACGCAAAATGTTTGAGTTAAAGCCACCAGCAAGACCACGGTCAGAAACAATAGCTACGATAAGCGTAGTTTTAATTTCGTCGTGTTCCTTGGTCAGTTCGGCATTACAGCTGCCCATACGACCAATATTGCCGAGCAACTCGCGCATTGCATTAGCAAATGGAGTTGCTGCATCGCAACGCTCAGTAGCGTGGCGAATCTTTGCAGCAGCTACCATCTGCATGGTATGCGTAACCTGCTTCGTCGATTCGACGGATTTAATTCGTCTTTCGATATCGTGAAGGTTCGGCATAATCAGACCACCTTACGCGATGAACTGAGACTTGAATGCTTCGATTTCAGCATTAAGCTCATTTTCAATCTCGTCGGTAAACTTCTTGCCTTCCCTCAACTTAGCAATCGTACCAGCATGGTTAATACGCAGGTAGTCAAGCATTTCGCCACGGAAACGTACGATGCTTTCAACCGGAATATCATCCAAGTAACCCTGGTTGCCAGCATAGATAGCAATTGCCTGCTCTTCTACGGGCAAAGGAGTATAACGAGGCTGCTTTAACAGTTCAGTCATGGCAGCACCACGAGTGAGCTGTTGCTGGGTTGCCTTATCAAGGTCGGAACCAAACTGAGTAAATGCTTCCAACTCACGATAAGCTGCCAAGTCAAGACGCAAGGTACCTGCTACAGACTTCATGGACTTAACCTGAGCATCGCCACCTACGCGGGATACTGAAAGACCTACGTCAACAGCAGGACGCTGACCCTGGAAGAACAAGTTGGTCTTCAGGTAAATCTGACCGTCTGTAATAGAAATTACATTCGTAGGAATGTATGCACCTACGTCGCCAGCCTGAGTTTCGATGATAGGAAGTGCGGTCAGCGAACCAGCACCATTTTCATCGGAAAGCTTAACTGCACGTTCCAAGAGGCGTGAATGCAGATAGAAAATATCACCAGGATATGCTTCGCGTCCGGGTGGGCGACGAAGGGTCAATGACATCTGTCGATAAGCAACTGCCTGCTTAGACAAGTCGTCATAGATGCACAGTACGTGGCGTCCTGGATTGTCTGCTCCTGCAGGCTTTCCATCTTCGCCCGTGTACATGAAGTATTCACCAATTGCTGCACCAGCCATAGGAGCAAGATACTGCATAGGAGCAGGATCAGATGCCGTTGCTGCAACAACGATGGTGTAATCCATAGCGCCGCGACGTTCGAGGGATTCTACAACAGTAGATACGGTAGAAGCCTTCTGACCAATTGCAACGTATACACAGATCATATTCTGACCCTTTTGGTTCAGAATCGTGTCAATTGCAATAGAGGTCTTACCAGTCTGACGGTCGCCAATGATAAGTTCACGCTGGCCACGTCCGATTGGAACCATTGCGTCGATAGGAATGATACCGGTCTGCATTGGCTCGTGAACAGGCTGACGCTCATGAACGCCAGGAGCCTTAAATTCGATTGGACGATAACCTTCAGCCTCGATTGGGCCCTTGCCGTCAATAGGCTCGCCGAGTGCATTAACAACACGGCCGATCATGCCCTTACCGGAAGGAACTTCGAGAATGCGGCCAGTGGTACGACACTGGTCATTTTCTTTGATTGCAGTGATGTCACCCAGGAGTACGGCGCCGACCTCTTCTTCCTCAAGGTTCTGAGCCAGACCATAAACGATCTTGCCACCCTCGCCGGTGAACTCCAAGAGTTCGCCCTGCATAGCACCCTTAAGGCCATCGATACGAGCAATACCGTCGCCAATTTGTACAACAGAACCGATTTCGCGAGATTCAACGCTGGTATTAAGGGCATCAAGCTGCTTGCGCAGCGCTTCGTCGATAGACTGTGCGGTGATTTCAGTCACTAGCATTCACCTCCATCTGTCTTTTCTTTGAGAGCAATGCGGGCACGATCAAATCTAGTGCGAACGCTTGCGTCCACATAGCGACCACCCGTGCTCATAATGATGCCGCCCTGAATGGAGGGGTCAATGTGCTCGACAAGCACGCATTCCCTACCCAAGTCGGATTCGGCCTTTTTAGTAATTACAGTTCGCAAGTTGTCATCAAGCTCTACAACCGTCGTTACGTCAACAACGTTGAAGTTCAGCTTGGATTCAATGAGCTCTTCATACTTGTGATAAATGCCGCGAAGCTTGCCCATATCGCACCTAGATGCCATAACGCACAGCAACGAAACAAGAATCTCGTTGTATGAACCAAACACTGCCTTCACGATGCCTTCGCGCTCTTCGGGGGTATAGCCCTCGTCATCACACGCAAGACGAAGATCAATGTTCGAAGCCATGAAACCAAGGATCTCCAGCATCTGGTTGCGGATCTCAACGACCGCTTCCTTACCGCCAGCGGCATTAGCGCCATCGATTGCAGCATTTGCGTATGCTGCGATCGTTTCATTGATGACATGACGATTAGGCATTTAAGCTACCTGCCTCTTTTACGTAGCGTTCGATGAGCTTACGATGCTCTTCGTCGCTGAAATCTTCGCCGATCAAGCGAGATGCTACTGCGATAGACGTATCAGCCATAGAATCCTGAAGTTCCTTCATAGCTGCACGCTTTTCTGCTTCAATAGCAACCTTTGCCTTCTCGATCATTGCGTCTGCTTCTGCACGTGCGCGATCGGCGATTTCCTTTTCAAGAGCTTCACCGGACTTCTGTGCATTGTTGAGCATATTCTGAGCCAAAGACTTTGCGTCTTCGAGCTGCTCTTGATACTCAGCCAACAGACGTTCACTTTCCTGGCGAGCTTCTTCAGCTTTTTCCAGGTTAGTCTTGATCGTGTTCTCGCGCTTTTCGAGCATGCCCTCAAACAGAGGCCAACCGAACTTAGCAAGAACAATCCATAAAATAATGAAGGCAACGAGCATTGGAATGAATTCTTCCATCTGAGGAAGAATTGCTTCAATTCCTGCTCCACTTTCTGCGGCGAAAGCGGACATTGGGCAAACTGCGGACGCAGCAGCAAAAGCGAGAACACCGCTTGTGCAGTTACGTACATATTTGCTTACAGTTGCGTTCAATTCGCTTGCCTCCTTTTCTTCTGATCGGAATTTCATCAACTCTCGTTGGATTTACTAGCCGATGAAGAAAAGAACCAAGCCGAGCAGTGCCAATGCCTCAGACATTGCAGCACCGATGAAGAAGTAGCCCATGAGCTGACCCTTCATTTCTGGCTGGCGAGCAGCGGATACGCAGAGACCGTAGGTAGCGATACCGATACCAATGCCAGGGCCGATTGCTGCGAGGCCATAGCCAACGACCTTAAGCGCAGCGATAGCGAGTGTAAGTTCCACGATTACCTCCTTTATTGGGATGAGAGCCTATCCCCCATCCTTATTACCTTTCAGCTGTAAGTTCTTATGTACCAGCTGTAGTACCAAAATGATGCGGCAGCTTACCAACCCTTGTTAAGCTGCCAACGCCCGATATTCAGGCGCAAGCCAAAACTGTTTCTTCTTGATCAGTGAGGATGGATGGCCATACCGATGTAGGAAGAAGACAGGATGGTGAATACGTATGCCTGCAAGAATGCAACCAAAGTTTCGAGAGCATACATAAAGAATAGTAAGAAGAACCAAGCTACTGCAGGAAGTGCAGTTACGAAGTCCATATTGAATACCGCAAACTGCAAGAAGATGGTGGTTGCCAGTGAGAATACCGCCAATACCATGTGACCAGCGAGCATGTTGCCATAAAGTCGAACAGCAAGGGTCAGAACACGGATGACCATGGAAACAAACTCAAGGAACCAAATAACAGGAACCATTGGTGCGGGAACGCCGGAAGGAGCAAAGCTTTTCATGTAACGGAAAACGCCCAGCTCTTTCAAGCCATAGAAGTTAAAGTAAATAAACGAAATTGCCGCTAAAGCCCAGGTAATAGAAATGGTACCCATAGCTGCCTTAGCGCCAGGAATCAAACCAATAACATTGGCAATAAGGATCATAAAGAACAATGTTGCCAAGAAAGGAATGTGCTTCTTAAATCCTTCACCGATAACATCGGCGCCTACGCTTTCACGAATAAAGTTGTAGCCATATTCAACTGTAGCCGTGAACTTCTTGTGGGGGATCAATTCCAGTTTGCGTCCGCTAATAAGAACAATTAGCAGAACCAAAACAAGCGCGATGAACATATACAGTACATACTGTGATACATCCCATCCCGCGATGGAAAAGACCGTCGCCGAATCAAACGAAGACGAAAGATGCTGCGCCTCCTCGACGAACTGTGAAAGTGCTTCACCCATCTTGATTCCTTACCTTTCCGTTGCCTTATTTCTTGCGTTTAGCAAGGACGTTTTTATAAACGACATAAAGAGATGTTGACACAATAAGTGCCGCAATCTCGGCTATACCAAATGGAAGAATGGATTCACGTGCAACTTGAGCGCAAATGATCATGGCGACTATCACGATGATGAGGGACACAAACGTGCCCGCCAATCCATACAGTCCCATGCTCATGGCAGAAATACTATCCGAACGCCTAGCAAGGCGCAGAGAAATAAACAATGGAAGAAATCCAATGATTCCTGCCACAATTCCTGCTGCTATAGCTGCGAGCATGCTTTCCTTTCCTTCGGTAGCGGGTCTTTTTGGCCCTTAAACCACATGAAGCATACGTGCCTCACGCCAGTTTAATTAATCATTTTCGATAACGTGCAATATACATGGGCGAATGGTTACCGAACCATCACAAATTACACGGTATCTTACCTGTTCCTTAGTTTTTGGTGACCAGTTTTCACCTGGCCAAAAACATGCAATGAACACTCTACCTTACGAACATGTTCTAAGAAACACCTTGTTTTGAAATAGATGGTTAATATTTTTATTTTGTCCGTGAATGGTTGTGAATATTGCCTTATCTACTTCAGGAGATTTTATTTATTGCCCTAAAACCTTCTCTATTTGACCAACATATTATTCGGTTTGTCCATCAAATATCCGCATTTTTATCCCCGATTCCTTCAAAAGCTCCATCGAAAGTTCATCAGGATACGGATTTTGATAGATGATTTCACTAATTCCTGCATTAATAAGCATCTTGGCACACACCACACACGGCTGCGTGGTGATATAGATTGATGCTCCCTCGATATTGATGCCATAGCGCGCCGCCTGCAACAGTGCATTTTGCTCGGCATGCAAACCACGACATATCTCATGGCGCTGACCCGAAGGAACCCCGAGTTGCTGACGCAAACACCCAGTGACGTCGCAATGTCTTAAACCAGTTGGCACTCCGTTGTATCCCGTTGCCAAAATACGACGCTCCTTGACAATCAAAGCGCCCACACCTCTGCGCAAACACGTAGTGCGTGTCGCCACTTCATTGGCAAGCTTCATAAAATACTCGTCCCAAGAAGGACGTTCATGTTTTTCCATAGAGCAAACCTCCTCTACTGCGCAGGCCCTTCGCTCGTCACTGGAGTTCCCGTCGTTTGGAAGATACGATCCCCCGCATCGCCCAACCCAGGAATAATATAGGCATTCTCGTTAAGCCCTTCATCTAAGGCACAAGCATAAATGCGTACGTCGGGATCAGCATCTAACACAGTGCGAATACCCTCAGGTGCCGCCACGATAACCATAATTGTAATATCTTTAACTCCGCGATTTCGCAGTGCATGCAAAGCCGCGCATATGGAACCACCTGTAGCGAGCATAGGATCTACAAGCAGTACCTGACGTTCAGCTATATATCCTGGCATTTTTGCATAGTACTCGATCGGCTTATGAGTTGTCTCATCGCGATACATACCCAAATGAGCCACGGGTGCAGAAGGAATAACTTCAAGCATCGCATCAAGCATTGCAAGTCCCGCACGAAGAATAGGCACAATAACAGGCTCCTGCTTTGCAATGCTCTTGCATACACATGTAGCAAGCGGTGTTTTTACCTCTACCTCTTTAGTAATAAGATGCTTGGTCGCTTCGTAGCATTCAAGTAGTGTTATTTCATGAACGGTCTGTCGAAAAACCGAACTAGGCGTAATTTCATTGCGCAGTACAGAGAGCTTATGATCGATTAGCGGATGGTCTAGCACCACCACACGATCCCCGAACTCATGATTTTGCACGATAATCTTCCTCCCTCAACTATGCGAAAGACGCCTTTTATCCTTGCGTACCTTCACTCTATCGACATACAGCACGACACTGATGCGATACAAAAGAACTCCATTCAAACAGAGTGCCCTCTTCTACAAGAGGGCACTCAAGATGTTACTTAAATTCTATTGAAAATTAGGATACAAAGGATGCTTTGCAAGCATTTCGCTTACTTCGCCCGCAATTTCCTGAAGACGCGCTTCATCACTTGCACTATAAACGCTTGCTGCAATAAGTTGTCCGATTCGGGTGAATTCATCCTTAGTAAAGCCACGCGTAGTTGCCGCAGCAGATCCAACGCGAATACCGCTTGTTACAAAGGGTGAGCGTGTCTCGTTTGGAATAGTGTTCTTATTTACCGTCAAGCCTACGCTTTCAAGCACCTTTTCGGCATCCTTACCAGTAATATCTGCAGGAGTGAGATCCACCAGGCACAGATGATTGTCGGTACCACCCGACACTAAGCGAAGACCACCATCAACCATGCCTTCACCCATCGCAGTAGAATTTTCTACCACATTATCAATGTAGGTTTTAAATTCAGGCTGCAAAGCTTCACCAAAAGCAACCGCCTTAGCAGCAATAATATGCATCAAGGGACCACCCTGAGAACCGGGGAATACTGCCTTGTCAATCTTCTTGGCGATTTCCTCATTATTAGTAAGGATAAAACCACCACGAGGACCACGCAGGGTCTTATGACTGGTGGAAGTTACCACGTCAGCATAAGGTACCGGACTTGGATGAGCGCCTGTTGCGACCAAACCAGCAATATGTGCCATGTCGATCATCAAATAAGCGTCTACTTCATCAGCGATTTCGCGCATACGCTTAAAGTCAATTACGCGAGGATATGCTGATGCACCTCCTACAATGAGCTTAGGCTTGCATTCTTTTGCGATACGCTCCATCTCGTCGTAGTCAATCAGTTCGGTTTCTGGATTAACGCCATACGCTACGATATGATAATCCTTGCCTGAAAAATTAACGGGAGATCCATGAGTTAAGTGACCACCATGATCAAGAGACAAACCCAAAACCGTATCGCCAAGGTTTACTAATGCCTGATAAGCTGCCAAGTTGGCATTAGCACCACTGTGAGGCTGAACATTAGCGAACTGGCAATTGAACAATTGTTTTGCACGGTCACGAGCAAGGTCTTCGACAATGTCCACTTTTTCGCAGCCGCCATAATAGCGTTTTCCGGGATAGCCTTCTGCATATTTATTGGTCAGGACTGAACCCATTGCCTCCATTACCGCAGGAGAAGCAAAGTTTTCTGAAGCGATTAATTCGATAGATGAACGCTGACGTGACAGCTCCTGTTCGATCGCATCGGCAACTTGAGGGTCTTCAGCGGTAAGTTGGTTGAGGAACATAATCGTGTTGCTCCTTTCAAGCAAGGTTCCTAGTTTTTTCTATTCGTCACACCTTAGCACATAGGATCGCAAATAAAGAAGGACGGGCATTAAACCCATCCTTCTGATACAAGCTTTTTACTTAAACGGCGAATTCTTATGATTAATTCACTTCTATGATTAATTCATCTTAGAGAGAATAATCGCCAATCATTGCATCCATCAAAGCGGTCTGATTTGCAGCGCCCTGATCAAATACCCAATTGTTTCCATCTTTGTTTACTTCAACCGTTACGGTAGTCTCAACAGGAGATGCATTGTTAATTTCGTCCATGATGGTCTGCCCGGCATAAGCATAGATCTCATCCATGGAGGTAAATCCTTGTGCGGTTGCATTTTCCTGGAAGTTTGCCTGCCAATCCATCATGATAGGACCAAGCTGCTTAGAGGTAATGGTCATTTCAGCAGTTGCCGTGTCGCCATCTACCGTAATGGTACCAATGGTGTAACCAAAACCATCAATCCAAGACTTAACCAATTCCGTGCTATCGATGCCCATAGAGTCAAAGGTGCTGCCAGCGCCTGAAGTTGCTTCTTCGGCGAGCATTGAAATGGTCTCATCATCAGGCTCGACAATAATGCTCATCTCTTCATCGATAGCTTTCGTGATAAGCTCCTCGTCTGATTCGCCAGCACAACCCGAAAGCGAAAAGCCCAAAGCAAGCGCTGCAATAGCGGCAACCAGCGCAATCCAAATCCTTCTTGTTTTCGTTGTCGACATAACTTCCTCCTTTTGCCCCTCTTAACTTTGCGTACCCACCCAACACTCTTAATAAGTATGGTCGGTCGTAGCTAAGATCTTTTAATCGAGCGCATTTATCTTTGCGACACGATCCGCATGACGACCACCCGCAAATTCAGTTGCAAGAAAAGCGTCGACTATGCGCTCGTTTTCTTCAATAGAAACAAAACGGCCAGAAAGCGTGAGTACGTTAGCATTGTTGTGCTCGCGGCAAAGCACTGCAAAATCTTCTCGAACAATATTGGCAGCACGAATACCTGCCATCTTATCTGCCGCAAGCGCCATGCCAATACCAGTG
>FR896067.1:33616-35915 GCA_000435475.1 Cryptobacterium sp. CAG:338 | reverse complement strand
ACCAGTGCCACATACTAAAATGCCTCGGTCGGCAAGCCCTGATTGAACATCCTTGGCAACCGCAACCGCAAAATCAGGATAATCAACGCGATCATCCGTATCGGGGCCGCGATCTATTACCCAAAATCCTTTTCGAGCTAAATAATCCACCAACTGCTGCTTTTGCTCGAAGCCGGCATGATCAGAAGCAAGAGATATTTTCGTGACCAGGGAGTTTTCCATTAGGCGCTCCTACAAAATAAATCCACAAAATTCAATTAAAAATGACAGAAAAAACATGGTTTCATTACATTTCTCAGTATAGCGCAGCTAAGTACCCTCATGAGGGACATTCTTCTATCAGACGTTAATTTAGTTTTCTTGTGCTTCTGTCTTTAAATCCAGCAAGGCAATCTCACGCAAGATTGCATGCTGAGTAAGCCATGCTTCCACATCGGAATAAACGGTCATTTTTCCCGATTCGTTAAGCACTTCATGACGCATACCTGGATACAAAACAACCTCTACGTCTTTTACTCCTGATGCCCGATAGCAACGAGCTGCCTTTTGCACTCCTTTGCCTTTAGAGCCCACAGGATCTTCTTCACCCGCAATAAAAAGAAGAGGTAAGTCATGCGGAGTAGCTTCCGCGCAATCCTTTGATACTGCCTCGGAA
This sequence comes from Cryptobacterium sp. CAG:338, assembly GCA_000435475.1. Classification (GTDB taxonomy): domain Bacteria; phylum Actinomycetota; class Coriobacteriia; order Coriobacteriales; family Eggerthellaceae; genus Anaerotardibacter. The sequence goes on along the minus strand of FR896067.1, from coordinate 35,260 downwards.
ACGAGATCGGTAAGGGTTGCATACCCGCCTGCACTAAATCGAACACCAGAGAGCGGATCCGCACAATACTCATCAACCACTTTCGGATCAGTACTCAGCCAGTCAAATTCCGTTCTTGGATCATCAATCGCCGAAATAAACGACCCTGACACCAGCGAATAAAGAAGAGGTGATCGATACTCTTGACCCTTAACAGCAGCTACCACCCTCGACAAGATAGTGCCAATTTTAGCGACAAAAGCAGGCTGATTTCCCGCTCCGCACAAAACAACTCCCGCTGTATTCTGGGGGTATCGCGCCGCTATCACCCGCGCGATATAACTTCCCATAGAATGACCAAACAAGAAAAGGGGCAACTCAGAATGGGAGGGCTGAATTTTTGTTGACTTCTTTGATGAGGCGGTAAGAGAAGAAAGCTTTAAGTCGCTCTCTTTCAAGAAAGCCTCACGCACCCGCAAGACATCCTCTACAAGGATATCTTTACCACCCTGCAAAGGTAAGCACCCTAAATCATTTGCCGAAGAGGCACTTTTGCCATGCCCAATATGATCATGTCCGAATACGACATATCCCAATCCCGCCAAAAAGCGAGCAAAATGATCGTATCTGCCAATATGCTCAGACATACCATGAATAATTTGCACTATGCCTCGGCGTGTATAGGTAGAATCAGGAAGCCATATCAGCATTCGCAACCAAGAATGACCATCGCTCGAAAGCGTTGAGGTTTCACGCCGCACTACGCCATAGGAAGCATTCATAACTAACCTCCTACACCAAAGAACTCTTTGCAAGCAAGCTTGCGATATCGGATTCTGTTATTGTTCCTTCCCGCAGAAGAACAGGATGTTCTCCCAAGGAACAATCCACAACTGTAGAGGCAATCCCCCGCTTCACTTCTCCATCAGAAAGAGCAACTGCCACCTTAGAGAGAATTTCCGGCTCCAGCTCATCAAAGGAACATGCATTAGCATGTCCGGAAATGTTTGCCGAAGTGGCAGCAATAGGACATCCTAACCGCGCAATGAGGTCAGTCGCAATTTCGCCACCCGGCATGCGCATACCAACGGTACCCCTTTCGGAAAGAAAGGCATTCGCTACCTTCTCGTTAGCTTTCACAATTATCGTAAGGGGGCCAGGCCAAAATGCCTTAGCAAGGACATAGGCAGAAGAAGGAATATCTTTACCATACGTATCAAGAGCCGAAATGCTATCAACCAACCAGGCAATAGGTTTATGTTCGCTGCGCTGCTTTATCTGATACAAAATTTCCGGAGAGGGAGCATGCTGTACCGAAACTCCCAATCCGAAAACGGTATCGGTAGGAAAAATTACCGCTTCACCACGCATAAGCGCCTGTAAAGCCAATGTAGAAGGAGAGTGCGTTTGAGTCATGGATATCACTTCTTATAGGTACAATTTGGGACTTTCCATGATAACGCCAACTACAAAACTACACACCATCCCGCAAGAAAATCGCACTATCTGGTTACAAACAAAGCGAATCAATGATTGAGCGAGCAACACGCAAGCCATCACAGGCTGCCGACATTATTCCTCCCGCAAAACCGGGACCCTCTCCGCAGGGATACACGCCAGTCCCCATTGCGTCAGCCTCCCTCGCGTTACAGTCCGCACTCTTTC
>FR896067.1:2743-33608 GCA_000435475.1 Cryptobacterium sp. CAG:338 | reverse complement strand
ACTCTTTCCATAAGCCTGCAAATCTTTTCCTCGCTTAATACGCACCGGAGAAGATGATCTCGTTTCGGGAGCAGTCATAATCGCGCAAGGATCGTCGAAATGAGGCAATTTCTTTCCCATTAACGGAAGAGCCTGCGCAAGCGCATCAGAAACAAAAGTAGGCAAGCATTCAGCTATAGAAGCATTAAAAGTTCCACGTCCGTATGAGGGACGAACCTTTTTGCAAACTGAAGATTCTAGCGAGGGAGCCTTTTTATTAGCAATACTAAGAGAACTTACCGTCAAAGGTTTTACTTCAGAAGATGAAGAAGGAGCACTTTCTGCTTCTTTCTCTTGCAACTTTTCTTGCGCAGCCCTCTCTGCCAAAAAATCGCCTACGCGTTGGCAAGGCGCCTGGTACGGTAGGGCGTGATACTTTTGCGCCATAGCAAATGCAGTCTGTTCGATGTGGCGCTGCAGATTAACTCCCGCCAAAACATCATCGCCACCAAAATCGCAAGGATCAACATTGACCAGCAAAGCAGCATTTGCGTTTTCTTCTGCACGCGCATAGCGACTCATGCCGTTAGTAACTACGCCGCCTTCTTCACTGGCAGCCGCAACCACTTCGCCACCTGGACACATGCAAAAAGTGTAAACGCTTCTGCCATTCGGCAGATGAACCGCAAGTTTATATTCTGCCGCTCCAAGTGCAGGGTGATTGGCGGCTTTTCCCCATTGTGCGCTGTTGATAACCTTTTGAGGATGCTCTATGCGAACGCCGACCGAAAAAGGCTTTTGTTCCATAGCGAAGTCACTGCGTTTGCAAAGGTCAAAGACATCACGCGCTGAATGACCACAGGCAAGTACCACCTTGCTGACTGGCTGAGCGTAAATCGTTCCCTCTTCTACCTGCTCAAGACTGACTGACGAAATAGCTCCTTCTTGAAATTCCCAATCTACCAATCGCGTCCCAAAACGCACTTCTCCGCCAAGCTCTATAATCTCATTTCGCATGGTTGCCACAATCCCTGGCAATTTATCACTCCCCAAATGAGGATGGGACTCGATAAGAACGCTTTCAGGAGCTCCTGCATCGGCAAACCAATGAAGTACGTGTTTCGCATAGGGGCTTTTTATATTTGTTGTTAACTTGCCATCCGAAAAAGTACCTGCACCCCCTTCACCAAATTGAATATTTGAATGGGGGTTAAGCTTTCCTGTTTGCTCAAAAACTTCCACATCTCGCGCACGTTTTTCGACCTCAAAACCTCGTTCCACCACCACGGGACGAAGTCCGCAACGTGCTAAATACAAAGCGGCAAAAAGTCCCGCAGGGCCCATCCCCACAACTAAGATTGGAGCGTTCGGAGGGGTGCACGCAGGGTACTCAAGAGGGCGGTATGGTTTTGCTTGCTTTACCTGAAGACCTTTTGGTGCCTTCTTAAGCAAACGCAGTTCCAGGTCTTTCGAGAGCTGACAGGAAAAGGTAGTCGTAAAGTGGATTTTGGTCTTCTTTCGCGCATCAACGCTGCGTCGATGAAGAACACACTCTTCTAGTTCAGCTGACGATATGCCAAGGGCGCGAGCAACCTCTTTTTCCTGTAAAGCCCTTTTTTCAGGGAGCATAGCATCAAGCGAAAGAGGAATCCCCGATACTTCAATCACGCTGTTTCTCCTTTTACTTCCCTGTACTCACTTAGTCCCTAAACACACCTTGGGCTCTGCAAGATTAGCAGACCCTTTACTTTATGTAGGGTTCGCAAGCGCACTCCCCGCCAATAAACCGGTCGTCCACGCCCAATGAAGGTTGTATCCCCCGCAGGGGCCATCGACGTCCAGGGCTTCACCTAGCACAAAAAGCCCTGGACAAGAACTGATCTCTAAAGTAGAAAAGTCCACTTCTTCGGGCTGTACTCCCCCACGGCGCACTTGGCAGGTGCGCTCGTCAGCTATCCCCTGCATTTCAAAGGGAAAAGCCTTACAAACGGCAACTAGATGATCTATGTCAGAACTCAGCAGCTCTTTTTCACCCTCGATTCCCGCCGCTTGAAGCAATGCTTCGGCAAGAGGGTCAACAACAAACCCAACAAAAAAGAAACGAGCGACGGCATCCCTTTGCTGCTCAAGGCGCTTCAGGAACATCTCGCGAAGGACTTCGGCGGTAAAATGCGGCATCAAATCCAGCAACAGAATATCGCCTGGTTCGGCATAACGCGACGCGTTAAAAATCACGATACCCGACAATCCATAACTTCGGAAAAGCACTTCACCTTCTTCTTCAAAAATCGCCCGCTCTTTTGCTTTTGCATCTGAAAGGCTTCTGTAGAGCTTGACGTTTGACTGCACTCGAATTCCATCAAGAGCACTCAAATCAGCATGCGAAAGCGATTTTGCCTGAACCGGCCCCAGAATTGGTTTCGGACTACAATAGCTGATCTGCCTGTTTGGTAGGATATTCTGTGAAGTAGCACCGCCAGAAGCAAGTACCACCTTTCGTGCCGCTATTTCAAAAGACTGGTATTCGTTTTCTCCCTTGCAGGTTTTTCCCCTTACAACAAAACCGCCAGTTTCTTGTGAAGAGCAAACGGCTTCATGCTGCTCGGATGTTTCGTCTCTGTCCATTGATAAAGAAGATACCGAATGGTCACAAGGTGAAATAACCAATACCTCTGACATTTCACAGATTTCAACACCATAGGCATCAAGCGCTTTGCGGAGCACGTCGAGTACCGAATTGGCTTTTTTTGAAAAAGGATATAAAAGACCCTCAGTTCCTGGCGCTTCTTCCCAGACCAACCCCAACTGCTCAAACCACGAAAGCACCGAAGGGATACTACGATTTTCATCCAATGCCGAAAAAACTTTTTCGACAAAAGACGCATGGTGATATCGAGTCACCTCAAGTGAGCTATTCGAAAAATTACAACGCCCATTCCCGCTCCTCATGATGGAAGTTCCAATGCGTTTTCCCGCTTCCAGGATCACCATTCGCAGACGGGCTGTTTTTGGGGTATAAACAGGATTTCCTGTTTCGTTATTTCCCGTATCAATGCCTGCCGTATCACTATCTCCCGCATTGCCATCAAAAACGCTTTGAGCCTTCAAGTTCGCATCGCAAGAGACACTCTCTGAAAAGGATGATTTACGGTTCGATGATTCGCGATTAAATGGTTCACGATTCTTTGGTTCGCAATTTAATAACTCACCATTCATCGATTCGTAATTTGACGATTCGTGACCCCATGGTTCGTGATTCAATTCTTTATGATTGAGCAATTCGGGCTTTGACATCTTGTTAGAAGATTGATTACAAATTGCCTGTGCGTACGAAACCGCACAAGCAAGGCCCGAAGCACCACCGCCTACTATCACTACATCATAGGCACCCGTTGGAACCTTAGCAGAGAAGAAAGGCTTCTTTGGTTTCTTCTTATTTGATCTGTTTTGTTTCTTTGACATATTCCCATAATACCAACGAAGGGAAGCTTTCGCTTCCCTTCGAAGAATACTTTTAGTGTTCTTTGTTTTTACAGTTCAGTTTTCCAGAGACCATGCAGATTGCAATATTCATACACTGCAACTGCCTCCTCGCCAGGAGCAACGGTAAAATCTGCAGCAGGTGCTTCACCTGGATTGAGCTGCTTTACCTGAAAACCATGGGTGGTCTCCAAGACAATCATGGTAATGAAATGCTCTTCTTCCATGGGATGAGCAACGCTACCAACCTCAACATGAATAACATCGCCCTGAGTTACCACAGGAACATGCTTTTCCTGAGCGGCATCTGTAACGCCAGCCTCGAGAAGCTGCATCTTTTCACCGCAGCAAACAAGTGGCACACCCTTATCGAATACTTTCACTGCGACATTGCCGCAATGCATACACTTAAAAAATTGAAGCTTACCCATGAGAATCCCCTTCTCTTAGTCTTGTCTCTTAGCAATTATATAGTTCTCAACAGCACCTTACGAGCACCGTTACGATTCTGTATATATTATGCTACTAAATTAGTAACAATTTACACGCCTTTCAGAACTATTCGGTGAAATACCTAAGATTCCTCGATTCCGTATCGAGGCCCTTCTTGTGGGTGTTTTGTTTTCCAGGCATACACAAGCAATCCTATTCCCACGAGAATAAGCGGAACTGAAAGAACCTGCCCCATCGTCAGCCATCCGCCCCACAAATATCCAAGTTGGACATCAGGTTCACGGATGAATTCCACCATGAAACGGCAGATTCCATAACCAAGCATAAACACGCCTGAATAGGTGCCCTGAGAAAATGGTGGTTGTTTTCTTGACAGCACAAACAAAATGACAAACAGAACTATTCCCTCAAAAAACGCTTCGTAAAGCTGGCTTGGGTGCCGCGGCTCCATTCCTGCCGCTCCACCAAATACTACGCCCCATGGCAAATCGGTAGGCGCACCCCAAAGTTCACCATTAACAAAGTTTGCGCAACGACCAAAGAATAAGCCAATCGGAACACCGATCATGGCAAGATCAACCAGTGATAAAAAGGGCATCTTAATGATTCGAGAAGCAACAATGCCCGCAATAAGAGCTCCTACAAAACCGCCGTGAAAACTCATACCTCCACGTGAAAAATTTAAAATTGCAAGGGGATCTGCGGCATACATCTCAAAGTTATAGAACAAAACATAGCCCAGCCTGCCGCCAACAATGACGCCGATCATTGCACAGAGCAACACAATACAAAGTGAATCGAACGTGAAACGCATCTTCCAGCGTTTTCCTACCACATACATTACTGCTATGGCACAGAGAAATCCCACAACGTAAGCCAAACCATACCAGCGCGCTGAAAAAGGACCTATTGAAAACGCAATAGGATCAAGACTTTGATAGATATCGTTGAGCATATATTCCTTACTTTTCAGATACCGATTCTGCTTCTGCAGGTGCATGCGAAAGGAAGAACTCGCAGAAGCTGCAGATGTCCTTTACATTAGCATTTCGATCGATATCGGTACGAAAAAGTAACTCAAAATTTGAAGTTACCACATGGGTTGGCCTATCACAGGATGCATAATGACAATCAGGTGGGCAATTATCATTCGCCACCGCATGAGGACACCGTGACTGCATTTCCTCATCACATCCACGAATTTCCCAACAATGTGCCATATATATCAGATCCTTTACTGATCAACCACCAGAGCAAGAAACGCTTTCAAGAATACTGTCGGAAAAGTAACTTGCCAGCCAATTCTAATAGTTCCTCGATAAAAGGAAGCTACCGCACCTTGGTAGGCACGATAGCTTCTCCTAATTGGTAGATTTGTCTAAAAACAAACTTTTTGCCAAAGAAATGACAAATCTTGTTGTCTCAATTGGATATATGAATCCAACACCTTTACGAATTACTATTGAGCAGGTACAACGCGGGTAACACCTGGTACGCGATCCTTCAAAACGCGCTCAACACCATGAGCAAGGGTCATCTGAGACATAGGGCATCCCTTGCAGGCACCCTGAAGCTCTACAGTTACTACGCCCTCTTCATCCACGTCAACCAGTTGAACATCGCCACCGTCAGCCTGAAGAGAAGGACGAATAAGTTCAAGCACTGCGGCTACATCAGATTTTTCTACCATTGGAATCTCCAATCTTTTCTTAAGTACGCTCAGCTATTCTTCTGAGTCGTCTTTGTCTTGTTCCTGGGCCATTCTAGCACGCACAAGCGCACCAACCTGTCGAAAATCCTCAAGGAGCACATCTCGCTTCGAACGGTCATAAATTGCTGCAGCAGGATGAAATACAGGAAGCACCACGAAGCGCCCTGCTTGCTGCACCGTCCCTCGCAATCGAGTAATTCCAGTACCGGTACGCAAAATAAACTGAGTAGCAAAATTACCCATCGTCACAATAATCCAGGGATCGATCGATTGGGTCTGCTCTCGCAAAAAGGGTGCACAGGCTTCAATCTCATCTGCTTGAGGATTACGATTCGAAGGAGGACGGCATTTCAGCACGTTGGCGATAAACACCTCTTCGCGCTTCAAACCCGCTTCTTCGAGGAGCTCATCGAGAAACTTCCCCGCAGCTCCTACAAAAGGTTTTCCTTGAAGATCTTCATTCTTCCCTGGCGCCTCTCCCACAATTAAGACCCGTGCATGAGGATCGCCATCGCCAAATACGATGTTGGTACGCGTCTCACAAAGAGCACATGCTTGGCAATTTTCCACCTGAGCCCGAATTGCATCCAAAGGAAGTTTTTCCACCTGCATAACGTACTCCTATCGATAAAAACGAGGCATACGACGAGAGAAATTGCATACCAGTTCGTATGGAATAGTGGCAGCACGATTTGCCATCGTATCGATGGAACAATCTACAGTCTCATGTGGGCCTGCGATCAGCACTTCGTCTCCTATTTGAGGATCCAGCGTTTTGATGTTGGCACGTGAGCGTAAATCCACTTCAAACATACATTGGTCCATACAGATATTACCCACCTGATGAACCGCGCGATTCTGATAGGCAAAATCGATTTTCCCCGACAACAAACGCATAAGACCATCAGCATATCCCACGGGCACCGTACAAATTTTTACGCTACCAGGACTACGATAATTCATCCCGTAGCTCACGCCTTCGCTCATCGGTACCACCATTACATTGGTGATGCGCGCATGAACACTCATTGCGGGACGCAGGTCAATCAGACGATGTGTATCAGGAGCTGGCTGATATCCATACATGGCAATGCCTAAACGCACCATATCGAAATTGGTTTTAGGGAATCGATAAGTCGCTGCAGAATTATCGCAGTGAACAATTCCGGGATTAATACCGGCAGCCTCGACAGCACGCATTGCTTCCACGAAGTGATTGATCTGAATTTGGAAATCGAGCGTTTCAAGAGAATCTGCCGTCGCGAAATGGGTAAAGCAACCCTCGAGTTCAAGCGCTCGATGAAAGCTAACTTGAGATAAAAATTCCACTACGTTATTAAAGCGTACCCCGATGCGGTTCATACCAGAATTGATCGCGAGATGATAAGGAGCTTTTATTCCTTGTGCATCAGCAGCTTCAGCATATGCGATCGCAAATTCGGAGGTATATACCGCAGGACGAATTTGGTAATAAAGCAAAAGCGGAATTGCTTCAGCGGGAGGCTGCGAAAGAATAAGAATGGGTTCGCGCATGCCTGCTTCACGCAGCTCAATGCCCTCATCCACCGTAGCAACACCAAGATAGCTTGCTCCTGCACTGCAGGCCGCCTTCGCTACCTCCAGCGCTCCATGACCATAGGCATCAGCCTTGACCACCGCCATAAGACGGCAGCTATTAGGGAGGAGACGCTTTGTTTGCATTACGTTGTACTGAATAGCGCTTCTATCAATTTCCACCCACGCCCATCGACGATCGCGCTCATCGATGGCAGCAAGTTCTTCTTTGGTGGGAGCGTCAGTTATATTGCTTGGATGCGAAGCGTGCGAACGGGAATACTGATAGTTGGATGAGCCCTTTATAGCACTCCCCGTAAAGGCACCCGATTGACGACTGGATGCATGATTTGCCGCAGAGGCATTTCTATAATTCGCTACCGAATTTTTTGGGCGATTCGCAAAGCCCGTAAACCCATTAGGTAAGTCTTGCACGAAAGTTCCTTCTTCCTGAAGTTCTTCCTGAAAAGTTAGTATCCTTTGCGTAAAAGCTGTTACCTTTATTACGCAGACAAAAGTTGCGAGTAACAGTTTTTATGTAACTAGAGAAGTATAGCGCGAAAGAAGGCTCTGCATGTATTGCCTTTCTAAGCGTCGCACAAAGCACAGTACTTGGCGTTATTTGTTCATAACGTCGATTATTACCAAAAGGACCCTGTTATGCCTTTCTCGATAGAACGAAATGATCTAGCCTCTGTATCTGCCGATGTCATTATTGTTGCTGCAAATGAGGATTTGCAAATTACTGGCGGTGTCGGAAAAGCTGTTGCGCAAGTGGCGGGATTTGAAAAAGTGCAAGAGGCGTGCAATGCAATAGGACACTGTCCCACAGGCAGCGCTGTTGTGACTCCTGCCTTTAATCTTCCTGCTCAAGCAATCATCCATGCAGTAGGTCCTATTTGGCAAGGTGGCACGCACAATGAAGTAGCTTCGCTTCGCAGCGCCTACGACGCTGCCCTTTCTCTTGCTGCAGAAAATAATGCCTCCTCTATCGCCCTGCCGTTATTGTCTGCAGGAGTATACGGATTTCCTGTAGATATATCTCTTTCTGTAGCGCAAAATGCCATACACGATTTTCTCGATTCGCATGATTCCGAAATTCGTTTGGTGTTATTTGACCGCAGCGCACTTCAGGCAGGTCTTTTGACATACGACCGCATCAAGGAATATATCGATGATGTGTACGTAGGCGAGCATTCCGATACCCGTCAGAGGACGCGCAAAGCCGATGACGAGGTTACTTACGTAGCAGCCCTTGCTGCCGAAACGTTTGGCCAATCTCCTTGCCTCTCCGAATTGCTTAGCTCATTGGATGCCTCTTTTTCCACTACCCTACTTTCACTTATCGATGCCAAGGGTATGACCGATGCGCAAGTTTACAAACGGGCAAACATGAGTCGCCAACTCTTTAGCAAAATTAGGAGCGATGCGCTTTATAAGCCAACAAAGAAAACGGTGCTTGCACTTGCTATTGCTCTTGAGTTAGATTTGGACGCTACCGAGGACTTACTTCGCCGTGCTGGATTTGCGCTTTCCCACAGCAACAAGGCAGACATTATTGTTGAGTATTTCATAATGAATAATCAGTTCGATATTTTCGAGATTAATGCAACGCTCTACGCTTTTGATCAGCCTCTTTTGTAATTATCTTATTTCGCGTTTATTATTCGCCATGCTTCTCCTTCGTTAAGGTCGGCCACCTAATACCAGTCGTCCGACGTCAGCCATCTAATGCCAACTGTCTAATGTCAACCACCAGTTGACCTACTCAAACATTACCGCGCGTATTCTTCTTCCTGTAAGCAGACAACGTAACAGCAGGAGGGTATATCATGAAAAAGGATTTAACTGAACTGGTTTTTCTCGTTGATCGCAGTGGCTCTATGAGTGGTCTTGAAACTGACACTATAGGAGGATTCAACGCAACCCTCAAAGCCCATCAAGAAGCAGATGGTCAAGCAGTTGTCTCGACCGTGTTGTTCGATCACGAGACTAAAGTCTTACATGACCGAATGCCAATTGAAGACGTTTCCCTAATGACGGAAAGAGATTACCAGGTTCGTGGATGCACTGCACTTTTAGATGCAGTAGGCGGTGCGATTCACCACATCAGCACTATTCATAAGTATTTACCCGAAGAATATAAACCAGAACACACTATCTTTGTTATTACAACCGATGGCATAGAAAATGCGAGTACACAATACACTTACAAGCAGGTAAAACACCTTATTACCGAAAAGGAAGAAGCTGGCTGGGATTTCCTTTTCTTAGGCGCAAACATTGACGCAGCAGCAGAGGCATCCAAAATCGGTATTCCTGTAGCTCGCGCTGCAACATTTATCGCAGATACAGCGGGAAGCAAAACTATGTTTGGTGCAGTTTGCGCTGAAACTATCAACATGAGAACAGGATGTTCGCAGCGGGATGAATCTTGGAAGGACTCAATCGAACAAGATACGGCTTTTCGAAAATGAACCCTAATTTGCCTTGCGGGTGATACTTGTATATACCAGCAAAGCAGCGTAGATAAAGCAAGCGATAAGCGAGTAATCTGATCCATAGGGATATATTAATTCGCCAATCCTTTGAAGGGCAGGATTAAAGATAATCGCAGCAGCGTACACTAAAAAGATGAGACTGATCACAAAAGCAATAATACATCCTGTTACCCGCCTTTGTTTTGGTGCTTTTAACAACAAAACTATCGATACCGCCAAAACAAGCGAAAACAAGATTGCAGGGGATTCAACAAATAAGAAATGAAACACCAATCCCAGAATTTGATTTTGCATAGCAATGTCAAGGAATGGTGTATGAAAGCCTTTTACCGACTCAGAAACGAAGCTATAATACAGAGGAATTACTAAGCACGTCAGAATAGGCGCGATTATCGCAACGAATATAGAGGGTACTATGCTGCGGTTCTTTTCTTCATTTGAAATTACCATAGGAATACCTCCTATCAGGCATTGTTTTTAATATAGTGCCTGATGAGGACCTTATGCGCAAGTGTTATTGCGGTAATATCGTTGTGCGGTACATCGCACTGCGGAATCCATAATTCCAAATTAAAATCGAAGCTGTTCACAAAAAGGACCCGAAATGGTAAATTCACGTCTTATCGGGTTGCTAACAGGAATAAAAATTCCTTTTACACAAAGAAAAACAGCCCGTTAAACCTTAAATTTGTCCACTTTCATGCATTTTCTAAATATGATGTATGACAGTATTTGAATTTTCAATACATCTTTTAGTGAAAGCAACCCGACAAGAAAAGTTTTTACCAAAACACGCTCATGAACTGAATTTTTCGCCTATGTGTTTGGGCAAACTGGTAAAAAGGCTCGGATTTTACTTAAAACCCCCTTTCTATAACCCATTTTTTATAACGTACATTTGGATGCTAAACGCCGCACTTACTAAAAACGCCCCCCCCGTTATAGGAGTGGCGTTAAAAGTCAAGTGGATGGATACAGAGCCATTATGACTCTGGCAATTTTTGCCGCATTAGTAACTAATATATTGCCGTGTTAGCATTGCCGCATTAGCGATTAATATTGTAGAACGCTTTCATGCCCGCGTACTGACCTGCATCGCCCAGCTCTTCTTCGATGCGAAGAAGCTGATTGTATTTTGCCACGCGATCAGAACGGCAAGGAGCACCCGTTTTAATCTGTCCAGCATTTGTAGCAACTGCCAAGTCAGCAATGGTTACATCTTCGGTTTCACCCGAGCGGTGAGACATAATGCACGCATATCCTGCTTGCTTTGCCATTTGAACAGCTTCCAACGCTTCGGTCAAAGAGCCGATTTGGTTTACCTTAACCAGAATTGCATTAGCGCAACCAAGCTCAATGCCCTTAGCAAGACGCTTAGGATTAGTTACAAACAGGTCATCGCCAACCAGCTGAACTTTGTCGCCGATGCGATCAGTCAGCGCCTTCCAGCCATCCCAGTCCTCTTCTGCCATACCATCTTCAATGGAAATAATAGGATACTTTTCAACAAGTGCAGCCCAGTACTCGACCATTTCTTCGCTGGTTAATTCGCGATCTTCGCCTGCCAAAACATATACGCCACGTTCTGCATCATAGAATTCGGTAGATGCCGGATCCATAGCGAACATAATGTCTTCGCCTGGCTTATAACCTGCTTTTTCGCAAGCCTCAACAATATACTTCAAAGGTTCTTCGTTGGTGGTGAAGTTAGGAGCGAAACCACCTTCGTCGCCTACGCCGCCGCCAAGACCAGCCTCATGAAGAACCTTCTTCAAGGTGTGATAGATTTCTGCACACCAACGAAGCGCCTCGGCAAAAGACTGAGCCCCTACCGGCATAATCATGAACTCTTGGAAGTCCACGTTGTTGTCAGCATGCTCGCCGCCATTGAGAATGTTCATCATAGGAGTTGGCAGCATATTTGCATTTACTCCACCAACATATTTATAGAGAGGAAGTTCTGCAGATTCCGCTGCCGCTTTAGCTACCGCTAAAGATGCGCCTAAAATTGCATTTGCACCAAAGTTACCTTTGTTTTCCGTGCCATCAAGAGCAATCATTTCTGCGTCGATTTCGCGCTGATCTTCCGCTTCCATACCAATCAGAGCATCGGCAATGTCCTCGTTTACATGAGAAACTGCCTTGAGCGTGCCCTTACCAAGATAGCGTTCAGAATCCCCATCGCGCAACTCAACTGCCTCAAAAGCACCCGTAGATGCACCAGATGGAACCGCCGCACGACCCATTGCGCCGTCGTCAAGAATTACCTCAACCTCGACCGTAGGATTACCGCGGGAATCCAGAATTTCGCGACCAAACACATCGATGATGGTAGCCATTGAATTTCCTCCTTGGAGAGTGTTTTACCAAACGCATCAATGATACCACGCCTCTTTAAGTCGAGTTTAAAACTTGCTTTTTTCTAAGATGTTCCGCATCAAACGGCGCGTAGAAAAGAATGTACGGCTACAAAAACAGAACAAACAGTACACAGCAGAGCAAGGAAAAACCCAAAAAAATGATTTGAGGAAATGACAGACTTTTACCGTAAAGACTTGTTCGCTTTTTTGCCCCATAGCATCGCGCGTCCATTGCTTGCCCCAAATTTCCAGCCCTTCTAAACATTCCAACCACTAAGGGAACAAGGACCACACGCCAAGATAGAACGCGAGTCAGTAAGCCACCCTCTTCAAATCGAGCACCCCGTGCCTTTTGTGCTTGGCGAATCTGTGTAGCCTCCGATGCCATCATAGGAATAAAACGAAGCGCAAGAGCAAGAATCAACGCGATGTTATCTACGGAAACGAATCGACGCAAACCCGAGAAAAGCGAAGAGAACGCATGAGTAAGTGCTTCTGCAGTAGTAGTAAACGAAACCACATAAGTTGCAAGCAGGATCAAGAAAACGCGTGCAGCGTACGTAAGCCCAATCATGCATCCTTGCGGATTAAAGCCAAAAGTACCCCAAAGAGCAATTGGCTCCCATCCCACCATAAAGCCCGCAAATCCACCTGACGCGTGAGAAACTTGCGTTATGTCAAAGGTAAACGCATTGCAAATCCAGATAAAGACAAGAAGTACCAGCAGAGGAAGAGACATCTTCACAAAACGCAAAAGCGGAAGTTTTGCAAAAAGAATTGATGTGGCGATCACCAAAGCCCCTAGACCAATACCCCACCATGTTTTAACTAGAAATAAAGCAATCGAAAGAAAACAAAGGAGCAGAAGTTTAATGCGTGCATCGCAACGATGTATACCTGAAGTTCCTGGTATGTAGAGAGAAAACACTGTGCTCATACGTTATTTCGAAGCTAAGTTTATGCCTTACCTTTAGGAAGCCTCATGCTTTTTCTAAGAACAGACCAAAAGGACAAGTCGTACGCTTTCGTATCAAAGCCCTTCTTAGGCCCTCCATCTAATTCAAGCAGCAAGAACAAGTCGTACGCTTTCGCATTAAAACCCACCCTAGAGCAAAAAAGCAAAGTTTGACAGATTTACAAACTTAGTAAATCATACCCTTTCGCAGTGGATCCACACCTATGTGTTATCGCTCTGGGTCCGCATCTATATATTTTTCGCGTTGAGTCCATATCTGCCGCATCTTTGGGTTTTCGCTCTGGGTCCGCATCTATGCGTCTTTGCTTTATGCCTGCATCCATCCGCTTTTGATTGAGACACGCCGCCTATAATGCTTTCGTTTGCATCCCGCATTATCAAGCCGCATCGTTAAACCACATCGTTAAACCGCATTTCGCTACAACGACGCTCCGCTTTGCACCCAGCCATGAGTTGCATAATTAGTATCGTCATTCCAGAGACATACCGAGCCTTTCGCAAGCGTCGAAGGGACATCGATAATTCGCTGGTTTCGCGAACCACGAAAGCGCAACGTTATATCATGCTCGGATTCTATATAGGGACCATCTACCAAAACATCAATATAGGTCAAAAGTTCTTCGGTTACTTCGGTATGTCTTTTTGATTCGGGATTAGTCAAATCCTCGAATACATCACCGGTATAGCACCAGATTGTTTTTTCAGGGTAGGCCTGCTTTGCCGCACGAACAAAGGGGAGCAACGCACGCTGATTTTCTGGCTCCATAGGCTCCCCGCCAAGAAGCGTTATTCCATCAACAAACACTCCTGAAAGACTGGCAATAATCTTTTGAGCTACTGCATCGGTAAATTCTTCTCCGTAAGAGAAACTCCACGTTTCTGGTTGAAAGCAGTTTTTACAATGATGAGTACACCCTGAAACAAAAAGCGTAGTGCGCACTCCTTCGCCATTCGCAATATCGCAGTATTTTATTTCAGCGTAGTTCATAGCCCTTCCCCATATTTATCTACCATGTGCGCGAAAAATCAAATTCTGGCACAAAAGCTTGAATCGTGTACTGTTGTGAAGTCTTTTTCAGTCATGTTATTCTACAAAATCTAATTATTTGTAGAATAACATGGGTTTTTAGCCTTAAATGAATCGACCAATCAGCAAAAAACTATGCACATAATACCTTTTTGTGTCAAAATCGCGCTTTCAACGACACACACAGCAGTTGACATCAGCCACAATTCGAAGTGCTGTGCACGAATGCTTTACACGCGAATGTATACAAGACAATTCATCAACGATTCATGCAGCACAGCTCGGACATCAAATATGCAACACATCTCGGGTATCAAACATACAGCACAACTCGGACATCGAACATGTAACACATCTCGGATATCAAACACATTGAGACCAGAACGTACGACGAATTGTACAAATGCTTAATCCGTATTTTGCCCGTTTAAACGAGAGACACAATGTAAGGATTATACATAATGCGGGTTTTATGCGGGACGTCTGCGCAATACAGGTTTTATACGGGACCTATACGCAAGGCAGGTTTCGCACGGGACCGCAATGCTGGTTTTATACGAGACCCCTACGCAAGGCAGGTTTTGCACGGGATCTCTCCAATACCGCAAGTTTTCTACGGCCCTTTACGATGCTTGCCGAAACATCTAAGCAAATTTCAGCTTAACGCCTCAAATTATTATTCATCCGCATAGCGGATGAATAATCGTTTCGGACTCATTATCGTTTCAGACGCTTCGCATCCTCATCAGGCTGAAGCCTCAAACAAAATCGGTGGGCTGATGCAATATCAGCCCAGATAAACTAATCGCATGTAAGCACAAAGCGTTTTTCGAAGCAAAGATATCTACGAAGAAATTCTATAGATGCAAAACGCGATCACGAATCTCTTCAGTACGTCCCTGATTCCAGAACTGAGTTCCGATATATCCGCACGTACGACGCGCTACATTGAGCTTTTCTTGGTCGCGATTACCACAATGAGGGCATTCCCACACCAGCTTGCCATCGTCTTCGACAATTTGGATTTCCCCGTCGAAACCGCATACCTGACAGTAGTCGCTCTTGGTATTGAGTTCGGCATACATGATGTGATCATAGATAAACTGCATTACACGAATAACAGCCTTCAAGTTGTCCTGCATGTCGGGAACCTCTACGTATGAAATCGCTCCGCCAGGAGAAAGCTGCTGAAACTGGCTTTCAAATTGAAGCTTGGTAAAAGCATCAATTTCTTCAGAAACATGTACGTGATAGCTGTTTGTGATGTAGTTCTTGTCTGTTACTTCAGGAATTACGCCAAAGCGACGTTGCAATGCCTTAGCAAACTTATACGTAGTCGACTCAAGAGGCGTTCCATAAAGCGAGAAGTCAATATCAGTTTCGGCTTTCCACTCAGCACATTTGTCGTTCATTTTTTGCATTACCGCCATTGCAAAAGGCGTCGCTTGCGGATCAGTGTGGCTATAGCCGGTCATGTATTTTACACACTCGTACAGACCTGCATATCCCAAGCTAATGGTGGAATAGCCGCCATAGAGCAACTTATCGATGGTTTCGCCCTTCTCAAGACGAGCAAGAGCGCCATACTGCCACAGAATAGGAGCCGCATCTGAAAGCGTGCCTTTCAGTCGGTTATGACGACACATCAATGCCTTTTTGCAAAGCTCTAAACGCTCTTCGAAAATCTCCCAGAATTTGTCCATATCACGATAGGACGAGCAAGCCACATCCACCAAGTTAATTGTTACTACACCCTGATTAAAGCGCCCGTAGTACTTAGGCTTGCCAGGCTCATAGTTGCCCGCATTTGCAACGTTGTCATACCCGTTACCAGAGCGATCGGGGGTCAGGAATGAACGGCATCCCATACAGGTATAGCAATCGCCTTCACCTGGCTTTTCACCTTTGGATAGCTTGAGCTCGAACATTTTCTTTTCAGAAATATAGTCAGGCACCATACGCTTAGCAGTGCACTTTGCCGCAAGCTGGGTAAGGTAGAAATATTCGGAATCTTCGGATACGTTATCTTCCTCTAACACATAAATGAGCTTAGGGAATGCAGGAGTAATCCAAACGCCCGCTTCGTTCTTTACGCCTTCATAGCGCTGACGCAGCACTTCCTCGATGATGATGGCAAGGTCGTGCTTTTCCTGATCGTTGCGAGCCTCGTTCAGATACATAAAGACTGTCACGAAAGGAGCCTGTCCGTTGGTTGTCATCAAAGTTACAACCTGATATTGAATGGTTTGAACGCCACGACGAACTTCATCGCGCAGGCGCTCTTCAACAATAGATGCAAGCTGCTCTGCGGAAGGCTCTACGCCAACCATATTCAATTCATGAATGACTTCACGGCGAATTTTCTTGCGACTGATATCAACAAAGGGAGCTAAGTGAGTGAGCGAGATAGACTGTCCACCGTACTGACTTGAAGCAACCTGAGCGATAATTTGCGTTGCAATGTTGCACGCCGTCGAGAAGCTGTGCGGCTTTTCGATCATGGTGCCCGAAATTACCGTGCCATTTTGAAGCATGTCTTCGAGGTTTACCAGATCGCAGTTATGCATATGCTGTGCAAAGTAATCAGAGTCATGGAAGTGGATAATGCCCTCTTCGTGAGCACGAACAACATCTTCAGGCAAGAGAATACGCATTGCTAAGTCTTTGGAGACTTCGCCTGCCATATAGTCACGCTGAACGGAATTAACCGTTGGGTTCTTGTTAGAATTTTCCTGCTTAACTTCCTCGTTATTGCACTCGATAAGGGAAAGAATTTTGTCGTCGGTCGTATTAGACTGACGTTTTAGGTTCTGAACATAACGATAGATGATATAACGACGGGCAACCTCAAATTTATGAAGTGCCATAATTTCGTTTTCCACCAAGTCCTGAACTTCCTCAACGGAAACCGTATGGCCAGCTTCTTCGCACTTGTCCGCTACATTGTGAGCAGCGTAGTCAATTTGACGCGGAGTAAGACGTTCGCTTTCCGGTGATTCGTCGCTCGCAGCCTTAATAGCGTTTGCGATTTTAGTGATATCAAAAGTCACTTCGGAACCATCGCGCTTGATGATTTTCATCCGTTCAATCCCCTCTCGGTTGCTAGTTTTTTCGTGCACCAGCTATAACAAAAAGCTCCGCAGGTAATCTTCTTTGCTTTAACCGCAATTCCTTAGGGAGCTCCGTTGGTTATCTGCCGTTAGATACTATACACAATCTGGCACAACATATTGTGACAATTTAGAGGTTTTCCTACTATTTGTAGTAATTTTTAGATTAATGGTACAAATTTAGTAGCATTTTACATAAATACAGAGAAATTGAGGAGTTTCGTTTTCAACAATGCAGGAGCAATACAAGAAACAAATCCTGAAATTCTAACAATCCTCGACTTTGTTTTTGGTTTGGACACATTGAATTGAGTATCTTAAACCATATTTGAATACTCTAGAAGATTCTTATTTTAAGAGAATTCTTTTTTATTCTTTAACGAAGTCTATTATTTAGGATTTCTTTTCCACTTTGGTGCCGCACTTCGGACACGTTACCAAAAGTTTGCCTTTTCCCTTTGGCACATTTAGAACCGTATTGCAGCCTTTGCATCTGAAATAGAGTGTAGTGTTACGATTTTCCCATCGCTTATTAGTTAAACGCCACCACGCTTTTGGTTTCTGCATTACTTCATGATACTTTTCCAACTCACGCGCACGAGCTGGATAGTTTTTTGAGTAACAGCGGAAAATTCCCCACACGAACGCTGCGAGTGACAGCAGTGAAACAAATGGAATTCCGAAAATAAAGTTGATTACCGTCAACGCACACCCAACAATAATCAACGCTTGAGTCATTTCGTCGATACCATATCGACCTTGTATCCATTGCGCAATGCGCATTTGCCAATTTGTGTTTCTGCCACGTGCCACGCTATTTCCACGTCCTTTGCAGGTTTCCTTCGTAGGTTAGATTCGCAAGCATTCGCCTTTCGGCTTTTACCAGTAAACCGCCAGAATACATGCGGTAGTTGCGATCTATGTCTTTCTTCCCTTTTATATTAATCGGACGAGATATAGAGCCAGCAAATTTGCACGAAACTCCTACGAAGGAACTATAAAACAGGCATAACTCCTAATCAGATCAACCTACAATCTTTGCCTGAGCATAGGCATACGCATCGGCGATATACACCTCATCATTGTTTTCCTGGGGACGTTCGCCCGATGTAAGCGTCTTCTTCACAACGCCCGGAACGCCTGCCACCAACGAAGTCGCCGCATATTGTGGCGTTTTCAGCTATATAAGCCGCCTGAGAAACATCGGGAGCTATTCCTTTGAATTCGATAAGCACTTTAAAATCCTTTCGTGCGCCATTCCTTCAAATCACGCACTAGTTAAAAGGATCGACGTACCGCACGCATCACCTATTGTTAAGTATCTCTACCTCTCTTGTGCTTCATCAGGTGAAACGCATACAGGAGCCCGTAAAAGCAAAGATTACTCAAAGTCCCGCCTAGATATCCTTCGTTTCGCCCAAACGCCCAATGCTTTCGTCTAAATACTCCTCTATACAAAAATAGACCCCCGATTTCTCGAGGGTCTATTAAAATGCGTTTGGATTTTAGAAGCTTGGTTGCACTCATTAGGTGTATCGAATAGTCATACTAAACGACAATGCCAAATAGCAACCTTAAACGCTCATAGCAAGAGCCAAACCTAAGAAGTAGACAAAGTAGTCTGAACAACCGTTAACTACTCAGCCTTCTTTTCCTCGGCCTTTTCCTCTGCAGCTTCTTCGGTGGTTTCAGCTGCTTCTTCTGCAGCCTCTTCCTTAACCTCTTCAGCTTCCTCAGCCTTGGTCTCTTCAGCCTTAGGTGCCTCTACAGCCTTAGCAGCCTTCTTCTCGGCAGGCTTTTCAGCCTTTTCTTTCTTCTGAACTGGCTCGGTGCAAAGCTCCATGATTACCATAGAAGCATTGTCGCCCTTGCGGTTACCAAGCTTCAGAATGCGAGTGTAGCCACCCTGACGATCAGCGAACTGACCCTGAGCAACCTTCTCGAATACCTCGCGTACGAGTTCCTTGTCACCGAGAGCAGCGATGGCAAGACGACGAGAGTGGAGGTCGCCCTTCTTTGCCCAGGTGATGATTTTATCAACATCAGGGCGAATTTCCTTAGCGCGAGCCTCAACCGTCTTGATGCGGTCGTTGGTGAACAGCGCACAAACCAGGCTCTTCTTCATTGCCTTGGTGTGGCTGGCATCGGTGCCAAGCTTACGCCCCTTCTTGTAATGCCTCATCTTATATCTCCTATTGCTTCAAATTGAGGTCCATAGAAATGAGCTTGTCCTTCACTTCTTCGATGGACTTCGCGCCAAAGTTCCTAATGTTGAGCAAGTCGTTTTCAGAGTATTCAACCAACTGACGAACAGAATGAATACCTGCACGCTTCAAGCAGTTGTAAGAACGTACGGAAAGATCCAAGTCCTCAATCTGCTTATCAAGCTCAGCGTTTGTTTCCTGATTTTCAGGAGCGAAGATAGAAACAACTTCTCCGTCTTCGTCTTCCTCGACTTCATCAAGCATCAAGAATGCGCCCATGTACTGGTTAATGATGTTCGCAGCGCTGCAAACTGCTTCCGTTGGGTTAATGGAACCGTCGGTTTCCACTTCCAGCGTAAGCTCATCGTAGTCAGTACGCTGACCAACACGCGTATCGGAAACGCTCATTGAGCAGCGACGTACCGGTGAGAACAGTGAATCAACATGAATGATGCCGATTGGGTCTTCGGTACGCTTGTTGCGCTCTGCAGACACATAGCCACGACCAACACCGATGCGAATGGTCATATCGAGCGTGCCGCCGTCAGCAACCGTTGCAATAACATGATCGGGGTTGATCAGAGTGAATTCCGTAGGAACCTCAAGATCAGCACCCGTCACCGTGCAAGGACCTTCAGCATGCACGTGAGCCGTAGCTTCGGTGATGTCGGAGTTAAGGGCGCTGAATACCAGGCCCTTAACATTCAAAACGATATCGGTAATGTCCTCGATTACACCTTCAGCAGTGGTGAACTCATGCTGAACGCCTTCGATCTGGATTGCAGTTGCCTTAGCACCATCCAAAGAGGACAGTAAAACTCGACGCATGCAATTACCGAGGGTGTAACCGTAGCCACGCTCCAGCGGCTCCACGACGAATCGGGCAATTGTGTTATTGACCTCTTCAATCGTTACTGTCGGCCTCATGAACTCTGTCATATTGAATAAGCCTCCTTAATAAACCGCAGTGCGTACGTTACTTAGAATAGAGCTCGACGATAAGCTGTTCGTTGATATCCAAATCAATCTGGTCACGTTCAGGAAGGGTTAAAACGCTGCCCTGAAGCTTTTCGATGTCTACCTCGAGCCAAGCAGGAACCTGAACGCCTTCATTAGAAACGAGAGCGCTCTTAATTACGAGAAGTTCCTTAGCCTTAGGAGCAACAGAAACAAGATCGCCTGGACGTACGCGGAACGAAGGAATGTCTACGCGACGACCATTTACATGGATGTGACCATGAGTCACAATCTGGCGAGCTTCTTTACGAGTCTTAGCAAAGCCAAGACGGAAAACTACATTGTCGAGGCGAGATTCAAGGATTTGCATAAGGTTGTCACCGGTAACACCAGGCATAGCCTTTGCACGCTTGAAGTAGCCACGGAACTGCTTCTCGAGAACGCCATAGACAAACTTTGCCTTCTGCTTCTCGCGCAGCTGCATACCATATTCAGATTCCTTGCGACGACGCTTTGGCTGACGGTTGGATTCCTTCTTGCTGCTGTAACCCAGAACAGCAGGGTCCAGACCGAGCTGACGACAACGCTTGAGAACCGGAGTCCTGTTAATTGCCATAATGTATCGATCCTTTCAGTTAGACGCGACGACGCTTGCGCTGACGGCAACCGTTGTGCGGAATAGGGGTGCAATCCTGGATGCTTGCTACTTCAAGGCCTGCTGCCTGAAGGGAACGGATAGCGGTCTCACGACCAGAACCTGGGCCCTTCACAAAAACAGAAACCTTCTTCAAGCCATGCTCCATAGCGGTCTTAGCTGCTGCTTCAGCTGCCATCTGAGCTGCAAATGGCGTGGACTTACGAGAGCCCTTGAAGCCTACGGTACCAGCGGACTGCCAGGAAATTACATTGCCCTGAGGATCCGTGATGGAAACGATCGTGTTATTGAAAGTGGATTTGATGTGCGCAGCGCCAACAGCAATGTTCTTACGTTCAGAACGCTTGATGCGGGTGCGGACGTTTTTCTTAGCTGCCACTAGTTACACCTCTACTTCTTCTTGCCGCCGATTTGCTTACGAGGACCCTTGCGGGTACGAGCGTTCGTGTGAGTGCGCTGACCGCGAACGGGCAGGCCACGACGATGACGCAGACCGCGATAGCAACCGATCTCCATGAGGCGCTTAATATTCTGAGAAACTTCGCGATGCAGGTCACCTTCAGTGGTGAGGTGCTCCTGGATGTAGTCACGAAGCTTGGAAAGTTCATCTTCAGTCAGATCGTTGCAGCGAGTGTCTGGATTTACGCCAGTTTCTGCGAGGATCTTCTTGGAGGTGGTAAGGCCAATGCCGTAAATGTAGGTCAAGCCGACTTCAATGCGCTTGTCGCGAGGAAGGTCGACACCAACGAGACGTGCCATGAATTAATTTCCCTTTCTCTTTAACCCTGACGCTGCTTATGACGAGGATTCTCGCAAATTACGAGCACCTTGCCATGACGTCGGATAATCTTGCACTTGTCGCACATTTTCTTGACCGAAGGACGTACCTTCATAATTCAATTCCTTTCGGTAAATGCGTTCTTTTCTTTATTACCACGCCCAGCCGCAGGCGATGATTGGTAAAGATTTTTCGCTTAGTAAGTAATTACTACCTGCTAAACATTTCGATAGCCAACAAATAGGCGAACATTACGCAATTAACTCTGTTCGCACACAAAATCACCACATTTCGAGACACGAAACGTGGTAAATCGTCGCTTATTTATAACGATAGGTAATACGACCGCGATCCAAGTCATACACTGAAAGTTCAACTTGAACCTTGTCTCCGGGAAGAATCTTGATGTAGTGCATACGCATCTTTCCAGAGATATGAGCCAATATCTTGTGCCCATTTTCAAGTTCTACCCTAAACATTGCGTTTGGGAGAGCTTCGAGAACTGTTCCTTCTAATTCAATTGCATCTTCTTTTGCCACAATTGCTCCTTCAGGCAAATAAGTAGACGAGCGACAAATGGGTATGTTACCAAAAATTAACCCTCTTGTGCAAGTTCAATAATTTCTGCACATTCTGAGAGATACTCACGATTCCCTCGCGAATTATTCTAACTACAAAACAAAACCACCGACAAGAAATCGGTGGCCGAAAATTTAGGTGGTGCGCCGTGAGGGAATCCCGCGTCCGCTTACGTGAACGCTCACTCCCTCGGTGCAAGCACCTTCGGGGCAAAATCCTAAAAACTATCCACTGGATAGTTTTCTATACGGATTTTCACCTTATCGGTTCGATCCCCTCACGAAATCAAAACCTTCAAAAATTAAGCCACCGTAAAACATTCGGTGGCTGAGAATTTAGGTGGTGCGCCGTGAGGGAATCGAACCCGCGACCTTGGGATTAAAAGTCCCCTGCTCTACCAACTGAGCTAACGGCGCATATGTTGTACTCAAACGTTTTGTTGTGAGCAGCTAAATATATTAATGCTCATCTATCTATTGGTCAATCAAAAGATTTCAAAAGATGATTTATACTCAAGAAAACTTTACAAGCTTCAACACTTGAAGATTACTAAACAGGCTCAAATTACTAAATGAGCCCAAAAGACATCAGGCTCTTCAAGGCCGTGACAAACGTCACCCTGCTTTTGAAAGGAAAAAGATGGCTGCGATAATCGTCGGAGTAATTTCGGATATCCATGGTGTGCTAAGCAAGAATGCCACAAAGGAGCTTGCCTCATGTGACGTTATTCTTTGCGCTGGAGATGTTGAACGCGAGTTTATCCTTATGGAGCTCGACGCTATTGCGCCAACTATCGCGGTAAAGGGTAATTGCGATTACCCCAGCATAAGTTCTGACGTTCCTTTTACTGCCTCTCCACGTATTGGTGGAGTTCGATTCTTTATGGTGCATCGTCCTGAAGATATCGGCACGCCTGCAGATGACGTAAAAGTCGTCATCCATGGACATACTCATATTCCACGCAACCAAGTACTAGATGGCATTCGCTACATCAATCCCGGAAGCGCTACACGTCCTCGAGGGGGAAGCAAGAAAAGCTTGGCACGTTTAACTATTGAGTACGGCAAAGTGTCGAAGGTCGAATTCATCACCCTTAACTAAGTCACGTTTTGCTCTAACCTTCGTCCAAGTTCTGGCAACCGCTAGTCCATTCATTTTTTCTGCGTCTACCAGTCTATTTATTTCCCTCGTGAGACCGCCCTCTCGCCTCCCTCACGAGCATCTACCCTCTCACTTCCCTCGCTAGCGCCAGCACGAATAGCAATATTCTGTCGGTTGATCCGAATCCGCCTGATCTATGCCAGATTTATTCGAATCAGGCTGATTCAAATCTAACCGATCTGTATTCAAATGGTCTGAATTAGATTGAGCCGAATCATTTTGAACCAAGTTGCCTTGATCAGAACCATTTTGATCCAAAAAACACTGTTTTGATGCAAGCACTTCAGGATTCAGACAGTCTTTTGGCGTACGCCCTAACACCACATCAAGAGCTGCTTGCATGGAACGACGATGCAATTCTTCGCCTGATTCTTCAGAATAATAGGCAACATGAGGACTCAACACCGTGTGAGGTGCCTTCATGATGGGATGATTCCAATCGAGCGGCTCTTCTTCGAACACATCAATACCCGCACCCCAAAGCCTATCCTCACGCAAAGCCGCAGCCAAAGCAACAGTATCGATGACAGCGCCACGCGAAGTATTGACCACTACCGCACCTGATTTCATAAGACGCATATTATCAGCATTCAACAGATGATGAGTTTCTGAAGTAAGCGCCGTGTGAAACGACACCACATCAGCCTGTTTAAGAACATCCTCCAAAGTACCAATTTCGTATCCTTCGGGCGTGCGACGACCCGGTACTAAGGAGCGAGAATAGCAAATCACCCGAAAGCCTAAGCCTGCTGCCTTGCGCGCAACCGCGCGACCAATTTCTCCCATGCCTACAACGCCAAAAACCCTGCCAAATACTTGACCGAAGGGCCTACGACGCGTGTAATCCCATACCCCCGCACGCATGTCGGCATCGCACTCGTTTAGTCTGCGTAAGCAGGCAAGCGCAAGCGTTATGGCGTGGTCAGACACCACTTCAGTGCCATAACCAGGAACTATACAAACTGCCGTACCATTTTTTGTTGCGGCTTGCGCATCAATATTGTCATAACCAATACCGGTCCGACTTACTACTTTTAAATGAGGGAGTGCTTCAAATACTCGCGCTGAATAATCACCATAGGAAGTTACAACACCATCAGCATCTTGGGCATGACGAATGATAGCTTCAGCGCTTCGATCATTGTAAAGAGCAAGCTCCACGCCCGCTTCTTTTGCCATCTCGATTTCAATTGCATTATCTTCAAAATCGGTATCAGTAACTACAATCTTTGGCATATGAACTCCTCAAAGTGTTCCTTATCACCACTTTAGCGACAAGCAATTCAATCTTTCGGCAATTTGGCATTTCTTGCTTTGAGGTTCACCTTACCACCACTGCGTCACGGTTCCGGACCCATCAAGGTTAACGGGCTCACTTTTCGTTTCGGGTTCACTGTTAATCAAAACGGCAACAAAATCTTTTACGCGAGCAAGAACTTCCCGTTTCTCATAATCGTCCATATGATCGTAGGTAGACTTATCCCCCGGAACACCATACGCATCTATTCCGAAAGACCGCGCGTCATACAGCGCTCGATAAAGATGGTACTCCTGGGTTACCACTACACACCGTTCCACTCCAAAAACATGACGAAGCCTATACATGCTGTCATAAGTAGAAAGGCCCGCGTGATCACAAAAAACGGCATCAGCAGGCACGCCTTGCTTTTCAGCGTAAAGCGCCATTGCCATTACTTCATTGTACGAAGCATCACTATTATCACCACTCATAATGATTTTCGTGGCTACCCCTTCGTTGTAGAGTGCGATGGCTGTATCGAGGCGATCTTTCAAAACAGCCGAAGGGCTACCATCCCAATTAATCCCCGCGCCAAGCACAACAATGGCATCTGCCCCGAAGGTATTCTGCTGGATATCAGGACTTGAAACAGATGAAAATTCAGGACGCGTTGAAGCACACACGAAAGCATTGATTGCAAGAGGAACTCCTACAACAATGATCACAACGGTAAGCATAAGCCCTACAACTGCTCTCACTAAGCGACTAAAACAGCCCCTGTTCTTATGTCTGTCCTTACGCGCAATCATCCCTAAATTAAACCGACCTCACTGCTTTTTACTACCCTGAAAATCTTTACTTTTCTCCATACTTTCTCGAGATTGCCGTATTTTGCTCTGGAAAGGTATAGTTCCAATTTTGTTTGCTACGTTCTTTTCCGCGCTCAAATATAGCTCAAATAAATACGCCCCGGACGGGGCGTATTTGGCAATGCAACTCGTTGAGAACAACGCACTACATCTAGTAATGCAACTCGCTGAACAGTACAACGCATCTAGTAATGCAACTTATGAGCGTAAGTATTATATTTTGCTCAAAGTCAATTCGTTTAGAGGAAGAAAAGCTCCATTATTCCTTCGCACGACATCCACAAGATACGACACCGACACATGCATTATCGAAAGATGCGACGCTACCTTGTATGGTGCCATAATATGTGACGCCGCAATATGCGGCGTCACATCAAAGTTTTATACCTTGTTAGTCCACAAGAATTTACTTTGCGACGATATTAACCAAGCGGCCAGGAATAACAATGACTTTCTTGATATCTTTTCCTTCGGTTGCACTAGCTGCTGCCTCGAGTGCTGCCTGACGAATAGACTCCTCGTCAGCATCGGTGGCAACCATAATCCTTGCCTTAACTTTGCCGTTTATCTGAACCGCCAACTCAACCTCGTCAGCTTTCGCTGCTTCGGGATCAAAATCCGGCCAAGCTTGATGATGGACCGAATCGCTATGACCGAGTTCGGTTTGCCATAATTCTTCTGCCCAATGAGGGGTAATAGGAGCTAAAAGCTTAACCAAAACTTCAGCGATCTCGATATCAAACGAACGCAATGCTTCATCGGTTGCACGCACTTCAGGAGAAGTCTTATGCAAATAGTCACTTGCCGCATTGGCTAACTCCATGATTGCGGCAATTGCTGTATTGAAGTTGTTGCGTCCAAAATCCTCGATAACTTTACCTACTACACGATGACGTTCGCGCAGCAAAACATCTTTTGCCTCTTGTGCTTTCTCCTTCGTTGCACCTTCTTGGAAGAGAGTCTTTTCTCCTGCATCTCCCACCAAATCAGCAACAATTCGCCAAGCACGATTGAGGAATTTATACATACCAGCAAGGCCATCTTCGTTCCATTGCAGTTCTTTATCTGGTGGAGCCATGAACAAAATATAGGCACGAACTGCATCGGCACCATAGCCGTCAATCATTTCCTCAGGAGAAATAACATTGCCCTTGGACTTCGACATAACATCGCCGTGCTCATCAAGCACCATGCCTTGGCACAAAAGATTCGAGAATGGCTCATCGAAATCAAGCATACCCATATCGCGCAGAACCTTCGTAAAGAAACGCGAATACAGCAGATGTAAGATTGCATGCTCAATGCCGCCGATATACTGATCAACGGGCATCCAACGATTTGCACGTGCAGGATCGAAAGGCTGCTTGTCGTTGTGGGGATCGGTATAGCGCAAATAATACCAGCTTGAGCAGGTAAACGTATCCATGGTGTCAGTCTCGCGACGAGCGGGTCCGCCACATTTTGGACAGGTGCACTGAGAAAACTCTTCATGCGTTGCCAGCGTTTCGCCTGCCGCTAAATCGATATCTTTAGGCAGCATAACCGGCAGATCCTCTTCGGGAACAGGTACCAAGCCGCACTTATCACAATAAATAGCAGGAATAGGATTGCCCCAGTAGCGCTGACGCGAAATAAGCCAATCGCGCAAACGGAACTGAACAGATTTCTTTCCTTTACCCTCTGCTTCCAAATCTCCAATGATGGCATCTACTGCAGGAGAATGCTTACCACCCACCATGCCAGTATATTTGCCAGACTGGACTAAAACGCCTTCTGCCTCGTAGGATTTTTCCCAATCTACCGTGGTAACGCGGCGCTCTTGTACACCGTTGAGCTGATCAAACAGCGGGTCATCTTCGCCCAAAATAATTGGAATAATAGGAAGATCATACTTACGTGCAAATTCGAAGTCGCGTTGGTCGCCACAAGGAACTGCCATAACCGCACCCGTACCATAATCAGCAACAATATAATCAGCAACCCAAACGGGCACCTTGTCACCGTTGACAGGATTAATCACATAGCGACCCGTAAAAGCACCATGCTTTTCACGATCCCCTTGAGCACGCTCAACAGCGCTCACTTTTGAGGCTGCCTCAACAAGCGCCTTAACTTCTGCTTCGTATTCGCTACCTTCAACCAGTTTTTCCACTAAAGGAGATTCGGGAGCTAACAAGAAAAAGCTGCAACCAAACAACGTATCTGGGCGCGTAGTAAACACGGTAATGGTGTCGTCCTCGCTGGGATGCTCGGGGGCATTACCCTCTTTATCACACAACAAGAAATCAACTTCAGCGCCTTCTGAACGACCGATCCAGTTAGCCTGCATTTGCTTTACCGGCTCTGGCCAGCCTTTAAGCTGATCAAGATCATCTAGCAGCTCTTGCGCGTAGTCGGTAATTTTGAAGTACCACTGGGTAAGATCGCGTTTTTCAACCGCGCCATGACAACGCCAGCACTCGCCTTCGGTTACCTGCTCGTTTGCCAAAACAGTCATACAGTTTGGGCACCAATTCACAGGAGAGTTGCGGCGTTCAACCAATCCGCGCTTCCAGAACTGGAGGAAAATCCACTGACCCCAGCGATAATACTCAGGGTCGCATGCTACTACCGTGCGATCCCAGTCGTAAGAAAAACCCATGCGCTTAAAGCTTGCTTTTTGCGTTTCGATGTTGGCATAAGTCCAAGTAGCAGGGTGACTATTGTGTTTGATTGCCGCATTTTCGGCAGGTAATCCAAAAGCATCCCAACCCATAGGATGAAGTACATCATATCCACGCATGGTGTAATAACGTGCCGTAACGTCGCCAAGCGTATAGTTACGAACATGGCCCATGTGAATATCACCCGAAGGATAAGGGAACATCTCAAGCACATAGCGCTTTGGCTTCGACTCGTCTTCGCGAGCGGTATATGCGCCCGTATCTGCCCAGACCTTCTGCCAATGGGGCTCTATTTCATGCGGGTTGTACTCTTTCATAGGTCAATCCTTTTTCTTGTTAGTAAGACTGCCAACTATAAACTTCAAGGACGCTTTATTCGCTTGATACGAATTGATTTCGCATCGCGCAAAACAAAGCGTCCTTCATTATAAGACCGAATTATTACAAGTGGGGAAATAGTCCAGAAAAACGACTACAGAATACGGTAGGAAACCGTTCTTACTCCCCATGCTTGACAGGTGCTAAAACCAAACGCTTTAAAAACGCCTGGCTGCAAATCGAGATGACGTGCTCCTCCTGATAGACCGCCGCAGTCGTTAATTGTGCCCCGCCGCTGTTGTTATTTGGGGCAACACTTTTTTTGCCGCCGTATTTGATCTCGACTGCACGACCGTAATAAGAAGAACGGTTTGGCCAACTTAGCGGAATCGCAACACCCATTGAATTATCGTCACAAACGGCGCCAGTAGCAGTAGTTCCAGGGTTTGGAGTATAAGGATCAGAAGATCCACCATAGGCAGAAGCAAGACCGCTCGTCCATCCTTTTGAAGTGTCCGCAGACCCGCTATCGCCAGAACCTCCGCTTGAACTGCCACTATCAGAAGAACCCCCTCCCGTAGCGGGGCGCTCGTTATTAGTGTTCCAGTCTGAACTTTCTTGCTGACCGCTATTCGAAGATTCATTGTTGCCCATCTGGTCAGCCTGAGCCTGAAGTTTTGCCAATTCAGCTTGCGATTCTTTTATCGACGAAACTTTTGCAGAAGCATCTGAAACAACTTTTTCGGCTTCAGCCTTCTTCGCTTCAGCCTGATCTAAAACTGTCTGTTGATTATCGCGTTGCTCGTTGAGGTCATCGAGCGCCTCGTTGAAAGTTTCGTTGAGCTGACGCTGTTCAGCAATTTTTTCAGCCTGATCTTCCTGAACTGCCGAATAGTATGTCATGTTGGTGACAAAGTCCGAAATAGTTTCGGAGGTCAAAACGATATTGACCAAAGAGAGACCACCGTCGCTTTTGTATTCAGCAAGAACAGCGTCTCCTAATAGTTCCTGACCCTCAAGCATAGCTTGCTGAGCCTCTTGCACCTTTTGAGTTGTAGTTGCAATTTCTGCATCAAGGTTGTTAATTTGCGTTTGTAGATCGTTGTATTCTGCAGAAATTGCCTCCAGCTCAGCAGAAGCAGCATCAAGCGTTGCCTGGGCATCGGAAAGCTCATCTGCATAGGCCTTTTGAGTTCCTCCCACATAAGGAAGAAGCATCGAAAAAGCCAACAGAAGGCTCATGAATGTGGCGCAGAGCGCTTTTTTTGTTCGCGTAAACATGTCTAAAAGTGTAACGTAGAATGGCTTTTCCTCATAATTCCGCCCAACCTCATCCCCCTCTTTAAATGTTACGTTTCTCTATAAACCCAGTTCATTGATATATTTTGGCTACCTTTACCCCCTTCAATTTCGGGGAGATTTTGTGAAGAGGACCCAAGGAGGTCCTTGGTGATACCTCTTTTTAGCCCTACTTTTCCCGCCGCACACCAACCAATAACGAAGAACCGCCACAACAATAAAGGGAGTCCCTTGACGCCTTTTCCCAAAACCGATCTAGACAAAATGCTCAGTCGATTAGATCGTGAGATTCAAGGCGCAGAGAGAACTCCCCATTGCATTTTTCTTGTTTAGAAATTTCTTCAGAAGAAATTTCTTGATTAAACCTTAAGGTCTTTACAAACTTCTTTTGTTTTTAACCACGAATGGTATTACCCACATAAGGGGTTTTGTCCTTCAGCAGAACGTCGTGCGCACCGCCCTCGACGATAGAGGTGGAGCTGACCACCGTAAGCTTTGCCTTCTCTTGCAATTCTGGAATAGTCAAAGAACCGCAATTGCACATGGTGGATTTAATCTTCGACAAGGTCATATCCACATTGTCCTTCAGGGCGCCAGCGTAAGGTACATAAGAATCTACGCCCTCTTCAAAAGTGAGGCCCTTCTTCGAACCACCCAAGTCATAACGTTGCCAGTTACGTGCACGGGCAGAACCTTCGCCCCAGTATTCTTTCATGTAACTGCCATTCACCGTTACGCGATTGGTAGGGCTTTCGTCAAAACGAGCAAAGTAGCGACCCAACATCAGAAAGTCTGCACCCATTGCAAGAGCGAGCGTCATATGATGATCATAAACGATGCCACCATCAGAGCAAACAGGAACATAAATGCCTGTTTCTTTGAAGTATTCATCACGTGCTTTTGCAACTTCGATCAGCGCAGTTGCTTGACCGCGGCCAATGCCCTTCTGCTCACGAGTGATACAAATGGAACCGCCGCCAATACCGACCTT
>FR896067.1:804-2732 GCA_000435475.1 Cryptobacterium sp. CAG:338 | reverse complement strand
CGACCTTGATAAAGTCTGCACCAGCTTCTGCCAAGAAGCGGAAGCCTTCTGTATCTACAACGTTTCCTGCGCCCACCTTAACTGAATTGCCATAATGGTCACGAATCCATTTAATGGTGCGCAGCTGCCATTCGGAATAACCTTCCGAAGAGTCGATACATAAAACATCGGCACCCGCCTCGATAAGGGCAGGAACGCGATCAGCATAATCGCGCGTATTGATACCAGCGCCCACTAAATAGCGCTTATGAGAGTCAAGTAGTTCGTGAGGATTAGACTTATGCTGCTCGTAGTCCTTACGGAAAACCATGTACATCAAATTGTCGTCATCGTCCACAATTGGCAAGGAATTAAGTTTGTTGTCCCAGATGATGTCATTTGCTTCTTTTAAGCTGGTATCAGCAGAGGCAACGATAAGTTTTTCGCGAGGCGTCATAAATTCAGAAACAGGCGTATCCAGCCCCATACGAGAAAGACGATAATCACGACCCGTTACAATGCCGAGAAGCTTTCCCTGAGGATGGCCGCCTTCAGTAACAGGCATAGTGGTATGGCCATTCTTTTCCTTTAAAGCAACCACATCACGCAAAGTTGCCGTTGGCGTTAAATTGGAATCGCTGCGAACAAAGCCCGCCTTGTGATCCTTTACGCGCCCAACCATTGCAGCCTGAGACTCAATAGTTTGAGAACCGTAAATAAAAGAGATGCCACCTTGCTGCGCAAGAGCAACTGCCATGCCATCATCGGAAACTGCCTGCATAATTGCAGAAACCATAGGGATGGAAAGTTTGAGTGGACATTCTTCTTCACCCTTGCGAAAACGCACCAAAGGAGTACTGAGATCCACCGCTTCAGGAATACATTCTGATGAAGAATATCCCGGAACGAGGAGATATTCGTTAAATGTACGAGATGGTTCTTCGAAATAGTAAGCCATTGAGCACCCCTTGCCTGAGTTCTTCTATGTGTTCTGATTTCTGCCGACGAACTAATAATATCCCTCTATAAGGATAAGTTTTCACCATTATAGTCACGCACGCGGCGTATGACATGACTTTATTTATATTTTTTTCTTTAAGCCGACCGCTTTCTTTAACTCAAGACCGATTGTTTTCTCAAACACAATGCCGACCCTACGGTCGGCATTGATACTACGCTTCAAGAAATGCTCGGTAGGCGCGATATGCTTCATAGATATCTGCTTTTGAAGTTGCCTCCCAAGGAGAATGCATCGAAAGCACCGCAACGCCTGAATCAATAACGTCCATGCCATATTTCGCAGGGATGTAGGCAATGGTGCCACCGCCACCCGCATCTACTTTGCCAAGCTCAGCTGTTTG
The DNA here is from genome assembly GCA_000435475.1 of Cryptobacterium sp. CAG:338. Classification (GTDB taxonomy): domain Bacteria; phylum Actinomycetota; class Coriobacteriia; order Coriobacteriales; family Eggerthellaceae; genus Anaerotardibacter. Next base: position 1,392 of record FR896067.1, on the reverse strand, counting down.
GTACGAAACACCCGCGTCGTCCATAACACGACGAACATAAGCTACGTATTCAGCGCGTGCGTCGTTGGAACCACTTTTACCTCGAGCGCCCGTATACTTATTGAAAACAATACCTTTACCCGCAAAGGCAGAATTCTTGGATTCAAAAACACTTGCATATGCAGGATCGTATGCCGCCGAAACATCCGAAGATAGCATGCGCGACGAAGCCAAGCAGCGACGCAGAGGCAATTCGCCCTCTGCGCCCATAAGTCCTAATATTTCCGCAATGGTATTCTCGAAGAACAACGATCCCATTCCAGTTGCTCCCACACTACCAATTTCTTCTTTATCAACCAAAACGGTAACTGCGGTAGTCTTCGGAGCTGAATCGAGTGCAAGCTGCGCTTCGAGAGAAGTGTAGGCGCACACACGATCATCCTGACCATAACCCAGTACCATGCTGCGATCAAAACCAAGATCACGCGCGCGTCCTGCGGGCACCACTTCAATTTCAGCAGAAATAAAGTCCTCTTCGGTGATGCCATATTTCTCTTCAAGTAAAGCCAAAGCGAAGGCCTTAACTCCTTCTTTGGGCTTCTGGCTGCC
>FR896067.1:0-785 GCA_000435475.1 Cryptobacterium sp. CAG:338 | reverse complement strand
CCTCATCACCCTTTTCGTGGGCGCCGTCGGTTTTAGCAATATCGGAAACTTGTACCGATTTTTGTTCGACAGCAAGTGCTTCGTTATTGCTCGATCCTTCAGTTTTGTCATTTTTCAGGACTAAAGGACGATTACCCATGAGAATATCAAGGCTCTCCCCCTCAACGATTTCGCTGCCCTTCTTCGCCATCTGCTGACTTCCCAGATGAGGAAGAAGATCGGTTACGCAAAATACAGGATCGTCGGGATCGTCCCCAATAGCAATATCAACCACAGTGCCATCGGTCTTAGCGACCACCCCATATAAGGCGAGAGGCAAAGTAACCCACTGATAGTGCTTAATACCGCCATAATAATGCGTATCCAAATAAGCAAATCCATCACTTTCGTAAACAGGATTTTGCTTCAAATCCAATCGAGGACTATCGATGTGAGCTCCTAAGATATTAAGACCCTGTTCGAGGGGATTTTGACCGATATGAACAAGTATAAGCGTCTTGTCATGGATTCCGCTCCATACCTTATCACCTGGTTTGAGTGGTTGGCCTTTTGCTATCGCCTCTTCAAGCGAGATATAGCCCGCTGCTTGCACCTGAGCAACCGAAGCACTAAAGCAACGACGTTCGGTTTTGTTTTCAGAAATAAAATCGATATAGCGTTTACTCAGTGCTTCTAATTCTTCAAGCTGATCTTCAGAATATGATTCCCATGCAACTTTACGTTCCATATGCTTCCTTTCTTTTTGTTTTCAGCTCAAGCCTACCGCGTGGACATTGCTTTACTCA
>FR896066.1:50639-52503 GCA_000435475.1 Cryptobacterium sp. CAG:338 | reverse complement strand
CGAGCAATTTGCTCGGGGCTTTTTGGAGGAATAACTTATGATTTGGCGCTGCGGTTCTTATTCGTTTGACTCTCGAACTCCTGTCATTATGGGGATCCTTAACGTTACTCCAGATTCTTTCTCCGACGGGGGATCGTACGCTTCTGTCGAGGAAGCGGTAGCAGCAGGGCTTGCCATGGTCGAGCAAGGCGCTCTTATTGTTGATGTAGGAGGAGAATCTACCCGCCCTGGGGCAAGTCCTGTATCAATAGAAGAAGAATTACGGCGAGTTGAAGAAGTGGTTCGTCGTCTAGCCGCAGAAGGCGTGTGTGTCAGTGTTGATACGCGTCATGCTGAAGTTGCGCAAGCCTGCATCGAGGCCGGAGCTAGCATTATTAACGACGTAACAGGATTTCGTGATCCTGAAATGGTAAAAGTCGCCACGTCATGCGATGCAGGTTTAGTGGTTATGCATATGAAGGGCGACGATCCTCGCACTATGCAGGATGAACCTTGCTATGACGATGTGGTTGATGAAGTGGCAACCTATTTGAAAAACCGCGCAGAAATGCTGCAAGATGCGGGGGTTGAGCGTGAGCGAATTTGTCTTGATCCGGGTCCTGGTTTCGGGAAAACAGCCAAGCAAACTATTCAGCTTATGCGAAATTTCCAGGAATTTGCTCGTTTGGGATATCCTCTTATGGTGGCGGTTTCGCGAAAGAGCTATATAGGGTATGCCTACCACATTGATGATCCAAAGCAACGAGATGACGCTTCAGCAGCGGAAGCCCTTTTGGCTTGCGAGCTTGGTGCGTCGGTGATTCGAACTCATAATGTGCCTCTTACGGTTACTTCAGTAGAGGAGAATTTGCGTCCCTATGTTTTTATTGGCATGGGTTGCAACGTGGCTCTTGTTGCCGATGAAGGGGAAGAGCTTGAAGGTAAAAAGGCAATGCTTAATCAGGCTATTTCCGATATGTGTATGTTGCCCGATTCTCAGATTATTGATGTATCGAGTTTTTACGAAAGCGAACCTGCTTATTTCAAAGATCAGGACACGTTCGTCAATGCGGTAGTTCTTTTGCGAACAGGTTTGCCGCCGCAAGAACTTCTTCGATACTTGCAGGCCATTGAACAAAGCTTGGGCCGTGTGCGCGAACAGGAAAATGGACCTCGAACTTGCGATTTGGATATTCTTGACTATCAGGGATACGTTTGCGATCACGAAATTCTTACCTTACCGCATCCTTTGCTTCAGGAACGCGACTTCGTGGTAAAGCCTCTGTTGGAGCTTGCTCCCCGTCATGAGCTGGCAAACGGGGTAAAAGTTACGTTGGATACGGTAGCGGTAGGTAAGGCATGGAAGTGTTAGCGCCTCTTGCTGTTCCTTCAGATAAAACCAATCTTGATACTTCGTTTTGGTGTATCCAAAGCTATGGTTGCGTAGATTCGACCAACCGCATCATAAAGGATGCGCTGACGCAGGGCTCTGGTGAGGGGCTATGCGCGGTAGCGCTTAAGCAAAGTGGAGGCTATGGGCGTCAGGGACGTCTGTGGGAAAGCCCTCTCGGGGGATTGTATACTTCTTTTGCTTTGACCCCGTCGCATCATGGGGTCTCTCTTGATAAGTTGCCGCTTGTTAGCCTTGTGATGTCGATTGTTCTGCGAAGAGCTTTGAGTAAGTGGTGTGATGCTTCTAAGCTTGCTATTAAGTGGCCCAATGATCTGCTCTTTGACGGGGGCAAAATTGCAGGTATATCACTTGAAGCGATCTCAGGCGGGGTTTGCGTTGGTGTAGGTATCAATGTGTTTGCTTCCCAAGATGCTGCATCAAAATCCATTGGGAAGTATTCGCTTTCATATCTTGGCAATGAGTTGAACTGCC
>FR896066.1:49401-50600 GCA_000435475.1 Cryptobacterium sp. CAG:338 | reverse complement strand
TATTGTTGTTGAAGGAAAGGGCAGAACTGGAGTCTTTGCCGAAGGCAAGGAACTGACAGGAAGCTATATAGAAACTCAATCATCAGAAACGACAGAAGACGATCTTACTTCTATTCAGCGCAAGGTATTAACGCAGATTCTTTTCGACATGCTTCACGAAGTGCAGCACTGTTATTTGAAGTGGTGCACTGAAGGCTTTGAGCCCTTTAAAGATGAATATCGTTCCCATATGGCTTTTAGAGGCACTCGCGCAACCCTTGAGGCTCTTGATGGCACTGTATTTGCTCAGGGAACTATCGCGGGGATAGACGATCAAGGTCAATTGCTCTTAGAAACCGCTCCAGGGAAACTGGTAGCGGCTCAATCGGGTGAAGTGCATGTACGCTCATTGGAACGTTAGCAAAATGCACATCCGTTAGAGCATTAATGAAACGCACGTCGAAGTGTATGCTTCTTCGTTGGACATTAACGAAGTACATGTCCGCTCACTGCATTAAAAAAGAAGAGACTTTAAGCCAATTAAAATCAAAACAATGCCACCAATAATAGTTGCTCGTTCTCCTAAGGCATTACCAAAGCGTCTTCCGACCACCAACGCAATTCCGCACGTTAGTGCAGTGGTGAGTGCTATGGTGCCCGCGGCAAATGCTACATTTACGGAAAGCGCCGCAAAGCTCACACCAACCGCAAGGGCGTCAATGCTGGTTGCAATTGCTTGGAGTGTGAGTACTGGTAGCGTAAGAATCTGGCCTGAGTGGACAGAGTTGTCCGAACTGCCTTCTTGGGCGAACTCTTCGTCACTTTCTGCTTCTTCATGGAGTGCATCCCAAATCATCTTGGCGCCAATGAAGCCCAGAATAGCAAAGGTGATAATGCCTGCATACTGCGATATTACATCGCTGACAAGACGACCGAGGACATAACCAATGCAAGGCATGAGGCCTTGAAAAAGTCCGAAGGCTATGGGCATGAGAATGTTTCGAGCTCTAGAATTGCCCTGATAAATAAAGGTATTTGAAATGGTTACCGCAAAGGCATCCATAGAAAGTGCTAATCCAAGCAGCACAAGTTCGGTTATGGTCACAAATGTCCTCTCTTCGCAGTTTGACTACTATACGTCAAATCAAGACAGAGGGGAACGTGCGACAAGTAAACGACATTGAAGAGAAAGGCACTTGCGACAATCAAGCAATTTTGAA
>FR896066.1:47726-49350 GCA_000435475.1 Cryptobacterium sp. CAG:338 | reverse complement strand
AAGAGAGATCAGAGTAAGTGCCGACTTTTCGCGCTCTTTTAGCACCTTGCTTTAAATTTAGTAGCATTTCAATTAGTGCCGTGGGATAATAGCGCGTGCTTGTAGGGGAGATGAAGGGCGAGGGCTACCAATTACCATATATACGGTATTTTGAAGGATAGGGAATGACTAACCAAGAACAAGACTCTCATATTTGTCATGATCGATTCGACCGTAATCGTTTCGATGGTACCCAATCAACTCTCGCTTCAGAAGCAGATCCTACTCAAAATGAGGGTGATAAAAAGTCCGTAACCTTCTCAAAGGGCTCTTTGCGAGAAGAGCGCTCTGCTCAACCGAGCAAAAAAGGTGATGCGCGTACTGCACGTATGGGAACGGGCTCGATCCCGAAACTAATCATGGAATTTGCTATTCCTTCTATTGTTGGAATGCTCGTTAACGGCGCCTACAACGTCATTGACTCCATCTTCTTGGGCCAGGCTATGGGAGAAATCGGTCTTTCGGTAGCAACGGCTGCCATGCCTTTGATGACAATATTTATGGCGCTTGCCATGCTTATTGGTAATGGCGGAAATGCTCTTGCAGCTTTGCGATTAGGCGAAGGCAATAAAGCTGCTGCTGAAAAGAGCTTAGGCAATACCGTTTGTCTTGGAATTATTGCAGCACTCTTAGTGGCAGTGCTTATTCATATTCCCCCGTGCGTTGAGGCGATTTTAACGTTGTCGAGCGTTACGCCTGAAATTCGCGATTATACGTATTCCTTTATGTATATTCTGGCCCTAGGTTTTATATTCCAGCTCATTGGTATGGGCGTTAATAACTTTATTCGTACAGCTGGTGCTCCGAATCGAGCGTTGGCAACCATGGTTATTGGTACTATTTCCTGTATCGCATTTAACTATCTTTTTGTGCTAGTTTTTGGCTGGGGAGTAGTAGGAAGCGCTTTGGCTACGGTGCTTGGTCAGGCGATTTCATGTGTCTGCGTACTGTGGTATTTCTTGTTCACTAAAGATGTTGCCTTTAAGTTGTATGCCGCTAATCTGAAACTTGAAGCTGAAGTGGTTGGCTTAATTATTTCTCTAGGTGCGGCAAGTTTTGTTATGCAGCTTGCCATGTCTGTTATTAATTTCCTTGTTAACTACCTTCTTGTTTTGTATGGCGGGCAGTCTCCTTTAGGGGCAGAAGCAGCGCTTGCTTCTATCGGCGTTGTGCAACGCTGCGCGATGTTTACGGTGCTTCCTTTGATTGGCATTGCTGTGGCAATCCAACCTTTATTGGGCTTTAACTATGGGGCAAGTCTCATCTCTCGTGTAAGAAGTACGTTAGGGTATGGCATTCTGATTGCAACAATAATGGGTACGATAATGTGGGCGCTGCTTCATATTTTTGCCTTTGATATCGTTTCCTTTTTCGGTATTCGTGATGATGCTCTGCGCGAGTTTACGGTTTTTGCGCTCAACGTTCAGGTGTTGGTTTTGCCTGTGGTAGGCATGCAGATTGTCACCTCGAATTATTTCCAGGCAACAGGACAGCCGATTAAGTCGGTTATTCTTTCGCTTACTCGTCAAGTATTGTTCCTTATCCCCCTTTATATTGTGCTTCCGCTGGTATTGCCGCACCTTGT
>FR896066.1:46732-47703 GCA_000435475.1 Cryptobacterium sp. CAG:338 | reverse complement strand
CACCTTGTACCTACGCTTACCAGCTTAGATGCGCTCTATTTTGCAGTTCCCATTGCAGATATTCTGGCTGTAGTTACTTCGTTGATCTTTATCTTTTTCGAACTGAAGCGCTTAAAAGGAATTGAAGAAGGGACAATTCAGGCGAAATTTGGGAAAAAGAACGCATAACGTTACCAAACGATAAAAGAATTTATTTCTAAGGGATACTTTCTTCCTGTTTGTTAGAATGTGCGTTCATCATGTTGGTCGTCTCTAAAAGAGTTAGACAGGAAAGGAAACAGGCGTGAACGCTTCTACATCGCATTCTCGAGCTTATGGTAGTGCAGCATCAATTGCATTTTGCGGTTTGTCAGTTGCCTTTATGACGGTTTCAGCTTGGATTACCGTGCCGTTTGGGCCTATTCCGTTTACCTTGCAAACCCTTGCGGTCATGTTTGTTTTGTTTGCGCTAAAACCCAAAGAGGCACTTACCTCAATTGCGGTTTACCTTATTTTAGGCGCCCTTGGATTACCAGTGTTTTCTTCCTTTAGGGGAGGTATCGCTGCATTGGTAGGACCAACGGGTGGCTTTATCGTAGGCTTTTTGATTGCCGGAGCGGTAGCGCTTGCGGTTGGCTGTCTGATCAAGGGAAAAGGGATTTTTTCTTCAGATCAATCTAAGTCAATTTTGGGTAATTCGATCACGGTAGGAACTCTTGCGCTTAACCTCGTGATGGGTGTTGTGTTCTTGCTTGTTCTTTACGCCTTTGGTTGGGCGTGGTTGAGTTATATGGGCAACCTGAGCGCTGAAGCGGCTTTTGTGATGGCAGTTGCTCCTTTTGTTCCTATTGATGCGATAAAGATGTTTGCAGCAGTATTGCTCGCTCAGGCAGTTTCGAAGGTAATTAAGTAAAGCAGGCAATCAGGCGGATTGGGTAATCAAGTAAAGCTGGGATACTTAGTTATTAGCGGGTTTAATTAGTCGTAGTTGC
>FR896066.1:45032-46671 GCA_000435475.1 Cryptobacterium sp. CAG:338 | reverse complement strand
AACCGTAATCATAAAATCAGGAATCGTTTGCTGTTCTAATGTTTTAGTGCATTGAAGGGAACGACATAGTAAATACAGCACCGCCTTCAGGCGCATTAAATGCCGTTACAGTTCCATCAAAATCTTCAGCAATTTCTTTTACGATCGCCAGGCCTAATCCTGCTCCGCCGCTGTTACGTGCGCGGGATAGATCGCCGCGGTAGAAGCGCTTAAAAAGAAGTACCGGATCAATATTCCCGATACCGCAGCCATCGTCTTTAACTGCTACGACTGAGTTGTCATTAACGCCAGATAGCAGGATGCGTACATGACCGCCTTCTTCGACATGACGAATAGCATTATCGACCAAGTTGATAAGTGCTTGCTTTAAGCGGTCTTCGTTCGCCAAAATATCGGGTGCAGCGCCTTCTATGCTCAGCGAGACATTCTTATCTTGCGCAATAGGCTCGAGCGTGTCTACTACATCTCGCGCGACTTCTTCGATGTTCAAGCGCTTAAGGGCGTAGGCAGGCACTCCTTCTTTAGCGTGCTGTAAAGCAAGTAAGCCGTTAGTAAGCTTCTTAAGACGATCGGCTTCGCTTAAGATAATCTCGCAAAAATGTTCGCGAGTCGATTGTGGCATGTCGGGATCTAGCATCAACTCCGCATTGCCGCTGATAGCGGTCAGGGGAGTACGAAATTCGTGGGCTACATCGCTTACGAAGGTATCTTGACGTTCGTTGAGCGCTTTTAGCTCTTCTACGCGTGTGATATAGATGCGATTAAACTCATTAATACTTTCGGAGAGATCGTCAACTTCGCGCATGACTCCAGACGGGGCAAATGTGATGCTGGTGTCGCCCGCCTTGGAGGATTGAACTTTTCGGACCAGTTCGGTAAGGGGACGGCTGATAAAGTGCGCAATGAGTAAGCTCAAAAAGTAGCATACGCATCCTGCGGGAATGATGGTAAGGAGAAGGGTGGAGGGGCAGTCGAAAACAAAAATTGCCACGAGCGCCATAATGGCGCAGGCCAAAATTGCCAAGAGGGTAGCAAGAAAAGAAATATGCGTGAAAAGACGCATAGGTTTTTCTTCTCGTTGTTGGCTAGCGCGAGGCGTTTCGGCAGATCGTGGCATTACTCAACTTCTCTTTTAAGCAGTATTCCTATAGATATAAATTGGATACGAACGAAAAGATCACGTACGAAAATCGTTTTCGCAGGAGGCTTTCAAATTTCGCAGGCGGCTTTCAAAAATAGCTTCCTAAAAAAGCTTTTCTAAAAGCACCCTTCAGGACTATTTCTTGAAACGATAGCCATAGCCTCTGACGGTTTCGACCAGTTTGGGATCGTATCCTGCAGATTCAATTTTATCGCGCAAACGCTTGATATGGGTGTCAACCGTTTTTGTTTCAGTAATAAATTCCCAGTTCCATGCGTCATGGAGTAAGTCTTCGCGCGAAACTACTTTACCCGCATTGCGCATGAGGCAAGCAAGAAGCTCAAACTCTCGAGGGGTAAGGTCAATAGCACCTTTGTCGCCTTGCGCAACATGAGTATCTTCGTTGAGGGTTATACCTCCTGCAGAAATTTCATTTCCAGAGACCATCTCATTACCTTGGCTTCTCCGAAGTAAAGCTCGGGTGCGTGCAAGAAGCTC
>FR896066.1:44781-44895 GCA_000435475.1 Cryptobacterium sp. CAG:338 | reverse complement strand
AATGCGACGGCAAAGCTCATAGCCATCGATACCAGGCAACATGATGTCGAGAATAAACAGGTCGAAATGCTGTTGCTCTATTTTGCGTAAGGCTTCTTCGCCATCGGAAGCTAT
>FR896066.1:42694-44733 GCA_000435475.1 Cryptobacterium sp. CAG:338 | reverse complement strand
TTTGCATGGCATAACTTACAAATTCGGTAATTGAAGGCTCGTCGTCAACGATCAGAATGCGAGCAGGCGTATTTTCCATACGATCACCCTCCAGCTAGTATTGTTAAACGCTTCAAAAATAAAGCTCGTGTATATCACCTTCAATAGTATGGTAGCATTCGCAGGTAGTGCATACTTTGAAAGGGACTGTCAGAAATATGTTACTTGCAATAGACGTGGGAAACACGCAAACCGTCCTCGGAATTTATGACAATGACAAACTTGTTCATATGTGGCGTGTTGCTACTAATGTGGATCATACGAGCGATGAGCTTCGAATCAAGCTTCATACGCTCATGATGGCAGAGGGTCTTGAGTACTCTCATATTGATGGAGCGATTTTAGCTTCGGTAGTACCTGCTCTTACTCATAACTGGGAAAAAGCATGCTGTCGCTCCTTCAATGTCGACACGCTTGTGGTTTCAGCAGCTAGTGCAGGACACTTAATCAATGTTGACATGAGTAAGTTTCCTGAATTGGGAGCTGACCGTGTAGCTGATGCGGCAGCGGCAAAGCATCTGTATGGATCCCCTGTCATTGTGGTGGACTTTGGTACGGCGACCAATATCGAAATAATCAACAAAGAGGGCACGTTTGTAGGGGGCATCATTGCTCCTGGTGTAGAGTCCTCTATGAAATCGTTGTTCAGTCGTGCAGCGTTGCTCCGTTCGGTGGAATTAGAGGATCCAGGCACTGCGATTGGCACTAATACCGCTGAATGTATGAAGGTGGGCATTATGTACGGCGAGGCAGCTCGTATCGATGGCTTGGTCGATCGCGTATTCAAGCAGCTTGGATACGAGGCAACCGTGGTGGCAACAGGTGGATTAGCGCATCGAATTGCACCACTTTCATATTCTATTACCGAAATCAATCTCGAATTGACCTTACAAGGATTACGAATGATTTATAACGAGCTTTCACGCTAAACTTTGTACGTGAAAGCGGTTGTCTCTCGAGAAAAAAGTTCAGAGAGATCGACGTTTTGCAAGGCGCACTAAAGCCATGTCAAGTGCGCTAAAAGCTATATTTAGCGTGTCAAATGGTGTGCCCGAACAATATCCAAACAGACACGTTGAAGATTGCGTTTTCGCAGGCGCATTACATGATGGATTGCAACAGGTTTATAAACTGGTTGCAGATGAATTCAGGCGAAGGAAGGTAGGCTTACATAATGCTGAGCGATATCGAAATTGCACAAGCGACCGAACCACGTGACATTACCGAAATTGCCGAAAAGGCAGGAATTGATCCTTCATATTTGGAGTGTTACGGCCGTTCAAAAGCCAAGGTGGATTACAACTTGCTTCGCAATGAGACTCATGAGCCAGGCAAGCTTATTTTGGTTACTGCTATCAATCCAACTCCAGCTGGTGAAGGAAAGACCACTACTACCGTAGGTTTGGGCGATGCTCTTTCCCATTTGGGCAAGAAAACTGTAATTGCTTTGCGCGAGCCTTCATTGGGACCTGTATTTGGTATTAAGGGTGGTGCTGCAGGTGGCGGCTACGCCCAGGTTATTCCTATGGAGGATATCAATCTTCATTTTACGGGTGACTTTCATGCGATCGGAGCAGCAAACAATCTCTTAGCTGCTTTGCTTGATGCCCACATTCACAATGGAAACGAATTGAATATCGACGTCCGTCGCATCACCTGGAAGCGCGTTGTCGACATGAACGATCGTCAGTTGCGCAATATTGTGTGCGGCTTGGGCGGTAAAGCAAATGGCGTTCCGCGTGAAGACGGGTTCGACATTACGGTTGCTTCAGAAATCATGGCTATTTTCTGCTTGGCAACTTCCATTACGGACTTAAAGGAGCGCCTGGGCCGCATCGTAGTTGGCTATACTCGCAACGATGAACCGGTAACAGCACATGACTTGCATGCGGAAGGTGCCATGTGTGCCTTGCTGAAGGATGCTTTGAAGCCTAATTTGGTTCAGACTCTTGAAGGAACTCCTGCTTTTGTTCATGGTGGTCCTTTTGCCAATATTGCTC
>FR896066.1:40577-42640 GCA_000435475.1 Cryptobacterium sp. CAG:338 | reverse complement strand
TCTTGCTTTGGGTGATTATTGCGTTACTGAGGCAGGCTTCGGTGCAGACCTTGGCGCGGAGAAATTCCTGGATATCAAGTGCCGCTTAGCAGGCATTCAGCCTGATGCTGTAGTGGTTGTTGCAACGGTTCGTGCGCTCAAGAATCATGGTGGTGTTCCTAAGGATCAGCTCAATGAAGAAAATCTTGAGGCGCTTGAGGCAGGTCTTCCTAATTTGCTTCAGCATGTTGAAAACATTACCAAGGTATACAAGCTTCCTTGCGTGGTCGCGATCAACGAATTCCCTACCGACACGCAGGCAGAAATTGACCTGGTTCGTGCAAAGTGTCAAGAGCTGGGTGTTAATGTGGCTCTTTCTCAGGTCTGGGCAAAAGGTGGCGAAGGCGGCGTAGAGTTGGCCGAAGAAGTTCTGCGTTTGTGCGAGCAGCCTAGCAACCTCGAGTTTGCCTACGAAGATAATCTGGGTCTTGCAGAAAAGATGGAGGCGATTGCTAAGCGAATCTACCATGCTGATGGCGTTAACTTCACCGCTGCTGCTAAAAAGCAAATTGCCCAGATTGAAGGAATGGGCTTTGCGCATATGCCTGTATGTATGGCAAAAACGCAGTATAGCTTCTCCGATGACGCTTCTAAGCTTGGTGCTCCTCGCAACTTCACTATTACGGTTCGTGAAGTTAAGGTTTCCGCTGGTGCAGGTTTTGTAGTGGCTCTTACGGGTAACGTAATGACAATGCCTGGTCTGGGCAAGAATCCTGCTGCTTTCAAGATCGACGTTGATGAGAGTGGTAAGATTTCTGGCTTGTTCTAGTTGTTCTAGCTTGGTTCCTTCTTATACGTTGGGCATTGCGTAAAGGTTTTTAGGTTTCGCGCTTTCGGTGGTTTCAGGTAACTATCCATCGGGAGCGCGATTTTTATTGTGCTCATTCATATATAATGTGATGCACCTTTTTAATGAGGCGCCAAAAAATGGATAGCGCCACAAGAAAACAGAGGCATTCTAGTGGTAGAGTGTCGGGAAAAATCACCGCTGCGAAGGCGTTGAGAACCTGAGATTCTTTCTGTAGAGATGCCGTAATACTTAGAAAGTACGATATTGGTAGATCAAACATTTATTTCTGAAGTTGCTGCAGGAACGCCAACCCCGGGAGGCGGGGGTGCTTCTGCCTATTGCGGAGCACTTGGTTCTGCGCTTCTCTCTATGGTTGGTAACTTAACCACAGGAAAGAAAAAATACGCAGAGGTAGAAAGCGAAGTTGTCGCGCACTTGAAACAACTCGAGGAAGTGAGACAAGAACTTCTTGAACTTGTTGAAAAGGATGCACTTGCTTTTGCTCCTTTGGCAGATGCTTTTAAGCTTCCTCGCGACACCGATGAGGAAAAAGCGTATCGTCACGGAGTCATTCAAGGGGCTCTTATTGACGCTATCTCGGTTCCTTTCGCCATTATGAATGCGTGCGATAGAGTTATCGATTTAAGCGATTTCTTGGCGCATTATGGAAATCGGAGTGCTATTTCTGATGTGGCAACGGGTGTTTCTTTCGCGCAGGGTGCTCTTAAAGGTGCTGCACTTAATGTATACGTAAATGCTGCAATGTTGGACGACCGAGACATGGCTGCGAGGTATACTGATGAAGCGGACAGACTTATAGCGGAAAGTGGTCGTCGCGCGGACGAGATTTACAACTACGTGTTAGAAGAAATCAGGTAACTACAATGACTCACGTTTTGCATTCCCGCCCCGTAACTGAAGCGATTGCGGAAAATTTAGCTCATCGAATTGAGCGTTTAAAAATTTTAGGTATCGAGCCTACGCTTGCTCTGGTGCGTGTGGGTGCGCGCCCGGATGATTTGAGCTATGAGCGTACGGCAGTTCGTCGTGCTGAATCGCTGGGTATTACAACACGAGTTTTTGATTTGCCAGAAACCGCTTCTCAAGAAAAGTTGCTTTTGCAGCTGCGTCGCATCAACGGTGATTCCAAAATCCATGGCTGCTTACTATTCCGTCCTCTTCCGGAGAATATGGAAGAGAAGCTAGTTAGCGATGAGCTTGCCATGGCGAAAGA
>FR896066.1:40021-40469 GCA_000435475.1 Cryptobacterium sp. CAG:338 | reverse complement strand
GAAAATGCTCGATTTCTACAACATTCCGGTAGAGGGCAAGCATGTAGTTGTTGTTGGGCGCAGTTTGGTAGTGGGCAAGCCTGTGGCTATGCTGCTTCTTCGTCGTAATGCAAGTGTGACTATCTGTCATTCTCGCACTTCTGATTTGGCTGAAATTACTCATACTGCAGATATTGTTATCTGCGCGACAGGTCGTGCGCGTGCTTACGATGCGCGTTATTTCAAGCCAGGTCAGGTTGTGTTGGATGTTGGCATTAACTTTGACAAGAACGGTAAACTTTGTGGTGATGTCGATTATGATTCGGTTGAGCCACTTGTCGAGGCAATCACACCTGTTCCTGGTGGATTAGGTTCGGTCACTACTTCAGTTACGATGGAGCATGTAGTGACAGCGGCAGAAAAAACTATTCGCTAGTAACAGCGAAGATGGGTCTACACTCAAAGTGGC
>FR896066.1:16076-39992 GCA_000435475.1 Cryptobacterium sp. CAG:338 | reverse complement strand
TGGCACTTTTGTTTAATGGCTTCAGCCTGTTGAGGATGCGAAGCGTCCGAAGCGATAAACCATCCGCTGTGCGAATGGATAATAATTAAAACAACAGATTTTTCAGCGAAACGAGTAGGTAATATATGGACGAACAATGGGTTGAAATTGCTACAACTGAATCGGCTAGCGAAACTAAGCAAGTTGCAGCAGCACTCGCTATGGTAGTCGGTCCTGGTGAAGTTATTGCGCTCGATGGTGATTTGGGTGCTGGTAAAACCCAGTTTACGCAGGCCTTGGCAGAAGAGCTGGATATTGAAGGTCCTGTTACTAGTCCAACCTTTAATTTGGTTTCCGTGTATGAAGATGGGTGTTTGCCCTTGTATCATTTTGATCTCTATCGACTAGATAATGCTGAAGAACTGGAAGATATTGATTTTTATGGCATCGTTGAGGGTCAGGGCGTTTCTTGTATTGAATGGGCTTCAAAATTTCCTGATGAAATGCCCGAAGACAGGCTTGAAGTGTATCTTGAGGTGATAAACGAACACTCGCGGCGGATAAAGGCGCGGGCTTTTGGGGTAGCAGCGCAGTTGCTTGATTTTTGGCAGCAGGCATGTGCGTCAAATGACAAGTAGGAACAAGTGGGATGATGCCTGAATTTGTGGGCATTAGCAAAGAGCGGTTTCAATGGTAAAACTTGGGAATCAGCAAAGAGTGCTTGTCGATGGAAAGCGCGGCATCGGGTTTTGATCAGCTTGCATCGATGGAATAGTTGGAACTACAAGAGATGCGTTAGTATTTTGGAAGTTGGGGAGCAAAAAAAATCGAATTCTGCCACATTTAGGCTAGTTATGTATAAAGCAGTGTTACTAATTAAGCAATTCTTCATACCATTTGCCACATTTCAGCGTGAAATGAGGGCCTAAATTCACTATTTTTGGTATTTATTAAACAATCTAGTGAAATATGTTTAATAAAAGCCTAAACCCTAAAATTCTTTTGTGCAGCACTCGGCAAAATGTGTCAAAAATCAGAAAATTACTGCACGCTGCGGGAATAGCGCCAACCCTGCACGTCGGGGGATTAGTCCGAAATCAGTTTGGTCGCCTCGCGAAAGATCGGCGTAAAATCTTTTAGGCTAGTTTTGAGAAATACCGTTGCATGATTTTGTAATTCTGCATAATGGTATTGCGTGAAAACAAAAATGGAACCATATGAAAGACTTTGCATGAAAGATTTTGTACTTGCTTTTGATACCGCAAACGAAATGATCTCGATTGGCCTGGGGAAGCTTGACCGAGAGGTGCGCGCTATAGAAATAGTTGCATCAAGCGAAATGGAGGCTTTTCGAGCTTCAAATGTAAAGCTTCTGCCTGAAATTGATTCGCTTTTAAAACGGGAAAACGTGGCACGTAACCAAATTGCTTGCGTGGTGTGCGGACGTGGTCCAGGCTCGTTTACGGGTGTACGTATCTGTATGGCAAGTGCGAAGGGAATCGCAATAGGACTTGGCGTGCCCCTGTTTGGGGTTTCGACATCGGATGCCCAAGCATGGCATCAATGGGATGCTGGCGTACGTGGTTCTCTTGTGGTGATTGGCGATGCTATGCGCAAAGAGGTATATCCAGTGCGCTATGCATTAGATGATGCGGGAATCGAGCGCTTAAACGCAGATTTCGTGATGAAGGCAGCAGAGTTGCCTGCGTGGTTTGGCAGCGATTCGCAAGAACAAATAGCAACCACAATCATTACGGGTGATGGCCTTAAGAAATATGCGGGCTTTTGCGAAGGGAAAGGCGTTCTTTCGCAGGAATATTGTTATCCAACAGGAAAGGGATTGCTGCTTGCGGCTCAAGCGTTATGGCAGGCGGGCGATTTCGACCCCGAGAATATATCTCTGGGCGATCCCTGTGTGCTACTTCCTGTGTATACGCGGCTTTCAGATGCTGAAGAGGCGGAGCGTGCTAAGTTCGCAAAGCAACAAGCTGAAGAACGTACGCCAAAACAGAATTCTCAGGTGAAGGTATCGCAGCAAGCATTGTTGAATAAACAGCAAGGCAAAACGGCCTTGTTTAAGGAAGCTTTTTCAAACGAGCTTGAAAATCATCTGGAAAACGAACTCGAGAATGAATCAGAAAACGCGCTCGAAGGCGTGCTTGAGGAAAAAGACCTTACAACGGGAGTTCAGGGCGGATCCATCATTCGCTACCAACCGCTAGAAGCAGTGTGGGTAGATGCAGTGGAAGAGCTGGAGGCACGCGCTATGGGTAGCGACGCGTGGCGCGCCTCGCAAATTCTTGACGAACTTCCACGAGCAGATCGTACCTGGTGGGCGGCATTTGAAATGGAGGATTCTTCCAAGCGAGTGGTTGAACCAAAAAACGCTCATCTTATTGGATATGCGGGTGGTTGGATCGTGGATGGACAGGTCCAGCTGTTGAAGGTTGCTACGGACCCATCGTATCGTAGGCAGGGTATTGCGCAGGAGCTTCTGGCGCACGTTTCGCGCGACGCGCGTGATCTGGGGGCAAGAGAGATGACGCTTGAAGTTCGTGCCACCAATACGGGCGCTCATGCCTTTTATGAACGACTGGGGTTGCAACGAATTGGAGTTCGTCCGCACTATTACTCCGACAGGGAAGATGCCGTCATCTACACAGGACCGCTTCCTCTTTCTGAGCATGATGTCGCAGGGATGGAGCTACGCTTAAATGATGCAGAATCTATCAATTGCTCGGAGCAAAGCGGAAGCCTAGCTGTTCAAGGAAAACTTATTCTGGCTATCGAAACTTCTTGTGATGAAACGGCGGCAGCACTCATTGATGAGGCGGGCACGATTGTCGCTGATGTTGTAGCCTCTCAGATTGATTTCCATTCACGCTTCGGCGGTGTGGTTCCTGAAATTGCAAGTCGAAAGCATATCGAAGCTATCGGTGGTGTGGTACAGGAGTGTTTGCATCAAGCTCGCTTGCGTACTGGTCAGGAAAATCTGAATTGGTGTGATCTGGCAGCGGTTTCAGTTACGTATGCTCCTGGTTTAGTTGGCGCTTTGGTGGTAGGGCTTGCGTTCGCGAAGGGTCTTGCATGGGCGGCTGATAAACCCCTTATCGGCGTCAACCATTTAGAGGGGCATCTCTACGCGAATAAGCTTGCATGTCCCGACATTGAGCCTCCCATGGTGGTGTCGCTCGTTTCGGGCGGGCATACTATGTTGGTACACGTGAAAGATTGGGGCGATTATGAAACCATGGGCTCCACGTTGGATGATGCGGTAGGCGAGGCTTTCGATAAAGTAGCTAAAGCAATGGGGCTAGGATATCCCGGTGGTCCTCTTATTTCGAAATTAGCGAAAGATGGTAATCCTAAAGCAATTCGTTTTCCTCGTGCACTGATGCATTCAGGCGATTTGCAGTTTTCGCTGTCGGGTCTAAAGACTTCAGTCATGACTTATTTGCAGAAAGAGCAGCAGGCAGGACGAGAAATCAACCAGTCAGATGTTGCAGCAAGTTTTCAGGCGGCAGTTATTGACGTTCAAGTAGCGAAGGCAAAAACGGCGCTCGAACAAACCGGCGCAAAGGAATTTTGTCTTGGTGGGGGCGTGGCAGCAAATCCTGAACTACGTCATGCTTATGAGGTTATGTGTGAAGAAATGGGCGTGCGCCTAACGATGCCGCCACTTTCGGCATGCACCGACAACGCAGCGATGATTGCATTGGTAGCGCTTGATCGTTACAAGGCTGGTAAGTTCTTTGGACTTGACTGTGATGTAGCAGCGCACGTTTCGTTGGATGAAGAGTATTAATTCAGGATTAAGTGGTCTTTTTTATAAATTACCTGATAGGTGCTTCGTTAGCTTTCGAACCTGGGCTTATCAAAGAAAAGTTTAACATGCTAGGCTAATAAAGAAATTTTTACCCATTTCATCAGGTAAAATAGATTAATGGATAAAGCCCTATTCGGAAGGTTTGAGCGTCTTTGCTCGTTCGGCAAGGTGGGCAGAGGCTTCTTTTTCGGTTAGTACTCCATCATCTACGTATCTTTGAATGGTTTCGCAATAGAGATCCCAGGGAGTTTCGCCTAATTGATTTCGAGCATTTATGTCGGCTCCTGCGGTCAGTAAAAGATCTATCGCGGCATCGGTTTCATCTAAGCTTGCAGAACTGGTATCTGACGCAATCGCAGTTGTGCACATATCATCGCAAGCGTTATGCAGCGGGGTAAAGCCATCTTCATTCGCACTATTAACCTCTGCTCCATAATCGAGCAACATTTGTATCATTTGAAGCGAGGCAAATGAAGTTGAGGTTGCAAGGCATAATGCATAGTCGTCATCTTTTGGATTGTTGTCTGAATCGTATTTGATAAGAGGCTGGGTCAGGTCGATTGGCTGATTGTTTGCCCTGGCGTCTTCGAGCAGTGTACGTACGCAATCTTCGTCTTCATAGACGAGTGCAGTATAGAGGAGACTTTGATACGAAGCGGGTCCTTCGGATGACAGCTGTAATTCGGGCGTATCAAGACAATTTTCTAGCTGTTCGAAGTCGTGCGAAATAATTGCTTGTGAGCAATCTTCGTAGGTGATGGTAGTGCTGCTTTGGAAAAAAGGAATAAAGATTGCTGCGCTAAAGACAATTAGTAAAGGGATGCTTACTGTGTAGAGTGCTATGGGAAGCGCGATAAGCGCTCCGAGTTTTTTGCCTTGTTCGCGGCGTTGCTTTCTCTGCGCTGCGAAAACAATACTTATTATGGTTGCTGCAATAAATAAAGTTATAGCAACAATGATCGCAAGAGTAACAGCGCCCATCATGGCAAGGATCATCAGTATGCTAATTCCGCCCATCGCGTTTCTCCTGCGACCATTTATTGCCTTATGCTGTTTACATTATACGTGCACTATAAGCTACTCGATCACGTATGCCGCAACGATTTCGCCGCAGAATACCGTATGGAAATCGCGGAAACCGGTTTCGTCGGTTGGGTACCAGCGCTCAATATCACCTGGATCGAGCGAGCGTAAATCTTGGTCCTGCACATAGCGAATTTTACACTCTAAAGTTAGAGGAAGCTCTCGAATACCTGGTGCCGCTACTACTTCAGGATCTTCCAAAGTCAGGCCAAGCTCAGCAATCTTGTCCATGTCGCGACCGGATTTTGAACCGCAAAGCGCAATGATGTTTTTGTCAAATTCACCTACGGGAATATTTACGCTGAACTCACCGGTTGCTTCCAGGAATTCTTTAGTGAAGCGATGCTGACGTACAAATGCGGTAAAGAGCGGCTTGCCCCATTCGATGCCAAGCGTTCCCCAACTAATAGTCATGGAATTTACGCGGTCGCCGTGTTTGGTGGTAAGCAAAACACCCTTTTGAACACCTTGAAGAATTTCGGTGGCGTGCTCGAGTGGATCAATCATGCGTTTCATAGGCGATGCTCCTTTCCGGGCCTTTTAATGTGTTTCTCTAGATCATGCTGTTTAGATTTTCATCTAATTAGCTCGATCTAAAAGGAAACTTTGTTGGTTTTCTTCATAGTATCGAAAACTTTGCACCTCTTTTGAATAATTGCGCGGTTTTTCGCATTCGTTGTCCGGAAGTTCCATGAAACGGTAAGACGCCAGTAAGGTTGTTGTTAGGTTGCGCGCGTATCGTAATAACCGTCAAAGAAGGAAGTGGACGAAGGATTTCGTGAGGGACTCGAGGTGCCTCACGGACACTTCAAGCCTTCGTCTCGCTTGGAAGAAAGGCGCAACTATGAACGTATCAATGAAGAAAATGATAGGACTTTTTGCGATTGCAGTTGTGCTGGTATTTATTGAGGGAATGTTTCCTGAGAAGAAACGCACCAAAGCACTTCCTTATCGCTATCACACCAAGGCGGTGAATTAGCCATGGAGAACAAACAGGGAACCATTGCTGGTCTTATTTCGTGTGCAGTAATTTTGGTTATTGCGGTTTTTGTACTTATGTCAGGGGGAGCATTATAGGTACGCCACAGGGTGCGTTATGGCATCTTACTCCTTATAAGCAATATGTATCGCAGCTACGCCAAAGGTTACGTTAGTGTATTCCACGCGCGAAAATCCAGCATCTTTCAGCATTTTTGTAAAGCCTTCCTGGTCTGGGAAGGCTTTAATTGATTTTGCTAGATAAACAAATCCAGAGGCGTCACCCGTAACCAATTTGCCCCAAGCAGGAATACCCCAACGTAAATAGATGCGATATCCCAAGCGCATAAGGGGGTTAGGCGGGGTAGAAAATTCCAGCACGCATAAAGCACCGCCAGGTTTTAACACGCGATACATTTCCGACAGCGCGCGTTCGCGTTCAGGCATATTGCGAATGCCGTAGGACATGGTAAGAATATCGAAGGATTCGTCCTCGTAGGGAATGTCCTGTCCATCAACAACGGCAAGCTCGACAGGAACCCCCTTCGCTTCGCCTTCATCAAGTCGAGCTTGGGCAACTTCGAGCATGGCAGGTGTGTAGTCGGAAAGCACTATAGATGCAGGAGGTTTTTGTGCGCAGGCGGTAAAAGCAACATCACCCGTGCCACCTGCAATATCAAGCAGGCGTGATTGCGAGGTAATAGGAGACTTGTCGATGAGGGTGCGCAACCAGCTGCGATAGCGCCCAAAGCTAGACAACGCATTGAAACGCTCATATTTCCAAGCGATATCGGTAAAAATTTGCTTAACGCGTTTTGAAGAAAGTTCGGCAGGGGCATCTTCGCCGGTGGCAGTATCGATAGAGTGAGTGTTTTCGGATGCCTGCTTACCGTCAGATGATGAGATGCTGCTTTGAGGGACCTGGGTCTGTGGGATTTCATTTACAGACGCTTCAGGAGTTTCTTTTGAATCTATAGTCATAAAAAACGGGTTTCCTATTCTGTGTCCATACAATGCGCATATTTTAGCGCCCTTTGCCGTATCCACATATCCAAGTACTGTGAATCGCAATGAATTAACTTAGAATAAAACGCTTCAATGCTATCATGACTAAGAATTATTGGGTCAGGAGGAAAGCATGTTACTGTGCGCTAAATATATTGTTCCCGTTTCATCCGAGCCAATGGAAAACGGTGCGCTTCTTGTTCGTGATGGTGTTATTGCCGATATCGGCACAACGGAAATGATGCGACTTCGTTATCCTGATGAGGAAGTTAAAGACTTTGGAATGGCGGCGCTCACTCCTGGTTTTATTGACTTGCATGCACGTGTTGAAGACGGCGTTTTTCGTGGCCTTGTACGAGACTTGCCTTTTGTCGAATGGCGTAAGAATATAAACGATCTTCGTTCCCGAATCACCGATTCTGAAGCTTACGATTCAGCTTACTTAGGTTGTCTTGAAGAACTTTCGGCTGGTGTTACTACGATTGCAGACACCACTTCAACCGGTGCAGCTGTTTTTGCTACTCGTGATTGTGGTTTGCGCGGAGTGATTTATCGAGAAGTGGGCGCTATCGATAAGCGTCTTGTTAACTACGCCATGAAGAAAATGGATAGCGATTTGGAAAAATGGTCTCAGATGGTAGACCCTGATCAGATCATACTTGGCGTAGCTCCCGATCCGGTCTATGAATGCCATCCAGAGATGTATCGCAATGTAGCACAATACGCTGCCGAGCATAATGATCTGCCTGTTTCATTAAAGCTTGCTGAAAGCAAAGAGGAAGTTCGTTTTGTAAGGGACGGTGCAACGGCTGGTCTTGATAGCACGGTTGACCATCGTGGATTTGTGGAGGTTCCGCCCTGGTTGCCCACTGCGGTAACTCCCGTTAATTATGTTTTGAACTGGGGATTGTTTGAAGCTAAAAATGTGATGATGCTTTATGGCGTTTGTGTCACCGAAGATGATATTCGTCATATGCGTGATTACGATGTAGCTGTTGCGGTATGCCCAAGCTTAAGTGCTCAGCTCGGTATGGGAGTTGCACCGGTAAGTGAGTATTTGCGTTCAGGCTTACGCGTAGGCTTAGGCACTGGTGCTCCTGCTTCAGTAAATTATCTCGATATGTTTTCTGAAATGCGTTTCGAGTTGATGATTCAGCGTGCATTGAGTCGCGAATTCTTGAACTCGCAAACTCTTCTTGAAATGGCAACTCTTCGTGCTGCCCAGGTATTGCGTATTGACGACAAGGTCGGTTCGCTTGAAGTGGGCAAATTAGCAGACATCGTTGCAATTGATCTGTCTGGATCCCATCAAACACCCACTACGGATCCGGTTTCTGCCCTGCTGGGTTCTGCAAGCAATAGCGACGTTATCATGACTATGGTGAACGGCAAGATTCTTTACGAAGAGGGCCGACTTCATGTAGGAGAAGGTGCAACAAAGGTTATTGCGCATATTCTAGAAGTCCGTGGGCGTTTGCGTTCCTAAGTTTTCCTCTGGTCGAATCCTAGGGTAGAGGACGCTTGCTCTGCGTTATGGTTTCCCACAACGAGAAAGAAGTTTTGGTTTATGGCCAATAAGAAACAAAAAATGACAGCAAAGCAGCTTAAAGAGCGCGAGGAGCGTGCGCTTGAACGACAGCGTAAAGCTCAGGAAAAAGCAGCTCGCAAGGCACTTTTGTGGCGCATCTTTGTAATCGCGGTTTGTGTTATTTTGATTCTCGCATTATCTCTTCCAACTATGGGACTCATGTTTCTGGGAGGTAACTAACATTGCTATGTCGCCGTTTCGTTTGATCATTGGATGATGTCTGTCGTTGCAGGATTCGTCAGTTTGCTCATTGAAGGCTAGCTGGCAAGCTGGGTTAATCGTCAGTTAGCTGGGTTAATCGTCAGTTAACGGTAGGGAACTTTCGAAACGGTTTTTATAAGAGAAGGAAGTTAGCTTGTTTGGTATCGGCGGCTTTGAGCTGTTCATAATTTTATTGTTCGGCTTTTTGATTTTTGGGCCTGACAAGTTGCCTGAAATGGCAAAAACTCTTGGTGCGGCATTGCGCAAATTTAAACAAGCGCAGGCCGAAATGGAGTCAGTTATCAAAGGCGAAGTCTTGGATGTAGATGGTAGCCAGGCGAAGAAATCTTCTTCGGCAGCTTCTTCTGCCTCCGCAAAAGCCAAGCCTGCTCCTACTGCTACTCAAGAAAGTTTTGCTGAGCGTAAGGCTCGCTACGATAAAGAACGAGCAGAACGTAAAGCGCGAGAAGAGCAGGAATCTATTGCTGCAAATAGGCGGGCAATGAAAGAAGAAGCAGCTAAAAATGCCCGAGAGGCAGTGAAGATCGCATCTGAGACGCAAGCATCTGAGACGCGCGTATCTGGGACGAACGTGTCCGCGAACCAATCATCGGCAAAACAAGCATCTGAGACGCGAACACCCGCTCAGCCTTCTTCCAAGGCTCCAGTAAGCAAACCCACTCCGAGCGTGAAGCCTTCTTTGACACCTGAAGAACTATTCGGCGTAAAGCCAATTCAAAATAAACCTGCCCCTAAATCAGCCCAGGTCACATCAGCCCAAACTAAATCTGTGCAGGCTGCATCAGCCCAGGCTGCTGCATCTGAAAGGGGTGAATAGATATGCCAATCGGACCAGCTCGTATGTCGCTTATGGAGCATCTAGGCGAATTGCGCATGCGTCTTGTGCGTATCGTGGTGTGCCTCATTGTGGCGACACTCGTGTTCTATCTAGGAACCGATACAGTAGTGCAATTTCTCCTTGCTCCTGTTTCTCAATATATGCCGCTTGATGAATCCGGACAGGTTCAGCTTAACGTTTTCGGTGCTTTTGACGCATTCTCGGTTCGAATTACGGTGGCTCTCTGGACGGCGCTTGTGGCAACTGCCCCTATTACGCTTTGGCAAATTTTGGCTTTCTTTCTGCCAGCGTTAAAACCTAAAGAACGCAAATGGTTTGTTCCGACCTTTGTTGCGGCTTTGTGCCTGTTCATTGGTGGAACGATATTTTGCTATTGCATCATTTTGGACCCGGCGTTTCAGTGGTTAACTGACCAAGCAACAGGATTTGCCACTATTCTTCCAGAGGCAAGCCAATGGGTTGATATTATTATCAAATTTGAACTGGGCTTTGGTATTGGCTTTGAGATGCCTCTTGTAGTGTTCTACTTGGTAATGTTTGGAGTGGTTCCGTACAAAAAATTGCGTGCAAGCTGGCGCGGGGTGTATGTGGGACTGCTCGTTTTCTCTGCTATGGTGACTCCAGACGCTTCGCCTGTAACCATGGGTCTTATGTTTGCGGCGATGGTAGTTCTGTATGAAGTAAGTTTATTGGCGGCACGTGTAGGCTTGCGTCGTCGCATCAAACGCCAATCGTCGCATCAAACGCCAAGAAGAAGCTCGCAAGCAAGAGCAGCTTGAGGCAGAGGAAGCCAAGGCGGAATTGAAATACGCAAAAAGAAAGTTCCAAGAGCATCTTTGGGGAAGCGAAGACAAAGAAGCCGACATGGCTGAAAAGAGGTAAACGTCATGCATGAACTAGGGATTATGAGTGGCGTAATGGATTCCGTTCAGCGGGCTGCAAATGATGCGGGAGCGCAACGGGTTTTGAAAATCAGTCTTTCGGTTGGCGAAATGACAGAAGCGATTGAAGATGCGCTCCGATTTGCGTTTGAAGCGCTCGCAGAAGGTACTATGTGCGAAGATGCAGAGCTTGAAATCACCATGATTCCACCTAAAAGCATCTGCCTGGAATGCGGCGCGGAATATGAACACGACCGTTTTCACATGTTGTGCCCGGAATGCGGAAGTGCTTTTTCGGAGCTTTTGCAAGGGAAAGAATTACGCATTGACTCTATTGAAGTAGATATTCCTGACGAAAATGAGGAAGCGGAGGCAACTCATGCAGATTGATTTAAAACAGCCTATCCTTGATAAAAATGACAAGCTTGCTCAGTCTAATCGCGAATTGTTTAAAGAAAAGAAGGTTTTCGTGTTAGACCTGTTGGCATCGCCAGGTTCCGGTAAGACTTCTACTATTTTAGCTACCATTGAAGCGCTTCGGGATGAATTTAATATCGCGGTAATTGAGGGCGACATTGCATCTTCGGTGGACTCCGAGAAGATAAAAGAACAGGGCATTGCTGCAGTGCAAATCAACACGGGCGGTGCTTGTCATCTTGAAAGCGATATGATTCGTCGTGCGGTGGATGTTTTAGATCTGGACAATCTTGATTTGATTATTGTCGAGAATGTGGGCAATTTGGTATGTCCAACTGATTTCGATCTGGGCGAAAACATGAAGGCAATGATTCTGAGTGTTCCTGAAGGCGACGATAAGCCCTTGAAGTACCCCGGTGTATTCCAGGCTTCTAAAGCTATTGTGCTGAATAAGATTGATACGCTTCCTGTGTTTAGCTTCGATAAGGATTTGTTCTACGATCACATCAAGAACCTTAATCCGACTGCTCCTATTTTCCCTATTTCGGCGACAAATGGCGAAGGGGTAGAAGCTTGGGCGAGCTGGTTGGCTGAACAAATTCGCGCACTCTAGGAATCGCTATGCTCCATACGCATTATCTTGGTTCAGTCTCGCAGCTTGGAATGGGTGTTATGCGAATGCCTCAGACCGAGCCTGGGTTTGCTGGTCCTTTGCACTTCGTGTCGATATGTTGTGCTGATTGCCCGCAGGCTTTAGATATTCCGTTTTACATGGAAGAGATGACCGAACTTCTTAAAGGGTAGTCAAGAGCTTTCTTTTCCTACCTATAGACCATTGAGACATTCTTTGTGAACCTACAACCACGTCTATGGCTTTTTCAGTATTAAGGTTAGGACCCAGTTATTTTAAGGCTGGGTCCTACTTGTATATAGGAGGCGAAGGGTACGTGCCAGCTAATGGCGTGTATCCATTAGTTGTTTCGCGCAAAACAAACGCTTGATCTGGTATTTATTGGTGAACTATAATATAGCTGTTAAAACGCATGAAAAATACATGATTATTGCATGCTAAGGTAATAGCGGCGACGATAAGAGTCGGTTGAAGGGGTGCTTTCTGTTCCGTTTAAGAAGCCATGCGTAAGTTGGTTAAAGCTCTTATACTTTGAAATCTTTTAAAAGGAGGACACTATGCCGGCACTTCAAGTAAGAGATTTTCCTGATGACTTGTACGCTGAACTGAAGAGATGTGCTGCCGAAGAGGATCGTAGTATTTCTCAGCAAACCGTGCATATTTTGCGTGAATATTTGAAAGCGTATAAGCGCTTGGCGGGACGCTCTGATTGGATGGTGATTCCTAAAACTGAGGTGCAAACTTCTGTTTTAGGGGGCGGCGCTCATTCCTCTCCAAAAAGAGAATCCTATTATTGCGATACGGCTACTGAAGCAGAGCGTCAGGCTAGCATAGAGAGGCGCAGGAAGATCTTCGAGGAAATTGAACAGGGCCCATCTTTTGATCTCCCCGAGGAATATTCCGATATCGCTCAAATGATTCGTGATATGCGGGAAGAAAGAGATGAGCAGATTTTTGCGGCGCTAGGTGGTATGAAATGATTGTTCTTGATTGTTGCGCCGCAGTTGCAATATTGCGTAATACGATTGAGGGGCAGGCACTTAAAGCTCTTATGTTCGAAAATGAGGATGTTATTACCTCTGAATTTTATTTAGTTGAAATTAGGAATACGTTTTGGAAATTTGTTAGAGCAGGGTCTTTATCTGAGGAAGAAGCTCTAAAAAAAATTGAAGAAGGAATTAGCCTTATAGACGAGTTCGTCCCTCTAAAAGAAAACGCTGATGAAGCATTCGCTGAAGCGGTACGCCAGAATCATTCGGTATACGATATGTTCTATCTAACGTTGGTGCGCCGCAGTGCAGGAACACTCTTCTCGCTCGATAAGAAGCTCGTAAATCTTTGTGTGGAGATGAAGCTTGACTGCGTGGAAGAAGTTACATTGTAGTGACAGCTTAAACAACAAAGAAGTAACAAATAGGAAAAAGATTTGATCAATTAGAGGACGTGCTTTCAATTATTTGGGGGTACGTCTTGTTTTATTTTTCTAAAAGTCCAGTTGAAGCATCAATTTCGTCCCATGGATTACCTTGAGTAGCCCTTCAGTAAAATCTAAGTGTTAGACACTCATATTTTCTTCACGATGGGTTGCATTCGCTC
This sequence comes from Cryptobacterium sp. CAG:338, assembly GCA_000435475.1. Classification (GTDB taxonomy): domain Bacteria; phylum Actinomycetota; class Coriobacteriia; order Coriobacteriales; family Eggerthellaceae; genus Anaerotardibacter. The sequence continues at coordinate 26,948 of FR896066.1, read as the reverse complement.
AAGAAGTTGCTAATATGTATAGGCGTTAGCACTCCAAAGTGCTGAGTGCTAAGTTGCTAACGAAAGATAATAATGAACGGCGCTTATATAACTCGGGTAAGCATCGTCTGCAGTGATCTTTCGAGTACAACTTTGGTAATAGACGCATAGATGTTAGACCATCATGCGATTTAGACCTTAAGAAAGGAAGTACGCTATGAATCTCAAGCCGGTTGGTGATCGTATCGTCGTCAAGCAGGACGAGGCTCAGGAAACCACGGCAGGCGGTTTGTACATCGCTGCTGAATCCAAGGAAAAGCCACAAACAGGTGTTGTTTTGGCAGTAGGTGAAGGCAAGGTAAACAACGAAGGTAATCATCTTCCCATGCCAGTAAAAGAGGGCGATCGCGTTCTTTATGGCAAATATGGCGGAACCGAAGTTGATGTTGATGGCGAAAAGGTAATGATTCTTCGCGCAGATGACATTTACGCAGTATTTGCTGAGTAGCTCAGCTCTTTTGAAGTGCGCATGCTAGTTAGGATTTGCTTTTCGCGGGCGAGCTAAGACGCTTTAGTGAAGTAAGGCAGACAGCAAAGGATAGCGCGCTTACGGGGTTTGTGCAGAAGTCATCTGCACGCACTACTTAAGTAACACTTTCTTGAAAGGAATTGTTTTATGGCAAAGGAAATTAAGTTTGAGGCTGATGCCCGTAGCGGTATGGCCGAAGGCGTCAAGAAGCTTGCAGACGCCGTAAAGGTAACGCTTGGCCCTAAGGGTCGTTATGTTGCACTCGAACGTTCTTTCGGTGCTCCTCTTGTTACCAACGACGGTGTAACGGTTGCTCGTGAAGTTGAACTCGAAGATCCCGTGGAGAACATGGGCGCTCAGCTGGTTCGTGAAGCTGCAGTTAAGACCAACGATGTAGCAGGTGACGGCACTACTACCGCAACCTTGCTTGCTGACGTTATCGTAAGCGAAGGCCTGCGCAACGTAACCGCTGGTGCTGATGCTCTGGGTATTCGCCGCGGTATCGTTAAGGCAACCGATGCGGTAGTTGAGGCTATCAAGGCTGACGCAACTGAGATCACCACTAAGGATCAGATTGCAAACGTAGGTACTATTTCTGCTGGTGACGCAGTAATCGGCGAGAAGATCGCTGAAGCAATGGACGAAGTTGGTAAGGACGGCGCAATTTCCGTTGAGGAAAGCCAGACCTTCGGCATCGACATCGACATTGTTCAGGGCATGCAGTACGATCGCGGCTACATTTCTCCTTACATGGCAACCGACACTGAACGTATGGAGGCTGTACTTAACGATCCTTACATTCTGCTTACCGACCTCAAGGTAACCTCCATCCAGGATCTGGTACCTCTGCTGGAGCAGATCATGAAGTCTGGCCGTTCTCTGCTTATCGTTGCTGAAGATGTTGAGGGCGAGGCTCTGGGCACCCTGCTTCTGAACAAGCTCCGTGGTACTTTGAATGTTGTTGCTATCAAGGCTCCTGGTTTCGGTGATCGTCGTGCTCGCATCCTGGAAGACATTGCTGTTGTTACCGGCGGTAAGGTTGTTTCCAAGGACTTCGGTATGACCTTGGCTGACGTAACCATTGATGCTTTGGGTACCGCTAAGACCGTTAAGGTTTCCAAGGACACCACTGTTATCGTTGACGGCGCTGGCGATCCTGCCGCAATCGAAGCTCGTGTTGCTTCTATGCGCGCTGAATATGATCGTCTTGATTCCGACTTTGACCGCGAGAAGCTCCAGGAGCGTCTATCTAAGCTTTCCGGTGGCGTTGCAGTTCTTAAGGTTGGTGCTGCTACCGAATCCGAACTCAAGGAAACCAAGTCTCGCATCGAAGATGCTCTGCAGGCAACCCGTGCTGCAGTTGAAGAAGGCATCGTAGCTGGTGGCGGTGTTGCATTGATCAATGCAATTTCTGCTCTGGATGCTCTTGATGCGGCTGATGCAGATGAGCAGGTTGGTATCGATATCATTCGCAAGGCACTGGAAGCTCCAATGCGCGCTATCGCAACCAACGCTGGTTATGAAGGTTCTGTTGTAGTAGAGAAGGTAAAGGGCTTCGCTAAGGGCGAGGGCATTAACTTCGCAAACGGTGAGCAGGGCAACATGATTGCTATGGGCGTTAACGATCCAGTTAAGGTAACCCGTACTGCATTGCAGTCTGCTGCTTCTGTTGCTGCTTTGATCCTCATTACCGAGGCAACCATCAACGAGATTCCTAAGGAAGGTCCCGATCTGTCTGCGCTCGCAGGCGCTGGTGCCGGCGGCGGAATGGGCATGATGTAAGTCGCTTTCGCAAATAGATTTTTCTGTGGCGTCCTCAGTGGGCGCCACTTTTTTATGGCTTTAGCCCGTTGAGGACGTGAAGTGTCCGAAAAACCGTCTGCTATGCGGGTGGATGATATTGCTTAGGTAATGTTGCCGTGTTGAGCTGTGCTGTTATGGCGTGTGTTCGGTTGGGGTATATCTGTGCCAAAAAGTCGAAAAACCTAGCCATACGAGCAAAACATCTAGCCATAGGAACAAAACTTGAAGAGCTGTAGAGCCATTCCTTTGAAAGTGAAGCGATGTTCTGAAAGATGAAATCGTATTACAAAACGAGATAAGGTTGCACTGCGTCTTAGCGAAGCAATATTACCTACGCATGTTTCGGTGCGCCTTATGCGATCTTTTTATAGGAAGACTGCCTGATTACTAAGGCACTTTATTCTATGAGCGCTAGAATAACTAGCTGGTTTGTTTTTATTGCGCCGAAAGAAAGAGCAGAAAGGGGCGTTATTCAGGCGTGGAAGTATTCCAGCATACTGCAATTCAGATGTTCATTTTGGCGGTTATCGTTATTTGTGGTTTTATTGCACGTAAAAAATCGCTGATGAATGACACCTTCGACACGATGCTTTCGCAGTTGGTTTTCAACATCACGCTTCCTGCGCTTATTCTAAATTCTGTTCTTTCAAGCGAGTCTTTGCCAAGTGCGCATGACATAGGATTTACGTTGTTATATGCGGCGCTTTATTTTGTCTTAACCATTACCTTGAGTCTCATAATTGGGCGATTGATTTATCGCAAGATGCCTAAGGTGACGCGTGGCGCTCACGAATTCATGATGGTGTTCGGAAATACTGGTTTTATTGGTTATGCCGTACTGGCTTCTGTGCTTGATCCAAGTGCAGTGCTTTATGCTGCTATCTACAACATCATTTTCAATATTGTTATCTTTTCTGTTGGAGTAATGCTTATATCGGGCACGGTGGAATCGGATGACGAGCGGCGCGGTTGGCGAAAGCAGCTTGGGGCAGTAGGGCATGCCCTTTTGAAGCCGGCGGTTATCGCTTCAAGTGTTGCGGCGGTATTGGCGATTTTTGAAGTTAATGCACCTGGGAGTCCAATACAACAAGCGTGTGATTTGTTGGGCGGGATGACCGTACCTGCGGCAATGCTTGTGGTGGGTTCATCCATCGCAAAAATGCCCTTGCATGATATTTTTACTGACGGATGGAGCTATTTAACCACTGCAATCCGCCTGATCGCAGTGCCGTTAGTGGTGTTCTTCGTGTTCGGGCTATTCGTGCATGACTCTTTTATTTTGGCGATTTTGGTTCTTTTGGCAGGAATGCCTGTCGCGTCGAATGGCACAATGCTTTCACTGGCGTATTCGGGCGATACTAAAACGGTTGCACGCGTGACGTTTTTAACTACTGTTCTTTCGGTAATAACGCTGCCGCTCGTGGCTTTGTTGGTGGTGTAAACTTACTTGGTGTTTATAGAAAAGCGCTAATGGGATTCGCGATTATGGCTCCATTTTATCTTTATTTTTGTAATGTTTTACATAAAGACTAAAGCTTTGAATTTGTTAACGGGTTTGATTGGCTACGAGTTTTAATTAGTTACAGTTCTCGATTGGCTAAAAGTTTGAATTAGTTACAGATTTCGATCAGTTAATGGTTTTGATTAGCTAAAGGTTTGATCGGCACTTTTGGAAGCGGTGTGTGCATGATAGAGATGATTAATTCTTTGGATGATTCTCGATTAGAGGTGTATGCGCGCTTAACGGAAGTACAGTTGCGCAATAAGCTTGAGCCAGAAAAAGGCATTTTTATTGCTGAATCAGACAAGGTGATCGATCGTGCGCTCGATGCAGGATACGAGCCGCTCTCGTTGTTAATTCCTGTTCATAAGTTGGAATCCATGAGTAAGCTTCTTGAACGCGCGCAAGCAGCATCGAAGAAATCTCAAGATCTACCTGTTTTTGTTGCTCCAGCAAAAGAAATAGAAAAGCTTGCAGGTTATGAACTCACTCGTGGAGTCTTATGTGCGATGCGTCGCAAGCCGTTGTTGTCAGTGCGCGAGCTTCTTGAAAAAACAAACGCTCGTCGTGTGGCAATTTTGGAAGATATAACTAATCACACCAACGTTGGCGCTGCGTTTCGAAGTGCAGCCGCGCTTGGTGTCGATGCTGTTTTGGTAACGCCAGCGTGTTGCGATCCGCTTTATCGTCGTGCGGTACGCGTGTCTATGGGGACGGTATTCCAGGTGCCTTGGACGCGAATTGGTACGACAGAAATTGATGTATGGCCAAAGGCAGGATTAGATTTGCTTCGAAGTGAAGGATTTGTTTCCGCTGCTCTTGCGCTTAACGACGATTCAATTGCGCTCGATGATCCTATTCTCAAGCGCTGTGAAAAACTGGCATTGGTGCTTGGCACTGAAGGTGATGGATTGTCGCAGCATACCATTGCAGCGTGCGATTACACGGTGCGTATCCCAATGGCTCATGGAGTAGATTCGCTTAATGTTGCAGCGGCGAGTGCGGTAGCTTTTTGGGAGCTGCGTAGTAAAGAGATAAGGAACACAGCGCTCCACTAAGGATAAGTTGGATCCTACAAAAAAGAAATCGGTTTGAGGAATAAGGTGTTCAGGAAGATTAAGCTCAAGAGCGTAAACAATGCCAAGGAGTACTAACGCTATATGAAGCGCGTACGAGATGATTGTCTTGACTTTAAAGAGTGTAGAAATGCGACGTTGATAAATCACGGGAGCGTGGTTCTGACGACTCGATGAATGAGACTGCTTTTTTTGAATTACTTAAATAACTTAAGCCATTAGAGTAACTGAATGCCTCGAGCCGCGATGTCATTTTCTGCACTAACCTGTTGAAAAACGGTTCGTTTGAACCTTTCCGCTCTTTAAAAGATCATTGATTGATGTGGCGAGGCTGGGTGTAGGGGAATTTTCATATTGAAAGTCTGCCAAATTAGGGTCAATAACTGCCACGTTGGGGTTAATAAGTTAGAAGTTTATCGTGCCATCGCCCAATGCACGATCTGTCCTAGCGCAGAATCCATGTTAAATGCAAGATGCATTTATTAAGAACTTTCTTAAAGAATCGTTCAATGCACGTAAAACGTAAACTCATTTTTCTCATTTTTTCTTACAAACGTTACGGATATTTCAAGTTACGCCAGAGTTTCTTAAACCTGTTTTAGAACCACGTTCAAACCGTTTTTTTCAATATTTTCCTTCGATATAGTGCCTCGTGTCGCTTTATGACAAGAGAAAACAAAGAAAGGAAGAGTAGAAACAAATGGAAGGTGTATCTACCGCAAAGCGTGCTCTTGCAGTTCTCCTTACTGCCGTGCTCGCACTCGGCACCGTGTTGCTTGCGACAGGTTGCTCGTCTAATTCGGATGAAGGTTCTTCAAATAGCGATCCTATTACGGTTGTATTCTTGCCCGATAATTCTTCTGCAGATATGGAAGCCTCCCGTGATGCAGTTGCTGAGATCATCAAGAACGCTACTGGCCGCGATGTTGAAATCATGACCACGACCGACTACAACGTAGCAATTGAGGCTCTGGTTTCTGGTCAGGCTTAGATGGGCTACCTTGGCGCTGAAGGTTATGTTCAGGCAAACGAAAAGAACGACAAAGTTCAGTGCGCCTTTACGGCAAGCGACGCTAACGGCACTCTGGATGAAGCTTGCTACTACAGCCGCATTTGCGTAAAGACTGAAAACGCTGATCAGTACAAGGATGGCGATACTTATTCCATCGACAACATTAAGGGTAAGAGCTTCTCCTTCGTATCAGCAACTTCTACTTCCGGCTTTGCTATTCCTTCAAGCTCCATCGTTGAAAAGTTTGGCCTGGAATCTTCCGATGAGCTTCTTGAAGATGGTAAGTTCTTCAGCTCGGTTATGTTCGGCGATTCCCACCAGGGTTCTGCGGTAAACCTGCTTTCCGGCAATGCTGAAGCTGCTGCATTCGACGATATCGACGTTGATATGTACTTTGACCTAGTATCGGGCGAGCCTAATACCGTAGGTGCTGTTTATAAGGTAAAGGATGACGCTGCAGCTCCTTTTGATACCGTACGTGGCGAACAGTTCACCATTATTGGTATTACTCCTGTTCTGAATGCTCCCTTCTGCTACAACACCGATACCTTGAGCGAGGATGAGCAGAAGGCTATTACCGACGCTATGACCTCTGCTGATACCGCTGCTAATTCCGCAATCTTCTATGACGGCGAAGATGAAAACGCAACTGGTTTGGTGGAGAAGGAATCCGACAAGACTACCTTTGTAGCTGTAGAAGATTCCTGGTATGACCCCATTCGTAACCTCGGCTAAGAGAGCAAGATAACACTGATCCCGTTGAGGTCTTCTCAGCGGGATCTTTGTTTTACCGAGATAAAGTCTTTTGTTTGATTAACGGAGAGGAATTATGGCTAATTCAGATCTTCTGGTTATCGACGACCTTTCCAAAAGTTACAACGGTAAGAGCAAGGCTCTTGACGGTATTAATGTAACGGTAGGTCGCGGTGAATTTGTAAGTGTTATTGGCTGCTCCGGTGCTGGTAAATCAACCTTTTTGCGATGCATTAATCGTTTGATTGACCCCACTGAAGGCAGCATTGTTTTCAACGGCGAAGACGTTACTAAGATGTCGAAGCGTCAGCTTCGCGGGGTACGTCGACGCATCAGTATGATTTTCCAGCATTACAACTTGGTTTATCGTGCAAGCGCTATCGAGAATGTATTGCAAGGCCGTTTGGGTTACAAATCAAGCCTTGCTGGTGCGCTGGGCCTTTATTCTGAGGAAGAAAAACTGGAAGCCTTTGATATTTTGGCAAAAGTTGGTCTTGCGGAGTTTGCTTATAAGCGCGCTGATCAGCTTTCGGGTGGACAGAAGCAGCGTGTTGGTATTGCGCGTGCCTTGGTACAGGATCCCTTGTTGATGCTGTGCGATGAGCCTATTGCAAGTTTGGATCCTCGTTCTTCTCGTACGGTAATGGAGCAACTTCGTTGGGCTTGCGACGAGCTAGGTATTGCCTGTTTGGTAAATCTGCATCAGGTTGACTATGCAGTAGAATTTTCCGATCGCATCATTGGCCTTCGTCGTGGCAAGCTGGTCTTCGATGGCACTCCTGACGAGTTGGATGCCAAGGTGATTTCCTATATTTATGGTACGCCTTATGTACGCGAACACGCTGATGGCGTAGAAGAGGGCGAGTTGGTAAATCAGGCACCTGATCGTCCTGGCATTGTGGTAAACGACGCTGAAGCACAAGTGGAAAACGGAGCATCTGCAAAGGAAGCTTCGTCTACTTCTCAATCTGAGGTCAAGAAAGAAGAGTCCTTCACGGGAGCTGCCTTATGAGTGCGTTTTCTTTCTTGAATCGCAAAGCTGCCGAAGGACCCGGCACAGTTGATATTGCCGATGCGGGGAAAGTGATTCTTCCCAATTCGCCTGAAGGACGAAAATTCTTTCGTAAGCGCAGCATTTTTATTGTCCTTCTTGCCTTGGGTTTTATTGCTATTAATGCGCTTTCGGGGGCTGCAGTAGAGTTTGACTTTGTATCCGCAGTTCTAGATTTTCCGTCTGCGGTAGTGTGGATGGCAACTAATTTTGTTCCCACGGTAGAGGCTCTTGAAAAAATCCCGCAAATTCTCAATGCGTTACTTTCCACTATTCTTTCTGCAGTGGCATCAAGTGTAACTGGAGCAATCCTTGCTTACGTCTTGGCAGTATTGGGATGTCGTTCGGTAGGTATTGGTGGCCCTGCCTCGCTTATCGTTCGCGCAATTGCTTCGCTGTTTCGTAATATTCCTGCAGTAGCGTGGGCTTTTATTCTGCTCTTCTCTTTTAATCAAAGCGAATTTACCGGCTTTCTTGTTTTGTTCTTAGGAAGCTTCGGTTATTTAACACGCTGCTTTTTGGAAACACTCGACGAAATTAGCGGTGGTGTTATTGAGGCGCTGCGTTCTACAGGTGCGAGCTACTTACAGATCGTTACTCAGGCAGTTATTCCTCTTTCGATCACTTCGGTAGTGAGCTGGCTTTTGTACATGGTAGAGACCAACATTCGTGACGCTACGTTGGTCGGTATTTTGACCGGTACGGGCATCGGTTTCGTTTTTAACATCTATTACAAAAGCTTCGACTATGACGTAACAGCAATCATCTTGCTTTTCATCATTGTGGTGGTAATTGCCTGCGAAGCTACTTCTAACTACGTGAGGAGGCAGATTATATGAGTCCCTCGGTTAGCGCTGTTGCAAGTGCCGAGCGTATTGCTGAAGCAAAACAGTTTGATGATACGACACTTGGCATCAAAAGAAGTCATGGTGGACGCATTAAAACGCGCTTGGCAAATAAATCCAATACCGTTTTGTGGATCACCCTGGGTATCTTAGCTGCAGTTACTGTTTTCACGTTCATCATTATGGACTACGGCAAAATCCCGATGGTGCAAGCAGTTCCAGCTGCATTGGAAGACTTTGCTACCATGCTTACTCAGCCCTGGTTGGAGAACCACTTTACGATGGAAGATGTCATTGTTGGTACGCTCCAGTCACTTGCACTGGCAGCTTTGACGACCTTCATTGGCGCAGTGATTGCCTTTTTCTTTGGTCTTTTTGCTGCGATGAATTTGTCTAACAAAGCGGTATCAAACGTCATCAAGGCAATCATGTCGTTTTTTCGTGCGGTGCCAACCATTTTATGGGTACTTATCTTTACGGTAGCTATTGGTCTTGGTCCAGAAGCTGCAGTGACCGGTCTTTTATTCCATAGCGTTGCCTATTTGGTTAAGGCTTATTCGGAAAGTTTCGAAGAAGTTGATCCGGGGGTCATTGAGGCTCTCCGCGCTTCGGGTGCTTCTTGGTGGCAGGTTGTTTTTTCGGCAGTAGTGCCCGAAAAGATTACCGAAATGCTTTCGTGGACGTTTATTCGTTTTGAAATCAACTTTGTTAACGCGGTTGCAGTAGGAGCAGTTGCTGGTGCTGGTGGCGTTGGTTATCAGCTGTTCTTGGCAGGTAGCTTCTATCTCAATATTCATGAAGTAGGCGTCATCGTGTACTTCTGTCTGGCGGTTGCGATTGTGCTGGAGATTATTGCTACCCAGCTGCGTAAACGCTTCATTGTTCAAAACTAGAGAGAAAAATCAGGAGAGAAAAAGGAAATGGAAAGAAAGGTTCGTACGCGCATTTTGGTCGAGGGGGATCGCACTGTCCTCGATCAACTTGCGCGTGAAATCGAACAGATGCATGACGTTGCCCTTGTCAAAGAGCCAACCGAAGAGCTTGTCATGCTTCGAGTGCGCGAAAGTGCGCAGCGCTCCCAATTCTATTTAGGGGAAGCGTTTATGACTTCATGCGTGGTACGTATTGGTGATGCGTATGGATACGGCATGGTCATGGGAGAAGATCACGACAAAGCATTCGACTTGGCAGTAGTAGATGCTGCCTACACGCTTGATCCCGTTTCGTGCGAAAACGCAGGATGGAATGCGCGACTTGCTGAATCAGATGAGCACATTCAAGCAAAACAGCGCAAGCGCAACGAAGCGCTGTTAAGAACGCAAGTAGATTTTTCGACCATGGAAGTGTAGTTATGATTGCAAATAATGCTGAAACGCACGTACTGCAACGTGCTTTTCGAAATATCATGAATGCGCTTGCACGCCCAGGGCGGCTTGGTGAAGTCGAGGTGTTGCGTGCAGGTGCCGAAGAAGAAAATCCTCTGCCCGCTCATTTTGAAGTTGTTGTTAAGACCCTGGTTGACCAGGCGGTGACCTTTGCGGTTTCCGGAACGCGGGAGCAAGAAGCAACTCAGTGGGTGGTCCTTAATACTCATTCTCATCCCGCTGAATTGGAGCAGGCAGATTTTATTTTGATTCCCGATGTGGCGCATTCTTTTGCTTGTCGCGATGCTGTTCTAAAAGCATTTGAAGGTACCTTGATTGCTCCAGAAAAAGGGGCAACGATTGTGATTAACTGCGGATCATTGGCGGGCAACACAATTCCTGGATCTTCTGCGTCAAGCGCCGCTGAAGAGTTTGTGCCTCAAGGCGATAAAGTGTATCGCGTAGTGGTAAGTGGTCCTGGCATCAAAGATACCCATACGTTTTATGTTGATCGTAGCGACTGGATTGAAGCACGTCGCGATCGCGCCGATGAGTATCCTTGCGGTGTCGATTTTGTCCTGGTGGACGTTGAAGGTCATGTGGTAGGCATTCCTCGTACAACCAAAATTCTGTCGGTTGAAAAGGAGGGTGCAGCATGGGATATGTAGCAGTTCGCGGTGGCGGTCTTGCCATCGAAGAGAGCTTGAAACTGCTTGAATACGAGCGGGTTGCTCATGGCGATACTTCAACGGTTGAAGAAATCGAAATAACCTTCCCCGGTCTTATTGAGCAGGTTATGGGAGAAGCTTCCCTGTATGCTCCTCGCCTTGCAGCATTAGCACTCAAGCAAGCGCAGGGATCTCCAGAAGAAGCAGTCTTTTTGCTGCGTGCTTTCAGGTCGACCTTGGAGCGTCCTTATGTTTCGCGCGTGATCGATACGGAGAAAATGCAGGTAGAGC
>FR896066.1:4622-16053 GCA_000435475.1 Cryptobacterium sp. CAG:338 | reverse complement strand
TATTTCTGCTGCCTTTAAAGACGTGCCAGGTGGTCAGCTTTTAGGCGTAACGCGCGACTACTCTCATCGTTTGATCAACTTTGATTTAGAAGCCGAAACCCCCGAAGATCAGGCTCGAATTCGCGAAGAGTTCTTAGCGAATTTGGAAGAGGCTTGCGGTGGTGCAAGCGAAGAAGCTCTTGCTTCTTTGGGTTCGTTGCCAAAGGTTATGGATTACTTGCGTTCAGAGGGTCTGTCGGAGGTTTATGAAGATGACGACACCGAGCCTGTTGACGTGACCATGGAACCCTTGACGTTCCCTGCTCCTCGTTCTGCTCGTTTGCAAACACTTGCGCGAGGTATGACTCAGGGTGTAACCACTCTTGGCTATGCAGCTATTCGTGGTTTTGGCCCTTCGCATCCTACGGTAGGGGAACTTCGTGCAGGAACTCTTGAGATCCTGATCGACAACCCGCTTTCCGAAGGCCACAACGAGGATGATTCTTACTACATTGGCAGCATTCCTGTCACCGAGGTTGAAAGTGTCTTTTCCGTTGATTCAACCAAAAATGGTAAGGCACATCTGTCTTTCGAAGTGGGTTATGGCTTAGTTATGGGACATCTGGAAACCAAGGCCATTGCAATGAGTGTTTTGGACTTCTGTCTCAATCAAGGTGATAAGCAGTATCCCACCCAAGATGAAGAATTCGTCTTGTACCACGTCGATGGCGTAGAAGCGACTGGCTTTGTGTCCCACTTGAAGTTGCCGCACTACGTAACTTTCCAATCTAAGTTATCCAGCGTTCGTTCAACGGTTGAAGATGAAGATGATTCTGCCGCTGACGAACATGCAAGTTGTTCAGCCGTTGAAGAAGAAAAGGAGTGATTATGCGACAGCTGTACCATTTCGCCTTCTTCGACGAGGCATCTAAGCGTGAAATCCGTCGTGCAGTATTAAAAGGTATCGCAATTCCTGGTCATCAGATTCCCTTCGCTTCCCGAGAAATGCCTATTGGACGTGGATGGGGAACAGGTGGTTTGCAGGTTACCTTGTCTCTTATTGGACAGGATGACGTCCTTAAGGTAATCGACCAAGGTGCTGACGATAGTGTTAATGCAGTCAACATTAAAAAATTGATCGTAGAAACCACCGATGTAGATGTCGTAGAGAACACTGAAGAAGCTACGATTATCCAATCGCGCCACCGTATTCCTGAGCAGCCTCTATCGGCAGAGCAGATTTTGGTGTTGCAGGTTCCCACACCTGAGCCATTGCGTCATTTTGAGCCCAGTGAGGCTAAGACGCTTGTTCTTCATGCTGAAGCTGACTACACCGGCGCATGGCTTGGTTTGTTTGATCAAATCATTCGTTATGGGCACACCACCACCAACGCTGATCATCCCTGTTTAGTGGAAGATCGCTATGTTATGGCGCCTTCGCCTATTCCTCGTTTCGACACGATGAAGCTGCATATGAGCGAAAATCTTACCCTCCTCGGTGCTGGCCGAGAAAAGAAAATCTATGCGGTGCCGCCCTATACCAAGGTAGCGCCTCTGGATTTCGAAGATTACCCCTTCTCGGTAGAAAACTTTGAAGGCAAGCATTGTAGTTTGTGCGGTGCAACAGGCGTGTACTTAGACGAATTGATCGACGAAGAAACCGGCGAGACGTATTACCAATGCAACGATACGGCCTATTGCCATGTGCGTTGTGAGGCGCAGGCAGCCGCTAAGCAGGAAGCCGGTAAGCAAAATCAGGAGGGTGAATAAGTATGAGTATTCCAGAAATGGAACAAAGTCCTTGCTTGTCCGTTTCGCATGTGTCGAAACGTTTTGGCGAAGGGTGCGAGTACTGCCTTTCTCCTGATGCAAAGCTTGAGCGTAATATCTGCCCTTACTGCCATACGGTTCATGCAGTACGTGACGTGAGCATGAATCTCTATCCTGGCGAGATTGTAGGTATTGTAGGAGAATCCGGTAGCGGCAAATCAACCTTCATGCAGTGCTTGTATTTCGATCAGCAAGCAACGGAAGGCGAAGTTCGTGCAATTCCTTTTGATGGTGGGGTCCAAAACCTTCTCACTCTTTCGTCGCAGCATAAGCGTAAGGTTCGCAATACGGTTTTAGGCATGGTGTATCAAAATCCTTATTTGGGATTACGCATGAACTTTTCGTCCATGTCGAACATTGCCGAACAGATGATTGCGGCTGGTAACCGCAATGTAGAGGCCATGCGTGCGCGCGGTAACGAGTTGCTGGACAAGGTAAATATTCCACTCAACCGCGCAGGTGAACCACCGAAGCAGTTTTCTGGTGGTATGCAGCAGCGTGTACAAATCGCAAAAGCGCTTTCCAATAATCCGCCCATTTTATTGCTTGACGAAGTAACCACAGGTCTTGATCTTTCGGTTCAGGCAAGCGTACTTGATCTCATTTTGCAGATTAAACGCGATTTCGGCGTAAGCATGCTGGTGGTTAGTCATGACCTGGGCGTAATTCGCATGTTGGCAGATCGCACCTTCGTAATGCTGAATGGTCAGGTAATTGAATCGGGTTTGACCGATCAGATTCTGGAAGATCCTCAGCATGCGTATACCCAGCAGTTGGTGTACTCGCTGCTCTAGCAGGCAAAGCGCGAGAAAGTACTGGTGTTCTTTCGATGTGGCTAGCTCTGCGATGAGGTTGCAGAACATCAAGAATTTCAAGTGCTGATTTATAGGCCTTTTTCTCTCATCTCTGGGAGGTTGTCCGTTCGGTTGGTATGTGCTCTTTGGCTAGCGGGCAACCTCCACACGAGATGTTCTATAAATACTTAGGTATGGGGGATAACTATGGAAGCAAATTCTTTAGTAATACGTGGCGGCAATGTGGTTACCGAAACCGAAATATTGCCCAATCATGATGTTGTTATTAAACAGGGAACAATTGTTGATATTAAGCCAACGCTTGCAAATGCGCGCACTCGAGAAACCGATGTTTTTGCTGATACAGGTAATCCTGGGCTTGTAGTGGATGCTGCAACGGGCTTGCCCGTAGTTGATGCGCGTGGTGCGTATGTAGTGCCTGGTATGGTAGACATTCATTCGGACTATATTGAATCAGTAGCATCTCCTCGTCCGAGCGTGGTTATGGATTTGCCTACCTCACTTTATAAAGTAGACCGCGAATTGGTTACTCACGGGGTGACCACCATCTACCATTCTCTTTCTACGTATGGTTCGCACGTGTTTGATCACAAACCTATCCGCAATTTCGAAAATGTTCAAAAGCTGCTCGATGCAATTGCTGCAATTCGCGAAGGCGAAGAACATGATCACCTTATTCGTCACCGTTTGCATTTGCGTGTAGAGCTTGACGCGGTAGATCGCGTAGATGAAATTGAACACTACCTTACAGAAGACAAGGTCGACTTGATTTCGTTTATGGATCACACTCCTGGTCAGGGCCAGTATCGCGACTTGTTGGTGTATAGCAACACCATGAAGGGCTATCGTGAAGGCATGACTGACGAAGAGGTTGATGCGCTTATTAAAGATCGTCAAAACGCTAAAAAAATCAGCCCTGAGGATTTGAAGCGTTTGGCGGACCTTGCTCATGAAAGAGGAATTTCACTGGCTTCTCATGATGATGATTGCACCGAGAAGGTGGAATACATGGATTCGCTTGGTGCCGTGATTTCTGAGTTTCCCATTGATATGAAAACGGCGCACGAAGCAAAGGAACATGGCATGTTCACGCTGGCAGGAGCTCCAAACGTAATGTTAGGCCACAGTCATTCTGGAAACCTTTCAGCACGTGAAGGGGTCGAAAATGGTGCGATTGATATGCTGTGCAGCGATTATTATCCAGCGGCGCTCATCGATGCGGTATTTACCCTCCATCGTGAATGCAAGATGAGCCTACCTTCTGCTTTCGCGCTGGTTACCGCAAATCCAGCAAAAGCAGTTGGTATTGATAATGAAGTCGGTTCTCTTGAGGTAGGCAAACGCGCCGATATTCTGCTTGTTCGCGAAATTGGCTGCAATCCTGAAGGAACCGTTACCACTCCAGTAATCACGCGTGCTTTCGTAGGTGGTAATTCGGTCTATCGTTCTCACTATCCTGATCAGCCTCAAGGCTATGATCGCTAGGAGGTAGCTGTGGAATCTGTAGTAGAAAATGAGCCTTTACTGAGCATAGAAAACTTATCTAAGTCTTTCTATATGCATATGGCGGATCGTCAAATCAAAGGCTGTCAGAATATTACGCTCGCTATTCAAGAAGGCGAATTTGTGGGAATTACAGGACGTTCGGGTTCCGGTAAATCCACTATTTTGCGTTGCATTTATCGTACGAATTTGCCCGAGTCAGGCTCCATTTGGTATCGCAGTGCCAGTTTTGGAAAAGTTGATTTGTGCACGGTAGGGGAACGAGAAATGATACATATCCGTGCTTATGAAATGGGATATGTTTCTCAGTTCCTGAATGCTCTGCCTCGTCAGACTGCATACGATATCGTGCTGCAAAGCGCACTTGAAACGTTTGGTTCTGCTGATATGGAGCACGCAAAAACGGAGACGGAACGAATGCTGCATCATTTTGATATCAATGAATCGCTCTGGCCTTTGTATCCGCGAACCTTCTCGGGTGGTGAAAAGCTACGTTTGAATATTGCGGCAGCAATGATCAAACAGCCTCGTTTGCTTCTTCTTGATGAACCTACGGCATCCTTGGATGCAGCATCAAAGATGAAGGTTCGTGAATTGATCGAACAGCTCAAGGCTCAAGGCACTACCATGCTTGGTATTTTCCATGACTTAGAATTCATGGAAGGCCTTTGCGATCATGAATTCAACATGCAAAAAGGAAGCATTGTTGCGTAAAGTACGCTAGATTTTAAGCGCGTACCTTTTAATAAGGTGCGCGCTAGGATATTTACTGAAGGAATAGTATGAAACCAAATCTTTCCTTATCAGAGCTTTTGGGATGGGATGGCGCTTCTCCCTTGCGTGCAGACCTCCATTGTCATTCAACCATTTCTGATGGGTCTTTTACTTCTGCGGAGTTGTTGGCTCAGGCCCAAGCTGCAGGACTGACTCACCTAGCGATAACCAATCACGACACAACGGCGGGGTTCGATGATGCAGCCGCTGCGGCACAAGCGCTCTCTGCTGTCCCGAGTAACGAGGGATCGGCGGTTATTACCTATGTTTCTGGCATAGAAATTAGTGCTTGGAATCCTGTTTCAGAACGCAAGGTACATATTCTTGGCTTTGGTCTTAAGGAGAACTCTCCAGCGATTGCTGCTCTTTGTGGCCCTACTTTGCGCGCTCGTACGGAAAACACTGCTTGGCAGCAAGAGCAGCTTGAAAAAGCAGGATATAGTCTTGACTATGAACTGCTAAAAAAGTTGCGTGCGGCATCAACAGGTTTTTACAAACAGCATCTTATGGCAGCACTCACAATGGCTCCTTTTACGAGTCAGGAATACCAAACGCTCTATAAAAGCTTATTTAAAGGTGAAGGTATATGTAAACGCGATATCATCTACGTCGATGCGCGTGATGCGGTTGCCGCAATCACTGAAGATGGTGGCGTGGCGGTGTTGGCGCATCCCGGACAATTGGACAGCTACGATATGGTGCCTGCGTTAGTGAATGCGGGGCTTTGGGGGATTGAACGCTTTCATCCCGACCATACTCAGGCGGACTGGGATCGCTGTGCTGAATTAGCTGATCGCTTTGGGCTGGAATGTACCGGTGGTTCAGATTTTCATGGCGATTTCGGTGAAGTTGAGCGTCTTGGTCAGTGTTTGCTTTCGGTTGGCTAAGCCCATAAGGAAACTAAATAACACACAAAGTAGAGCTTTATCTTTCGTTTCAGCTCGGCTTCACGCTTTATCGCTTTTCAAGAATGCAAATAACGTCGCTAAAATGTCGCACACCTGTTTTGTCCTATCCCAGAGATTGAGGGAGCTAATCCAGGGCGACGTTTTGCATACATTCTTTCAAAGCGGCGTTTCGATACGAGCTACAACGAAAGGTAAAGCTCTACCTATTGACTGTTTATTTTTTCATTAAGTCGGCGATTGTAACCCCATCGAAGTAATCGTTAATGAGGGAATCGAGCTTCTCCCACATTCCAATGGTGCGACATTCATTGCGTCGATCGCAGGGTGCAGCACCGCATTCGAGGCATGCTACAGGAGCTAAATCTCCTTCGGTAAGGCGCAATATTTCACCAACAGGGTACTTTTCGGGCGCTCGGCAGAGGCGATATCCGCCTCCTTTGCCTTGAATGCCCTCTACAAGCCCGTTCTTCTTCAGAATAGGAAGGATACGTTCTAGGTATTTGAGGGAAATATCTTGGCGTTCGGCAATGGTTTTCATGGGTACGTATTCGCCGTTGCTGGTTTCTGCCAAGTCAATCATGACGCGTAAGGCATAGCGGCCCCTCGTTGAAATAAACATGACGTATCCTCCCTTCGTAAAATCGAATTATACGTTTTAGACAGCCAAGCATTTGTTTTGATCAATCGACCTTACTTAAAGTTATTTGTGCTTGTTGTTTACTCGCACAATTGTCGGCAAGGTAAGTTGCATGGCAGCTGTTCGTTTTTGCCTTGCTTTAGTTTAGCGCTTTTGATTCGCCCTGTTTTTCGTAATAGTCATTCACTGCTGCTTCAATTGCCTCCTTTGCGAGTACCGAGCAATGAACCTTATGAGCAGGTAGCCCGTCTAGTGTTTCGACGATGGATTTATTGGTGATCTGGAGAGCTTCGGATAGGGGCTTATTCTTGATGAGCTCGGTTGCCATTGAACTGGAGGCAATGGCGGAGGCACAACCAAAGGTTTCGAATTTCACATCCTCAATGATGTTGTTGTTGATTTTTAGATAGATCTTCATAATATCGCCGCATTGAGCGTTACCTACTTCACCTATGCCGTTAGCATCGGGCAACGATCCCACGTTGCGGGGATTACGAAAATGATCCATAACAATGTCGCTGTATAAAGCCATGAGTGTTCACTCCTAAATATGGGTAAAAGATAAGCCGAAAGGGCGTAATCAAAAAAATGACAGAGGATTAAAAGCGTCATTAAAAACGATTAGAGAATAAAATCCTTTTCACCCGCAACTAATTCCTGCCATAACGGGGAGATGCTGCGAAGGTAGGTAACCACGTCAGTGATTGAGCCGATTAAGTAGTCAACTTCCTGTTCGGTAATAGATTCATCCAAACTCAAACGAAGCGACCCGTGTGCTACTTCATGGGGTCTGCCTAAGGCAAGCAGTACATGGCTTGGCTCGAGAGAGCCTGATGTGCAGGCAGAACCTGAAGAGGCATAGATTCCCTTATCGCTTAAAAGCAGCAAAAGAGATTCTCCTTCAATACCCTCAAAACAAAAATGTACGTTTCCGGGCAGACGATTTTCAGCACTTCCGCTTAACGCGCTATGAGGTATGCGTGCTAATCCTTCGATGAGTTTGTCACGCATGGCGCATAGATGGAGCTGATGCTGCTTTTGTAAGGCGCAGGCTTCTTTGAGCGCAGCTGCCATGCCAACGATAGCGGGAACGTTTTCAGTACCAGCGCGTTTACCCCGTTCTTGGGCACCTCCATAGATGAGGTTTTGTAAGCGGACGCCTTTTTTAGCATAGAGCGCACCAATTCCTTTTGGGCCATGGAATTTGTGACCGGAAAGTGAAAGCAGATCGATGTTGGAATCTTGTATTTGAACAGGAATATGTCCTACTGCTTGTACTGCATCGGTGTGAAAAAGTACACCTGCTTCTTGACAAAGAGCACCGATTTCCGAAATGGGCTGAATGGTGCCAATTTCGTTGTTCGCAAACATTACCGAAACAAGGCAGGTGTCAGGACGGATTGCCTTGCGAACTTGATCGGGACTAATTATTCCTGTGTCAGGGATTTCGAGCAAGGTTACTTCAAAACCGCGTTTTGCTAGCGCCTCTAAGGTGTGAAGAATTGCATGATGTTCAAAAGCGGTTGAAACGAGGTGCTTCTTGCCTCTCTTTTCGCCAAGAGCAGCAGCGCTTAAAAGTGCTTGAGTGTCCGCTTCGCTTCCGCCTGAAGTGAAATAGATTTCTTGAGCAGAGCATCCCAGGCATTGCGCGATGGTCTCCCGTGCTTGTGCAAGTGCTTCGGCGGCGCGCTGTCCTGAGTCGTGCAAACTTGAAGGGTTCGCATACGTTTGGTCGAAGAAGGGAAGCATTGCCTCAAGTGCGAGAGGGTTCAATGCAGTGGTTGCGGCGTTATCGGCATATATTTCCATAAGATTCCTCTTTTCTATTCACTAAAAAGCGGGGTGGAAAGATAACGTTCGCCCGTGTCAGGCAATAAAGTTACGATGGTTTTTCCCGCATTTTCGGGGCGCTTAGCTATCTGGATTGCGGCATTGAGGACAGCTCCAGATGAAATGCCAACGAGAGCACCTTCACTTTGTGCTATAAGTTTTGCTGTGGCGAATGCGTCATCATTAGAAACGGCTATCACTTCGTCATATATTTCAGTATTGAGGGTTTTAGGGATAAAGCCTGCTCCAATACCTTGAATTTTATGAGGGCCAGCAACGCCCGTTGAAAGGAGTGCTGAATCGGAAGGTTCTACGGCAACAATGCGTACTTCAGGGTTTTGGGCTTTTAGATATTCGCCAACACCTGTAATAGTTCCTCCCGTTCCAACACCCGCAACAAAGAAATCTACGGCACCGTCGGTGTCGTTCCAGATTTCTGGTCCCGTGGTACGGCGATGAATTTCTGGGTTGGCAGGATTGGTAAATTGTCCAAGGGTTATACCTCCCGGAATTTCTTTCACCAATTCGGCAGCTTTCGCTACGGCGCCTTTCATGCCAGCTGCTCCTTCGGTTAAAACAAGCTCCGCGCCATACGCTTTCATGAGCTGCCGGCGCTCAATAGACATAGTTTCAGGCATTACCAAAATTACGCGATAGCCTTTCATTGCACCGATCGACGCGAGAGCGATTCCGGTGTTTCCGCTGGTTGGTTCAATGATTACCGAATCTTGGGTGAGCAATCCTTGAGATTGAGCATCTTCGATCATGGCTTTCGCAATACGATCTTTTACTGAACCTGCCGGATTGAACATTTCTAACTTTGCGAGAAGGGTAGCGGGGATGTTTTGGGCTTTTTCTATATGAGAAAGTCGCACAAGGGGAGTGCTTCCGACTAACTGATCTACAGAAGGATAAAGGCGTGTCATAAGTGTTCCTTTCAAAACCTACTAATAAGGTAGGAATATATCATCATTAATTACCTACTAAGTCAATAGGTAATTAGGAAATGACAGTAAAGAAAAATCAAACCCCCTCTCTCAGACTTTCATTTTGCCAATTAAGGAAAAATATCTTGAGTAGATGCAAAGTTTTGTTATAGTTGCTTCCAACAAACCGTTGACGAGGAAGTAACGGTGGTAGCGCACTCACAGAGAGTCGGGGGTGCTGGGATCCCGACAGGAAGCGAATCATCAAATGGACCTCCGAGGGCTTTTGTGAATCAGTGATCAGTTTTGCCGTACGGTAAACGCATTCGCGCAGTAGCAAAAGACGGGCGCTCCCGTTATAGAGCAGAAATGTGATTGCATTTCATGAGTGGACGCGTATAGCGTCAAGCAGTGGTGGCACCGCAGGAGTTTCGCTCTTGTCCCTGCACGTAAGTGGTAGGAGACAGGGCGCTTTTTATTGCCATTGTCTCCTGAGAAAAGTAAGGAGACACTACTATGAACAAGCGAGTAAGCACCGACTACAAGACCTATCTATCTGAGGACGAATTACCTACTCACTATTACAACTTGCGTGCGGATATGAAGACCGATCACGCACCCATGCTGAATCCAAAAACCTTAAAGCCTGTAACGGTCGAGGATTTAGAACCTGTGTTTGCAACAGAGCTTGCCAAGCAGGAGCTTAATACGACCGATCGATTTATTCCCATCCCTGAACCGGTACGCGATTTCTACAAGATGTATCGTCCTTCTCCTTTGGTACATGCGGAATTTTTGGAGAAAGCGCTCGATACTCCCGCCAAGATCTACTACAAATTCGAAGGCAACAACACCAGCGGTTCTCATAAACTTAATTCGGCTATTGCGCAGGCATATTATGCCAAGCAACAGGGATTGACCTGCTTGACCACTGAAACAGGTGCAGGGCAGTGGGGTACTGCGCTTTCTATGGCATGTGGTTTCTTTGGATTAGACTTGCATGTTTATATGGTGAAATGCTCAGCGCAGCAAAAGCCGTATCGTAAAGCAGTTATGGAAACTTACGGTGCTCGCGTGACTCCTTCGCCTTCCAATGAAACGAATGTGGGACGTGCTATTCTGGCAAAAGATCCCGAGAATTCTGGTTCGCTAGGAACAGCAATTTCTGAAGCAGTTGAAGAGGCGGTCTCGACCGAGGGGTGTCGCTATGTATTAGGGAGCGTTTTGAATCAAGTGCTGCTGCATCAATCTATTATTGGTCTGGAGACCAAAGCGGCACTCGACAAAATAGGCGAGCATGCTGACATCTTGATTGGCTGCGCTGGTGGCGGATCCAATCTGGGTGGTCTGATGGCTCCCTTTATGGCAGATAAGTTGGCAGGTAAGGATGCGCCGTATTTCATTGCGGTTGAACCTGCAAGTTGTCCTACCATGACGCGTGGTAAGTTCGCTTATGACTTCTGCGATGTGGGTAAAGTTACGCCACTGGCAAAGATGTACACATTGGGTTCTGCCTTTATCCCATCCCCTAATCATGCGGGTGGTTTGCGTTATCACGGAATGAGCCCCATTCTTTCTCAGCTGTACCATGATGGCTTCATTGACGAGGCTCGTGCGGGTGAACAAACAAAAGTGTTTGAGGCTGCAACGCTATTTGCCCGCGTAGAAGGCACCTTGCCTGCCCCTGAGTCAGCGCATGCGATTCGAGTGGCAATGGACGAAGCCCTGAAGTGTAAAGAGACTGGCGAAGAAAAGACCATCGTGTTTGGCCTGACCGGCACAGGCTATTTTGATCTGGCGGCTTACATGTCCTACAAGGATGGTTCGATGACCGACTACGTTCCCACTGACGAGGATCTGGCTGTTGGCTTTGAAATGATTCCTCGTTTGGAGGGTATTCAGTAAGGATTGATGTCAGGCGGTGCGCGGAGAGGCGCGCCGCCTAGAGTTGACTTTTCGAACAACCTCGAAAACCTATTAGAAAAATCCTCGAAAAACATCAAAAAATTCCCTCGAAAATCTTGTTTAGGTTGATTGATGTGGGAAAAATGATTGTTAATTCAGGGACAGAGATTACTGGCAACTCTTTGGTGTACGGCTCCCAAAAACCAGATAGATATAAGTCTCGTATTGCAGACGGGCGTATTCGTCATCTACTCCGTTTATTTGGTGGCGTTGAGATTAGGGGAACAAAATGGTGTGACAAAACTTGGGCAGCGATGGCTGCCC
>FR896066.1:1783-4613 GCA_000435475.1 Cryptobacterium sp. CAG:338 | reverse complement strand
GAGGGCTGCCGCAGAAAGTGTTATTCATCTAGATAACCCTAATATGAAAACTTTAGTAAGCGCCGATCCTTCTCTTGCGATTGCGGGTGATCAGCCTCATGTTATTGACGAGTGGCAAGAAGTGCCAGCAGTCTGGGACTTAGTGCGCCATGAAGTAGACAACCAACCAGATAGCAAAGGTATGTTTTTATTAACGGGATCTTCTACTCCAAAAAAGGAGCAGGTATCACATAGCGGCGCGGGCAGAATTGCTCGGTTTGATATGAGCACCATGACGTTATGGAAAGAAGGCTGCGTGGAAGGCGGTGTGTCGTTATCTGCTTTATTCAAGGGTGGTTTTTCTCCTAAAGAAGAGGGGTTGGCCTTTTTAGCAGAAAAGCTTTGTGTGGGCGGTTGGCCAGCGCTTATTGGTAGTAATGTGGATGATGCCATAGAAACTCTCGATGAGTATCTAGAAGCATTGTTTGAAGTAAGTGTGCCAGAGAAAAACGGCAATTCTCGTGTAGCGCGTAGGATGGCTCAATCGCTTGCGCGTAACGTTGCTACCTCTGCAACCTACAAAACTCTTGCTGCTGATGCGGGGTCAGCTTATGGATCTCAGATGACTGAAGCAGCAGTAGCAACATATCTCAATATATTCAAGGAATTGTACTTTATAGAAGAATTGCCAGGGTGGGATGCTCCTATTCGTTCTAAATTGCGGTTACGCACAAAGCCAAAACGCTATTTCTCAGATCCCTCTTTGGCAATAGCTTTACTTGGGACAAATCCGCAGCGTCTCTTGACAGATGGTCAATTATTTGGCTTGCTATTTGAATCGCTCTGCATGCATGACATTAAGGTTTTTGTGTCGGTGCTGCCGGGAGCCCACGGTGATTCGCTGAGGTACTATCAAGACGCAGATGGGCTGGAAGTAGATTTTATCATCGAACTGCGCGATGGGAGATGGGCAGGTATCGAAGTCAAACTCGGAGAAGATAAAGTTCCCGAAGGAGTAAAAAACCTCAATCGTTTGCGCAAAAAAATTTCTGCTAATCCTGCGGCAAGAAATCCTGAGCCGGAGTTTATGGCGGTAATTGCTGCAAATTCTCCTTTCGCACGCTATGATGCGGAACATGACGTATATGTAATTCCTCTTACCGCCTTGATGCCATAAAGATCTAACGTGTAGTTTTCTCGTTGTCTTTTTCCTGATTTGCCGTTATAATCTAGCTCTGCTTGCTTGCTTTTGGTTTGGCGCGATAGGTTATGAAACTATTCCGTAATTTGAAAGCGCTAACAAGGTGGGCAATACGCAATAACGAAACTGGGCCATCGTCCAATGGTAGGACTCTGGTTTTTGGTACCAGCTATGTAGGTTCGAATCCTGCTGGCCCAGCCAGTTTGAAAATGTTTCGGCTCTTATCTTGCTTCTTGTTTGGAGGTCAGGATTCGAACCGATGAGGTGGATTAATTTCTAAAGCGAGCTCTTGTGGCTCGCTTTTTTAATACAATTAACGCACCCACAAAAGCGCCATAATAGCGTATGAAAAGTGTTATAAAGGCACCGATTGACTTTCGAGTTATTTAGCGGCAGCTGATCAGTTTGCTTAATGACGAAATTGCGTGTCGCGAAGGGTGCTGTAGTGATGAAGATAAGAGACGATCGTTGCCAGGAGGCAAGCCGATGGCAGAATTTGTAGAAGGTAAACGACCTGTTTTAGAAGCATTAAAGGCAAATATTCCTGCCAAATGCCTCTATGTTGCCGATGGTCTTAAGGGAGATAAAGTCGTTTCTGATGTTGTCAAACGCTGCCATAAGATGGGCGTTTCGGTAAAGCAGGTCAAGCGTAGTGATTTGGATGCTCGATCAGAGCGCGGTTCTCATCAGGGGCTTATGTTGGAAACGCGCCCCTATCAATACGCAAGCGCCCAAGATGTTATCGACGCTGCTCAATCGCATGCAGATGAGCATAATGGGCAAGCTCTTATCATTGTTTTGGATCATATTACCGATGCGGGTAATTTAGGCGCTATTGCGCGTTCGGCAGAAATTGTAGGCGCCTCAGGCATACTGATTCCCAATAAACGTTCTGCACGTGTGACGGCAGCAACTTACAAGAGCTCTGCTGGAGCGATCTCTCATATTAAAGTGGCGCAAGTTGGCAACATTGCTCAAACTATCGAGCGTCTCAAAAAAGAAAATTTTTGGGTTGCGGGCGCTTCTGAACAAGCGACGGAATGTATTTGGGATGCGCCGATGGCTGGCCGCTTGGTACTTGTAATGGGTAGTGAAGGAGAGGGACTTTCGCGCTTAACAAAAGAACATTGCGACTTTTTAGTTGCGCTTCCACAGGCAGGACAAGTAGGCTCGCTTAATGTAGCGCAGGCGGCAACGGCGTGTATGTATGAATGGATGCGTCAATGCCGCGAGCAAAATAAATCGACCGACTAGTTGTTAGATGAAGGCGAATGCCTTCTCGCGAGTGCGCATGTGCTCTGTGTGAGCAATGGCTATCTGAAAGGGTGCTTAAACGTGGCTAAAAAACGCAATAAGCTGCTTATTGTTGATGGTTATAACGTGCTACGTAGTGGCTCGCGCTATCTTCATATGCGTAATCGGGAGGACTTCACTTACGAGAAATTCAACATGGTTCGCGAAGCGCTAATCAGCGATGTTGCGGCATATGCAGGTAGCGAATATAAAGCCATCATTGTTTTTGATGCGGCTGATAATCCTGAATCTGCGGGTAAAACTCAAACAATCGGCGGCGTTAAAGTCATGTTTTCGCCATATGGCTCTTCGGCAGATAAGATCATCGAAAAACTTTCCCATGATGCCCGTGAGCGT
>FR896066.1:600-1753 GCA_000435475.1 Cryptobacterium sp. CAG:338 | reverse complement strand
GGTGATGGTGGTTACGAGCGATGCTTCTATTCAAGATGCGGTGTTTGGTGGCGGCGTGGATCGTATGAGTGCAAACGGTTTCAGTCTCGAAGTGGATGATTTGGCGGATGAGGCTGATCGCGATAGTAATCTTCAGGTTTCGCGCAAGAACACCGTTGCTGATCGTCTTAATCCTGAAGTGCTGGCAAAACTCAAAGCAATGCGTGATCGATAAATTAGTGTTTTTGATCACTCTTCTTCTCTATTAGCTCTTTTAATAGTTAGGCGAATAAACGGTATTTTTGTCATGGTTGAAAGCTTTTGATTCATACCTTCTATACCTATAATTAAAGAACACTATTAATTCTGGCTATAAGCTTATTCGGGCTACAAGTCAATTGTTCTCAGGTGTGCGAGTAACGCGATGCGTTAAAGGGGACTAAAACTAAAGCGCATGATGCAAAAGTGTTTGCCTGAGGGGGAGGAGAATCGCATGAAGCCGCTCGAGGGAATTAAGGTTGTAGATTTAACTACCTACATGGCAACTCCTGCAACAGGTCGCATTCTTGGTGAATGGGGAGCCGACGTAATTAAAGTTGAAGCTGCAAAGGGTGATCCCCTGCGCGTAACCCAAGCAGCTGTATTTAACATGCCTATGTCGGATGAAGAAAATCTCGCATTCGATATGTGCAACCTGCACAAGCGTTTTATTTCCCTTAATTTAAAAAGTGAAGTGGGCGCAGAGGTAATGGATAAACTGCTCTCAGAGGCAGACGTTTTCATTACGAATACGCGTACTAAGTCTTTGCGCAAGATGGGTCTCGATTGGGAAACTTTGCACGCAAAATATCCTCGTTTGATCATGGGTCATGGGCTTGGTTACGGGAAGAAGGGTGCCGAAAAGGACGATCCTGGGTTCGACGTAACTTGCTATATGGCTCGTGGTGGTGTATTTGGCACTACGGTAAATCGTGGCGATTCACCTATGATCCCTACTAACGGTTATGGCGACTTGCAGGCAGCAATGTTCTTGGCAGCAGGTATTTGTGCAGCCGTTATTGGACGTGAAAAGTCAGGCGAAGGCGATTATGTAACTTGTGCGCTTCAGCACGCAGGTGTCTATGCGCTGATGACCGGTATGATTTCTGCTCAGTATGGTAATCCATATCCCAAG
>FR896066.1:351-586 GCA_000435475.1 Cryptobacterium sp. CAG:338 | reverse complement strand
ATATCCCAAGAGCCGTTTGGAGGTAATTTGCCCCTTCAATAACGTATACATGACTGGCGATGGTAAATATTTGGCAATGTGTGATCCAGAATACGATCGCGACTACAACAAGATCATGGGACTCATTGGTCGTGAAGATTTGATCGATGAACCTCGTCTGGTTAATTGCAACAAGATGAATGAAGCGGGCTTGAATCCTGAAGTAGTGGGCATTATGGACGAAGCGCTCGCAAAG
>FR896066.1:0-250 GCA_000435475.1 Cryptobacterium sp. CAG:338 | reverse complement strand
GATCAAAACGTATGGGATAACGACTACTTGGTTAAGATTCATTATCCTGAAGCCGATCGAAACATTCCTACGGTTCCTATTCAGTTTGAATCCGAGCCCGCTCCGGTTTATACGCCGAGTGACAAGTTGGGAAGTTCTACTGTTGCTGTTATGAAAGATTTGGGATATACCGACGAACAGATCGAAGCTGCAATGGCCGATGGTTCGGTTTGTGGTCCAAAGACTTTGGACGAGTTGGTGGGCTAGCCTT
>FR896065.1:13237-28883 GCA_000435475.1 Cryptobacterium sp. CAG:338 | reverse complement strand
AATCACATCCTGCAGTGTGTCCTGTTTAGGTTCGGGGCGCTTGATAAATTCGCCCTCACCAATCAGAACAAAACCCCAGTTACCATCTTCATCGACTGCTTTAATTGACCTATTCCTGTTAGGGTAAAACTTGACGCTGTTTACCTTTCCGCAACGATTATTAAGAGAAACCTCATCCCCAAACTTAAAAGGCTCCCCATCCTCAAAACGTGGCCACTCCATACCTGGCGGCATAATGCGTTTCTCGATGGCCTCGCAGAATTCCTTACGGGAGCTTACTAGATCACTCTCGACGCTCAGCGCGATGCCATACTTATGCGCCAGAGTGACGATAGTCTGCAGTGTATATGATGTTTCGCCCTGAAACTCAGCGGCATCAATAAGCTCGGCTAAGGAATAGCCATTGATCGTTAGGGCATAAGCATCCCTAATGCTGTGACATACGCCGCTGCAATAAACCCTTAACGATTCGGTTTTAATCCGATCCAATTCTTCTTGTGTTAGCTTGCTCATTTGCTTTTCCTTTCATTGATGCAACTCCGACAACGAACCTGGTTTTTAAACTCTGGCTTAAACTGAGCTCCGCACTCCTTGCATGTACGTGGTATGGATAGCTCAAGCTCATCAGCTTTCATCTTTATCTCGGCTATCTTCATTGCAGCTTCAAGGGATGCTCTGTCGAAGTACGGTATATGGTGTCGATTGATGATCATTAGGATGCGCCTTGGTACGGCTACCAGGTTATTTGGATCAAAGTTTCGCTTGTTTCCGTCGGCGAAGATGATTGCTGTTTTGGGTGGTATGTGGCATCCGTGTTCTTTCTCCCATATAAGCACGTGCTTATAGCGGTAGTTATTCCAGCGCCCATCAATGTTGGAATGCAGCTTTACCTTCACTTGGATGTAGCCGTCCTTGTCCACTCTCTCCCTTCCAATGCCAAAGCCTTTAGCGTTATGCGGAATTTGACCCTTCTTGAAACGAGTTGCCTTAGTGCGCTCAATTCCCTCTGCGCTCATAAAGTCAGACTGCTTCATGCCTTTGTTGTAAGCAGGTTGACCTTTCCTAAACCGACCAGTATTGATTCCTTGCTTAAGTCCCAAGCTATACATTCTTGCTTTCAGTTGTGATCGGCGTAGCTTGATGTCAAACTGCGCTTCAAACTCGTCAATAATTTGTTGCTCGGAATGCCCTGGAACGAAGTCTTTCAGGAACACATCCATTTCAGGTGTGTAGACCATGCGCCTTACGCTAATGCTCATTGAAGTATTCAGGAAGTCGGGGATTATCTGCTAAAGAACTATCAACGAACCGAGCAGCCTGTAGTGCTAGTCGTCCTGCATCTAACACCTGTTCGCTGATCTCGCTCATAGCACGAGCACGGTTAATCTCGGTCTTTAGTTGTTCGCCTTCAAGATTGTCGTTAGTGAGGCGGTCTAATTGCGTTACAAGTGCGTTTCTAATATGACTAATGGTGTCTGCCATTATCCAATCAACCTCCTTGCGTTAGTCGCTACGAGTTCCTGATCAACGATCGCGTAGCGCATAGTTGTCTTTAGGTCTTCATGTCCAAGTAATTTTTGCACCTGCTCGATAGGCATTCCGCGTTTGATAGCGTTTGTTGCCATAGTTCGGCGGAATCGGTGAGGATGGCAGTTCTCAACGCCGGCACTTATTCCAATGTTCCTGATTCTTAATTCCATCGAACTTGGCGATACCCTCTTATATGGAGCCCTTAGTGATACAAACAGTGCAGGATCGTTGTCTGTTCTCTCTTCAAGGTACTTAGCTAGCCACACCTTTGCGGCATCGGTAAAGTAAACAAGGCGCTCCTTATTGCCCTTGCCAAGAACTACGATTGAGTTGTTGCTCATATCGATTTTCTTTCGATCCATCCCGGTAAGCTCCGATATGCGGCATCCGGTTGAAACCAGAACTTCAATCATGGCTCTATCTCTGATGCTGCTACATTCGATTCTTAAAAGCTCGAGCTCTTTATCGCTAAAGGGCTTCTTGATCGTTTTTGGCATCTTTATCGCTCCAACTTTGCGCATTGGCGACCTAACAACAAGCTCCTCGTTTTCGCACCATGTGAAAAAAGAGAGAAGGTAAAGCCGGTAATTACTTACAGTTACCTGCGATGTGCCGCGATCGAAACAAGCAGCCATAAATCCTCTAATGTCATCAGCGGTTGTAATGACTAACGGCTTGCCGGTATGCCTTGCGAACCTTTCCAGCAAATCTTTATATGCCTTTAAGGTTTTCCTTGATCTTCCCTGGACAAGCTTTGCGTTTATAAAACGCTCTATAACTTCGTCATTATCTTCATGCTCGCTTATTCCCATAGATTCGCGTAACGCTTCATTTAGGAGCTTATTCTGCTCTGGGGACAAGTGAGGCTCCATTCGTATGCGAATCCTATCTGCTGTTGCTTTATCGAGATCAATTACTTGAGCCTTGACAAGTTGTACACCCTGCCTAATCTCACCACTCATGGCGTATCCCTCTAATCACCCAGCATGGTTCATATGCCATGATCGGCGTTATGAGTTCGTATCGCTTTTCTTGGCGCAAGGTATCGCCAACGATTATCTTTGCAGCTGCACCGAGAAATGAAAGCTGGATATAGCACATAAGCGCGGTAAGCTCTGATACGTCCTGGCACTCAAATAGGACCTTGCGTTGGTAGTCGATACCTTTCTTGTGGCATGCTTCGCAAAATGCAATCACATTAGC
This sequence comes from Cryptobacterium sp. CAG:338, assembly GCA_000435475.1. GTDB lineage: Bacteria > Actinomycetota > Coriobacteriia > Coriobacteriales > Eggerthellaceae > Anaerotardibacter. The sequence goes on along the minus strand of FR896065.1, from coordinate 26,150 downwards.
ACCAGCGCCGCATGATGGCTCAGATACTCGGATTATTCCATCCTTATCTTCAACCTTGGCGGCATCAGCCACTACTTGTGCAATGTGGTACGGAGTAAAGAATTGTCCTCCCGCTTCGTTACCAATACCAAGCTGCATGAAAATACTTCCTAACACGTCTTGAAATTGGTTTTCGCATACGATTTCGTAGTACGCCTGAAAACATGCACAATAAGATTCCATTTCGTTCTCGACCTCGGCCTTATAGGTCTTTGCGGGCTTATCGAATGGGATTGACAGGTTGCCCGATGCAAAGGCGATCTCGTAAGCCAGGATGTAGATAAACCGTTGCCAGGCTTCAAAAGCAGAGCACTTACGCGCAATCTGTTTGAAGCTCTCCTCGAATCGTTCCATAGGGGTTAATGCTTTTTTGCTCACGGCTCACACCCCATATCAGCAATAGTTGATCGGTATAGATCTGGTGATAGCCACTGCCCATCAAGATCGCAGTAGCTCGCCGTTATATGCCCGCCCATGATCGGATAGTCGTGATGCTGGTTATGAGGGCATTTAAGACACGGTGTGAAGTTCCGATAGTTTTGATACATTGCATCAGCTTCTCGCTGTGCAGAAGCAATATCAGCTGGTTCGCAAGACATGACAGCCATTACTGCATCGCCAACTCAGCGAGATTCTGCATTGCGTTGCCGTTAGCTTCTTCTACACGATTGTCAAAATCGGCGGCTGATTTAAGGACTAAATAAGAAGCTTCCTTGCCAAGACCAAGCCTTGAGAACACATCAACGAGCGCGGTATGCCACTGTCCAGGATCGTAGTTTTCGCCCCTGGCTATGCTTGCAAGCGCCAAGAAGTTAACCATGAAGGTCATTATCTCAACCTGTCGATCAAGCGGGATGATGTTGAATTCAACTTCACAATCCTCAGGCAGCGCATTCATGGCTGCTATGATTTGGTTTCGTTTCATGAGATATCCCATCCAAGAAAGGAAAGTTATCCACAAACCCTTTCTTTTCTTCTTTTTATTCTTACTTTTCTTTTTCTTTTAATCTTGTTAATAACCTATGGTTTTTAGGTAGGTTAAAACCTATGGTTTTTAGGTCTTTACCAGTCGTTTAAGACTTCTTCCGAGGGCGACCACCTTTGCCGCCCCCAACCATCTTCTTCAACGTCGATTCCATGACGGGAGCCATGATGGCGAAGCAGTTTTCAAGTAGTTCAGGTTTCTCGATATCCATCTCACGAAAGCAGGGATAAACACCGTTAAAGCAATAGTTATTAACCGCGTCATAAAGTGCCAGGCGATCGTTGTCGGGAAGGTTTTTAGCTACTTGATAAAACGACCGATAAAAGGGCGCATACTTGACTCCACCATGGTCTAGTTCTTTTCCTGCTTCGCCCATAGTCCTAATCTTTCCAAGGACAGTAGTCGAACTCATCCTCGAAAGTCATCGGCTCGTCCTTCTCTCCACGCAGGTAGTCGCAGTCGATGAATGTGCCAGGCTCAGGTAGGCCGTTCTTCTTTATCCAGCGAGCTGCTTCTCCGATGGTTTCCTGATCCGAAAGCTTAAACGGGTCATAGCTGCACTCCCCGTTATTAATGTCATAGAAGAATGTATATTCCTGCTGATGTAAGACACTGAGACCAAATCCTGCACGACCAAGAATACGCAGCTCATGGTCGTTCTCCGCAACAAGTTTGAAAACAAGAAGCGGTTTATAGGTCATGCGATCATGCACACCAACAAGACTTGCTTGAGTAATCATGAGACCCCTCCTTAAAACGGTATATCGGTGTCATAAATAGACGCATCCACAACGGGACGAGCAACAGGCATGCCAGGCATCTGGGTTTGCGCATTAGATGGTTGCGCTGGTGCTGGTTGCGATACCTGCACCTCTGGATGGTCGCCGCGCGACATAAATTCGATTTCGTCAATGATCACTTCAATCTTGCTACGCTTTTGCCCATCACGCTCCCACTGAGACCAGCGAAGTTTTCCTTCGATAGCGACCTTGGAACCCTTAGACAGATAGCCTGCAATCTTCTCGGCTCGCGTTCCAAACATGGTGCAGTCGATGAAGTTGGGATAGTCTTCCCACTCACCTGTTGTACTGTTCTTATGACGATCGTTTACTGCAACGCTGAAACCTAAGACGGGATTACCAGTGGCAGTAGTGCGCAGCTCGGGGTCTCGCGTGAGATTGCCTGAAATAGTTACTCGATTGATGCTCATGACTACTCACCCTCTGCCCATTCGAGCTGCATCTTCTCGCAACATGGAGGCATGTTGGCACTAACGTCCTCTAAGGTCGCATCTGCTGCCACCTCAATAGCGCTACCGCATGACTTACATACCGCCTTGCGCAAGCCCTTTGGTTCGGTGTCTTGAACGACCTCTACCACTGATTGCTCTTCAAAAATAGGTTTCTCAAAAAGCTCTTCGAATCTTCCACCCTCCATTTCGTCGGAAGCAGTTGCTTCCTGAAATGCTTGCGCCTTTTCCGACTGAAGTGGCCAGGTTTTAGATGCGGCACGCATGACGGTCTTCTTGGCCATTTCCTCGTACCACTTAACCCATGGACTGTCCGACCTCTTTCCGCTCTGTGATTCCTTGCGCCTACGTTCTATATCAGCTTTACTCATTACGGTGCGCTGAATTCCACCATTATTGAATCGCGTGATGCAATAGGCGCATACCATATTCTCTGGCTTGTGATCTGCTGTCATACTGGGCTTGTGAACGATACGGGCATCGTCTCCGAGCATATACTCGAACTCGTCACCTTCGTAAACAACCTCAACGGTGATTGATTGAATCTCACCTGAATTTAGCGCCAGCTTGTAGAGGCCGCGATATCCAGGGATGAACGTTGCCTTGCGACCGTAGGGGATTATGTAGCACTGTCCGAGTCCATTCACATCATTGGGCTCAAGACCAAGCGATGATGCAGTCATGAAGCATGACAGAACGGATTCAACCGTACAGTCTGCCAGCTTTGGGTTCTTGTTGATGGTACTGATGGCAAGCTGCATCATGCGCTCTGGACTCATATGCTTCGGCAGCACTTTGGCAATCTTTGGCCACTGGCCCTGTATATATCCTCTGATATCTTCGATTGGATTAGCTGCTTTGATCTGTTTACTTTGTGCTTGTTGCGCCAACTGTCCCATTAGACTGCGCCTCCTACTTCTCGATAAATCTTTTTGTTCTTCACGTTGCATATAACCGAATCGCTTACGCCAAACATCGCTGCAAGCACCCTTGGGCTTTCCTTGCTGTTACGTATAAAAACAACCTGCATATCCGTCAGTTTTCTCCCAGTGCCTTTCTTCCCAAGCACGCGATACTCATGCAAATTGTTCTCGGAATATGTTGCCCATTCGAGGTTTGAAACATTGTTGTTAGTTCGGTTTCCATCTTTGTGATTTACGGTCTTCTTGTTTTCAGGATTCTTGATGAATGTTTCGGCGACTAACCTGTGGATATATACGCTTTTCCCCTTTCCGTTTTTCCAAAGAGAAACAACTTTGTATCCATTCACTCCAATGCCAGGAGCTATCATTCGCCCCTTATATGGAACCCTCCTGCCGTCCTTTCCTGTATGCCACCGATCTAGGCTTCTAATTCTTCCGTCGTCAGATATCTCATATATCCCTTCATACCCGCTGACGGGAGCCCATTTAGCCATGTTTAGGCTCCTTTCTTTACGGAGATGCGAAGACCTCCGTTGGTTACGCTTGTTTTCATGTAGTCGTTGGTGATGCCTGGATGAGCTGCGTCAAAGGCTTTCTTATCGAAAGATGAGCGAGTGGAGCGTACCCAGGTAATACGCTTGGTCTCGGTCTCAATTCCCTTGTTGTCGCCGATTAAGTCCTTGATCTGGTTTTCGATCAGGGTCTTACGGTGCTTAAGATCATTCATCTGGTCTTTAATCTCTTGGAGTTCGTCAAGCATGGACACATCCTCGTCAAGCATCGCGATAAACTCAGTTGATGGGTCGGAATGCTGAGATAACAACGCATTAGCTTCTGGATCGTTGCCAATCAGCGCAGGCGCGGTATCAGTCTCCACGAAGTCGCGCCAGAAGGTATCTACCGCTTCATTAATTGCCTGAATGTCCTGCTCGTCGCGCTCGATGTAGTATTCGCGGAATTCTTGGCCACCAATAAGGACTGCCACCCATGCATACTGATAGCCCGTGACGCTCATGTAGTGCATGACTTGTGTTAAGTAATACAGCGGAACCCCGTTGTCCCAGTCGGCAGCGCGGCGCATGCCTACGGTCTTTACTTCAAGAATGCCCACATTACCCTTGCCATCTGTTACCCAGCGGTCGATGTTGGCAAACGCCCAGGGGCGCTTAATCGATACCATGGTTGCATTGCGGCGGCGCACCTGCAGTTCTGGATGTTCGTCAGCAAACTTATCTGCCACCACGTCTTCAAGACGGTTGCCCCACTCTACTGCCTGGTTATCGGATAAGTCAGGCGATTCTTCGCGCCCCGTCTTTATGAGCCACACATTGAGCGGCGATGAGTACTTGTTAAGCCCCATGATGCTCGCTACATCAGAGCCGCCGATGCCGTTCTTGCGAGCCTCGACCCATTGCTTGTTGATCTCTTCTGGCGTGCCAGTAAAGCGAATCTCGGTATATGGCTTAGTCATTGATAGCCTCCTCGGTGATCTTGATTACGTGCTTGATCGTGTCAAATAAATCCAGCTCCCACTGGTCAGGCACATAGCCATCAGCCAGGAAGGCCTCAATAACTTCAAGGTACTCCTTAAAGCGAGGAAGATTCCAGGGGTTCACTGGCGAATCGAGCAGGTCATTGATATACATAAGAATCGAGATGCGCATCTTGCTATAGCCAACTGCCATCACAAGCTTGCAAGGTGTGCAGTCCATCTTGATCTGAAAGCCATCCTTGAAACGGTTGATAATGATGTCGTTAAATTCAATAAAAGCGACGACGGCAAGCTTTTTAAGATGCGGTATGTTATCAGGATCGCCCATGCGCTCGCCGAACCACAGCATGCGCTTTTCTTCCGATTCCTTAAAGGTGTCCTTAAGCTTGCGAATCTGAGCAACGACAGATACTTGACGTTCTTCTTCCTCTCGCGGCTTAAGCTTTTCATACAACTGGTTGCCCACCCCTGGCGTAAACACAACTTCATCAGAGCTATCTGTTAGCTCTTCTGCCTCTTTTACAGTGCGGATCGCTCCTGCATAGTAGTAATTGTCAGGCTTATCATCGCTATCGCAGATGGTATACCCACGCTCAATAAGTGCATCACGCACTTCCATCATGCGCTTCTCGTCCTTGATACGCTTGCGCTCAGAATCAGCGATTCTCTCCCAATCGCGCTCACGGCAGTTGGTGAGCATCTCCACTACTGATGGATACTCGCTAAATTCCTCAATCGCGAGCAAGCGATCAAGACTCATATCCTCTGCAGCATCGTCTACCAGCTCCATGGCTTTTTTGATGCGCCTTGCATGTGCGCCTTTGGTGGTCTTGTCGACCTTTACTGGATCAACACCAAGAAGGAGCGCCTGCTGAACGCCACGCGACTTCTCAATGTCAGATAAGGGCTGCTTGTTGTCGGTTGCAAGCATAGCCATGAGCGTGTTTACTTCGTCCAAGTCGTCGCAAACATTGGCGGTAAAGGTTTGCTTACGATTAAGCTTAAGTGCCTTATAACGGCGCTCGCCGTCCACGATGCGAAAGATGCCGCCATCACGTACCAGGATGGGCGGCGTAAATGGCTCTCCAGGACGTTCGGTATTAAGGTCAAAGGACTTCGCCAAGTCCTCGATGCCTTCAAAGGTTTTCCGAGGATTGTTTTCATCGGGATATACGTCCTCGATGTTCACTACTTCGAGTTGCATATATTACCTCCTATCAGGTGTTATGTATTTTAATGAACTAATAAAATGAGTGGGGGTTTGGTGACACTCATTTGACCTGGTTTTATAGATATTCATGAGCTTTTGATCTGGGGAAATAATTCCGTAAAACAAAGTGACACCTTCCAGACCATGCGCGCATGAAGAAAGCGCCTAAACATATCGACCTAGAAAGAACTAGGCAGAGCGAACGCGACCGCAGGGAAGAGCTAAAGTCAACCCTTCAAACTGTCTTTAGCGGAATTAGTCTCGGCATCGCGATTGCGCAATTGGTTTTCCAGTTTTTGTAAAAAACGGTAATGATTGGTTTCGCGAATGATTGTGACGATCATAAATACGCAAACAGCTAGCTTAAATACAATTTCTGGAATATCCATTTGTGCTCCTTTTAGTGTTTGAACAGGTCTTATATATAAAGTGGTCACTCATTTAGATTTTTTTCTAGGGTTAGTGCCGAGCTTTTGGCGGATGCGCTTAAGCCTGGTTTTATTGGCGTTGATAAGCTGATCTAAGCAAGCAATTTCCCACCGCTCCAAATCCTTCTGGTACTGCTCTTCGGCTTTCCTCCTGGCATATAAGCTGCCAACCGTTGACGCCTGCTTAACGGGCTTTGATGGAGCCTGCCTAGTTCCACGGTGCGCTTCCTCATTGAGATAAACTATGCGTTGGTTGAAGCTAAGATGCTCAAGAGCATCACTTACTCTCTGCTCGCTCCTGGCAAGCATTTCGCGCTTAGCGCATACACGGCAGTATCCTGTGCGTTCCGACACTGTTGTTCGCCAAGTTGCGCACTGATTACACCAGGTAAGCTTGCTAACAAAACACCGCAGGGATATTCCGTATCGCTTGGCTTTGTTCCTCACTGATTCCGTGCTGCGTTTAAGCTCCTTACATATCTCGCGCCTGGTCAGAACGCCTGCGTACTTGAGCAAGAAACGCTCTTCTGCCGTAGTCCATCCGTGCTGTTTGGCTCCCTTGCGCGTCAAACTAAAAGTCCTCATCAGTAATCAGCACAACAGTGCGAGGATTGGACTTGTTAACGGCAAACTTTCGATCATATGGAGTGCAGAGCTTCCAGCTATCCTTTGTAATCACGCCTGCTTCCTGAAGCGCATCTAGGACGAATTTCTTCGCAAATGCCACATTGTCTTTATCGCTTCGCATATCGGGTCTTATCCAATCGAACCACACCGTAACTTGACCTGGGAACTTAGGAGCATCCAGGATGAATGCCCTTATGTAGTCCTGCGTCTTGCGCTTTAAGCTTGCAGCAGAAAAGCGATTGGTGCGCTCACGGTTAACGTACTCATTAAGCGTTGGCAGCGTGCCAGGAATCTCGAAGCGGTACTCCATTACTAGCCCCTATGCGTAAAGTAGTATCCATAGGCAAGGAAGCACGCCAAAGCTAATACGCATACAATTGCATCTGCAAGCATAGTGTTTTCTAGCATGGTAAGTCTTCCTCCTTAACAGGGATGCGCCAAAGTGTCCCGAATTTAATTGCGCCAGGGATATTGCCGTTTTCGCAGTGCCTACGTACAGAGATTGGCGAAAGCTTAAAGAGGTCGGCAAACTCGCGAACCGTGAGGTATTTAGACCCTGACGCGATTGGTGTATACTTCGACTTGGGTTTTGGGTCAGGCGTTTTCGCCTGGCTCTTTTTATTAGCCAACGAGCTCACCCCGCTTTGCGAATGCGTCGATAAAGTAACGCTGGCCCTTGCCCGTGACCTTGGGCGTGCGATTGATGGTTACGTGGCCATCCGAATGGGTAACGGCGGTCTCCTTGATGCGGAACAGACCTTGCTCCATTGCGCGTTGCGTTGGAACATTACGATTGCTTCCCGTTTTACCGAGATAACCGTGCTCGCGCATCCAGGCGAACAGACGGTTTTGCCCCATGTTCACGCCGTTTTGCTTGAGCATTTTTGCGAGCTCGCCGACCAAACAGGTGCCATCACTTGCCGCTACCGCATCAGCAAAGAGCGCCTTGGGTTTAAGCTCCTCGATCTGTTTCTTCTGACGCTCGATGGTGTCTTGAGCTACCAGCACCGCGCGTGCCATGATCTGCTCTGGTGTTTCGTCTTGCTTGGCAACCATGTAGCCACCAGTGCGACGGATCGCGGGTAGGACCTCATGAGTAACCCATCGCTGAAATGCTTTAGCTTCTGGCTTCCTGGATCGCATTACCAGCTTGTAAAATCCTGCTTCGGAAACGATCAAAGGAGCTTTACCGCCAACCTCCCAATTAGGGAGATTCATTACCTCATCATCATCAAGACCGCGCCCGTCTTCGCGCAAATGGTTTGTCTTAATACCAAGGACATCGCAAACATCTTTAGCTACAAACCAAGGCTCGTCGTTTAAGCTCATGGCGCGAACATTGCCAAACTGCTCATTGTTGAAAACTTGAATGTCCATCTCTCCTCCTTCCTAATTCATGAGTGCTTTTACAATTAGGTAGCCAGCCGTGAAACTCAGCGCACAGCCAAGAACAACCACCGCTGATGCGACTGCCGCGAACTGCTGCGTACTGGATTCATAGATCAGCCAATGCCATGCTTTCTTAATGGGAATCACCTCGGCTTTCCGTGTTACCCTCTCTTGTTAAGGGAGGTGAAAGCAATGAATAAAGATTTCAGCGATTTTCTATCCGAGATTGATCGTGGAAAATATGACGAGAAACGTGAGAAGCTTACAGAGACCTATCTTGGTTATTTAGAAGAAGCAAAAACCGATCAAGGTAAGGCCGTTGTAGCAATAGAATACGCTCAGCGTTTTTCTCTATTCACCCTTGAGTGCTACCACGACTGGCTACAGAGAACTAAGTAAATCGCTACCAAAATGGAACTGCTGATAGATCGCATTCTTCATGCGTTCGTACTTAGCCTGTTCCGCAAGATCAGCCACCTTTGACATGTATGCAATTTCGTCAGGGGTGGCCTCTCCCTTAACCAGCTTTTCGCTAAAGTCAGCGATTGAGTTGAGCAAGCGCGTATATGCTTTCTTTTCCTCGATAGAAGCGTCAAGCTGTTCAGATACCGTTGCCAAATAAATCACCTCCTTACGCGCTCTTCTGCCATCCGAGCAAGTCATTAGGCGTACACTGCAAAGCCTCAGACATTGCAAACAGCTTGTCGGCTCCTGGAATCTGTTCACCGTTGGCGCAAAGGTTCACGGTGCTAACAGATACGCCAGCCTTCTCAGCAAGTTCACGACGAGACATCTTGAGCACGCCTAAGCGAGAACGGATGTTTTCAGCTAATACTTCGTTGTTGAATTCCATTACTTACCTCCCTTCACTTCGTATAAGCCCCAACCAAGAAGAATTCCTGAGAATGGCAATGCCATAATGAGCAAGCTGTTTCCTTCGTGTTCCAATCCGATAGACTTGCTGTAAAGTCCAGTTCCAAAGAACACTGCCCAGATCAGCCAAATAAGAACTAAGACGTAGTTCTTCATTTCCGCTCCTTCTTCCAATCCCAGTTGGCGAACCTTTTGCCGAACTCGAAGCCAACCATGGCAACACCGATGAAAAATACCCACGGTCCTGCTTCGAATCCCAGGAAAAGCGAAAGAAAAATAAGTACTGTTCCTGCGATATGCATTTAGGCTCCTTTCAAGAAGTGCTAAGCAGATTAGCAACTCTAGGTGAATAGTAAACACTCTGGTTAGCAGTGTCAAGCAAAAACTAATAATTTGATTGTGTATTTGCTAATTTCGTTGTATTATTCGCATATAGAACAAGCTAAGGAGAATAGCAATGAACATCCAGCTTATGAGACTTAGAAAAGCGGCAGGCTATTCTAATCGCGATGATTTTGCCGACAAAATCGGCGTAAATAAATACACGTACAGGTCTTGGGAATCGGGCGCAGCAATGATGAATGCTGAGCAAGTATGGAATTGCGCAGTTGCTCTTGGCTGCACACCCAACGATGTACTTGGCTGGTACGAATCGCACCCAAAGGAAGAAACGCTTATAAATAGTCCCTACGAACAAGAGCTAATGGACTGCTACCGATCGTCCACTGTAGATAGAAAAGAAAGAATCCTGGATACCGCACGAGACGCTGCGGCAATGTCTAAAGATGCTGCCAAATGATATACCTGCATCCCAGGAGGTGAGCGCATGATGGGAGTTGGTGATGTATACACAATCGCTAGCAGTATTGATGGTAACTGGCTTGCTTGGTCGATCACGTATTATTTTTGGGATGTTATTGGTTTGGGTTTTCTCGTACTTGTTTTTGGGGGCATTTTAGGAGCGACAGTCCAGTACTATCGGTTGAACAAAAGACTGAAAAACGAGGAGAAGCTTAAAGAAGACCTGAATAGCTGCAAGATCGAAAACGCGGAACTTGCTAAGAAAAATGCTAGTTTATCTGACGAAACCTCATCTTTAAAGGCAAAGATACAGAAGCTTGAAAACCCAAAATTAACCGAGAAAGAACTTACGGAATATGTAAGCAAATTTCCTGATGCACAAAAAGATATATTGGCTGAAATATATGAAGCGGGAGGATCAATTGAAGCAGAAGCACTTGATAGCGCCCTTATGACCCTAGCAAGTGCTGGATTAATTAGCGTTCCTCCTCTTATGGCCCCTGGAACATATTGCACATGGAGTCTAAAGCCAGAAATAAACGATCTCATTACCAGGCACCCAGAAGTAGTGGAAAGCAAACAAGCAAAACAACTTAAAGAACGCGAAGAGAAAAAGAATGAGCTTACCGATTACATAAAGCATCTAGACCACAATTCAAAAGTAGTCCTTTGGGCTGTTTATACAAGCGATGATGGATTTAATTTTAAGGACTACGATAGCGAATACGATAACGACTACATACTTGAAGCCAACACGGAGCTAATAAAGTTTAAGAATTTAGATTTAATCGATTATGAGTACATCGACACAGATAAAAGGAAGTGGTCAATGACAGACCTTGGAGCAGAATTGATCGAAGAGAATCATGACGTTTTCAAATACATAGAAAATAAAATAAAAGAATCTAAATAAATAATGCCCCGCAAAAGTTTGGCGACCAGCGCGGGGCAAAAGGTGAACCAATCGAGCAACGATCGGCAGGGGAATTATACCATGGAGCCTAAGCAATTAGAGCCTGGTAAGCCGCGTGGGAAGTGCAGGAAGTGGCTACTGCGTGTTAGCACGGGGCTTAATCCGCGAACGGGTAAGTATGGTGAAAAGACTAAGACTTTCAGCGGAACTTACCGTGAAGCCAAGGCTGCGCTTGCGGAGTTCGAGCAAGAAGTCGAAAACCAATCAAGTAATGCTCCTGGGCGCAAACTGACCTTCGAACAGCTTGCAGAGGAATACGTACCGCATCGCCTTAATATGAAGCAAATTGAAGAAAGTACTGCAAACAAAATAGAAGGACTGCTTGATGCTCTATCTCGCCATATTGGTAAGATGCCTGCAGGCAAATTAGAGCCTTATATGATACAGAATGCCGTCAAGGCGATGCTATCAGGCGATAGTGCCAGCGGTAAACCGTTATCAGGTACATACGTTAATATGGTGCTGCAAACAGCCAGCACCATGTATAACTTATACGCTATCCCTCAAGGTTTAGCGTTTCGAAACCCCTTTGAAAACGTAGAACGGCCTAGGGTTGATACCGAAGAACGTGAACCCCTTACCAGGGAACAGCAGGAGAATCTGATAAAGGCATGTACTCCAACCGATAGGCATCATGCTGCAGTAATGCTGGCATTGTTAGCAGGTCTCAGGCGAAGTGAATGCGCAAAGCTGCAATGGAAGAACGTCAACTTGATAGACGGTATCCTGATGCTTCCCGACACCAAAGCGCACAATCGAAAGCTAACAGCCATACCAGTGCAGGAAGCGTTAGTTGTCTACTTACTAGCTCGTAAAGAAGAACAAGCACGTCAGATGAAAAAATATGGCGTTATACAAGGCGATGAGCACACCGTATGCGCCAATGAGCTTGGCGACCCATTAGACCCTAAGGTCTTAGGAAGATGGTGGCAGCGAAACAGAAAAAAGTTAGGATGCGAAGGTGTTCACTTCCACGACTTGCGCCATACGTTTGCAACTGAATCAGCAAAGATACTACCGCCAAAGGTTATTCAGCAGCTTCTAAGGCAGAAAGACGAACGCGTTTCGATGCGCATTTACACACACGTAAATACCGACGATTTAGAAGAAGCTGTGGCTAAATTAAATGCAAAATAATGCAATTCGTCGGAACGATTTCGGAATTATTTCGGAATAAAACAGTGTTTTGCCCCTGTATCAAAAAAGGTCACAAAGCATACAGCCTTGTGACCTGGCATTTCAATGGTGGGCGCTACTGGGTTCGAACCAGCGACCCCCACCGTGTGAAGGTGCTCTATATATGTATCAATACGCTCATAACGTTCAAAAAGTGCAGGTCAAACGATCATAGCGACCACGGCGATCATTAAGATCGGATTTTCTCAGGATTATTTCGGAATGAATTTCGGAACGAAAGTAAAAGGGAGCCGCAATGGCTCCCTTAATTAGTCTATGGCTAATCTAATTAGTCATGTGATTAGACTATGCCGCATCCAAGTACTGTGCGCTTACGTAGCGAGTACCAGTGTATGCCTGATACTTACCCCATCCATTAGAGATTGTAACGTTGTACAGCGTATAACCGTCACTAAGCGTGCCAGTAATGCGGTAGTTAGTACCTGGACCAGTCCGTACATTAAGGCGTGTATTTACGTCGACCACATACGTACCAGATTTAGCGGTTGATACACTAGACGATCCAGCTTTGCTCAAGTAAGCAGTGCTTACCCAGCCAGATGGGATGCGTGCCCAGCCGTTAGTGCACTCATATACCGTCACACGTGTACCCTGCTTAAGGCAGCCGTTGGAGTACGCATGAGCCTTTGCATTGGCGGTCAACTGGCCGTAGCTTTTCTTTGCGTAATTAACTCCTGGACCAGTACGCACATTAAGCGCGGATGCGGTTACCGTATAGGTGCCAGCA
>FR896065.1:1569-13209 GCA_000435475.1 Cryptobacterium sp. CAG:338 | reverse complement strand
CCCCCCCGCCGCTACCGCTAACAGCAGTACCGCCACCTTGCTCAATGCTTCCACCGTTGCCTACTTCGCCAGTTTGCATATACGCAGCCACGTCAGCTTCAAACTGTGCCCAAGACTTACCATACTGAGCAAAGTATCCAACAGGGTCGGTGTGATCGGAGCCGCCCCAGCGAAGCGCAGCCTCGTTGTGGGAGATCAAGCGATCAACACCCCAGCCTTTGTTATGCAGGTAGTCGCCAGTCCACTTGACCGCTTCTGTCCACTGCGCGTTGAAGTCGGCCTGGTTGGTAGCATGGCAAAGCTCGATACCTACGGTGTAAGCGTTGCCGTTGCCGACATGCCATGCTTTTCGGTTATCTGCAACCGTATGGAACACACTAGAGCCATCAACGTCCATAACATAATGGACAGCATAGGCTGGGTTGTTAGACCAGTAAGTCACATGGTTGTCGTCGCTTGCCCCAGGATTTGCGGTTTCGTGAATCACGAGATAGGAGGCGTTAAGCGAACCATGGCCATTGGCTACGATACGCTCGTACTGCGTGTACGCAAACGCCGATCCAGGCAATGTAAGCATCATGGCCATAACTACAGCCATCATGGCGGCCATGAGCTTTACGGCTTTCTTCTGCTCCTCTTGAAGCTTTTCCTCATTCTCCATCGGACTTCACCTCCTTCTCTACTGTTGCTGTGCTAAGCACCTGCTGTACCGTCACCTTGTCGGTGGACGTTGCCGTGATCTGCTTGCTAGTGGTGTTTGCGGAAGCTGCCTGACCATCCACATACGCTTCGCATGCAGCGTAAATGCCAGTGCCAACTACCGCCATCAGTCCACCTGCCATGGCCATGGTGTCGTTGCCAGTTGCAAGACCAGCAATGCCAGTGCCAACGGACACGAGAAATGCACCAGCGGCAAGCCAGAACTTACGGCTTGTAAGTTTGCTATTCATGTCGCACCTCCTTCTCCTCACATTCCAACCGATCGAACTAACGCAAGGACAATGAGGGCAATTACACCTGTGCCAATAGCTCCGCCAACTGCCCCAAGAGCTGAATCCTTAATCCGCTTAGCATCCCTTGCAGGTTGATCTTCGATCGCGCTGATGCGCTGGTCATGCTCGGCGAGCATGCGATCGTGACGCGCGAATATCTTGCTGTTCTGTTCCTCGATATCAGTCAGCTTCTGCACATTGAGACGCAGGTCAAATTGACCTTCCTTAAGCTCGTCAAGATTCTCGCTGTGCTTGTCCAGTCTGGTGTCGTGATGTTTGATTGCACGAGCGTGCTCGCTGTGGTCTTGGCAGAATTCGGATGGCATTTTCGTCCTTTCGTCTGCCTAATAATCGGCTGCGTGTCACCAGGGAAAGACCCGATTACATCCACACTTAAAAGGCCAGCAAAACGTCTGGTCTTTTTTGATTAGGAAGGAACAAAATGAAGCTGAAAACCTATCACGACGAGATATATGTGCAGTACTATTCCATGCTCGCCCCGAGCACTGTGCCAGGGTATGAAAGCTCTTGGCAGCTCTACATTGAGCCAAAGTTTGGCGACTGGGAAATTGAGGACATCCGCGTGCGTGATATAAACCTATGGCTCACAGAGTTTGACAGTGCAGGAGCGGCGCGTAAGGCGTTTAAGATATTGCGCCAGATTATCAATGCAGCTATTGCCGATGAGGCTTACCCAGACGACGTTGCGGAGCCTAAATTTCGCGCTGTCCGTCAGCCCAAAATGCAACCACGCGAGAAACCCCGTGCAATGACACCGCGCGAGATAAACAAACTGTTTAGAGCTGTTTACGGGTGGGAGTATGAGGCTACCGTTATCTGCGGTGTGTGGTTAGGTCTAAGGCGATCGGAGCAGTGCGGCCTGCAATGGCGTGACATCAACTTAAAGACGGGCGTTGTCATGATCCGCCGAGGTTTGCAGGTAATCGACCGCGAGATTGTGGTTACCGACGTAAAGACACACCGATCGCTACGTCCCAACGTATTGCCTAAGGTAGCCGTGCAGCGTTTAAGAGAGATCAAGCGCCAGCTAAACCCAAAGCCCGCTGATTGGCTTATGAGTGACCCAAACCCAGAAAACTACGCGAGAAAATTACGCTCATTTACCAAGAAACAAGGGGTATACTGTCCCGCTCCTAAGTTCTTTCGTCACAACTACTCGACCAATATGCATAAGCTTGGTGTGCCTGATGTGGACATCCAATATGCGCTTGGACATGAGGAGTTTTCCACCACCGCGAACAACTACATGATGCTTGATACCGAGATCATGAGGAGGAATACCCGCAAGCCAACAGATAACACCATTGGGTTGAGTGGAACTGTAATTTGCTATTTCGCAAAGCTATAGCATTCCATAGACCCGATAAAAATTAGGACACGTAAAGGTATCCAGTTTAATCAGTCTGGGCAGCAGCCAATTACCTCTCTATCTGGTTTTACTGATATTGATAACGATTTAATTATTTCAGTAATTCCATCCATTGCAGGAGCATCCTCAAGCTCACTGCAAGCAAAGGCTCTTTGGAATACTCTTGATGGCAATAACGACCTGCAGATTGTTACAGGAGTGTCCCAAAGCGTATACGTAAATGTGACGGTAATATACCTGGTTAGCTAGCCGAAAAGTAAATAAGCTCGCCAGCCCATGTGCACGAATTAAGTCCTTGGGATGCTCTCCTGTTTTCGAATTTCAATTCACCTGAAGAGTTAACGTCAACCCATGTTGCGTCTGGTGTTGCTCTAATACCAGTAGAGTTGTAAAACGGGTGGGTGCATGGAGGTAAACCAGTTGCGGCAACAACAGCGGTATCGGCACCAATAGCAGGCACCATACCGCCCCATGAAACTATTACTAATGGTCCCCATTTTTCGCATATGATTTCGGCATTACTGAATGAACCTGCAATGCTTATTTCAATCTGGTCTATAGAAGGCTACATTACCAATACCGAAACACTTACAATAATAGTCGTTGGTTCACCTAAGACATTGCGATACCAAACTTCAAGCTGGCTACTTGTTGGCTGGCTAAATGAAGCGATTGCGCAAACAGCTGGCCTATTCACTTGTATGCTTGTTATCGCAACTATCTTTTTCCCTTCTGGAATATCGAAGTCGAAAACAATCTGCGCATAAGGAGATGATCCAGCTGGCAATGAAATGTTTTGCTTCGTTGCGCTCATCTGGTCTATGGAATGCTATAGCTTTGCGAAATAGCAAATTACAGTTCCACTCAACCCAATGGTGTTATCTGTTGTGTTGTAAATGCGCGTAAATAAATTGCCATTGCTGCTCATTGGCTGGGAGAGTAGCATCGCATTTGCTGAGCCAGTTGCTTCAGTGATTTTAAGCACGCAAGAAAAGATTTCGTATCCAGCTTTTGCTGGAATCAATATATACACTTGAGATTTTGGTGATATGTTCTCGTTGACGGTCACTTCTTCTACCTGGATTATGGAATCCCGAAAGTCTGATTCAGGCACCAATCTATCAACAATCAAAGCAACCGACGGAGTAAGTCCGTCCTTAGTGATGCGAGCGAAAGGCACCCACGCTTCGCCTACCCCCGAACGTATAGTATCCTGCGAAATCTCTGGGTCAGTAGCGCCAGAAGATGCGGGAGTTCCTTTTACAATCACGAGATCGACTTCTTCTTTGGTAATCGTCTGAGTATCGTCACCACTTGCCGCCTGGACTTCCGCCTCAACTTCCTTCCAGTGCACGCACACTAAGTCGCGCTCTGTCATGCCAGACGATCCGTTATCTACTGTTAAGACTTCTGGTGTATCGATAATGCAGTAACGCCCATTTACCAACAGTGAGCCAGGGTTGATAGTAAGCTGATTGGCGCTCGTCATCTCAACGGTTAAATACTCATCCTTATACTTAGTTAGATATACACCATTACCAAGTTGAGCCATGTTCTCGTCTGCTTGGTCTTGCGCTGATACATGGTCTTGTCCCATGTGCTGTTCGAGCATATGCATAGCTTACGCACCTTTCTTTAGGCTGGCAAACAGGTCGGACACTTCCTTGTCGTGCTTCTTAATAAGCGCATCATAGGACGGCAGGCAGGCCTCGCAGAGCGTGTTAGATTCGTCAACCGCATCAGCGTTTACGCGCTTACGATCTTTCCACTTCTCTTTCTGGGTCTTGTCCTCTTTACCCAAGAAGACTTCCTTGCCGCATCCCGCGCATACGTACTTGCTGTATCCGTCTGTAATAGGCATATCTACTCCTTTGATCGTGGCTACTATATACAGCCCGTGAGACTTATTCGATTCGCAGCCACTTAAAGCTGTCAGCACTAGCTAACGCCTGCCATGTTCCCCCGTATGTCACTCCTGGATTGTTTGGCGTGTTGCAGGCGTAAATCGAACCGACTGGATGCGCAGCCAGAAAGCCAGCAGCCGCGCTGTCTCCCTCAACGTTGATTGTTATATCCTTCGAGCCATCAAAGGTCGCCTGCCCGTTTACTGCACCTGTCAGCTTAATTGTGCGAGCCGTTGATAGCTTGTTGGCACTTGTGGCGTTGCCAGTTTTCGACAATGCTCCAATGTCGTCTGGCGTTATAAGCGTCGCTACACCTGCGGCAAAGTTAGCTGGTGTAACCGCTTTTAAGATAGGATTCGTCGAGCTTCCGTCAGCATCAACAAGTGCAACATAGATGTTAGAAATATCCGTATCGCTGAACTCTTGGATGCTGTTGGCGATCAGATTGTAAAGGCTTGCTGTTGCCGTACCGCCACCAAGTCCACCACGAGAAAGAGGCAGGTAGCCTGATGTTATATCGCTTGCGCTATGACTATGCTCGGAGTTTGCTTTATCGTCTAAAGCTTTCTTTACCGCCTTGTTTTGCACTGGATTGACGCTCGTGCTGCTCAGCTCGTCGTCGACGACCGTATTGTTGGCGTCTTCTGCCACTCCGTCGAGCTTAACCTTATCAGCGGCACTCATTAAGCCTTTAACCTCTTGGGTGGCGGTATTTCCTGGAAGCGTTACCGTTCTGCCTTGCGCATTAGTGACGTGCCCTGTTGCGTTTACGCTCATGCGAGCACCAACTGTTACGGTATCGCCCCAATCGGCGGTTGTGTTAGATGCGGCACCATAAGCGCCAGCAGATACGCCGCTGGTTGCGTGGGTTAATGACACCTCATCGTCAGTTCTTACGGCACTAATAGGACTAGTAGCCTTTACGGTGCCAATCTTGGCATCTGCAGTGGTTTGAGCAGTGTTTGCGGCAGATAGGGCGTCTGCTGCCTCTGCAGCAGCATTGGAAGCATGTGCGGCGGCTGTTTGAGCTGCCTGCTCAACTTCGTTTAACTCTTCTATACCAACATCGGCGCTTATCTCGTTGTTGGTTATCTCGATGCCGTAGCCAGCAGTATAAGTCGCACCTCCACCACTACCGCCTGAGATTTCTGTGCTTAACGTGCTACCAGATGAGCCAACGTCAGCCGCCTCATAACGGTACGATTCAAAGCCTTGCGCATCAACGCTCACAACTTTCTTAGCGATAGTTGAGCTTGCCTTGATGCCAGTAACAGGGTCAAATCCTACAATAACGTCATCGAGCTGGTATAAGTCCTCAGAGCCATCCTCTACGCTGATCTCTACCTGGTTTACTTCCTGGTATTCAAGCAGTTTCTTGGTACCTTCTTCGATCAGCTTGTCCTTATCGGCGCTGGTGTTTTCGTATAGCGCTGTAATCTCATCGGCTCTCGTGTAGTACGGAGCTTGGCTCACGTTGCCGTTATTGTCGATATAGAGGTGCACGACCACGCGATTCTGTAGTTCTCCCGTACCAGCACATACCAGGTGATTCACGGGGCTGCCAACCGTGACAGATATGGGCGAGTTATCGGAAGTGTAATTGCCGTGCGTCTCACGCTTGACAAACAGAATAATAACTTTCTTCGCCGCATTGTCATAAGCCATAGAAAGGCGGCAGTCGTTTTCTGCTGCAGCCTTACGGAGCGCAGAATAGCCATCGGCGAATCGATCAAGATCGGTATTTAACGTGATGCCAGAATTTCCCTCTGGCGCTTGAAAAAGATAATCAAGCCCTAAGTACTCCATGAGGGTATTAAGGGCTTCGTTTGCTTCGCCCTCTAACGTGTAGTGATCTTTCCCAGTTGGCGGGCAAACAATCCGCTGAGACAATCGCCCCGACCAAGAAGGACCAGAATAATACACGTACCTCTGCCCGTCGGTTTCGAGTTTAGACTGAATGTCTTGAATTATTCCGCCGTACTCGGTTCCTGGCGACCAAATGAGCGAGCCTTTAGCAAGCTCGGTTTTCTGACTGCTATGCAGCTTTAGCTGTACCTGGTTGCCAGAATCTCCAATAGAGGTATCAAAACCAACAAACGAGATAAAGCCAACAGCACTTAGGCTGTCATTGGTATAGGCGACGTTCATTGCTCGTCACCCCATGCAGGAGGCACCGAAACCGCTTCGAGCATCTCGATGTCAATCTTGAAGTTATTAGACCATGAGACGCTGTTTACGCCTGGCTGTATTAGCTCGTAAATATACGATCCACTACCCTCTGCGCCCATAGTTGCCGCGTCGAAAACATTCTGGGCAACGCCTGCCGCGTTGTAGTTATAAATCGCCTCACGATTTGTTGAATCAATTACCAAAAAGCCACCATCAACAACCGTGCAATTAACAGCGTACAAGTTGCCGTTAATAATTACGTAAGGGTCAGTACATGGCCCATATATGCGTAACAAGAATTCACTCGGAAAAGCTGACGGATTATTAAATTGTTGAGGCGCAGGGCTTCCGCCATAATCATGAGGATAATCGTGGGGGTATTTAAGCTGCACTTCTGTACTTGTTGTAGTCGGCTTGATCGTCTCCACATAGCGGCGCGTCCAGTCCTGCTCAAGCGCAAGAAACCGCATCTCGCGATACATTAAGCCTTGTTTGTACATATAGTCCTCGGTCGATGCGGAAACAAACACACCCTTGCGCTCATAGCCATTAACCGACAACGTACCAGGAGACTTCATGCGTGCATCGTAGTCCATCACCTGTAAGAAGTGGTTGATAACAGAATCGTCGAAACCATTCAGGAACAGAAGCTTTACGGGAATTTCAACCACATCGCGAGAGATTGCGACCAGCTTTCGCTGCGCTGTAACGTAGTCCCACTCGTAATTAAACAGCTCGTTTTCATCGAGCCAAACGCCGCTCTCTTTACCTAGCGAGATGGTATCGTTCTTGCTGTTGGTGTATGTAATTTCGTATTTATACATTCATGCGCTCCATTTTCTGCACCCAGCGCGCCGCTTCATTGTCGTTTGCAAAACGTAGTCCGCCCTGGTTGCCTACTGCTCCCCTAATTACTTGCCCTAAGGTCGTACGGAGCGTGCGCACCTCGTAGAGCAAATCGACAAGCGTGTTTTGCTGGTTTACGAGCACCGTTAGTACTTCGGGATTGGTTGACGAGTAAACAGCAGCACCGTAAGATGCCCCATCAAAAACCCCGTTAGCAGCATTAAGCGCATCGTTAGCCATCGCACGTGATGCCTTAACCGCAAGTCCTGCATCGTTGTCAAAACCGCGCGCGAAACCTTCCGCGGAATATTCGCCCAAGGCGGTAAATTCCTTAGATGGTGATGCAATGCCTAAGGCGTTTTTTGCTGCTTGCAGAGCGTTTCTTGCCATCTGTGCCGCCCTATTTACGGCAGCATTAAGGTCGATGCCCTTTGCAAACGAACTAGAGAGATTCCGTCCTGCAGAAGTTGCATCCGATGCCTGACGGGCGGCAGAAGCGGAACGATTAGCCATGCTTCTAGCGTTAGCCTGTGCAGCAAAATCGTTGATCGACGTTGCAAAGGAGCTCGACATATATCTACCAGCAGCAGAAGCATCAGAAGACCCAAGCGCAGCACTAGACCCACCTTGTGCGACACTCCTCGCCGTGCCACTTACTATGCCAGCCAGAGAGCTGATACCGCCAGCCATGCTTGACGAAAGTGTAGCGCCAGCACCGTAGGCATTTGAATTAAGCGAAACTGCACCAACGGCGCCAAATGCTAACGATCCTGCAGCAGCAGTAGCAAGCGGGGAGTTAAGACCGATCGAAGAGGTAAACGAGCTTACAAGGCTCCACCCTGCCGTATACCCGCCAGTTGCAAGACCGCTAAATCCACCTAAAAGGAGCTGCCCTAGGGTTTGGACTGCACTTAGTGGGGTGCCTGAATTCTCGCTAATGCCATTAGCTAAGCCTTGGTTTATGTCAGAACCGAGGCGATACATAACCTGCGACGGGCTGTGCGATTCGAACTGCTCCTTAGCCTTTGCGATAGTCTCATCGCTCATGATGCCTATAGCTTCTGCGGGCATATCGGCGGTGCCTTCGATGCCATTCTTCAAGCCTTCGCTTATGTCCTGACCGAGCAATTCTGCTGCAAGCTCAACGTCGCCGCCAGTAAGCTCAAGCACCATAGCCTCTTTAAGGACTCCGGTTGCGTTAGCCACCTCGGACGAGCCGTTCATAATGCCGTCACGAAGCGCCTGGGGAATCTCTACGCCCTTGTCCTGGCACAGATTTGCAATCGAAGTCAGCGAGCCATCATAAGCTGCCGCCATTTCCTCGAGTGTGATACCTGATGCCTGCATAGTACTGGCCATGTCGGATACGCTAATTCCAGCATTATCGAGCTGTTGAGCGAACCACGACACGTCCTGACCATTAGAGGTCATAATTGCGCCAACCATACTCTGCTGTGCAAGCCATGCCGCGTTGGAATTAGCGCCTTGCTGCTCCGCCATGGTAAGTAGATTCATCTGCCCCATGTAGCCATTAGCTGAAGCGGCAGCAGAGTCATAAACGCCTTGTGCCCTAGCTACTTCGTCATTAGCTGCCTGAAGCTGCCTTGCATATTCCTCGGCATTAAGTCCACCGTTGGCTACTTCTTCATCGTACGCCCTCTGCTTTTCAGCCTGAATATCCAAAGCATTTGCAAGTTGCGTTGCCGCATCCTGCTGCGCTTTAAGCGACTCAGTATATGCACTGTTTAGAGCCTCCGCCTGAGCCTCGCGTTGTTTTGCATCCACCAGTTCGTTAATAGCGTCGGTGGTGTCCATTGCAACGCCTTCTTGGTCGGCGATAACGCCATTAGCAGCATCAATTACCGAATAAGACGTTCCGCAAGCACTATTAAGTCCATCTACAGCGGTCTGTAACTGTGCCTGTTCTTGGGCGGTAAGTCCTGACTGATTAGCAAGATCGTTGATAGTGTTCCGATATACGTCAAGCTGAGCGTTGCTGGCGTACATGGAGCTGAAGTTCTCCTGGATGGATACAGCCATGTTCGCCTGTGATGTAACAAGCTGATCAATCGCAGCACTTGTAGAAGCAAGGTTTCGGGCTTGCTGTGCATAAGCATCATTTACGCCGTAGGAAGTTGATGCAGCATTCTCCGCTTCTGCATTAGCACCAGCATACGCAGTCTCCAGATTTCCAAGAGCAGTACCTACCGCCTGCGATGAGCTGATAGCGTTTACCTGTGCATTGCGTAGGCCATCGGTAGCCTGTTCCATTTCCTCTTGCGACTGGATATAATCAGCAATCGCACCAACAGCCAATCCTGCAAGAACGACACCTAATCCAACAAGACCTGCACGAAGAGCGGTACTTGTGCTTAAGAATCCGCCTACCTTAGATCGAGCAGTATTGAATGCCGTTCCTAGCCTGGAAGTTGATGTCGCACTAGCGGCAGCTGCAGCGGAATTCTGCGCCATACGGGCAGTGATATCTGCGTAAAGCGACAGAACAGAAGAGCCAGCACTTGCAATATGTCCCATACCAGTAACAACAGGACCAGCTGCAGCAGCTGCAGCAGCAAACCCGACAACCATCTTCTGCGTTTCGGGATCAAGCTCGGAGAAGCTTTCAGCAAGTGAACCGACCGCGCCAGCAACATCGGTAACGACAGGCGCCAAGGCCGTGCCAATCTGAATAGCAGCAGTTTCTACCGCGCCCTTCATTTCCTCAATTTTGCGAGCGGAATCACCCATCTGCGAATCAGCAAGACGCTGTGCTGCTGCCTGATCGTTGGTAGCAGCCGTGTACTTCTCAATACCAGCAGTGCCCTGATTCATCATGACCAAGGCAGCACGCGATGCATCGGCACCGAATATCGTCTGAATTGCAGCATCGCGAGTAGCGGAATCAAGCCCACTAAGCTTACTTTGCAGCTCGCCTGCAATAGATGCAGCATCCTTCATATTGCCGTCAGAATCGCGAACGTTGATTCCTAAAGCTTCCATCTGTGATGCCGCAGCACCTGTAGGGGCGGAAAGACGTTGCAGCATGGTCTTTAAGGATGTACCTGCATCACTTCCGCGAATACCTGCTTCAGCAAACGCGCCTAATACAGCCGTAGTATCTTGGATCGACCATCCTGCACTATTGGCCTGGGCTGATGCCTGGGAAAGACCCTGCGTAAGATCAGAGACATCTGCAGACGACGCCGCAGCAGCACCAGCAAGCGCATTAGCCGCTTCTCCTGACTGCTCTGCGTTCATATTAAACGCGCCCATTGCCTGCACAACAACATTAGCAGCATCAGCAAGATTCATATTGCCTGCCGCCGCTAAGTCCATGGTGGTCTTTAAGGCGCCACCTTTAATATCTGCTGCAGTAAGACCGCCTTTGGCAAGCTCCTCCATAGCTGCGCCTGCCTCAGATGCGCTAAATACAGTATCTTGCCCCATCTGCAAGGCAAGCTGCCGCAGTTCTTCCATGTTGGCGTCAGGGTCGTTAAGCGCACCTGCCACGCGTGACATGGAGCTTTCAAAGTTAGAAGCTAGCGTAAAGGATGCAGCGCCAGCAGCACCAAGAGGCAGCGTTACTGACGTAGTAAGCGTAGAGC
This sequence comes from Cryptobacterium sp. CAG:338, assembly GCA_000435475.1. Taxonomy (GTDB): domain Bacteria; phylum Actinomycetota; class Coriobacteriia; order Coriobacteriales; family Eggerthellaceae; genus Anaerotardibacter. The sequence continues at coordinate 2,303 of FR896065.1, read as the reverse complement.
CTACGCTTTGCAGCGTTTGCCCTGCACTTGACCATTTAGCAGCCATCTGGTCTGCCGCAATGGAATTACGCGCAAGCTGCGCCGTGTTTTCATCAAGAGTAATTGTCTTGGTCGCTTTGTCTACTTGCCCGTATTTTTTAGCAAACCGATCAAGCGCCTTTTCCGCCTGGTCGGTTCCTTTCTTGTCGTATGAAGACAGAATGGAAAGTTTTACGCCGCCTCTAGCCACGGTTGATCTCCTTTTCTATCTTTGCCGCGGCTTTAGCTACGCCATCGTTTAATTTAGCGGCAGCTTCCGCTTCAATGTCGTCACGTGCTTTGTACAAAATTCGACCATTCCCCGACCCTCCAGAACGGCCATAAACGGAAGTGAGGGCAGAAACTAACGCCTGACCTTGCGGCGTATGTCCAACCGCTGCAAATTCCGCTTGCGCTTCCCTGGCACCTGCATCAGAGGACGGCGTTTGAACAACCCACCAAAACTCACCAGCTTGTTTCGTCCTATAAGATGGCGTAAGCCTTGAGCCACCAGCCTTGAAGAAATTGCGCGGGTGCGCAACGCTTACGTTTTTACGAGCGCGAACCCTAATATCTTTCGCGATTTCGCCAAGAATAGGCGCTGTTTCCTCTTTCAGTGTTTTCTGCGCACGAGAAAGACCGAGCAGGGCGGCTTCCAATCCATCGACTTTTATTTCGACAGGTACCGCCATGCTCGGCCTCCTTACTTACCTAAG
>FR896065.1:969-1529 GCA_000435475.1 Cryptobacterium sp. CAG:338 | reverse complement strand
CCCTCGTCCTGCTTTTTAAAGAAGTACGCATACCAAAGCGAATCAAACACATCTGGCTGTTCGAACAGCATCTTGTGCAGTGCTATGGGGCTTTCGTGCGTTGCGAGGGAGAGAGCAGCGACCAGGTCGCCGATTAAGCTTCCTGGCTTTCCTCCTGGTCGCTCTCGGTAGGGTTTTCGGATTCGTCATCCTTGTTCTTGTACTTAAAGCTTACGTCCTTGATCTTGTACTTATTGCAGAATTCCGCTTCGGCATCAGCAGTGGGAGCGCCGTTGAACTTCTTGATGATGCCTGCGCTAGCGGCAGCCATCATTGCAAGATAGTTAATGTATTTCCCGACGCAATAACCTGGCGTGTGATTACCCTTTGCAAGCAAGGTGTCCTGATACTCACTAGCACGTGCCCACATGGAAGGGGTTGAGGTTACTTCTGTTTTTTCGCCTGTTTCAGCGTTGGTAAGTTCAAAAACAAACTCAAGATTGCCAAGCTTATACATTATTCAGTCACCTCTTATTCGACGGCATCTGCAACAGGATTCTTAACGTCAGCACAATTAGTGT
>FR896065.1:0-872 GCA_000435475.1 Cryptobacterium sp. CAG:338 | reverse complement strand
CCCTCTGTGGATACCGCCATAACATCGCAAGTCCAAGGAATAGCAGGAACCTTAAGAATAAGCTTGATGTTTTCGTCGGTGTTATGGGCGAACGTCATCTGCAAAGAGCCAGTAACAACAGTTGAAGCAAGGGCGGTTCCCGTCTTGGAACCAGTCATAACCTCACGATAAAGCTCGGTGCTGTCGGAGGTTCCCTCAATGTTTACGGTGATAACGGAGCCTGATTCGGTCTGATCACCTGGCACGGGCGAACCTAAAATTGCTTGAGAAGATACTGAGTTAGCAATTTCCAGCTCAAGCTTAGAGAGGTTTACTCCCGCAGGCACCGCAACAGGGGTTCCCGTGGAAAGTGAGAACAAGACCTCAGCATTCGCGAGGGTGAAGTAGCCGTCGGCGATGTTGAACTGTGGACCATTCCAGGAGGTGACTGAAAGCCACTCCATCAAGCAGCCGTTGATTGTCATATCAAACGAAATAGGCTTTACGCCTTCTGCGGAAAGCTTAAGCGAATCAACTTTAGAATCAACCAAGCGCGCCATCGCTGCAGAAGCGGAGCCCTTCTGCTCAAAAACAGTCAAGTAAGGAAGACTCTCCCCTGGAGTGATCGTGTGCGTATAAGGTGCAGCATCGCCAGCGGTCTCGACTTTACCAAGCGAAGCATACGCAAGAAGCGCCAGCATATCGGGAAAACCTAGGGTCGTAGCCTCAAACTTAGGCTCCAACGAATCAACGTAAGAGCTGACCGCAACGGGGCTTCCCTTAGTTAAATCAAGGCTTGCGACCGTCTTTTCGGCTGACAAGCCGTTAGAATCGCCCGACGCATAAAACGACACGGTCGGTGCTGTGGCTGCCTGCTTCTGTGCCGTCTGCAC
>FR896064.1:1361-1620 GCA_000435475.1 Cryptobacterium sp. CAG:338 | reverse complement strand
CCACCAGCATATGCACATGGTCCGGCATAAGGTGGCCTTCTATGATTTCTATACCCTTGTATGAGCAGAGTCTTTTCAGTATTACCCCAATATCTTTTCTTAGTTTGTTATAGATGACTTTACGCCTATATTTAGGGGTAAACACGATATGATACTTACACATCCATTTTGTATGCGAAAGGCTATAGGCTTTTTGCGCCATATAAATCACCCTCTCAAATCTGGAATATTGTGACGGCCTGAACAATCGTCACTATCC
>FR896064.1:0-1287 GCA_000435475.1 Cryptobacterium sp. CAG:338 | reverse complement strand
TTTTTTTTTCGGGCCGCTCCCCGCCCTCAACAGGCTGAAGCCATCAAAACAAAAAAAGCCAAGGCCCTGCTCACAAAAGAGCATTCCTTGGCTTTATAACTGCTGCTTTATCGCTTCTTAATACATAGCGATTAGTAGCTCATCGAAAAACGAAGAAAATCCCGTTACCTTCCATAGTCAAATCATTTTCTTAAGTCCCTGCGAAGAAACCATTTTTTAGTTTCGCCTGGTATCACATTAAGCGCATACTTACCTCGCCAGGTATCACGCTGAGCGTATATTTAACCTCTACGAGTGCCGCATTGAGCACAGAAAGAACCTGACTTATTAAAAGCACCACATGAAGGGCAAGTCCACGCTTCATTATGAGAATGACTTGAAGCCACTGGAGGATTCGGTGCACTTGCTCCATTAAAAGTGTCCTGGGAAGCAGGCTGTGGCTGCGTGACAGATGCTTGCGCAGGAGAAGAAGCTGTTGGCGATACTGGTTGCGGGACAGAAGGTGCAGATCCAGTAACTGGAGCGGTAGGCTGCTGAGCAGAAGAATTGAAGCTTTGAGTAGGCGTAGAAGTTTGCTGGTGCGCGTTATGAGCAGTAGGAACAGAATATCCGCCTTGAGAAGCATAAGGAGATGGTGAGGAGTGGCCAAAAGAGCCCGTTTGAGTATCGTCCTGCTGACCAGAAACTGACTTACGAATCGCAGAAGTATTCTTCCAGATCAAAACGGTAAGGAGCGCAAATTCAAACCAAAGGCGGTTAAGCACTTCAAGGACAATACAAACGATAAGCATGATCAAAATACCTGCGAACGCCGCACCTGGATCATACATAATCGTAAATAAAGAAGTAATAATACTTGCTGCACATTCAAAAGCGATCAAGCATGCTGCAAAGATATAGAGAACTTTTAAGATATTTTCGATAATAAGATGCTCGAATCGAAAGAAAGGACCCCAATCGCGCTTCAAACCAGGGCTTTTATGAATATTATCGACAGCAATAAACTTCTTATAAAAAAGTACTGTAACAACGATTGCGGCAACAAAGGCTATAAAACCAAGAACAAGACCGACGCCCACAGTATTGGCCATGGTGCTATAGCCGTACCCATAAGAACCGTACATAGCTAAACATCCTCTCAATTAGAACGGGAAAGAAAATAGACAACTCATTATCCCACGAATAACAAGAGAAAGTCCCGAAAAGAAGTCGAAAGACGGGGCAAAACAAAAAAGCCAGAAGCACACAAGCTTCTGACCAGGCAATTCAATGGTGGGCGCTACTGGG
>FR896063.1:21892-22620 GCA_000435475.1 Cryptobacterium sp. CAG:338 | reverse complement strand
AATACTTGGGTGATTAACTTTGGTGATACTAACAATAATTGAACTAATATATATCTAAAAGAACAAAGAGCTAAGGGGCTTAAATGCCTTTCACTTTGTTCAGGCTTAAAGCTTGTAATTTGACCCATACATGCCAGTAAAACTGGCTGGTGGGCTCTAGTTACTTATCTTCAAAAGGATCCTCATATTCCTTGACGCTCAACTTATCCAGTGCGATATCTGCTGCTTCTTGCTCTCTGATATATTTGGCAATTGTTTTCTCGTTTAGACCTACTGTAGATACGTAATACCCCACTGCCCAAAACTCTCTATTGCCATACTTATATTTCAAGCTCGCATGACGATCGAATATCATAAGTGAGCTTTTACCTTTCAGATATCCCATTACTTGAGCAACGCTGTATTTAGGAGGAATCGCCACCAGCATATGCACATGGTCTGGCATGAGGTGACCTTCTATGATTTCTATGCCCTTGTATGAGCGAGTCTTTTCAGTATTACTCCGATATCTTTTCTTGGCTTGTTGTAGGTGACTTTACACCTATATTTAGGACTAAACAAGATATGATACTTGCACATCCATTTTGTATGCGAAAGACTATGAGCTCTCGCGCCATATAAATCACTCTCTTCGATCCGAAATATTGACGGCCTGATCAGTCGTCACTATCCAGCGCGAGGGCGGTAATGTAGCGCATATTATTTTCCATCCGCATAGCGAATGGCTT
>FR896063.1:17623-21851 GCA_000435475.1 Cryptobacterium sp. CAG:338 | reverse complement strand
TCCTCAACAGGCTGAAGCCATTAAAATAAAACACCTTCGTCTTTTTTCTTTAGTTGAATTGTACGTGATTTCCAATTCATTTCTCATCAGCTCCTCTTCATCATAAAGGTTGATTAATCACCTCTCGAACAATAATGCGAGCCAACGAAAACCTTCAACTTTAATAAACAGAAGGCTACAAAGTTTGATCAACATGCAAAAGTTGATGTTACACGTATATTCAACTTCTTTGCCATATATATAGAAATTCTCGAAGCAGCTAACCAGGAAATAGAATTAAGACTTTGAGAACCATGGCTATACCGCCTGATCTGTTTTCTATTTATCATCCAACATCAATTAATTATTCTTTTGTGTATTCTCTTTATCTAGGATTTGTTTTTCCGTATATTTCTCTTTATCATCTATTTATCATCTCCACAGGGAAGGTCTTAATGTCTCAAGCCTATTCGATAGATTTAATTTATTCACTTATCGGCTATCCCAATGAAACCGAATGGCTAGAATTCAAAAGCAACAACAACGATGCGGATCGCATCGCCAAAGACATCTCCGCCCTTGCAAATTCTGCAGCATTTCACGGTAGGGATTGCGCCTATAAAATATGGGGGATAAGCGACGATGATCATAAGCTTATAGGAACTACTTTTGATCCATTCCGCCAAAAAGCAAAAGGTAATCAAGACTTACTCATCTGGCTTAAAACACATCTTTCCCATAATGCAAATTATGATTTTTCCGAAATTTATTTCGAAAATAAAAAATATATTGTATTAACGATTTATGCTGCGACCAATCAACCCGTTCGCTACAATAGCATCGCTTATATTCGCTCGGGAAGCAGCACTACAACTCTTTCTGGTGGGTCTGCTACTGAATCAGAATTGTGGCGAAAGCTTCAAAGAAATGATTTCGAGCTTCAAGGGGCTATAAAGAATGTTGCCTCTTCGAAAATATCATCTTTTCTGTATATAGATGCCTATTATGAGCTCAACCGCTTAACTCAGCCTTCATCATTAGAAGGTATATTAACTGATTTTATAGAGCAAGAAATTATCAAAAAGCAAGATGACGGAACATATACAATTACTAACCTAGGTGCACTTTTACTCGCTAAAGATCTTTCTGCTTTTCCAAATTTAAGAAAACGGCCTCTACGCATTCTGAGATTTGAAGGTAACGGAAATTTTAATATTCTGGATGACAAAACATTCAACGAAGGCTATGCGATTTCCCTTCAACGCGCCGAAGACTACATAAAAGCAGTAATTCCGTCTAAAGAAGTAATTGATGGTGCCTTTCGTAGGATTGTGTATGCATATCCTCAAAGAGCAATTCGCGAACTTTTATCAAATATCGTCATCCACCAGGATTTAACCGTGACAACGTCGGGTCCGCTAGTGAATATCTTTGATAACAGAATTGAATTCTGTAATCCTGGAGTAAGCCTAATCCCATTAGAGCGTGTGCTTAATGCTCAACCAAAAACCAGAAACAATGCTTTGGTGAATCAACTTAGACTAATGGATCTTTGCGAAGAAGGTGGAACGGGTTGGGATTTAGCTGTTGCGGCTTGCGAAGAATACCACATGGTCGCACCAAAAATTGAATCTTCCGAGGAGCTCGGCACAAAAGTAACCCTTTATCACGGAGGCGCTTATCCTCATATGACTAAACACGAACGCATGGATGCTGCCTATTGGCATGCTTGCTTAAAATATGCTTCCGGAGAGTCTATGAACAACCAATCTTTAAGGGAGCGTTTTGGTTTAGACAACGAACAGAAAAACACTCTGGCTATATCACGGCTGATCAAAGAATGCTGCAAAGAAGGTCTTATCAAAGCAGAGGACGAAAATGCAGGTACAAAATATAAGCGATACATACCATCGTGGGCGTAAAATTCTCTTTATCACTGAAAATCACCTATAAGAAAAGCAGGATACTGGTGCTACTGAAAGAATAATATGCCCATGTCGCTAAACACCATAGCAACATGGGCACGTTCGCTAGCTACTTGCATGTATCATTCTTGCAGCATTCTGCCTCCAAGCCTCTTTTGGCCATTAGTCCAGAGTTCTTATCGAACAGGTTTACCTAAATAACAAAGATTACCTTCGCTGTCGCGAGAATATTTGCAAAGAAAATCATCGTAATACGTCCAAGCATCTTGCGGCATTATGCTGTGAGTTTTATCGAATGCTGCAACATACCGAACCATCGGAACACCTTTTTTGTTGCACCACACAGTATTTTGGTATCGTCCGCAAGAATAGCTGCCACCCTCTTCCAAAGGTTGCAAATCACCTCTCTCGATCCAATACTCAAGATTTTGGCGAACTCGATCGCTTTTTTGAAAATCAAAATTATCCACATCGTGCTCGCCAATCTCAATCAAACACGCTACGTCATAATTTTTCTTTGTAGTTGCGAGTTCAAAATCGCCTAAGACCACACCTGAATTACTTGCTCCTGCTGCAAAAATATCAGGCATATCGAGCAAGCATCTCTGCGTCATTCCCGACCCCATCGAATGCCCTGTAATATAAATTCGAGCGCAATCAATTTCTTCACGAGTTGAAAGATCTTCGATCATCTTCCGAATAAACAGTTCATCATCCATATAATCTTCTGTTAAGCAATTGGTATTCCAGGTTGGCATTGGGTTTGCATTCATCCTAGTTTGAGCCATGCCACCCGAAGGGAATAAAACTATAAAGTCTCTGCTCTCGGCAACGTTAAACCACTCCGCAGCATACAGCCCACTCTCCGCCACCTGGGTACCACCATGGCAGAAAACAACAACGGGACGCTTCCCCTTTCTGCTTACGTTTCGCTGAGGAATATATTCACACCAATGCCTCATATATCCACCACACATCATTTCATGCGTAGTGATACCAAGCGACTCTAATGTTTTAAATGTATGCAAACCTCCCGGTCCGACCCCTGTTGTTCTTATTGTTCTATGAAGCTGATTCCAAATCTTGCAAGAAAACTCATAAGAAATATCAAATCCGCCAACATCGCCAATGACATCAGCTACAAACTGTCCATTGATCGTATCTTGACTTTGAGTTTGAACAGGATAAGAAACGAGTCGATTTTCTGCCTCAAACACAGAGTTTGTGCACTTGTTTCTCTTCTTAAAATGGTCAAAAGCCCTCATGAAACTTTCTGACTTTTCCTTAACCTGAAAATACACAGGAACAGGAACATCGCTTGCAGAAATATACGGCAGCAAAGCGCTATTTGCACCAAGATTTTCTTCTTGAGCGCTAAATTCAAAGTCGCCAACCAAGCCTAATCCCGCATAAGCATCAGGATGAATCATTGTGTACCTTAAAGCTACCGAAGCCCCATCGCTATACCCAAGCAAATAGGCAAAAAATACTTGCGTTACATAATGGTCGCGAACATCAAGTTGCTCCCGCAATTTCTCTACGCATAAAACAGGATCCGAACACTCATTCCATGTACTAAGGGGCTTTAACAAGAAGAGTACCAATTTCTCTTCATCGGCAATTGTCTTCCATCCAGACTTTTCGATAAATGACTCAGCATAATCATCGTTATCCAGCAGAATTGCAACACTCCAACAACTGCAGCTAGTTTTGGGAGGAATATAGACAAACGCATTACAATCGTTTGCGCCGATTGGTAAATGATACAAACCTTCATTCAGATGATAATAGGGATAACGCGGATCTATATCATTGAACGCTCCGGAATAATCGGTTTTAAACTGTTTGATTGTCATTTTCCAACACCTCCTCAAGTTCGCGATAGTCTTCATATAAAGGAGCGAAAATCGGATAATCAGTCGCCCAAAAATCATCTATTGGATTCCATACCTCATCAATGTTCATCACCACTCCTCCTCGAGGAGTATACAGAGGCCAATTTGGAATTAAATCATTGTTGGGATCTCCTGACGTAATAAAACTCGCCCAAGTATTTTGCACCTGTTCTTTTAAGTGTAAAGGGGCACTTTTTGGTACCTGATTACCAAAAACAAACGGACAAGGCGCTCCATGAGGTGCCCTCAGATTTGTTGCTGGGTCGGCCCATGAAAACTGGAATTGATAAACATCATTATGAAGCGCTAGCGCCCTTGCCATTGTTTCTGCCGGAATAGTCATCATGAGCTCCGCCTGCGCAGTCATACATAATTGTTTTGTATCGTCATCAGGATGTTGTGCTAAGTATTTTTCTACAGGCCCACTCT
>FR896063.1:9581-17555 GCA_000435475.1 Cryptobacterium sp. CAG:338 | reverse complement strand
ATTCCCTCTCGTCTAGATCAACGAATCCCGAATCTCGTTCGCCATTACTGTAACCAATCATAATTTGCTTGCCGGAAACAGTTCCATCCATCATTCGATCAAATTCTTTATCAAATACTACTACGTTATCGATAACGGGCGACCCATATATCTCACCAAAGACCTGTTTTTGAGCTTGCAAAAGCCTGTCGGAAGAAATCAACAGTGCTTCATCTAATGTTGTGATGCCCAAATAATCAAATATCTTTTTCGAGAACGCTCTACTTTCCTCTAAAGTGCGCGGTGGAGGACCTTGCAAAAACGAGCTCTGACATATTGCTCTACGAAACAAAGGAAGAGATTCCCTTGAAGCTAAATGATGACAAATGGCATTCGATCCAGCCGAGTGTCCATATAAAGTAATAGTGTCTGGGTCCGCACCAAACAATCGAGCGTTTTCTCTTACCCACTGAAGTGCAGCTCTCTGGTCGAGTAAGTTGAGGTTATTGCTGCATCGATACTGATCGCTCCCATCAAAAAAATCCAAATTGATTGAGCCAAAAACACCTAAACGATAATTTGGTGCAACCACCATAATGTCTGGATGTGCAGCAACGAATGCTTCACCTCTCGATTGGACTCTCGAAGCATGTCCAATCGCATAAGACCCGCCATAAATCCAAAATAGTATTCCTTTTTTGGGGGTCGTTAAATCCGAAACCCAAACATTTAAATAGAGGCAGTCTTCGCTAATTGGAATATGAATAGGCTCTTCCATCTGATCTGCCAAATGTTGTGGATAATTTAATTGAATAGGGGCGGGCGGAAAAATATCCGCTCGCCTTTTATTGTCATACACCGTTAAGGGCTGAGGAGGCTGCCAGCGCAAATCGCCCAGGGGAGGCTGCGCAAATGGAATTCCTTTGAATGACAAGACCCCCGAATTCTCTTTTGTTCCTATATAGGTTCCTGCCTTTGTCGTAATTTGATACTGGTCCATAACTACCAGCCCATTTCATTATTAGGATGGCGCTTCAGCATAAACTTGATATAAATCATCCAAATTACAAAAGCAACAAGAGGAACAATACCTAGTAAGACATAAGCAGGACGATACATTCCGCCAACCAAGGCTGCAATACCAGTAAACACGATCGGTCCTAATGTTTGTCCAATATCGGATCCCATCAAATAGGTGTTACCTGCTACGCCAATGCGATCATCTGGCGCGCCCTTAATAGCCATGGTACGACTTCCGATAAGACCGCCGCCACCTACGCCGTAAATAATGGAAGCAATGAGCAATCCCCACATATCCGTACTCGATGCTGTTACGAAATTAGCTGCTGCAACTGCAAGGAACCCAGGAATAAGACCCCAGCGAGCACCGTATTTGTCGATAATCCTGCCGAAAATCGGACGTGAGAAATACATGATCACATTATGTACGGTTACCATAATGCCCACATTAGCTATAGCGAGGTCCGCTCTACCGTAAGCAAGCAAAATAGTTGATCCCTGTCCATAAACCGCAATAGAAAACATTGCAGATACCAACATATAGGGAACGGAAGCCCAGTCGATAAAGTCCCTAAGATGGATAGATTTCTTCTCTTTTGGCTTATCGCTTGTCGAAGGCTTCTTCCACTTGTATGGCAACGTTGCAGTCAAAGCTGCGTCAAGCAAAGCGATTACCGCCGCTACAAGGAACAGACCCGTATAGGTAATTGCATCAGCAACAGGGATAGCAAATGGGGCTACAACACTAGAGCCGACAACCGGACCAAGCATAAACAAGCCCGAAGCAATACCGTAGTCTGCCTTACCAACAACATCGGCAAGTATTACAGCATTCAAGCCCATGCTTGCGCCCCAACCGATACCACGTATAACTTGGAACGTATAAAGAGAAACGACTTCGTTTGCAAACGCCATACCAATTGTGCCTGCAGCTAAAATTACATAAGCCAATATTAGGAGCTTCTTTCGATCAAACCTATCAATAATAGGAGACGAAATTGGCTTCATTATTAATGACAGGAACGAGAACAAACTAACTACTGTTCCTACGATAGCCGCGTTCATTCCATAGTCTTCAGTGAAATGAACTACTAAGCCCGCATTAATAATATTGAAGCTAATGCAGACAAGAATATTACCAATGAACACTGTCAAAAAAGCTCGTTGGCTTAAGACTTGCCAAACTGTCTTGTGTTCGCCAGTAGCATTCTTGTTTTTCGGTGGTTTTGCATCTACTGCTTTTTCCTCAGACATACCACTCTCTCCTTAACTAGAAAAATGAATAATCCCCCGAGAGTGATACTCATGTGTTTCTCAACTTAAAAGTAGCCCCCTGCAATGAGTTCTCAACTCTCGTTAAGAAAAGGCTACCAACGAAAAAAGCCCAAATGAGCTGCGATGAACACGTTCTAATGCTATATAGTCATTTTGATATTTTTTGTCCCGCACCAGTAATTAACTAATTACTAGCCTTTACGTGGCAGAAGAAAACATCTCTTTCAAATAGCTAATAAAATTCTGCGCTTGAGACGTCAACTGATATTTTTCATTCACTAGTACATACAAATATCTTGTCCCCACCGGACCGAGACCATCAGAAGACACCAAAGGAACCTTAGTTACATCATCCGAATTAATACCAGCTAACATAGATAATTCTGGGGCAATAAGAACGCCAATATTTTGCTCAACGTAATGAAGCGCACCCCACACCTGAGGGCAATCAATTCTTTTTCTTGGAAGAAAACCGTGCTCTCTACATAAGTTTTCGAGAAGCTTTCGCCCTTGACCTATTGGCGGAACAATAAAAGTTTCTCCTTGAAGATCTCCAATAGAAACACAAGGGGCAGTAGCCAACTTATGTTTATTGTTTACCACAAGAACATAATGCTCTTCAGCTAATAAAAACGTACCCGGTTCATCAATTGGCTCTTTACTGGAGACAAACTCCAGGTCATAGCCTTTTTCTGAAGCCTCTTTGCCAGACAAAATAATGTCTAGCTGAATATCTTTATTCATACGTATAAATGGCGCCAGAGCCTTGCTGACATTACCTAAGCTATGACGAAAATAGACACGAATGAGGCTCTCATTGCTTTCCTTTAAAACCTCTATTTTTCCTAAAGTGCTCTCTATCGTTTTTTCCGCAGCATCGCAATGATGAATCAAGATTTTTCCGAAATCATTGAGAACTAGATGCCTTCCATTACGCCAAAACAGCTCAACTCCTAGCTCTCTTTCAACCCCTTGAAGAGCCCTACTAAGCGAAGAAGATGAAATATGAATCGTCTTTGAAGCGTGCGATATGCTTCCATAGTGGGCAATGTCTCGTATTACGAGTAACTCATCTAGGCTAAACATTTCCATCCAACCCTTTAGCAATACGATTTGCGAATAAATTTTTTAGATATTCAACAAGGGCAATTGTGGCATCCGTTAAATAAGTATCCATTGGCCATTTTAAGTACAGATTTCTTTTAAATTGGATATCAGAAAAGGGAATTGCCTTTATACGTAAATCAACATTTACCAGCCAAGAATGCTCGCACCCAATACAAACACCAACATTTTGCTCCACTAAATTCAGCAAAGCCCAGTAGCTTGAAGAATACGTTCTAATGCGAGGATTGTATCCTGCTTGCTCATAAAGAAATCTCTGCACCCTTGACATTTGAGTATCGCGCGGAGAAGTAACGAATTCTACGTTTTTTAAATCTTTCAAAGCAACGTGCTCTCTATTTGCCAATTGATGATTAGACGAAACCAGAAGCACATATCTTTCTTCGCAGAGCTTACTAATATTCTTACCTTGGCATTCTTCATTAGACGCAAAGTATTCTAGGTCGTAATTTATCCCGATCTTATCGTCACCTGGAGTTAAAACCGGAACGGTTACCTGCGGATGTTTTTCGTAGAAACCCTTAAGCACCGACGGGAAATCCCCAAGTGGACTACGGGCAACAAAGCGCACTCTTTGCATATCCGAAGAAAGAGCATCCCGTATTTCATTTTTGGCGCTGTGCAATATTCTGAAATAAGATTCAGTGCCCTCATAGAGAGTTTCTCCGTACTCACTCAGCTCGACCCGTTTGCCAAATCGGTTAAAAAGCGGGACGCCAATTTCTTCTTCAAGATTATGGATAATTCGACTTAAATAAGCCTGAGAGACTCCCAGTTTTTCTGCAGCACGAGTGAAATTCTCTTCTTCTGCTGCTACCTTAAAATACCTTAAATTGCTGAATTGCATATATCTCGCTGGCTTTCTGCGAAACAAAGCATGCTCGGTGCTTTTATTTTTTAGTTATATCTAGCAAACTCCAACAAATTAAAGCGATCGATGTTTCTAGATATGTATGGAATATAAGAATAATTTAACCAGTAGTTAATTCAAGCCAAAACCCGGCTGCTACATAAACAGCACAACGACCACTGCAATAAAGATAGCAAGTACGACTGCCGCAACTATCGCAAACAGAAAAGCAAATAGCATACCAAGCTTCTGATTAGGCTTTTTTGTGCTGTTTGCATTGGGATTACCCTTACCGCCAGCATTTCCATCGCTGTCTACGCGATCACCCGCGCGACTGCCATTGGTATCACTACCGAAAGCAAACTTCGCCATGCGTCTGCCTTCAACGCCTGCCGCCAATGCTTCTGTCGCAGTCCGCTTATCGGTTTTTTCTTTATCGACCATATTTTGAATTCACCCTACTTGGCAGTTTTATCCTATTCAGCAATTTCGTTCTGCTCGGCAGTGTCGACCGTGGCAATACCGTTTCGCCCGGCAATCCATGCCCACTCGACGACGCCATCCCACTCGACGGACACCATCTCGCCAATTACTTCGCCAAATCTCGCTTTGATCGCAGCACGGGAATATCGTCCAAATCTTCACCATGCCAGCAACGAATAGCACCCTTTTCTTCCAGTGCAGAAATCTCCTCAGCAGAATATCCCTTATCGCGCAAGAAGCGCTCGGTATGATATCCAACAGGCTTGCCAAGTACCAACGGCGGATCGCCATAACTACCGAAACGAAGCGGTGCAGTATTGAAAACGCGCGGTCCAAAATCTTTGCTCTCGTATCGACGCAACGCATCGTTGTCGTACGCCTCTTCATCAGCCAGAATATCGTCGTAATCAAACAACTTCTGATGAGGAACCTCTTGCTCTAGCATGATACGATCCCACTCATCGTAATCTTTTCGTGCATATCCTTCGCCAATCTTAGAAACCACATATTCCTGCAGCCCATGCTCTGCCATTGCCGCAAGAGTCGTGATCCGATCGTCCTCAATCAGCTCATCCAATCCCAGCATTTGCATCATGGATGCAAAGTAGCGATTGTAATCTGGCAAACAGATCAAAAACCATACGCCATCCCTAGACTGGTACGTGTTGTTGAAAGGATTGTTCGCCCTCGCGCGACTTCCAGGATATTGCGCGCCGAACTGACGCGACTGAATACCATGAGAATGACCCCACAACGCCACGTGATACAGATTCGTCGTCACCTTATTACCCACGCCGGTGCGCGTACGATCAAACAGTGCCGCCACAATACCACCAGCGAATATTGCTGCCGCATTAAAATCGCCAAACCCTTGAGGCGCCGTCGCAGGCGATTCTCCTGCCTGGCGAAATACCGCATTCACACCACCGCGCGATCCCCAACAGACCGCATCGTATCCTGGTTCGTCGCGCATCTCGCCAAATTCGCCATAACCGCGCATCTGAGCCCAAATAAGACGAGGAAACTTTTCGTGCAACGTTTCGTAATCCAGGCACATACGCTTTAACGCCTTGTCACGCACGCCATTCACAAACACGTCCGCAGTCGAAAGCAGATCCATAAAGATTGCCATGCCCTCTTTGGTTTTTAGATTTAAGCTGATCCAATCTTTGTTGGTATTTACGTTTTCGTAGGTAGGGTCGCATTCTTCAGTACGTTTGCCACCAAATCCATAGCATTGCGTACGTTGTGGATCGCCTGCGGGATTTTCGACCTTGATAACCTCAGCGCCCATTTCTCCTAGGCACCGTACCGCAGCAGGAGCTGCCACCCATTCCGCCAGCTCGACAACGCGAACACCCGACAGAGGACCAAATCCCTCGAATTCTTTCGATGCGTACATGGCTTCCCCTCTCCCTTGAACAAAACCTCAAATTCAATTTCGCGTAAAGACTGCAACGGCTAAAGCTGAACGCAGTCAAGTTGCAGCAGGCTGAAACAGCCGCAAGCACAACCAAGGTTGCAACCGCAGCGAAGGCCACAGGCACACCAAAACCGCACGCAACCAAGGTTGCAACCGCTGCCGCAACCTCGCTTATCCCCGTTATCACTAAGCGATATTGCTTAGGTCTTATTTTGGCGTATTTTATCTGCAGTTTTAAATGTTTTTAAAAAGAGATTCATTCATATACAGAAGAAAAAAGCGTTGCCTATTCAAAAGCAGTAGCCTTGCGTTAGTCGCGTTAGCCCCACCTTAACGGTTTTCGCTAAGCTATTCTTGCCTCGACGGCATCAATCTAATTCAGCTATTCTTGCCTCGACGGCATCAATCTAATTCAGCTATTCTTGCCTCGACGGCATCAATCTAATTCAGCTATTCTTGCCTCGACGGCATCAATCTAATTCAGCTATTCTTGCCTCGACGGCATCAATCTAATTCAGCTATTCTTGCCTCGACGGCATCAATCTGAGGTTGAATCTTAGCAGTAGCAGTTTCAACTTGCGTTTTAATCTGACTCAGTTTTTTCTCAACTTCTTTGAGCTGCTCGTTTACCTCTGTGCGCTTAAAGAATTTATAAGGCTTCAACTCCGCTAACTGCTTTTGCAGTTCATCATATTGCTGTTGATACAGTTTTTCGTTCGACATGCCCACCACGTCTGCCAGCTGTTTGCGCAAGGTTGAAAGCTCATCCTGCAAAAGCTCTTTTTCCTCTGCCGCTGAAATCTCCCCTGACTCTACCCGAGCACGATATGCTCCCATGCGCTCCTCTAGTTCCTTTTTCGCAGAAGCTAGACGACCCGCTTCTCGCTCCATTTCCTTTTCAGCGCGCGATGCGAGGGCCTTTCTGAAAGTTTCACCATAAGGTTCTTTATGATTGAACGTAGCGTACGAAGTGTACACAAGTCTATCGTTTGGCATGATTCCCATTTTAGAGCGCGTACAAATATTGCTGCACAGCGTGACTTCACTCTCAATAAGGCCTGGAGTCAGATAGGGAATTTCAGCCAACAAACGCTTCCAATCCATCATTATTTGATGGGTCTGCTTTGCTCCCTGATATGAAGGCATCATTAAAGCAGCTTCGAGCCGCAGCGAAATTTGACGCTTACGCGCTGTGTATATATCTGCTGCAAGATCGTATTTTTCTTCTTCTGGTGCAAGACCTAGAGCATGTTTGATGGTTCGCAGGATGTAATCGGTATCAAAATCGTACAGTTTCGAATCCCACCCGCCGAATTTTCCGAGCAGTTCCCATGCGCCTCTGTTCTCGGGCTCAATTTCCAAGACCTTATTACATAACTCAATAACAGTCTTTGAGTCGTCGCTTTCGTAAGCCTCGTTTGCCTTAATAAGAAGCGTCGAAGTTTCTGTGACACCCTGTGCTTTTTCTTTAGAATCCCCCTCTGAGGACTCAATCATTTCACCTGTTGAACTTTGATTTTCTTGCATCATAGTATCCTGCCCCATACACAACGAGATAAAGCTTAGACAAGGCATATTCTTTAGTAAAACAGCCGCCGTAAGCACCCTCGGCCCCTCAATAATCAGGGTGTTTTCCCTCTAGCAATAAGCGGTAAAACCAGAATTTTTCCTGGATATGCATACACCTTTTCATAAGTTTAGTCTTAGCCTCGACCATTCATTCTTGCGAAAAATGTTCTTTACTTATTCAGTATTGGTATAAGAGCTCCTGCTTTGTCACACTAAAATAAAAGTAAGTATTATTGAAGATTTTTATAAC
>FR896063.1:9255-9576 GCA_000435475.1 Cryptobacterium sp. CAG:338 | reverse complement strand
TTGAAGATTTTTATAACCATCATTTATATAACTGAATACCTTGTCCCCCATAACGATTGAGATGTTTTGCCATGGAAATGCAACAACTTCAAAATTTTTACGTCATCGCTCAATGCGAAAGTCTCACAAAAGCGGCTCAGCGGCTTCACACTTCTCAGCCAAGTTTGTCTCGCAGTCTACACTCTCTAGAAGACGAATTGGGTGCTCCGCTTTTTGATCGCGTTGGTCGCAATATTGTTTTAAACGACACAGGACGCTTTGCACTTACCAAGGTTCTTAACGTGCTGAATTCTGCAGAATCGATCAAGCTCGACGTTTCAG
>FR896063.1:8734-9222 GCA_000435475.1 Cryptobacterium sp. CAG:338 | reverse complement strand
CAAAGTAAGAATTTTTCTGTGGATATCTATTCTCCTGTTCCCATGAGCTGCTTCGAGGAGATCATCATTGGGTTTAAGGAAGAATACCCTAATGTCCGCCTGCGCATGGCTTCTTGGCATTCCGAAAAACTCAAGAATGTTCAACCTGACATCACTTTTTTCGCAAGCCCTCATACGCACAAAGAGCACAATTATCTCCTCCTTGGCGAAGAAGAGGTCTGTGTTGCGGTGGCTAAAACGAATCCACTTGCAAAGTACGAATCTATTCCCTTGATCGCGCTGTCGAGTGCAGCATTCGTAAGTACATTATTCGACTCTCCGTTTTACAAGATAATCTCCGAAATGTTTAATCAGGCAGGATTCGAGCCCAATACCGTAATCGAAGACCAGGATTACAACCGCGTTATGTCTTTTGTTGCGCATGATTTTGGCATTGCCCTAGCACCTTCTATTACTTGGCTCGGAAGATGGAGTGAACAGATCGCTAC
>FR896063.1:8538-8705 GCA_000435475.1 Cryptobacterium sp. CAG:338 | reverse complement strand
CCCTTAAGTGACATCAATCGCAAACGCTACCTCTATCTCAAATGGCCCGAAAACAGCGTAATGGGATGGGCAACCCTTCGTTTTAGAGACTACGTTGTTAAACACTTCAATAAAAAGTATGGATTTACTTGCGGCGTTACTGCGCCTACTTCGCCATCCGCAAAAAA
>FR896063.1:0-8521 GCA_000435475.1 Cryptobacterium sp. CAG:338 | reverse complement strand
AAACAAAAACGAAAGTGATTAATTTCTTCCCTTTGCGCATAACACCAGGTGAACTATAGAAACACTTTATTAAAGCCCTTCTCATACTTTATAAGAGACGGGCTTTTTTCGTTTTAAGATAGAAGCAGAAAATGGCATTCGAATACAAAGATGGCAGTTGGCTACTTTTGACGAAGAGCTCTGTTAACTTAAGCGATATCGCGCGCTTTACAAAAAAGAGCTCTGTTTAACAAGAATTAGTCAACCCTGCGCTGATTAATAATTCACCATCTCCCTTTACCCCCCTTCATTTATACCAGGCTAGCCCCTCTCTCTTTTCTTTTTAGCTAGCCTGGTATTTTAATGCTTCGTTTATCCCCCATGCGCTTAGCAAAAGGCATATTGTAAGGGCACATTAATACAGACATTTCGCGTCCTCAACAGGCTGAAGCCATGAAGAACTGAACTGAAATTAATCCAAAACAAAAGCACGTTTAAACCAATCCAAATGAAAGCGTACTTGGGTTGACCCAATACTGAAATGCGTGGAGAGCAATCCGTAACGGAAAGAGCTACACCTGGGATCAATCCCTAAAAAGGAAGAACTGCGCTGGAGCAATTCCAACGCAGTTCTTTTAGAGAGAGAAAAGCCGTAGTACAAAACTTGTCGTTCAAACGCTACTTTTTGTTGCAACCTGTCGTTTGATTGTTTTATCCCAATCTCACATAGCAGGTTGCAACTAAGTTACGCTTTCACTATTTATGACTCATTCGTCTTCTGGAGCTCAGCTACCAAAGTGTCGGAAAGGCCGTCAGTCTGACCAGAAATGTCAGAATAGAGAGCCTGAACCTGCTCGTTAGCAAGAATGCCGTCGAAGAAGGACTGATCATACTCGATAACTTCCATGCCACCATCAGTCAAAGTCTGGAGCTGCTGATCCTGCATTTCGAGCATCTTAGGCTTCATAACCTCTATTGCCTGATTTATAGCCTGGGTCAAAGCTTCCTGATAAGCAGGATCCAAGGAATCCCAAGCTTCCTTGTTGATGCTGATGTTGTTTGCGTACAGGATATGGTTGGTCATTGCCAAGTAATCCTGAACTTCCTGAAGGCTTGAGCCAGCGCAGGTGTCAATAGCATTTTCCTGAGCATCTACGGTGCCATTCTGAAGTGCAAAGTAAACTTCAGCCCATGCCAATGGAGTGGGCTCTGCACCAATTGCCTGCCAGAATGCCATATGGTTAGAGTTTTCCATGGTACGAATCTGCAAAGCGCTGAAGTCTTCAATAGTGTTCAGAGCCTTGTTAGAGGTGGTCTCGCGGAAGGTACCATTCTGAAGGAAGCCTAAGTTGTGAAGGCCAGCTTCCTCGAAGGATGCCTGTAAGCCCTGAGTAAATTCATTGTCGCCGTTGAGTACGGTTTCAATCTGATCGGCATTATAAGTAGAGAATGCCATTGGGAGGTCAAATACTGCCATATCGGGCACGAATGAAACCATAGGTGCAGGCTGGCAGATTACCATCTGAATGTCGTTAGACTGTTCCTGACGGATAAGGTCGGTGTCGCCACCAAGCTCGCCAGTTCCGTGGTAATCGATAGTCAACTTACCACCAGTAATTTCATTTGCCTGGTTAGCAATTTCCTGACCCAAAAGGTTACCAGCAGAATCTGCTGCAGTAGAGTCAGCAAGAATCAAAGTTACAGGCTCAAGGTCAGCATACGCATCGTTGCCGCCCGATGAGCTGTCGGAAGAGCTGTCACCACTGCAGCCCGTTAGGCCCATTGCCAAAACGAGAGCAAGTGCTGATACGCCGATAAAAGCTAGAAACTTATTCAAAGCTTTTGAGTGCGTTTTTGCTTTCATTCCCCTCAATCTCCTTCCAAAAATTTTTTACCAAATAGAGCGTTTTGTACTTAGCTCAGATAAATCTTTTTCAATAATCCGTGGTGCTCAAGATGCTTAGCCCGAGCACCACGGAGTTCAAAACCACCCTTAGACAACTACTGGCCCAGATACAGGAACGTTGAGAACCAAGGGATGTACACGATCAGTACCAAAGCAATCAAGAACGAAATAATGAACGGGATAGCCTTGGCAGCGATATCCATTGGCTTTTCGCCAGACAGGTTCGACACAACAAACAGATTGAGTCCGAATGGTGGCGTTGCCAAACCAATTGCCAAGCAGCAAACCAGGATTACACCAAAGTGAACTGGGTCGACTCCCAAAGCCTCCATTGCAGGCAACAGGATAGGAGCCAAAATAATGATTGCGGGACCCGTGTCCATAACCATACCAAGAATAAGGAACAGGATCATGCAGAAGGTCAACGCAATCCAAGCTTCACCGAAGGTAGAAGTGATGAAGTTGGTAATCGCAGCAGATGCGCCGGTAAGGGAAAGAACGCGACCAAATGCCGTTGCGAATGCCAGTACGAATGCTAAACCGCCATACGTACGAACAGCCGTTACCATAATGCCCCAGATGTCTTTAAGCTTAATAGTCTTATAAACCCAAAGAGAAACAATCAGAGCATAGAATACGCTGATACATGCAGCTTCGGTAGGAGTTACAAAACCTGCATAGATGCCGCCCAAAACGATAATGGGGCAAAGTAGCGCTGGGAAACTATCAATGAACAGATGTCCAAGACCCATGTCGTGGAGCTCCTGCATTGAAGAATCAATGAGTTCACGGTTTTCACCTTGACGCCTACAGTGAATTACGCAGTAGATCATCAGTACAAGACCGATAAGAATACCAGGAAGAATGCCACCTAAGAACAAGCTACCAGTGGAAACACCTGTTGCGAGAGAATACAGAACGAATGGAATCGAAGGCGGGATAATTACACCCAAGCCACCGGCGACTACGATTAAGCCAGAACTCCATTTACGTTCGTAACCTAAGCCAACCAGGAATGGAATACACATAGAGCCTACTGCTGCTGCAGTTGCAGGACCGGAACCCGAAATAGCACCATAGAACAAGCAGGTAATAACAACTGCGCAAGGTACACCACCAGGGAAGCGACCCACGAAGTACGCAAAGAAGTTAAACAGTTTCTGAGAAATGCCACCTTCGGCCATAATAATGCCGCCAAAGATGAACAAAGGTACTGCCAAAATAGGCGTTGAGTTAGCACCAGAAAATGCGTTGGTTACTAACTGAGTAACATTGCCGCCAACACCCGTAATCCAAATAGGAGCTAAGGAGCCCGCGATCATTGCAATAGCAATTGGTACGGAGAACGCGAGGACGACAAGAAATACTACAAATACGAGAATTGCCGGCATTATTCATCCCCCTCCTTGCTCATAGCCTTAATTGCGCTTGTATCAAAATTGCCTGATTCGAGCTCGAATTCGGTCTGCTCTTCGATGGTGCTCTTAGGCTCAACATTGATGTGCTTAATGTGAATAACGAACATTTCGACACTACGCAGTGCACCAAGAGCAAAACCAACGAGAACGATGAGATACATAATCCACATGGGGAGAAGCATTGCGGGAGAGGTCTCTCCGCTCTCTACAATACGCATCAAAACGGTTACTGCCGCGTTGGTAAGAACAGCCATCATCACGAACGTAATAACATCAACAATTACGTTGATGATGTTACGAACTTTCCACGGCATGATGTCCACGAGAGCAGTAACTCTCAACATCGTTTCTGTACGGATGGTATAAGGCAACGAAAGGAACACTGTTGCAATCCATAGGAAGCGGCACAGTTCTTCTGGCCACGTTAGGACTGGAAATGCGGGCACATTACGACAAATAACTTGCAATAAAGTAATGCATGAAATTAGAACAAGGAAAACAATAAGAATGAATTCCTCAAAGTGCTCGTCTAACCACTTAATGACTTTCATCCGTTTTTTCACCTCCAATTCATTGATGGACAAAATTGAAGGTAATGGCGCATCAGACACCTTGAAAAACTCACCCTGCTAAAATCCCCTAGGCAAATTTTTCAGCTTAGGTCTTCCCTCCATGCCACAGCGATGACTTAACCCTTCTGGAATAATCTGGTGCGCCATTCCCTCTCTACAACGCGCACCGCTGTAACCTCGCTTTTCAGTATAATTTCGCGTCTGGTCTGGTATTCCTCCAAAAAAAGGGAGTCCTTTATTCATGGGTTGCATAAGTTATGCATTACTTATGGATATATAACAAAAATGGTATAAGAACATGTTCAACAAACGCTTTTCGTATGGTTCTATGAGACAGATTCATAGGTTGATTTCTCTCTCATGCATTGCGTTAATCGACGCACTATCTCATTGAGCTCAATGACATTGAGCTCAATGAAACCAAGCTGGGAAATTATGGAAGGCCTTCGCTCAAAGACGAAGTTTCGTAGATGAAAACCAAGCAAGGCAGACGCACGAGCTTTCGTGGACAGTCGGACTTTAACTCGACACGAACTTCCAAAGATATGCGAATATTCACGGACAGATGAACTTTCAGGCGTACAAAGTTTGCAGTTTGACGAAGTTTTATAGGTGGACGGGCTTTCTGCGAAGTTTCGTAGTTAGACGAAGCTTCTCGTAAACGAAAAAAGGACGTAGCCAAGCAATGCTCAGCTACGTCCGAAAACCCTACTTACACTAATTTACTTTCGCGATTCCATGATTTCCGCCAGGCCCTGCACGCGAGTCTCAAACTGCGCCTGACTAAATACTCGAGGATCAGCTTGGTCGGCATCAAAAGTGGTGTATGGCAGACCACGCGACTGCTCTAGTTGACGCTGCATTTCAAACATGATGCCAACCCAAGGCTTGCAGCTACGCATCACATTGCACAAAACTCCGTCGCAATGATAATCATCGATCAGTCCCAAACGATAATCTCGTCCGAGTTCGATACCCGTCGCGTTGTTGGTTTTCGCGTAGGCTTCACATAAGGTATAGAGATCATTAAAGGTTACCCCATAGTTTCCGCAATAAGGCGTGCCTACTAGATTGATGCCATTTTCTGCAAGCGTCTCCGAATTGCTTCGCAGATAAGGCCAGCAGCACAGACCATCAAATAGGATGCGATATTTTTCTTCTCCCTTAAAAGTGCTCTCGCCCGATATGATTTTTTCTTTCAGCTCTTCTATATACATACGAAGTACTTCAGTGGTTTCTTTCCGACCGCGCGCGATTACCATCAACGCCATGAAGTTGTACGCATCAAAACCACTCACAGGTGAAGGGACTGTTTTTCCCATCAGATCAAGCGCCTCTTGAAACAAGCGACCATTTTCGGCGGAAATTTCCATAACCTCTTGGAATTTATCGTAATCAAATGATTTTCCGCTTATTTCTTCGAGCTTCTCAACAATGCCCTGTACCTGCTTTTTCATATAGGTGATCTTGCTTTTCTTGTAATACCCATCGGTGTTGTAGGGGACATCAAACATAATGAAAGGAATATCGAGCTTCCAAGCTAAATTCTCATACCATTTAATTACGGTGGTACAAATATTATTGCCAACGCACAAGAAATTAGGCTCTGGGATATCTAACCCAAACCCAAAATCTTCCTCGCGCTCGATAAACCCTAAATTGATACGCGCGTAGGAGCAAAGGTCCATGGAGTAACCAAGACCTTCGGCTTTTTCACAAAAGGGAATCGCGCCTTTATGAGTCGCAACTGCCGCCGCATGATTTTCGGGATAAATTACATTGAGATCGAAAACTTCGAATAACTCTTTTATAAAGTTTGAGGTGGAATACCCTACTGGTTTTCCCGCTGCTTTTGCATCACGCGCTTCTTGGTACAAGTCACCGGTAACCTCTTTCATTCGTGCGCGAGCGGGACTGTAGTTTTTACTCTTTTTATCAACCATGAGAACATCTCTTTCTTGCTTGTTTGATCTTGGTCGTGCGATTTCGGTCGCTTGATCTTGGTCATGCGGGCTTGTTCGCTTAACCTTCGCCACTTCGCCTTGGCCACCCCATCTTGATCGTGCGGGCTTGTTCGCTTGATCTTCGAACTTATCCAATCATTTCAGCGAATGCCTGAATACGCGTGGCAGCTTGTTCATTAATATGATCTTGCTGAGCGGTCTCCAAATATAAAAGTGGAACATCGGCATCGGCGAGTTGCTTTTTTATGACAGGGAAATCGTATTCTTCCTCTTCACAAAACTTTGTCACATTGATAAGGGCGCCATCTGCTTTACGCTCTTTTGCCAATGCCACCAGCATTTCTCCTCGCTGCTTTGTAGGATCAAGCGCAACCGACGTGTTTTCAATATCGAGCCAAATATGCGCAAGACTAACAAACGGATCCACATTACCAGGAGCATCTTTCGCAAAACGAACTGACTCAGCCGACAACACGTCGCCCACAATTGCAATATTCTGCTTCTCAAGCTCGTCGAGAAGCGGTTTGGAATCAAGCAAGATTCCTGTTGCGACCAGGCGCAAACCATCAAAAGTATCATCAGAAAGATTGGAGAGTTCTTGATTGATCTGAAGCACCATTTCTGTATGTACTCGAACTGGCAAAATCTGAGCTGCTTTATACACCACATGACGCTTCCAGGGAGTAACCACCCCTGGATGAGCTGCAGCAACTAAATCGAATTCCCTCATCGCCGCACGTTGTTTGTTGTACGCGTTGATGCTGGTGCGCAAAGCTTTGTCGGTAATAGAATTGCCCGAAATTTCTTCCAGCTTTTCTTTGACGTCTTCTAGTTCTGATAAGTAGTAGTCCTCCGCCGCTGGATGAGTGCGATTTGCTGGCTGCACCAAACTCATAACAGGCATTTCAGGAAGCGCAAATTTCCAATTCTCTTCCAAATTACGTAAGCCGTCGCACGTGGTGGGAATAATAACGCCTAATAGATAGCTATACTCGCCACGCAAGGCGCGCTCCATGAGCGTTACCAAAATCGAACAATAAAAGGCAGGATAGTATCCATTTGCGCGACTTATTTCAGTGTCGCCTCCCCAGAGTTCGAGTGGATACATCCCCGCAGCATCCACTAACTCATAAGGAGCAAAATACGGTATGCAACCTATTGCCTTTTGATTGTCGCTTCGATACTTTTCAAAAGTTTTCTGCGGATCAGCAATCGCCTGCTCCATCTCGGAAAACAATTCGTCAATTGTTTTGTGCGATTTTTCTTCAACAGTCCCCATGCAATACACCCCTTCTTGCCTCCGTCCATGACGGACCTCACTTGAAATAACCTCGCTTATCTATGGCGAATCCCACTTAAATTGCCTCGGTTATCCATGACGAGCCCTGCTAAAATAACCTCGGTTTTTTCTTCTGCTTCCTTGTAAGTGTTTTTAAAATGCCTCTATTTGACACGTCTCAGATATTTATTTGCCTCAAATATTTATTTACACTTCTTGTACGCCTTAAGTGCTGCACCTATCGCACCGGCAAACTGGCAATTTTCAGGTACTGAAATAGAAGCACCAAGTTCTCGTTCCAGAGCACGAACGACTCCTGCGTTTTGTGCGACACCGCCGCTCATACCGACAGGCTTATGTATCCCTAAGCGACGCGCCAAACCCGCTGTCCTTTGCGCACAAGAATTGTGAATGCCTGCAACAATATCGGGGATCTTATTGCCTTCAGCCAGATGAGAAATAACTTCCGATTCCGCAAAAACCGTACAGGTTGAGCTGATTTTCACGGGATCTGTTGCTTGAGCATCGAGATTGCCCAATTCGTCAGTGGTGGTTTCAAGAACACCCGCCATTACATCGAGGAATCGGCCAGTTCCAGCGGCGCATTTCTCGTTCATGACGAAGTTTTCTAGCATACCTTGGTCATTGAGACTAAGAACTTTTACATCCTGTCCACCAATATCAATAATGGTTCGAATTCCAGGCAACAGATGATTCATACCTAACGCATGACAAGAAAGCTCGCTGATTTCCTCATTTGCCTGTTCAAAGCGTTGGCGTCCATAGCCGGTAGCGATGCAGTAAGCAATATCGCCCCAGGAAAGATTCGCCTTTTCGAATAGATCATCGATAACACGCGCCGCACCACTTGTCCCTGCTCCGAGGGCATAAAGAGAACGCGCCACAATACGATTGCCGTCTTCAAGAATGACAGCTTTACTTGATGTTGAACCAATATCGATCCCCAAGGTGTACATAATGATTCCCCTCCATTAGTACGCCATTTGTTGTAATATTCCCCTATAGAACCAGCTTACTCGCACATTTGTAATCAGGGTTGCAAGTTCCTATATTCTTTTTAGAAAAGATTGTTTCATTTTGCGCATAACGCTATTCAAGAAGATTGTTTCATTTTCCGCATAGCGCTCTTCAAGCAATCCAGGGACATCCAGAACAACTCAAACCTATTGCCATGACAGCAACACCAAACCTGCCTTCGCAGTAATGACTACCAAATCCACCACTGCAGCAGCATCTACCAAACCTGCGCAGTAGCAACCGCCAGGCCAACTTCCATAGCAATCATCAGATTTGTCATTAAAGTAGTTACTATATTTGCCACATTTTTAGCTTGTATGTACTTTCATGTTTGCAAATTGCGAGTTTTGTCACATTTTGGTCTT
>FR896062.1:17960-18585 GCA_000435475.1 Cryptobacterium sp. CAG:338 | reverse complement strand
AAATGGTGCGCCGTGAGGGATTCGAACCCCCGACGTACTGATTCGTAGTCAGTCCCTCTATCCAGCTGAGGTAACGGCGCGTTTTCAGCAGGAATTAGTTTCTTACTTTCGAGACTAACTGTCAAGAACTTTTTTAAATTGTGTTGATGATGTGATGCCATTCCAACAAACAGAGCCTATTTCGGTTTATTCGATTTGGTCGTAGACCTTCGATTGATCGATAAATTATCGCCTAAAAATACTGTGCAGACCGACTTAAAATGTTTACAATCTAATGTGCTTTATTGTGCAACAATTTTTGTCGCTATAAAGCATTTGACTTATCACTCGATGGAAGGACATTACTTGAAGGTTCGAAAATCGAAACCTCACAGTAACTAACCTTCGGCTGCTTCCTCGCAAGCGCTTTTATTGAGCTTCCTTGCCTGTGTTGCGGTCGGAGGAAAACCGCAACACGTTAAGGCTTTACACTTAGCTTTCTTTTCGTGTAGATCTGTTACTCGTAGTAACGAGCCGTGTTTTTGCGCTCTGCGAAAGTTGGTATGGATTTACGTAGCAACCTGCCGCTTATGCAGCATAAACACCGTCTCTTGTGAAGAGGGGCACCTCTGCATACTTTGCAAGC
>FR896062.1:16794-17935 GCA_000435475.1 Cryptobacterium sp. CAG:338 | reverse complement strand
TCTTCGCAAAGATTTCTACATGAAATTGCTGATTGTGCAGCCTTAGAAAAGGAGCTGCATGCTTTACTTATCTCAGATGCTTGGCGAACCAGTTGTCGATGCCAATGGTGAAAAAATTGGCTCAATTTCTGATTTAGCCATTCAAACAGGTGAAGTATTCCCCCGCATAACCAGCCTTGCCTTCTTGGGACCCGGCAAAACGCCTTTTATGATTTCCTGGCGTAAGTATGTCGAAGGGTTTAGCGAAGATGAGGGAATTCGCCTCAAAGTGGATCGAACTGCTATCCGTTTCAGCTATTTACAACCAGCCGAAGTCCTCTTGGCGCGAGATCTACTCAACCGCCAGATCGTCGACACCCAAGGCATGAAAGTCGTTCGTGTAAACGACCTTAAACTCTCTATCTCTGGCACACAGCTCCGTTTACTTGGCGCTGAAGTAGGTTGGCGCGGCATTCTTCGAGGACTTCACCCTTTAGTAGAAAAAGCAGCATGCCATATTGCAAAAGCATTCCATAAGAACATCGACGAAAAACTAATCGCATGGAACTATATGGATCTGCTCGATCGCGACCTTTCGAAGGTTCAGCTCTCCGTCACTCACACCCGTCTCGAAGAACTGCATCCTGCTGATGTGGCGGATATTTTGGAACAGCTTGATCCCAAACAGCGCGCTAATGTATTCCAGCACTTAGATGACGCCCAAGCAGGCGAAGCAATATCCGAAATGGAAGACGAATTCCAGGCCGACATTATTGACGGCTTAGATGAAACGCGTGCAAGTCGTTTGTTGGGCAACATGGATCCCGATGATGCCGCAGACATCGTTGGTGACCTTCCTTACGAAAAAGCAGAGACTCTCCTGCGGCTCATGGGCGTTGAAGATGCTGCAGGTATTCGTAAGCTTCTCGGCTATAAAGACGATACTGCTGGTGGCCTTATGACCACTCAATTTGTAGCAATGCATACTACTAGTACGGTAGGCGAAACCACCGAAGTACTACGCCATCTTGACGAGGATCACCCAACTGTTAGCTATGTATACGTACTCGACGAATATGAAAAACTTGTCGGCGTTCTTTCTCTTCGCACCCTGGTATTAAATACGGAAGAAACACAGTTAAAAGACATCATGTTTGACGAA
>FR896062.1:15545-16740 GCA_000435475.1 Cryptobacterium sp. CAG:338 | reverse complement strand
AAGTTGCTGCAGACATCTCCAAGTACGGCTTGCTAGCTATGCCTGTAGTAGACGAATCGGGTCGCATGTTGGGCATTGTTACCTTCGACGACGCAATGGATGTTATTGAGGATGACGCTGAAGAGGTAAAAACCCACTGGGCATGGGGGCAGCTCGCAATATCTGTCGCCATCTTCTTAGTGTTGCTCGTTCCTTATACGTTCCTAATCCTCCATTTTTTCGGTTCAAACTAACCCTGCAGAAACGAGGTACGGTATGACCGAAAAAACAAGGACAACACAGCAAGGAACAGCGTTTGGCACAAAACAGTCCAAGCAAAAAATGACGCCAGGCTTGGCAAATCATACTTCTGAAGCAGAACAATCCAATCAAAAAGCGGGCGAATCCCCTATCGAAGAGTCAACCAAAAAACGCTCACGAATTCTTCTCGTACTTGCCGCAATGGGACCTGGTGTCATTGCTGCCATGGCAGGTAATGATGCCGGTGGAATTTCTACCTATTCGACAGCTGGAGCTAAATTTGGCTATATGACGCTTTGGGCAATTCCCGTTATGTGCATTTTGCTTATTGTCGTACAAACCACTGCCACTCGTATGGGTATCGTCACGGGCAAAGGTTTTTCCGCTTTAATTCGCGAGCGATTTGGCATTCGCCTTACCGCACTTGCCATGCTTGCCCTGCTGATTGGCAATATTGCTACCACTTTTTCTGAGTTTGCTGGCGTAGCGGCTGGTATGGAAATGTTCGGGGTGCCTCGTTGGATTTCCGTTCCCGTAGCAGCCCTTGCAGTGTGGGCTCTTATTGTGGGCGGTAGCTACAAACGTGTACAAAATATTTTCCTCGCAATTTCATGCGTATTTGCTACCTACATTGTGGCGGCTTTTTTGGCGCAACCCAACTGGAACTTGGCGCTTATTCATACGGTAGTGCCTCAAGCATCATCAGATATCGGATTTTTATCACTCATGGTTTCCATGGTAGGTGCCACTATTGCTCCCTGGATGATGTTTTTCACCCAAAGCAACGTGGTCGAAAAAGGATCGAGCATAAAGGATTTGCCTTATCAGCGCATCGATGCCGTAACGGGTGCTATTGTAGGCTGTATCGTTGCTTGGTTTATTATCGTAACCACAGGAACCGTACTTTTTCCCCAAGGTATCGAAGTCTCTAGTGCCGAAGCGGCTGCCGCAGCTT
>FR896062.1:15112-15423 GCA_000435475.1 Cryptobacterium sp. CAG:338 | reverse complement strand
ATTTGTGAAGCATTTGGTTGGGAAGCAGGTGTTTCTTTCACTTGGAAAGAAGCTCCTATCTTTAAAGGAATTTTCACCTTTGTTATTTGTCTCTCCGCATTGATAATTCTTATACCGGGACTCAATCTTATGGGGATTATGCTTGCATCCCAGTTTGTCAACGGAGCTATTCTGCCAGTTCTATTAGTATTCATGGCTATTATCTGTACCGATAAATACGTGATGGGCAACTATGGCGTTCCTAAAGTAACGCGTATATTGCTCTATCTCACTATTGGCGTGGTCGGTCTGTTTTCGCTCACCTGCATTAT
>FR896062.1:13397-15024 GCA_000435475.1 Cryptobacterium sp. CAG:338 | reverse complement strand
AGCAACGCAAGACAACCAATCATCCCAGGTTATAACGCATCAGATGAGCGCAAAGCACTTCGAAACAAGCTTCGCGCTGAGGCAAAACAAGCTCGAAGTGAAATGCCTGCACCTTACCGCGCCCATAAAAGTGCAGAGCTCTGTAAACGTCTAGAGGAATCTCTTGTGCTCACCCTTGGCATTACAGGGATAAACGCTGCTGATGCCACTATTGCAGTCTATGCTGCTTTCCCTGAAGAAGTCGATCTCCAAGACTTTATCGAATCAGCCTACGCGCAGGGATGCAAAATTGCGTTTCCCTGCATGGTACGTGATGCTTGGAATAGTTCAGAACATCCCAGCTCCACGGGAGTGGTGCAAAGCCGTGAAAGTGAAAAAGCTCTTGAAAATCTTCCTCAAGATGAGACAAACTCCTCTGCCGTTCAGCAGACAATGGAGATGCGCCTCGTTTCTGCAGAGCATTTTCGTGCACATCAGGTGCCCTTTTTGAACAACCCTCTTAAACGCTATTGTCATTCAGACTGCGAATTAGATCCTTATCCCTACGTATCAGCACGGGATCTGACCATGATAGTAGTTCCTGTTGTAGGTTTTGATTCTCAGGGAAATCGTCTTGGATATGGCGCAGGAAACTATGATCGTTATCTGACGCAAATCTCAAAAGAAGCAACAAACAATCAAGGTATTATCTGCCGAGTTGTGGGAGTAGCTTTCGCCGAACAGCAAGTAGAAGATGTTCCTACAGAAGAGCACGATATTCCTCTTGCCATCGTTGCTCTCTAGCAAGCTTTCTCTCGCTCGTACTTCTCAAGCTAGTATTATTCGGCAAAAAAATTGCTTCTGCCGTTTCCGACAGAAGCAATTACTTTTGACTTTTCTAGATGGCGTCACAAAACTTTTTCTTAAGAGCCCAGCCTTACCCTTTGTTTGCCAAGTCGGCTCCTTGCTTTTAGCAAACTAGAACGCAAGTTCTGTTCTTGACTTAATTTGTTCAAACCCTTTGTCATGAGCTCTGTCCATGACGCATTGCTCTCGGTTTTCCGCCCTTAGCTCTTTGCTTCTTTCTTAGTTTGTACGACACGCATAACTAGAATGATAATTACCGCGATAGCGATACCTCCAATAAGCGAAGGCCAAGGTGATGCAGTAAAGCCTGCGACCAAATAGCCAATCAGGCAGATACCAGCTACCAGCGTTGCGTACGGCAGCTGAGTTTCAACATGACGTAAATGGTTACAATTTGCACCAGCTGAAGACAAGATGGTCGTGTCCGAAATAGGTGATGAATGGTCGCCATATACTGCACCTGCAAGGGTTGCGCCAATCGTAACCAGGAACAGCGGATCAGATGGAGGGAAAATACCAAGCACGATAGGCAAAATAAGCGCGATCGTACCCCAGGAAGTACCCATAGCAAATCCAATAAAACCTGAAACAACGAAGATTACTGCAGGTAAGAAAGTAAGTTCAAAACCAACGTTAGTTAAGAAGGTCGAAACAAATTCACCCGTGCCAAGCATATAACGACAGCAACCGCCCAAACTCCAAGCCAGCACCAAAATCATAATGGCGCCAACCATTGAACGAACACCCTCGGAAACACCTTCGGTATAACCGACAAGCGTCG
>FR896062.1:12107-13369 GCA_000435475.1 Cryptobacterium sp. CAG:338 | reverse complement strand
ACATGATCGCTGCAAAGAGCAATGCCACGACCGAGCCAATGCATAAACCAGATACCGGGTCTACGCCTACTGCAGTAGCGAAGTCTACGCCTTCGAAGAAACCGCCTACATACAGCATACCAATGATAGAAAAGATGATGAGTACCACAATGGGCAGCACTAAGTCGTACACTTTTCCTTTATCGGATACGGGCAAGCCTTTGTATTGTTCTACTGCCTTTGGGGCTCCTTCGAGGTCTGACTGCTCAGTAACAACCGTCTCTACGTCGGACTGCTCTGCAGGAACACCAGCACTTGCGACCTTCTTCAAGGGAGAATCAGGTTCAACAATCGCACTGAAGGTATGTGCTTCACAATCGCGCTGAGCCTTGCCCATGGAGAAGAAGTCTTTACCTACCGCACAAAGCACAAAAACAAACACGATGGTGATAAGCGCATAGAAGTTATAGGGGATCGAAGCAACAAACGTATTGAAGCCGTCTTCTCCTAGATAGCCACCTACTGCTACTGCCCAAGAAGAAACAGGAGCAATGATGCAAACGGGCGCCGCAGTGGAGTCGATGATATAGGCAAGCTTTTCGTGACTTACACGAAACTTGTCAGTAACCGGACCCATTACTGCACCAACGGTCAAACAATTGAAGTAGTCATCGACAAAAACTACGATGCCTAAAATTGCGGTCATGATCGATGCCATACGCGCGTTCTTGATGTGCTTTGCCGCCCATTCAGCATACGCACGAGAACCGCCCGCTACGGCAACCACCACTACTAACGCTCCTAGTAAAGCTAAGAACAAGATGAGCGCGCCGTTTGAAGCAATCTGTTCTGCCATAATGGCAGGAATCATGGTAAACGCTGTGATCAGCTGTTCTACGCCAACCCCTTCAAGAGTGAATTCGTATACGAGCAAGCCGGAAAAAACACCAGCCAACAAAGACGAATACACTTCTTTAGTGATGAGCGCCAGGCCAAGCGCTAAAAGTGGTGGCACGATTGACCACACACCAGTGGAAATTAATTCAAAGCCTTCCATGGGTTACTACTCTCCTTTTCCGCCTGTGTCTACCCAAAACACAGGAATTAACTACAGGCGATTATAAAAGAGTGTTTAGGAACTTTTGCCCTATATTTGGAAAACCTTGCCCGACCGCGGTAAATGGTATGGAAATACTTCTCTGCGTTTATACAAACTTAGGAGCGTTCACTCCCAGAACAATGAGAGAGACACCGCGCACAAGCGCGAACAGTCCGATCAGTAT
>FR896062.1:10177-12064 GCA_000435475.1 Cryptobacterium sp. CAG:338 | reverse complement strand
AAAATCCCATACCCATGACAAGCGTCAGCACACCAGAAATTAAAAGCCAACCCCACAGAGAAAATCCAGCTTTTCGCGAGACAAAAGAGCCTATGAGCTCGTAAATAGCAAACACGATAGTGAACATACCCGCTACCCAGGGAATTACCGCAGCAAACACCATCGGATGGACGACAAACATCAAACCGATTAAAACGTCCAAAATAGCATAGGCAAGAACAAGACCTGACAGATCGAGTACATCACGATCGCGGATGTACGATGCGATATGCACCGCACCGGACAAAACAAACGCAGCGCCTATCATAAAGGTGATCGAACCCAGCGTAAGCCCAGGGAAAAATAAACAAACTGCCGAAAACAACACGAAGAGAATACCCGCAACAATAAGCTGCCAGTTTTTCCCACTATAAGGAGATACCATACATCCTTCTTTCTTACGCTAAGTTACCCAGCCCTTTCCAGAACGCGAAAAATGCTTATAAATCTTGTCTTTCTTAGTTCATAGAAACGAAGAATCTTCCAGAACAAAAGTTATACCGCTATTTCTCCAATTAACAGTTGCAGCAACCGTCCATCTGACAGAAGTTGTTTACTTTATCCGCCACACTAACATCGTTGAGAAAAGGACATTTTTTCCCATTATAAAGAGGCCTTTTGTCCTCTAGGTATCAAGTCGGCAACAAGCACTCACTATAGACCACAAAATGTTTAATTTGTCTTGTAAAAGAGAGTTTTAAGCTATTTTCGCGTTTGTTATGATGAGTTCTGCAGTTGCATATATAACGTCGCACAAGGGAGGGTGCTTTATGAAACTTGGGTTCATTGGATGCGGCAACATGGCAAAAGCAATTATCAAAGGCATTGTTTCAAGTGATCTAGTACCAACTTCAGATATTTGCGGATCTAACGCATCAGAAGTGCATGCAAAAGCTTCTGCTGAAGAACTGGGTATTTCTACCTCTACGAACAATTTAACCGTGGTAGAAAAGAGTGACATCATCTTTTTGAGCGTAAAGCCCTACCAATATGCTGATGTCATCGCCGAAATTAAGGATGCAGTACGCGAGGATCAAATTATCGTAACCATCGCTCCCGGCAAAACAATTGCCTGGCTCACCGAGCAATTTGGGAAGCCTACCAAAATTATCCGCACCGCCCCTAACACCCCCGCTTTAGTCGGCGAAGGATTAACCGCATATCATGCAAACGAGCTTGTGTCTGAAGATGAGGTTGCCTACGTGGTACGCCTTCTTGAAAGCTTCGGTAGCGCACTCGAACTTAAAGAGTCTCTCCTCGACGTATCAGCAACAGTAGGAGGTTCTTCCCCTGCTTATGTTTATATGTTCATTGAGGCCATGGCAGATTCTGGCGTTGCTGAAGGATTACCTCGCGCACAGGCTTACGAGATCTCCGCTCAGGCTGTTCTGGGTGCTGCAAAAATGGTTCTCGAAAGTGGAAAACATCCTGGAGAGCTCAAAGACCAGGTTACCTCCCCTTCCGGCTCCACGATTGAAGGAGTTCAGGTTCTTGATGAGCGTGGTTTCCGCGGCACCGTTATCGCAGCTCTTAGGACTGCTGTCGCAAAAGCTCGCTCGCTGTAAAAAACCGATCGCATCAGGAGGCAATAAAGCGCGATCTATACGAGCAGTCTATACGAACGAATTATGCGGACGGTCTGCCTACAAATAGACGAAGCTTACAAACTTATCCTATCCTTGCCTGAAGTTTTCTACTTAAGCTGGATACGAAAATAGGTCGCTTAATGAATCTCTTGCGTAGGACGAAACGGCATATCTTGACAAGGCAAATCTGGATATTACAATCTGTTTTAGCACTCTCATATCGAGAGTGCTAATTTTGTAGCTAAAAACACGACTGACGAAT
>FR896062.1:8014-10144 GCA_000435475.1 Cryptobacterium sp. CAG:338 | reverse complement strand
CCATGCATGCTCACTTGTAGTATTCGGAAAGAAGGAATTGCTTCATGCGTAAATTTAAAACCGAGAGCAAAAAGCTCCTCGATCTAATGATCAACTCCATCTATACCAACAAAGAAATATTTCTTCGAGAATTAATTTCCAATGCATCAGATGCGGTTGATAAGCTCTACTTCAAAAGCCTCACCGATCAAACTATCGGAATTAGCAAAAACGATCTTGAGATTGATGTCGATTTCGACAAAGAATCTCGTACCATCACTATTTCCGATACCGGTATTGGTATGACCAAAGAAGAGCTCGAAACCAATTTGGGCACCATTGCTCATTCTGGCAGTCTCGAGTTCAAGACCGACAATGCAGAAGCACAGGGAGAAGACCTTGATATTATTGGCCAATTTGGTGTTGGCTTCTATTCTTCTTTTATGGTTGCCAAGCGCGTTATGGTTATCTCTCGTGCCTACAACAGCGATGAAACCTGGGTCTGGGAAAGCGACGGCATTGAAGGTTACACGATCGAAGCGGCAACTGACGAGCAGGCAGCTGGCCTTCATGGCACCCACGGCACTACCATCGTCTTGTTCCTTAAAGATAATACTGAAGAGGAAGATTTCGACACCTTCCTCGATCAATATGAGCTGCAAGCGCTCATCAAACAGTACAGCAACTATGTACGCTACCCCATTCGCATGGAGGTAGAAACCCGCAAGCCCCTACCTAAGCCCGAAGACGCAGGCGATGATTACAAGCCTGAATTCGAAACGGTACGTGAAATTCAAACGATCAATTCGATGATTCCTATTTGGAAACGTCGTAAATCCGAAGTAAGCGAAGAGGAATACCATAACTTCTATAAGACCGATTTCCATGATTTCTTTGATCCGATCACTTCCATATCGGTCCACGCTGAAGGAGCGCTCACCTACGATGCGCTGCTCTTCATTCCAAGCCGTACTCCCTATGATTTCTACAGCAAGGATTACGAAAAGGGTCTTGCGCTCTATAGTTCGAATGTTCTCATTCAAGAAAAATGCGCCGAACTTCTGCCTGACTATTACAGCTTTGTCCGCGGTGTTGTAGATAGTCAAGATTTAACCCTCAATATTTCCCGCGAAACGCTTCAACATAACAGCCAGCTTCGCGCTATTGCCAACAAGCTGGAGAAGAAAATTACCAGCGAACTGGGAAAGATGCGCGACAATGATCGCGAAACATACGAGAAGTTCTTTGAAAATTTCGGTCGAAACATCAGCTATGGAATCTATTCAAGCTACGGCATGAAGAAAGACACCTTGGCAGATCTGCTTTTGTATTATTCCGCTAAGCAAAAGAAGATGATCACTCTCAAAGAGTATGTGGAAGCTATGCCTGAAGAACAAAGTGCCATCTTCTATGCTGCAGGAGAATCAGTTGATCGCCTTGCTCATCGCCCGATTGTAAACACCATTCTTGGTAAGGACTTTGATGTTCTGCTTTGCCCACAGGATGTGGACGAGTTCTGTCTCATGTCTATGAATGAGTATCAAGAAAAGCAGTTCAAAAATGTCGCAGGCGGAGACTTAGGCCTGGAAACTGAAGATGAAAAAAGTGCTGCTGAGGCTATTACTAAAGAAAACGAAGAATTATTCAATGCCATGAAGGACGCTCTTGATGGCAAAGTAAAACGCGTAGCAGTTTCTTCTCGTCTCTCCGATACCCCTTCCTGCGTTACCGCCGAAGGACCTATCACTCTTGAGATGGAAAAGATCTTGGCTGCTGGCCCTGAAGGGGATCAAGTTAAGAGCGACCGAGTACTTGAGTTGAATGCAGAACATCCTGTCTTTAAAGCACTGCAGAAAGCTTTCGAAGAAAAGGATGACGAAAAAGTAAAGTCATATGCGCGTGTTCTTTACGATCAGGCTTTAATTACCGAAGGGCTGCCTATCGATGACCCCGTAGCTTACACCCAAGCGGTGTATAAGTTCATGGTGTAAGCAAGCGCAATGGTGTGAACGGTCGCAAGCTAGCGTATCTGAATTAGCAACACTTTGTGACTTATAAGCAACGCTTTTGCCTATAAGTCACACTTTTTTGGGCGCTAACCCTTTTTCCACTTAGCCACTAAAAAATCTCGCAGTTCAAAACTGCGAGATT
>FR896062.1:4749-7936 GCA_000435475.1 Cryptobacterium sp. CAG:338 | reverse complement strand
CCTTAGTCTTTCTTATAAAAACTTCCGTTTACTTTATACACATCCAATTCCCACTGACGACGATTACTGTTCGCGACCGTATCAAGAACGAGCCCCGTAGCAAACGACAAGGCCGCACATCCCGCCAACGCAATCGATGCCAGCATTGTAGGAATTCGAGGAACTAACCCTGTTTGAGCATATTCAAGAAGAACAGGCACCGCTGCAATTGCTGCAAGGATAATAAGCAGTAAAGCAAGCCATCCAAAAAACGCCAAAGGACGATAATCCTTGAACAACGCGGTAATTGCTTTCAAGACCTTCGCCCCATCACCGAAGGTGGAAAGTTTTGAGTAGCTTCCTTCGGGACGATCTCGATAGTCGATAGGTACGTCAACAATACGCCAACGTTTATCTACGGCATGGATAGAAATTTCAGTTTCGATCTGAAAACCCTCGGACAATACTGGCATAGTCTTTACGAATACGCGATTAAACGCGCGATAACCTGTCATTACGTCCTCGAAGGCATATCCATAGATAGTCTTAATTAACCAACGAACTAAATTATTTCCAAAGCCATGAAAAGCACGATCGTTCTCTTCGCCATAAGAGCCGTTCGAAAGACGATCACCTACGGTCATATCCGCTTCGTCATTCATAAGAGGCGCTAGCAGTTCAGGCGCTGCTTCTGCAGGATACGTATCATCACCATCTACCATAATGTAGTAGTCGGCTTCGATATCGCGAAACATACTACGCACCACATTGCCTTTGCCCTGACGTCCCTCAAAACGAACTATTGCCCCATGCTCGCGGGCGATTTTCGACGTGTCGTCCTTGGAATTGTTGTCGTATACGTAAATATCCGCATCGGGAAGCACCCGTTTAAAATCGTCAATTACTTTTCCGATAGTAATTGCTTCGTTGTAGCAAGGTATCAGAACAGCAACTTTTTCTGCCATGAAAGGGCTCCCTCCAAGATGCCTACTACTGCAGTGTCTCCATAATCTTGTTTAGTGTAACGTCTTTTAACATTTCATCCAACACAATTTACAAGAAGCAATGCCACACCCGCAACTTCAAAGGGATAACAAGAACAAATACTTAACAGCACCCCTACTTTGTCCCCTCGACTAATAAAACGATGCTAGAATAAAGGCAGCTAATAAACAGGGCTGTTGAGAGCACTGAAACGTACTTCCTGGATATCTCAGGGGAAAGAGGGGCGATTACCATGAAGCAATACAAACGAGTATTTGCTGCACTTGACGGGGGAAGCACCCAAGAAGAAGTTGCGCAACGCGCTATCCAGATCGCTGCGCTCAATCATGCTGAATTGATGCTTGGCCATGTTATTGATTCGGTACCAGATTCTTTGACCGGAACCGACTATCAAGAACTCGCCCAAACTATTCAGAATCGCTTGGAAGATTCTTTGGGAGACATCTTGAAAGATGCCCGCAATAACCCCGACATTCCTTCTATTGAAGTGGTTGTTAAGGTTGGTCGCATTCAGGAAACCATCCATAACCTTATGATCAAGCCTTTCAATCCCGATATTGTGGTCTGCGGCGAGCGTGGTCTTTCCAACATCACCTATGTATTTGTAGGCAGCGTTTCTACCTACTTAATTCGTAACCTGCGTTGTGATGTCTTGGTAGTAAAGCAAGACTAAAAGATTAAATTCAATGCAACACTAAACAATAACGCGCATTTGTGAGCGGGGCTACAAGCCTCGCTCCTTTTTTTCTATAATACCGATTGTGCAATTACCCATTAACTAATTACGCTATTTCCCCGCGAGCACATCATGCATAGAAAGGTAGAGGCATGCAACAAGACCATTATGATTACCTCATCGTTGGCGCAGGCATTACTGCTGCCGTATTCGCTCACGAAGCTACCCATCGAGGCAAAAGCTGCCTTGTTATTGACCGCCGCAACCATATTGCAGGAAATATTTATACTTCTTCCGAGCACGACATCAACGTCCACAAATACGGAGCCCACATTTTCCATACCTCGATTAAGCCTGTATGGGATTACGTAAACCAATTTGCTGAATTCAATAACTACATCAATGCCCCAGTGGCTCGCTATCACGACGAACTTTACAACATGCCCTTCAACATGAATACCTTCTCTAAGATGTGGGGCGTTTGCACGCCAGAAGAAGCACGTGCAAAAATTAAAGAACAGATTGCCGCAGAAGGTATTACTGAACCTAAAAATCTTGAAGAGCAGGCCCTTTCTTTAGTTGGTCGCGACATCTTCGAAAAGCTTGTCAAGGAATACACTGAAAAGCAATGGGGACGCGACTGCAAAGATCTGCCTGCTTCCATTATTAAACGTTTACCTGTTCGCTTTATTTACGACAACAACTATTTCAACGACCGTTGGCAGGGCATTCCGATTGGTGGCTATACTGCTATGGTCCATCGCATGTTCCATGGCACTGAAATTCTTCTTAATACCGAATATCGTGACTTCATTGCTGAGCATAAGGACATCGCCGATCGCATTATTTATTGCGGCCCTATCGATGAGTACTTTGACTTCAAACTGGGTAACCTTGAGTATCGCTCACTTCGATTCGAGTCTGAATTGGTCGAATGCGAAAATTGGCAAGGAAACGCTGTAGTCAACTACACCTCTCACGAAGTGCCTTGGACTCGCATTATCGAGCATAAGCATTTTGAATTTGGCAAAGATGCTTACGGTAATACCATTCCTGTTTCCATCATCACACGCGAATATCCCGCAGACTGGAAGCCAGGAGACGAACCTTACTACCCCATCAACGACGAATGCAACACTGCTCTTTACGAAAAGTATGTTGAGCTGGCAAAACAAGAAGGAAATGTAGTTTTTGCTGGTCGCTTGGGTGGATACAAATATTACGACATGGACAAGGCTATCGATGCTGCGTTTAACCTTGTTCAACAAGAACTCGGCTTAAACATTCGCCTCAACATGATTGTCCGCGAAGGTAATTCACCCTGGTAATCAAGCGAATTCAAAATTTCCGGTTTGGAACAACTTTCCAGTAAAGCAAACTATGGGCCAGAAAGGATTATCCGCTTCTGGCCCACGTTGTTTTTATAGAAGTCTATCAGTTGCCTCTTGATCGAAAGCATTTCGCCTACCGAAGGCCTTCTTCGCTCAAAGTTACTTTGCTAATTGAAGGCGTTTCTGTTCCAAAGGC
>FR896062.1:1591-4712 GCA_000435475.1 Cryptobacterium sp. CAG:338 | reverse complement strand
GAAGGCACCTTTTGCCCATAGAGGAACAATCAATCATGAGTGCGGTGGTCTTGATAATTTGCAAGATATTCTGCAAATTCGGGAGAAGTGTCCGAATTGCCCGTACGCCAAGCCTTATGATCGATTATTTCGCTTTCGAATCCATAATAAGCATCAATGTAGGCGATAAGACCATCGAGTGCTTCAAGCTGAGCTTCAGGATAATCACCCGATCCTCCTACATGCACCATTTCAATACCGATCGAATACGAATTCATCCCATAGTCGGCAAAGCTTGAACCGATAGAAGTCGTTCCTTCTTTGTCGTCACGGGATTCGTCTTCCACCCCATAGGCTTCGTTGTGACCGGTATCTCCAAATCCCGCATGGTGCGTAATGGAATCAAGAGGGACGCACTGCACAATGCTCCCATCTTTATTGATCACGAAGTGTGCCGCTACACCGGCGCCATTTCCATCCCAATATTCAACCACGCTTGAGGCGCTGCCTTCTCCCTCGGTGTCGTGCAGAACAATATACTTTTGATACTCAGAGCCTTTTTCGCCGTGAACAAAGCTATCCCTATAGTCTTCAGTAATAGAAAGCTGAGCACGAAGTTCTTCGGGATCTGGTGCAGAGCTGGTTTGGTCATCCGAGGAACCATCGGTGCTATCGACCCCTTTGTCGTTTAGCTCAAATGATTCGCTAGATTCGCCACCCGCGCTTTCGTTTTGACCTCCTGGATTTGCGGCACATCCAGAAAATGCCAACAACGAAACAAACAAAAGCACGATAAACACCAACGGATAACAACAAGTTTTAAAGGCGTTTACTTTAGATGGTATTTTGCTGCAATGATTCACTCAAAATCCTAATTCACTTGCGCTATTACAAAAGCTCTTATGATCTGTTTAGCCTATTCTAACCGTATTTTGCCAACAGCGTTCCTATTCCCGTCAAATAGCGCTGCTTAGCACTCTGTGCGAAGGTTAGTCACGCGAAGATTAACTACACAAAGGTTAGTTGCGCGCAGCCTCTGCTTCCGCACGTAAATCATGCTCAATTTCACGATCTATTGCTCCTTCGCGTGTGAGAGGCTTCACCTTGAAAGGTACGGCAGGGGTTACCAAACTTACGAGCGGTACCACCACTAAGGAAAGCAACATTGCAAGTGCACCACAATTAATAGGTGAAGAAATAAATCCGAAAATCATATTCGATACTGTAAGGCCAATACCTACAATGAAGCTTGCCCATACTGCCGCCTTAGAAATACGCCCACTGTACAAGCCCCACAGAAGTGGTCCTAAAAATGCGCCCGCCAATGCACCCCAGGAAATACTCATGAGCTGCGCAATAAAGGTGATAGTCGAGGTGTATTGAATCAATGCCAAAACTGCTGAAATAAGCACGAACACCACAATGAGCGCACGCATCCAAAGTACCTGAGAGTTTTCGCCCATCTGTTTGATCACTTTGCCTTTAAGTAAATCAAGCGTCAGAGACGAGGACGAGGTTAACACTAAAGAAGAAAGCGTCGACATCGAGGCAGACAGCACCAATACCACCACAATACCAAGCAAAATGTCAGGCAAGCCGCTTAGCATTGTAGGAATTATCGAATCGTAAATAGGAGTTCCATCAGCAGCATAGGTGATTTGATCTCCAAACAATCGGCTAAATCCTCCCAAGAAATAACTTCCCCCAGCAACGACAAAAGCAAAAATTGTAGAAATGATGGCACCTTGTTTAATTGCAGGTCCCGACTTAATGGCATAGAACTTCGAAACCATTTGAGGTAAGCCCCATGTTCCGAGCGATGTCAAAATGATTACTCCCAAAAGATTAAACAAATCAGGGCCGAACATCGAAATGAACGCACCTTCCAAAGCGCTTGATTCTGCAGGAATTTGCGAGAGCGAAATAATAGCCTCGGAAAACCCACCCTGTCCAGCAAGTACGGCAACAATCACCGCCACAATTCCTATCAACATGATGATTCCCTGAATAAAATCGTTGAGAACCGTCGCCATGTAGCCGCCAAGTACTACATATATGCAAGTCACCACAGCCATTCCTACGATGCACACTTCATAGGGAAGGCCAAATGCCATACCAAAAAGACGAGACAATCCGTTGTAGACACTTGCCGTGTAAGGAATAAGAAAAACGAAAATAATAGCTGCAGAGGCAATGCGAAGAGCTTCTGAGTGATAACGCTTCCCAAAGAATTCAGGCATAGTGGTCGCTTTGAGTCGCTGGGTTATTTCGCGCGTTCGTGGACCAAGCACCCACCAAGCTAAGAGCGATCCGAGAAGTGCGTTGCCAACCCCAATCCAAAATGCCGCCAGGCCATATTTCCAACCAAATTGCCCCGCATACCCTACAAAAATTACGGCAGAAAAATAGCTAGTGCCAAACGCGAACGCGGAAAGCCATGGTCCGACGCTACGACCACCCAGAACAAATCCATCCACACTTTTGGTGTGTTGGCGAGCGTAGATACCAACACCTACTACTACACCGATAAAAATGACAATAATGCATATCTTTGCGACCATATCGAATATCTCCTAAAAGGAATTCGGCAAAAGCCAGTTCAATACCAACAAATCATGAAAGGCGCACACGACCTTCTAAAACCGGCGCAATAAAAAAGCACCGGCAGAAAACCGTGTGCTAGAGATATCGATAGTAAGAATATGAAGAGAGGGTATTACGAGAAGAAGCACCGCGCTGCAAAATGCAGAACATACCCTGCGTGGCACGATGAAAACTCGTCGCAACAGCGCGCTCGAAAAGATGAGTATGTTTGCTCTTAAAAATCATTACGGGCACTTTACCATACAAAAGTGATGCGGCGCACTGTTTTGATCTGAAGTACCCCATAAGTTGCCGGCAAACGGAGCGCCCATTAGGATGAACGCATTCAATCAAGTGAGCGTTGTTTGCCGGAACCACAATAATCAGTAAAACAGAGGGTATTTTGCTGCATTAGTAGCGGCTGTCAAAAAACTTAGTAACGACTGTCAAAAATTCTCTGAGTTTTCTTCTCTGAACGAGGGAGTTCCCCTAGGGGCACTCCTTTTGCGTCAGGAGTACAACCGATTTTAGCTTTAAAAATAAGCTCTAATTCTGATTC
>FR896062.1:160-1547 GCA_000435475.1 Cryptobacterium sp. CAG:338 | reverse complement strand
CGCCCGTTAACTCAGTTTCGAACAAAACGGTCAGAACATCGCGACCCATAATGTGCTCGATCATGACCTGATATTCCGAGGAGGTTCCCGAGGTCGCTGCAATTACTTCCTCTACTTGGGCTGGGAACATATTAACGCCTTTAACCTTGAACATATCGTCGGTGCGCCCTACCAATGTATCTATTCGAGGATGTTTCATGCCACAAGCACAATCTCCTGGGATAATACGTGTTAAGTCATGGGTGCGATAACGAATTAACGGTGCGCCTTCTTTTCTAAGTGTAGTCAAAACAAGCTCGCCAATCTCGCCATCAGGCAACTGCTCTCCTGTTTTTGGATCGACAATTTCCGCATACACATAGTCGCTCCAAATATGCATGCCGTTGTGTTCGTGACAAGAGATACCGATTCCAGGACCATACACTTCGGTTAAGCCGTAAATGTCAAAAATTTCTATGCCCAACTCGTTTTCGATGCGATGGCGCATTTTTTCACCCCACCGCTCAGAGCCAATTACCCCTTTGCGCAAAGAAAGCTTGTCGCGAATACCGCGATGAGCAATTTCCTCTGCAAGAAGTAAAGCGTAAGAGCTCGTAGCACAAAGAACCGTTGATTGCAGATCTTCCATCATACGCAACTGTTTTTCGGTATTGCCTGGTCCCAGAGGAACTGCCATAGCACCCAAACGCTCTGCACCGAGCTGGAATCCAATACCCGCAGTCCATAGACCATATCCAGGCGTAATGTGGATTCGATCTTTATTGGTAATACCCGCCACCTCATAACAACGAGCAAACTGAATAGCCCAATCGGTGACATCTTTTTGGGTATAAGGAATAACCACAGGAATGCCCGTAGTGCCAGAAGATGAATGCACACGAACGATTTTCTCTTCAGGC
This sequence comes from Cryptobacterium sp. CAG:338, assembly GCA_000435475.1. Lineage (GTDB taxonomy): Bacteria > Actinomycetota > Coriobacteriia > Coriobacteriales > Eggerthellaceae > Anaerotardibacter. Next base: position 648 of record FR896062.1, on the reverse strand, counting down.
ACTGCTGCTAAGCCAAGGGGATACACATCACGTAAGTCAGCTTTTTCCGAAAAAGGAAGCTTTTCGAAGTCTTCTTGAGTTTGCACATCAGACAGATCAATGCCCTCGAATTTTTTCGCATAAAAGGGAGATCGATCTTTCAAAGTTTTGAACTCTTCTTTAATTAGATCAAACTGCTCAGTAGTGAGTTCCATCTCGTGGGCCTTTCTCAAGCTCCTCGTGCAAAAACACAATGAATAGCGGATAGTTGGGATGTTCTTTAGTCTAGTAAAGTATTATGCACTTTGTTCTACCAAATCAAGAGCGCGCAGATTAAGCGACACAAAACGCTCTTTAACGCACAAGGGAAGTATTTCACGCATATCTTCTAGCGTGATTTTTCCGCAAAGCGCGTTTTGATACGTTGGATCATTAACCACCAAAAGCGCTTTTGCAAGCATGACGATATTTAAGACTTTGCGAGAGCCCAATTCGGAACAAAGACGCTC
>FR896062.1:0-125 GCA_000435475.1 Cryptobacterium sp. CAG:338 | reverse complement strand
CGACATGAGCTCCACTTTCCTGCAAGCGCGCAATCATATCAGAAGGGTTGTAAGGCGCTGCTTTAAAACTCGAAACAACAGGGGCTACCCCTGAAGACGCGGTAACTAAGAGACCCTGAGGCTTT
>FR896061.1:36171-36941 GCA_000435475.1 Cryptobacterium sp. CAG:338 | reverse complement strand
TCAATTCTTTACCCGACGGCCGATTCATTCTTGCGATATTCGCCTCGTAAAAACTTATCAATATCAAGCTCATCAAGCTCTCGCAAGACAACATCACAAACTTGTTCTAGCTGTTCGATTGTTCCCGCTTCATCAGTATCATAGATGCCCACAGCACCGAAATGCTGATCTGCTAAAACCTCTGCAGCATAGAGAGAATCTTCAAATCCCCACGTTTCTTCAGGTTCGGTATGCATCTTTGCTTGAGCCCGAAGGATAGCAAGAGGTCCACGCTTGGAAATACCCATATCGCAGCTCGAGATTACCTCTTCAAAGCAAGAATAAATTCCAGCCCGCTCCAATCCTAAACGAAGCAATGAACCCGGACTCGAAGAAACGATAGTCATGTGAACTTTTCTGCGCTTTAGTTCTTCAACTAGCTCTACCGCACCACGCCGAGGCTCTACTTCATGACGATAGAAAGCTTCAAGAACTTCATCCATAAACGAAAGTATCTCTTGAGGATTTGCGCCTATTCCATATTTCTCGTGAAAATAGCGCGCAGTTTGAACGGGGGTGTTTGCGTTAAGGACAACACGTTCCTCTTCGGTAAGTGCGATGCCTGATTCTTGGGCAATTTTAATTTCTAGACTTTGCCAAATTCCCATCGAGTCCAACAAAGTGCCATCGCAATCGAAGATCACACCTTTTACGCGCATGCCTTTCCTCTTCCCTTCGTACTCATATAGCCGTACTTAAAAAAGCTCGCTTCTGCCTATAGCCTGAGCTAT
>FR896061.1:36004-36141 GCA_000435475.1 Cryptobacterium sp. CAG:338 | reverse complement strand
GCAGTCTCTTTTTTGGTACCTTCTTATGTACCTAAGCGCAAAGATAAGAACAAGCACATCGCTGTTAAATAACTTGTCCAATTGTTTAGTGTTTATTAATTCTCAATTTATCTGCCAAAAAAGCAGGAGCGAAAAGC
>FR896061.1:34810-35975 GCA_000435475.1 Cryptobacterium sp. CAG:338 | reverse complement strand
TGCCATGCCGCAAGCGCCCCATCGTCCACTCTCTTGTTAGGACAAGAGGATTCGCTCGAGAGAACCGTGCTTCCAACGAAAAAGGACAAGACGATTGGCGTCATCTCCAAAGAGCCCGAACAAGAGATGCGCCGGCGAAGAGGTGCAGAGGATTCCGCCGTAGCACGTTTGCTCTCTCTAAGTTAACCACGACTAACTTATACTGAAAAGAATCCTACGTCAATACTTTTTTTAAAAGATGTCTGAAAAAGACGGGATACGGCAAATTCCTGGTAGAAACCAAAATAGAAGACCCCTTAAAACAGGAGCGCCGACGCAAGAGGGGTATCACGTCGGCGCAAGCGACAAAAAAGCCGAAGCTTAGGTATCGCTCCTGTTCTTTATTGTCTCACCTGGGGTTTCAAAATTGAACCTGTTATTCTAATTTTATTTATAAGCGATTTCTATAAGTTAGGTAATCTAATTTCTCTCTAGCCTTGCGACTTCTCCTTCGATACCGCAATGCATTCCTCTCCATTATCGCAAGACTTCCCGCGATGCCATGCGCTACTTATCACGCGGTTATTTAATGTTTACCGCTACGTTCATTATTTATCAAACACACCATCTCAAACGTGCCATAATAGAAGTGTCCTTAAGACCACTAATCATCAAACTTAAGGAGAGGGGTTCTTATGAAATACCAGCGCATTCTTGTTCCTTTTGATGGATCCGATCACGCCGAGGGGGCGTTTACTACCGCACGTGAATTGGCTCTTCAGTCAGAAACGGCAGAAATCTTTGTAGTAAATATTGTGCCTATGGCGCTTGCTTCGTCGCTTACCGCAGGAACCGACCCTATCACAGGAGGATCTTCAGCATTTATTGACCAGGAAGGTTATACCGCAATGGTCGATACGGCACTCGAGAACATCAAAAAAGAAATTGACGAAGTGGTTGATCCACTCCTTGATGGCATGCCTGCCGAGCGCGTTCATACCGAAGTTGTTACCTACCCTTCTGCGGTTAGCGGAATCACCGAATATGCAAGCAACCACGACTGCGATTTAATCGTGATGGGACGTCGTGGTTTAGGAGGAATTCGAGGGGTACTTGGCAGCGTAAGCTATGGTGTTTTACGCGCTGTTGATATTCCAGTTCTAACGGTGAAATAACAAATAACTTC
>FR896061.1:5970-34790 GCA_000435475.1 Cryptobacterium sp. CAG:338 | reverse complement strand
AACCGATTACATTACTGCCTGACGGATTGCAAAGATCCGCAAAAGAAAAGCGCCTAAGGAATTTCCTCCTTAGGCGCTTACAAATTTGATAATAAACTTGACTAGCAGCAGGGCGCTACAGATACAGAACCTACAAATACAGGGTCCCTCATAAAACTACACAGCAGCCAAAGCCTGTTCTATATCGGCAATCAAGTCCTCGGTCGCCTCAATGCCACAAGAAAGACGAATCAAGTCAGGGCTGATACCTGCCGCTTCTAGCTCCTCGTCATTCATCTGACGATGAGTCGCATTGGCAGGATGCAATACACACGTACGCGCATCGGCAACATGAGTCGCAATCTGAGCAAGCTTCAGGTTCTTCATAAAGGTTTCTGCACCAGTACGACCACCAGCAACGCCAAAGCTCACCACGCCACAGCCACCATTGGGAAGATATTTCTGAGCCAACTCATAGTACTCATCGCCAGGTAATCCGCTATAGCGAACCCATGCAACTTTCGGATGCGCCTGTAAATATTCAGCAACAGCTTGTCCATTTTTTACATGCTGCGCCTTTTTACATGCTGCGCCATACGCACATGCAGACTTTCAAGTCCCATGTTTAGCAAAAATGCATTCTGAGGCGACTGAATAGAACCAAAGTCACGCATCAGTTGAGCGGTTGCCTTAGTAATAAACGCACCCTCCAAGCCGAAACGCTCCGTATATACCACGCCATGATAGCTTTCATCGGGCGTCGTTAAGCCAGGGAACTTATCGGCATATTTGTTCCAATCGAATTTACCTGAGTCAACGATGCAACCACCAACGCCACATCCGTGTCCGTCCATATACTTAGTAGTAGAGTGCGTCACAATATCTGCGCCCCACTCAATGGGACGACAGTTAACGGGCGTGGGGAAAGTGTTATCAACAATCAGTGGTACGCCATGATCATGCGCCGCCTTAGCAAAGCGCTCGATGTCCAAAACCGAAAGAGCAGGATTAGCGATAGTTTCTCCAAATACCGCTTTTGTGTTGGGCTGAAAAGCAGCTTCTAATTCTTCGTCGGAACAATCTGGGGTTACAAAAGTACACTCAAGACCCATACGAGCCATAGTATGAGCAAACAGGTTATACGTACCTCCGTAAATTGCCGAAGAGCAGACGATGTGATCGCCATTGCCCGCAATATTAAATACTGAAAAGAAATTTGCTGCCTGACCAGAAGAGGTAAGCATCGCTGCCGTACCACCTTCTAATTCGCAAATTTTATTTGCTACAAAGTCGTTCGTTGGATTCTGCAGACGTGTGTAGAAATACCCTGCTTCTTCCAAATCGAACAGTTTGCCCATGTGTTCGCTTGTGTCATATTTCCACGTAGTGCTTTGATAAATGGGAACCTGACGCGGCTCGCCATCTCCTGGATGATAACCACCCTGAACACAAATGGTACTAACTGACTGTGTCATGCATTCTCCTTAAATCTATCGGCGATTTTGCTTGTTTTTCGTGCGCTTATCGGTGTTTTAGTGTGCTTTGAGATTATAGAGCGCGCAAACGCCATTTTTGGTTACCTCTTCGTTTCGGGGCAAAAGTATTTTTCTATAACCAGCTATAGAATGGCAGGTCAGCATGGAAACAAAGACTTGTGTCGCGTACAATCGGAAAGCGTAACCTGTAAGCATTTTATGAACGAGTCGTGAACTTCCTCTAGAATGCGAGTGAATCGTCAAGTTCAGTCTACTTAGTAGCATAGTTAATAATGTCAATCGCCAAGGAGCATTGTATGCCAATCAGAATTCCCGATACCCTTCCTGCAACCGGAGTGCTTGAAAGCGAAAATATCTTCGTAATGACCGAGCATCGTGCTATTCATCAGGATATCCGTCCTTTGAAAGTTCTCATTTTGAATTTGATGCCATTAAAAATTGAAACGGAAACTCAAATACTACGCAAGCTGTCAAATACTCCCTTACAAGTTGAAATAGACCTCTTACAAACCGTTACCCATCACTCATCCCACGTTCCTGTCGAACATTTGAAGTCATTTTATGTTGGCCTTGATGATATCCAGGAAAAACACTATGACGGAATGATTATCACAGGTGCTCCCGTTGAAAAGATGAAATTTGAAGAGGTAGATTACTGGCCAGAATTGTGCGATATCTTCGAATGGGCAAAAACTAACGTTTTCTCTACGCTCTATTTGTGCTGGGGAGCACAAGCAGGCATCTATTATCACTACGGCGTAGAAAAGCACCTGCTTCCCGAAAAAATGACCGGCGTATTCGAACACCATATCCTAAAGCCCAGCTCCCCTTTGGTGAGAGGTTTTGATGATGTAGTATACGCACCCCACTCTCGTTACACCGGCGTGAAGGCAGAAGACATTGCGGCAAAACAAGACTTAGAACTCATCGCGGTATCCGATGAAGCAGGAGTTTTTATTGCAAAAAGCACCAATTCTCGTCATTTCTTCGTGTTCGGGCACCCCGAATACGACACTAACACCCTTGCAAATGAATATAATCGCGATGTAAAAAAGGGGCTTAACCCTGCGCTGCCAAAACATTATTTCCCCAATGACGACCCAACGAAACAGCCTGTCTCAAATTGGAGAGCAGCGGCTCAATTGCTCTACACCAACTGGCTTAACTATTATGTCTACCAGGCAACGCCTTACGACATCAAGCAGGTAGGCGTGCAGTAGTACTCAGGATTCATGAATCAGTAAGACGAAGCTCCATAACGAAATTTCTTTTTCGGCAGAGCTTCGTCTTATACAAATAGGAAATAATTATGGCTAATCAGTTGCTTGATGTTCAATTGCAGAGAAGAACACCGTTTGTATTGCAGATAGCTGCCCCTATTTCAGCAGAAACGCTACTAGTCTTGAACTCTAATAACAGAAGGTGCTCCGCCTGTTACTACTCCTTCAAGGGCTAGTATTTCTTCGATTGCTTTACGAACACTGCGCTCTTCAGCAGTATGGGTTACGAAAACCAAATCTACATCTTCACGTGCAGCATTTCCTCGCTGAGTAACCGTGCGAACCGAAACATCATTACGAGAAAAGATATCTGCCGCTGCAGCCAAAACACCAGGACGATCTGCCACTACAAAACGAATGTAATATTTCGTATGCAGCTCATCCATAGAAATGAGCGGTAGCTTGTCAGTACATGTGCATCCCACAATAGGCTTTATACCCATCTGTACGTGGCGAGCAACCTCTAATACGTCACCCATTACTGCACTTGCTGCGGGACCTGCACCTGCGCCTTCACCGAAGAACATCGTCTGTCCTACAGCATCCCCTTCAACAAAAATTGCATTAAATACCCCATTAACCGTTGCAAGCTGATGAGATTCAGGAATCATGGTTGGATGAACACGCACATCGATACCTTTTTCAGTGCGGCGCGCATGAGCGACCAGCTTAACCACATAGCCAGAATCGTGAGCCATTGCCAAATCAACAGGAGAAATACGACGAATGCCCTCGGTGTAAACCTGGTCCATTGTTACGCGGGAATTGAACGCGATAGATGCCAAGATGGCAATTTTTGCTGCTGCGTCTAAGCCGTCGACATCTGCCGTTGGATCCGCCTCAGCAAATCCGCGCTCCTGCGCTTCCTTTAGTGCGGTATCGTAATCAAGACCGTCTTCATCCATGCGCGAAAGCATGTAATTGGTCGTACCGTTTACGATACCCATAATAGAATCGATCCTGTTAGCAATAAGCGAGTGCTTTAGCGGGTCGATGATAGGAATGCCGCCGCCTACGCTTGCTTCAAACGCAATCTCGACACCTTTTTCTTCGGCGAGATTCATAATTTCTTCGCCCGCAGAAGCCATGATGGCCTTGTTAGCGGTGACGACTTGCTTGCCAGCAGAGAGCGCTTCCTTAATAACGTCCTTTGCTACTCCTGTACCGCCAATAAGCTCGATCACAATATCGATCTCAGGGTCATTAATGATGTCGTGATAGTCATCGGTAAAAAGGTCCTGCAAACCACGTGAAATTGCTGGCTGAGGATCGCGTGAACATACGCGAGCCAATTCAAGATCGATACCAAAATGGCGAAGAAAATCTTGTTTGTGGTTGCTTAAAATATCAAGACAACCGCCGCCAACTGTGCCCGTTCCGACCAAGCCAATCTTGACAGCCATGTATATATCCTTTCTCTGTGACACAGAACCGCTACGCATCCAACGCTAAGCAGGGTAACGTATAAAGAGTTCCTGGTCCTTTATACAAGTATTTGCATTGTATACAAGTTACGCTCTCTATCCTTCAAGGCATCAGAGAGCGCAACAAAGTTCACGGTATCAGGTATTTATCTTGTCTTGGAAGCCTCTTTTTAAATCCTCTTTCGAGGCCCTCACTTTAAGTACTAATCGATATCGCACGCCATCAGATCGTCATAAGTTTCACGACGCGTAACAAGACGAGCAACTCCGTCTTTTACGAACACAATACCAGGACGAGGCTGGCCATTGTAGTTGCTTGACATGGAGTGGCAGTAGGCTCCGGTGCCAAATACACAAACAATATCGCCTAGGTCTGGATGCTGGATTGAAGCATCCAGTGCTACCGCGTCGCCGCTTTCGCAATGCTTACCACAAAGCGTGACTATTTCGGTACGTGGTTGACCTGCTTTATTAGCAATAACGGGCTCGTATTCCGCATGGTAAAGCGCCGTACGAATGTTGTCAGACATGCCACCATCGATAGCAACATATTTACGAATACCTGGTAGTGTTTTCAAGATGCCCACCGTATAGAGCGTCACTCCGGGTGTTGCCACTAAAGAACGACCCGGTTCGCAAATCAATCGAGGTTCTTTCAGACCATACTTTTTGCAGGCTTTGATCATTTCCGAAGTGGTGATTTCTGCGAAATCTTCAATGGAAGAAGGCTTATCTTCTGCCGTATAAGCAATACCCAAACCACCACCGACATCGATCTCATCAATCTCGTAACCGTAAGTTTCCTTGACGCGATGAGCGAATTCGACAATAACATCGATCGCCTCACCAAAAGAATGCAAAGCAAAAATCTGGGAGCCAATATGCATATGAAACCCTGCAAGGCGAACATTGGGTGCATCAAGAGCGTCGCGAACACAGGTAAATGCAAAATCCTCACGCATCGTAAAGCCAAATTTAGAATCTTCGCAACCAGTGCGAATATATTCATGGGTGTCCGCCTCAACACCAGGGGTGATGCGCATAAAAATATCCTGCGTAACGCCCATTTCTTGCGCAATTGCAGACACGCGGGAAAGTTCAATGCGCGAATCCACCACAATACGACCCACTCCCGCTTCAATTGCTTCACGCAGTTCCTGCGGAGTTTTATTGTTGCCGTGTACGATTACCCGATCCATCGGAAAATCAACTGCACGAGCTACGGCCAATTCTCCGCCACCCGACACGTCGAGACACATGCCATGTTTATTTGCCAAACGACAAACGGCTTTATTGGGAAATGCCTTACTTGCATACGCAATGTCGGAGTTTGGATAGCGCGTCCTAAACGCATCTCGGTAGGTGTCCATACGATTGACCAGATCGGCCTCGTCATAGACATAGAGTGCCGTGCCATATTCGTGAGCGAGCTCAACCATATCAACGCCACCAATAAACAGGTGGTCATCTTTAACTTCTGCAGTCATGGGCAAGCAAGCTCCCAACTCCATAGTGGTGCGGTTGTCTGCCTGCTTGTTTAGATTAGATGCGGGAAGAGACATATGCGTGTTCCTTGCAAATCGAGGGTTTCTGTATCAGTATCGGTGGCCTACCCATAAGCCACCTTCTTTGGTTTTTCGTTAATCATACCGTTCTCTAAGGCAAGATAAAGCCACGATATCTATTTTGGCGGATTCATAGTCCGCTTTGGCATACTCGCTATTCATTTGAGCGCATTCGCCATCCGCCTTAACTTACTAAAAGCAACGCATCAAAACAGCGCAACACCCTTAAAACAGAGCAAGAAATCTATCCAAGAGCGTTTCTTCTTGTGCTGGTTCTTCAGCTGCCGTTGGTTCATCAACCTTAATAGAATCGGTTGTCATAACGAATTGCACCAGTGTAACATTCGTATTTTTCGAGCTGGTAAAACTTGCGGGTTCAAAATCTGATTTGTCATAAGCAGACATGAGTTCGTCGATTTCGGCTTGTACTGCATCGGGAATTCCTTGTGTTTCCTGCGCGAGCGTCTGCGTTCCCTGCGCAAGATCACTAGTGCCCTCGCTCAGATCCCCCGTGCCACCTGCTAACTGATCAAGCCCGCTTGCAAGTTCCTGTACACCCATCCCCAAAGAGGCACTACCACCAAGAAGCGATGAGGTATTCTCCAGAGATCCTAACCCCTCCGCAGCACCCGTAAGTGCTTGCGCAGCGCCCTGCGAACCACCTTGGGCAGCAACAAGCGTCGTCAGAGTTTCAAGCTTATTTGCCATGTTGGCCTGATAGTCTGAAACTACCGGATTTTGCGCTGCCTGAGCCAAAGCCCGCTGCTTTATTTCGTCAGTAATTGGTGTTCCATATCCTGAAAGGATGCCTTCGTAAGCTTGTGCAAACGCAGCCGTGTACGCACCAACGGCTTGCTGGTAATCATCCGAAGCTTTTTGAATTTCTTCCTCAGAAACCGAACTTGCAGCATCATCCGCGCTATCACGTAAACCCTGTTGATATTGCTGAAGTCCTTGCGTCATCTGAGTAGCACCCGCTGCAAGTTCTGCAGCGCCCGACGCCGCCTGCTTGGTTGCCGAATCCACTTCATCTACGCCATTTGCGAGATCCTGTGCTCCCGCGTGAAGTTGCTCGGTTCCCTCAATAAGTCCGTCAAACTGCGCCACCAAGCTATCGGTGTTAGGAAAATCAAGCGCCATAGAAAAGGGAATTGCCGCAAAGCTAATGCCACTCATTTCAAAATTGGTAACATCTGCACTTAAAGAAACATTGCCTTCTTTATCGGGCATAACCATGAAACTTACCGTCACATCAGAACCAGAAAGAGCTATAGATCCCTGATCGGTTTTTACCTCTGTGGTGTTTTCCATAGGAAGAGTACAGGTAATTTGCATGAGATAGTTTTCAAAATAACGAGGATCAACCGAGGTATTCTGCGAAGTCTGAATTGTTATTTCTAAATGCCCACTCTTCCCTGCAACCTCATTAGGTGAAATTTCTTGCCCGTCCAAGAAGTACTTCAGCGAAATATTCCAGGGAGTCTGAGCATCGGACAGACTACCTTGATAGGAAAACTCCCCTTCGGGTAGGGTGGCAATAACCGAATCGGAAAGCTGCGTAAGTTCAGAGGTATCAGTAAGATTTACTACCTGCTCATATGCCCCAAAATCTTGAACTGTTTCGCCCGCGTTTCCTTCTAAAACATTAACAACGTAGGCACTTTTATTTGCTCCGCTACCATCCAACGTAGCATACACAACCTCTTTCTTTTCAGCGCTTCCCACCACGTCCGCTGCTGCAAGTGTCCCACTAGCCTGTTCCTGCAAAGCCCCAGAACTTTGTTCTGTCTCTTGAGCATTCACCATCACAGGAACTGCCGTAACGGGCACCGCCAACACCAGGAGAAGGAATGCACCTGCCAAAACCCGCTTTGACTGAAGTTGCTTTCTGTTACTTCTGTTGCGTTTATCCTTATGTCCAAAAGTTTCGTAGCGCATATTATCTACCCCTCTTTACCATGCGAAGTTTGAGCGGAGAGATTACTGTTATTGTTTCCGCCATGAATGCCACGGTTATCTCCGTGATAGAAGCGGGCCTTCCAGGTGGTCTTTTCCACCACTTTATCCAGCACCATAAAGAGAATAGGAAGTAGCAAAAACGTATTGAGTGCTGCAATAAAGGCACCTCTACCAATAAGGGTTCCTAAACCGGCAATAACACCATTACTAGAAATAATTCCGATAAAGGCCCCGCACACCGTAAGAATTGTTGCCGAGGTCAAAATGGTAATCGCCGAATAAGAAATAGCTGAAAGCATAGCGGGACGTTTTTCCATTTCAACACGACGATCCAAATATGCACGCGACAGAATAATGGTGTAGTCAACCGTTGCACCCAGCATAATGGCGCTAATAATGAGATAGCCAATGTACTGGATGCTTTCTCCCGTGAAATAAGGAATTGCTAAATTGATCCAGATTGAAATTTCAATTGTCAAAAGCAGCATGAGAGGAATACTCAAACTGCGGAACATCAGAAGAAGTACTAAGCCAATTGCCACTACTGAAGCTATAAAGATACGAAGAGAATCATCATTGACAATAAGAGACATGTCATAGGAGGTAACGGCCGAACCCACTAAATAGTTTTCCTCGGGATAAAATTCATCCCCTATATCACGCAAAGCCTGTACCAGAGAAAACGCTTCTTCACTTTCCCCTTCAACCGAGGTCGATACCACAATGCGCGAATAGCCGCCCGACACAAGTTGGGACAAATCTTCAGAAGGTACCATATCAGTGGGGATATTGGCAGACACTGCCGTAACGTACGAAGTAACAGCCGATACGCCTTCAAGATCTTCAATGCGCTTTACCATTTGGAGCTCACGACCCCAATCGCCTTCGGGGACCAGCATTACCCACTGCTCTTGCGCGCCAAACGTTTCATTTATTGCATTAGTTTCTTCGTAAAGTTCCGTGCCAGGCTCCACAAAACCACTTGCACCATACACAAAATTCGGTTGTTTTTGACCAAGGTATGCCGGAACAGTTATTAAGGCAATAATGACCGTAAAGGGAACAGCAATTCGCATGCACCAAACTGCAAACTTATCAAACGAAGGTAAAAACTTTTTATGCGCAGTCTTTTTAAGCAGTTTTTCGCTCGAAAGTACCAAGATAGGCAACAAAAACAGCACGCACAGGAAGCTGAATACGATTCCCTTTGCCAATACCACACCCATATCGGCACCAATGAGAAATGCCATAACGCAAAGAGAAAGAAAACCGAAAAAGGTGGTTGCAGCAGATGAAGCAATAACAGCTGCTGCCTTATGCATAGCGGCAACCGCCGCATCATACGAAGTTAAGCCCTGAGCTTTAAAACCTCGGAAGGCATGCAGCATAACTATGCCGTAATCCATTGAGACTGCTAACTGCAAAACAGCGGCACACATTTGGGTAATAAAGGATATTTCTCCGAAAATAATATTGGTACCCAAGTTGTAAACAATCGAAATACCAATCACGGAAAGAAACAGAACCGGCTCAAACCATGCTCCGCTTGTAATAAGCAATAATCCCAAAATGACGATAACAGCCATTACTAGTATGAGCTGAATTTCAAAATCAGAAGAGCCTTGAGCTACCGCAGAATTAATTGCTTCACCTGACATTGAAACGTCAGTTGCTCCGACTTCGTTTGCTGCTTCACGAATAAAATCCATGGATTGCGTAGCCACTGAAGTATCGAGCGCCACCTGATACAGATATGAATCCCCTTTTTTATAGGCAGACACCACATCGGGATCATAGGTCTCTAAGGGCTGAGAAGTATCACAGGTAGTCCCCAGCCACATTACCTCTTCAACGCCCTCAATTGTTTCCATTTGAGCAGCAAGTTCACTTGCCTGAGTCAGAGATAGTCCTTCGACCATAATGTTTGAATTGGGCGTGGGAGAATTAAAAGCTTCCTCCATGACGCGCAAAGAAACTGTAGATTCTGAACTTTCAGGAAGATAATCAGAAAACTGGTAGTTAATTTTTACGTTAGGAATACATAAGACCGAAACTATAAACAAAAGTGCAGCAATCACTATGACCACACGACGGTGGTTAAGTGCCCCTCGAAATATCTTGTCAGCAAAGTCATGCACGTTGCAGTCCCCATTTACTACATCGCCGTTTGCAAGCAAGACTAGAACCAGTATGATTGCCGTACAGAAATAGCAGTTATGCAGAAAATTGCTGCGCAGAAACACTTACCTTGAGAAATGACTCTGACGGTAGCTTGCTTATTTCTGCATGAGGCTAAATACCCTGCTCTATGGGTTCAAGCCCAAGCGCAAGCGGTTTACGTTTGCTAATCCTTATTGTAAAGGAGTATTCGTGCTGTCTATAACGATTTTTGCGGTTGGCAAGCTAAAAGAATCATTCTGGAAAGAAGCTTGCGCAGAATATCTCAAACGCTTAGGAGCTTATTGCAAAATAACCGTAAAAGAATTTCCGGACTCAAACAAAGAACGTGAAGCCGAGCTCTTGCTCTCCCATCTTCCCGATCATGCTCCCATCCTCCTTTTAGACATCAAAGGAAAAGAAATCTCAAGTGAAACACTTGCAACAAAAATCGACACCTATGCCCTTTCGGGAAGTTCTCAATTGGTGTTTATCATCGGAGGAAGCGACGGCGTTATCTCTGAAGTAAAACAGCACGCCACTGAGCGCATCAGTTTCGGACCCATAACTTTGCCCCACAACTTGGCACGAGTAGTGCTTCTCGAGCAATTGTATCGAGCATTTAAAATATCGCGCGGCGAACCATATCACAAATAAAAAGCGCCCAAGGAAAAACTCCTTGAGCACTTTAAAGCAAGCTGTTCTAACTTAGCTTTTAAGACCAGTCACTGCCCACTACCACTAAGAAATCACCTGAGAAGGCATAAGTCCCGTCGTTTTGCTTAACTTGACCCACTCCCAGCAGATCGGCAATCTTTTGTGCCTCTTCACTTTGCGAGGAATCCTCATAGATAATGAGCGTTTGCGAATAGTTAAAATCATCCGCATTGCCTGTTTCCACAATGGCGCCATCAGGAGTTAGTTTAGCTGCTGCTTCGTTAGCGCATCCAGCAATACCACTACCATTTTTCACTGAAATATGGACACCTGAAAGTGACGCACTGCTCGACGAGGAACTCGAGCTTTCACCATCAGAATTGCCTGAGCCGCCGCCACCAGCAGATGACATCGTAGCGCCTGAAGCTTCATCTACTTGGGTTTCTTCCGTAGGAGAAAGTCCCTGTTTGACGCGATCCATCATTTTCTGCCAAGCATCTTCATCAAGAATTTCCCACCAAAGGTCATTCTCATACACTGAAGTAGTTGGAACCGCTGCCGTGTAAACATTGTTTGCAACATCTATGCCGATCATTGACTGAGCAAGACCGACCAAGCCAGCAACGCTATAGTCAGTTGTTACATAGTTTGCTAAGGTGCCAACCGTATTTGTGATCGTAGCAACATCGGAATTCATTACTTTTTCCATGATGGCGGAAAGCACCAGTCTTTGATTTGCAGCACGAATAGCATCGCCGTTACCAATATCGTCGTAATTATGACGGCTTCGGCAAAGGATAAGCGCCTGTTCACCATTGAGCGTTTGCAGGCCAGCATCGGGGTTGGCGGGCCAGCATCGACATGCCCCCCTGCCATGTCGTCGTTAATTTCCATAGGAACGTCTACCTCGATGCCACCCAAAGCATCCACTACCGCTTTGAAGCCATCAAAATCGATTTCAGCGTAATGGCTGATAGGAACCCCTGCTAGTTCTGAAACCGTATCAACCGCAAGAGATGCTCCACCAAACGCATAAGCCGCGTTGATTTTCTGAGTTCCATGTCCCGGAATATCTACCTGGGTGTCACGCGGGATAGAAATGAGCGTTACCTCTTTTTCCTTGGGGTCAACGCGTGCAAGAATCGTCACCGGGTACAAAAATATTGGAGTGGGTTGGGTAGAAACCGCCATATTCACCAGACTCATCACGATCTTGTGATTTATCCGCACCAATCAAGAGCATATAGAACGGATCAGACGGAGAGTCCGTTACTGCAAGTGAATTCAAAAGATCAGCATCCAAGTCGTCGCGCAACGAATTATCAACCTGACTAATGTATGCCCAAGCAGCGCCAATTCCTCCCAGCAGCAAAACGCAAACTACCGCAAGAGACACAAACAATATGCGCTTGCGCTTACTTTTTTTCTTACGCTCATGCTGCTGACGAACAAATTCACGGCTCTTAGCGTTTTGGACATAACGGCGATTAGCACCAGCAGGAGTAGCAGGAATGTAATTAGAAGACCTGTTATTTGCACGGTGCGTAGAAGAACCATAATTGCTTGCGCTATACGCTTCCGCTCCAGCCGACTTACGTCGAGAGTTATGTGCAGAACTATTGCCATACGCTGAGCGATCAAATGAATGAACGCTTTGATTACGCGACATTTGAGCATCGGATCGAGTAGCACGACGATCCGCATGTGGACGCTCTGCGCCCCCACGAGTGCGGGCGGAGCGTTTTGTTGGTTTGTTATTTGAAGCAAACATGAGATTAATAATGCAAATTATTTGTATAAAGCGCAAACAAATTCGGCAAAAATCATATATTGCACGGAATTTGGAAACTTTTTCGTATTTTTTACAAAACTTGAGTGCGATTCAAAAGCTCGTTCAGGGAGCCTGAAAACTACGAGACCCCCAAACGTTGAGCCATATATGCGTTTGCGTTACGTTCAATCGCATCATCGAGAGAAGCAAGCGAAACCGAAGCATCCTGTCCTAATCGACGTTGCAAAGCTGCCTTGATAAGATAATCCGCAATTTCAGGATTCTTACCGAGAAGCGGACCGTGCAAATACGTACCGATACAATTGCGATAGTGCACACCATCAGCCCCAGAAATGTCATCATTTCCGTGCCCTACCTGAGAAACCACTTTTCCAAACGGCTCCATTCCCATTCCGAGCTTAGTGCGTCCCGCATGGTTTTCATAACCCACAACAGGCATTTGAGCCAACGGTGAAGAAAGAACGATGTTGTCAATCAAACGATCAAAGCCCGTCCCTGCACGAAGCGTTTCTGCATCTATAAGAGACAAGCCTTCAACTTCTTCCTCACCCATAAGCCAACGACGTCCCAAAATTTGGTATCCGCCGCAAATTGCCAAAAGAGGTCCATTGCTTTCTATATAGGTACGCAATTCATCTTTCATCGCAAACAGCGCTTCAGAAGCAAGTTTCTGCTCTCTATCAGGGCCGCCACCTAGCATGACAATATCCGCCGAATCAAGATGAGCCTCTTCGCCGAAATGAACCGCCTCGACCTCAACAGGAATTTCACGCCATCTGCAACGCTGTGCCAAAACGCGTACGTTTCCACCGTCACCATAGAGGTTTAAAAGATCAGGGAATAAATGAACGATGCGCAAAGGTCGTTCGGTAAATTGCTCTACCCCTTCTTGATGCACATGCGCATGAGTTTTGCGAGTTGGTTCGTTCGTTCCCTCTGCCACTTTAGCTACTTGCTCTTTATCTGCGCGAGCCATGAGAGAATCCCGTACCGCAGGAAGAGAAGTGTAATTTGCTATTGCGTACATCTTCCACTCAGCTGGCATTGAAAGAGCTTCATCCACCATCTCATCTACGCTGTTGATGGTTTTTGCCTCTATACCCGCATAGCGAAGACGGAGTTGCAGATCGTTTTTGCGAATACCTCCTGCATATACTATGACGTCTTTTTGCTCTGCAAGCTCTTCGAAATCACAGTCCCAAATCCAAGAAATATCATGACCATCTGCTTCGTTGTCGTTGATGAAGAATGCCGCAACTTTCTTGCCTTCTGCCTGCGTAATAAGCTTCATATTCTGGTTAAAGCCCGTAGGATTTTTCGCCAAATTCAGCAGAATTGGACGACCTTGAATGGTAAGTGACTGCAAGCGTCCATTTTGAGGGTCGAATAGATCTATTGCTTGCTGAAAAACCTCATCACTTACCCCTGCAAAATGCGAAGCCAACCATGCTGCCATCACGTTATAGATCATATATACGCCTGCACGCTGAGCACGAAGGGAAGCATGAGCACCCGTTGCAGCTTCTTCGACCTCGAAAGAAATATCGTTTCCGAATACCGCGTGCTTTGCCGCAAAGTCTAAATTAGGACGCGAAAAACCGCAGTTAGGACATGAGTAAGTTCCCAACTGCCCATATTGACGATACTCATAGGTAAACATCGCCGAACAGCGCTGACACATCTGCGCATCGCTTACCATATTTTGCTGCTGATGAAGATCTTCACCCACACCAAAAGCAACTGATTTGTTGGGAACACGCAACGCAACCATGGCACACAAGGGATCGTCGGCATTGTAGAGCAACACAGTGTCGGGCGATTCGCTCAAGGCCTGCACGATAGCATCCTGTACACGATCGATTTCTCCACACCGATCAAGCTGATCACGAAAGAGATTAAGGAGCAAAACATAGCTTGCTTGAACCTGGGGTAACGTATGAGCCAACCACAGTTCATCTGACTCAAAAACGCCCCATTCAACGCTTCCTTTTGTTTGAAGAAGGGTTGTTGCTACTCCATAGGCCAGATTAGCACCCGTACGATTGCAGGCAACCGTCTTGCCCTGTCGTTCAAGCGCGTCAGCAATCATATTAGTAATGGTGGTCTTACCGTTGGTGCCTACCACCACAATAGAACCCTCGGTCACCTTCCCCATGGATTCGGCAATAATTTGAGGATCAAGCTTTAACGCAATTTTTCCAGGCATGTTAGCTGCGGGACGCCTCGCAATGTGGCGTAGACCCCACGTGCTCATTGAGCTTGCTGAACGCGCCAATAGCTTACGTATGCTCATACCATTCCTCTCCACATGTAAGATTATCTCGAAAATAATACGGCACCACAGAAGCAAATGCCTACCAATACACCTCTATATCGTAAAAAACCTACAGCTGCACTGAAGTCTTATAGTCACAAAGTCGCCTTGCATTATGTCTTGCATGATGATCCCTAGAGTCGCCCTTGCATTACACCTCGTATGACGATTTCTGTAATCGCTCTGCACCCCAAAAGCTTTTGCGCTATCAAGAACCACTAAGTCTGATTGCATTTTTTTGCATTAATTACACATTATTATAATTTTGTGGGGATAATATTGAGTGCTTTTCTTGGCTATCTCGGTTCTGAATTTGCATCTTAGTCAATATGCCAACATCCGAATTAATATGTCTAATTTATAGGTTCTATCCACAAAGTCTATAGGCTACGCCTTTGGTTTAAGCTCCTACTTTCTATAGGAGAAGTGCGTTTTGATAGGGTTATTCGCGTTATACTTTCATCGAATACGCAGAGGGGACACGTGTGTGTATTCGCAGAGTGAGGGGGAATAATCCCGAGGGGGAAATTCCAAATAGTTGACAAGTATGCCCTTGCGTTCTTGTCGTATGAAGTGAGGACTTATGATTACCGACCTAAAAGTGAACGAACAGAACAAAAAGGAGTATTACGAGAAGGGATACTGGACCGAACAAACCCTGTTCGATGTCTGGACGGATCGCGTATCTAAATTCCCTGACCACGAATATGTAAGTGATAACCTGGGCGTTCGCTTCACCTACGCCGAAATTGATGACAAAGCTGGCCGTCTTGCTTCTTGGCTCAAAAGTGTCGGAGTAAAAAATGGAGACGTAGTAAGTTTCCAGATGCCACCTTGGTCAGAATTCTGCATCCTTTACGTAGCCTGCTTAAAAGTTGGTGCTGTTTGCCATCCTCTTCCTGTTACCTTCAACGGTGAAGACTTGGTCTACTCCATGAACCTGGTTGAGTCGAAGGCTTTCATTTGCCCAACCTTCCATCACAAAACCAACTTTGAAGATCAGTTCCTCTCTGTCAAAGATGAAATCACAAGCCTGCTCGACGGTGCTTTTTGCGTTCACGACAAAACCGTGGAATCCCACGGAACAATTACCTTAAACGAGATTTTTGAAACGTTTGAGCCATTAAAGGAAGCTCCCGAAAGTAATTCTGACGAGATTGTTCTTATTCTTTCCACTTCAGGCACTACCGGTCGCCCAAAAGCGGTATTAATTTCTCACAACGCCTTAATCTTTTCTGAAAAAACCTTTATCAAATCCCTGCATCTGACCCGTCAGGATGTCATGTTTATGCCTGCTCCTCTCAATCATGCGACAGGATTCAATCATGGCCTCATTACTCCCCTTTTGTTGGGAGCCCGCGTGGTACTGCAGCAAGAATTCCATCCAGAGGAATCTATCGAAATCATGAACAAGGAAGGCGTTACCTGGTCGATGGGCGCTACTCCATTCATTTATGACATGCTCAATGTTGCAGAAAAGAATAATCTTTCCTTTGAAACCTTAAAGCTTTATGTATGCGGCGGCGCTCCTGTTCCTGGCACCATGGTCCATCGAGCAGACAAGCATGGCCTCAAGCTTTGTGAATGCTATGGCTCCACCGAAAGCTGCCCCCATCTGCTGGTTCCACCTGAGAGCTGTCTTGAATGGAATGGCAACTGGTCTGGCATTGCTTGCGAAGGCATTGAAGTAAAAGTTGTTGACGAAAAAGGAAATGAAGTACCTTATGGTGTCCAGGGTGAAGAAATCTCTCGCGGACCCCACATGTTTAGTGGGTATTTAAAGAATCCTGAAGCAACAGCAAAAGACCTCAATGATGATGGTTGGTTCTTCTCTGGAGACTTATGTATCCAAGATGAACAAGGCAGAGTAAAGATCAACGGCCGCAAGAAAGAAATCCTTATCCGCGGCGGCATCAACATCTCTGCCAACGAGGTAGATAATAATCTTGACGGGTGCCCCGGAGTCGGAGCTCACGCAACCATCGGTTTGCCTGACGACCGTTTGGGTGAGCGCATTTGTACCTTCATCGTACAAAAGGGAGACGTTGTTCCTACGCTTGATTCGATTGCGGAATACCTTGATTCTATTGGTGTTGCAAAGCGTCTGCGCCCCGAACATATCGAATTCATTGACGATATCCCCATGACTGAATCGGGCAAGGTTAAGCGTCATCAGCTGGCTGACGAACTCGACCGTCGTTTGAAGGAGCGCGCCGAAAAGGGTGAGTAACTTCAAAAGAGCAACTTCAAAAGCGAGAATTGCTCTGGAGTAGACTTTAGAACCTACTCTTTTCACAAAGCTCCAAATATTAGTAAGCTCTAAGCGTCTTACTACCCATACCTGCTCTGAACATATAGCAAGCTCGATACTGTTTCGAGCTTGCTTTTTTATTCCTTCCTATTTCACAACATCCTTTTCCCTGGTTCTTTCCTGGCTTTCCAACACCTGCACGCAACTCGAATTACTCGCCGAAACACCCTGAAAACCAAAAATATTGAAATTGGTCCGTCAAAACATCCTATGAACAGGGATTTTTTAAAATAACTTCGCCGTTCAAAGTATTTTTTCTACACTCGGCACTTTTTTGCAACTTTTCCGAAAATTGGTATTGTTCTTGGTATGACTGGCTACACCATTATCTGGCCACTGTTTGGTGCTGCTAACCAGCTCCTCGCAGCACTCACTTTGCTTGCAGTTTGCGCATGGCTTGGCAATGCAGGCAAGAACAACAAGATGTTCTACATCCCCATGGTATTCATGCTTGCTGTAACGTTAACTTCCCTTGTTCAAACGCTCTACGCTAAGGGTCTGGTTCTTATGGCAGGTACTGGAGACTTATTCAGCGCTGGAGTCCAGGCTGTTCTTTCCGCGATCCTCTTTATCCTTGCTATTGTTCTTGCCGTCAAGGGCGCTAAGACCATCTTTGGCAAAAAGGACAAGCCTCAAGCAGCTT
Organism: Cryptobacterium sp. CAG:338; assembly: GCA_000435475.1. Classification (GTDB taxonomy): domain Bacteria; phylum Actinomycetota; class Coriobacteriia; order Coriobacteriales; family Eggerthellaceae; genus Anaerotardibacter. Next base: position 17,213 of record FR896061.1, on the reverse strand, counting down.
AAAGACAGATACCTTACCGAGCTCTGAGCTTAAATCCGAGCAGACGCTCAAATCCAAGCAGGAATTTAGATCCAAGCTGGAACATAAATCCAAATAGGAACACAAAGCGACTCCGACCAGGAGTCGCTTTTTCGTTCTACAATAAGAACACCACTTGGGTTCTACAAAGCAGATGGCAAAACATCACACAAGAGAAACTCAAGGAAAATCAAGGGGGAGAAAGGGAAACACTATGGCATACGAAACGATTTTGGCTGAAGAGCGTGAGGGCGTTTTACTTATCACCTTTAATCGTCCAAAAGCCAGAAACGCCATGAGCTCTTTGATGATGGAAGAATTCTCCAGTGAGCTGGAGCGTTGGGACAATGATCCGAATCAACGTTGCTGCATTATCACCAACGCAGGCACATGTTTTTGCGCAGGCGCAGATTTGAAAGAACTTGCTGCGGGTACCTATCACTTACCAAAAGGTAAGGAGAACTGGGGGCTTCTCGGCATGTCAAAACATCGTTTCAAGAAACCACTCATTGCGGCAGTTAACGGGGTTTGCGTCGGTGGAGGTTTAGGCCTTGTGTTGGCATGCGATATCGCAATCGCCAGCAATCATTCCGTCTTCGGCCTACCCGAAGCTCGTCATGGTCGCGCATCGACAGGCGATGGCGCTATTCTTCGCCTTATGCAACAAATCCCCCAAAAATACGCCGCAGAACTTATTTTGGTCGGCGACAACATCGATGCCCAGAAAGCATACGAGTGGGGCCTTATTAGTCGCGTGGTAGACGAAGATGCCCTCCTTGATACCGCATTCAAACTTGCCGAAGGCATCGTAAAAAGCGCTCCCCTTGCCATCGAATATTCCAAAGCAGCCATGAAAGAAGCTGCTGCCTGCGATGACGAATTCCCTGGTGCGGGCTGGAACATTATGGACTACTATCAAGAACTCGTTAATGCCACCGAGGACTCTCTCGAAGGTCCTAAAGCATTTGCCGAAAAACGCGAACCTCAATGGAAAGGACGCTAGAATTGACGCCCGAAAACACTACTTCTTGTGAACATAATTCTCAATGGAATCCTTCGGAATCAGAAAACTACCCCGTTTCCTGTCCCCCGTGTGGGCCGGAAACGGAAATCACTATTTGGACCATATTAAATTCTTTAGAGAATCCTCAGGAAGCACAGTCTCTCGCTAAGGGATCCCTAACTGATTTCACCTGCCCAAATTGTGGATACCGCACCGTTTTGAATCATCCTTGTCTTTATTTAGACCCGATACAAAAGTGCATGATTTACAACGTTTGTGGCGATGCCGAGATGTCCGAGCAGGCAATCCTTACATTCAACACGCTTAAAAACGAAGAAGAAACCCTCAGCGACGCACTCTTTCGCATTGTAGATACACACGCGCAGCTTTCAGATAAGGTGGCAATTCTTTCTGAAGGCCTCGATGATAAGGTGATGGAAGTGCTCAAGTTGAGCGTACTTGGACATGCCCAAAACCAAGGAAAGGTCACCGAGGATTCCTATTGCGCAGTCCAATTTACGGAACGCATCGACGGCGAACTCCACTTTCGAATTCAAGCAGACAACGAAACCTTTTTAAGTTCGATTTCTGAAGAGGCCTATCAGGTATTTGCCGAAGCACTCGTTTCCAAAGAGCCACCTCTTGTTCACCCTTATGTGGTCGATCTTGAATGGGCATACTATGCGCTTACTGAGATATCTCAGTAAGCGCAATCTGAAAACCGTAAACAAAATGCTAAACCCATACGAAATTTTTAAAATCTGAGTTGATAAGCTAAAACGAGCCTTTAGTACCTGCAATTACAAACGCTCCAAGTAACCCAAGTAGCCACGCGAATTTACCGCCCGAAGAGTTGCTCTTATTACGCCTATGCCGATGCAGCTCGTGCCGCTTCTTCTTCCGCTGCGCGAGCTGCCGCCATTTGTACAGCTTCTTCAGCATTTGCAGGATACAAACCGTAGCTTGGATTCAACACGCTCTCTGGCATAGGTGCTCCCGCATAACAACGAACCGAGCCATCCGCGTCAAACGTATCGATTTCTTCATCTGAATAGCCCAGTTCTTCAAGAACTTCACGAGTGTCATAACCCACAGGACGGGAACGATACAATATCGGATCGCCCATGCTTGCTAAACGAACAGGAGCCGTAGTGATGGTGTAGGAGTGATCATCACCATATCCCTGATCCTCGTAATACACGCGCCGGAGCTGGTCGTTGTCGAAGGCTTCCTTATCTTGCAATACGTCCTCCACGGTACGGCACTTTTCGCAGGCAAGTTCCTGCTCCATTAAGAAAGGCTCCCATTCTGCCCAAGTTTTGGTCTTAAAAATCTCTTCCATTGCCGCAATTACCTCAACGTTCTTGCCATTTTGCGCAAGAGCCTCGAGGCTGGTATAAGATTCATCTTTCCAATACTTGGGATTCATGCCAATTGCTTCAAAAACTTTACGATGGAATTTGTTGTAGTTTCCAAAGCACATAACGAACCACACACCATCGGAAGTGACATAGCTGTTATTGGTTGGACAAGGCGCTTCGGCGCGATTTTTCGGATGTTGCTGACCTTGCTGCTGAGCACAAATAGCACTCATCATGCCCCAATTAGAAACATGGTACAGACTTGTTACAACCTTATCGCCTACCCCCGTACGCTGAGCATTCCAAAGTGCAGCCAAAATACCAACCGCTAAAGCATTGGAAGAATTCCAGTCACCAAACGCAACAGGAGAATTACCCACCTCAAAATGTTCCCCCGCATTAGGGAAGCTCATGGTTACACCGCCGCGCGCAGAATAGGTAATGGCATCGTATCCCTGCTCATCGGCCATTTCCCCTCGTTCTCCGTAGCCACGAAGCTGCGCCCAAACAAGACGAGGAAACTTCTTATGCAGTGTTTCATAGTCAAGCCCCATACGCTTAAGCGCTGGAGTGCGGTTACTGGTAATAAAGACATCGGCATCTGAAAGCAGCTTAAGCATTGCCTCCATGCCTTTTTCGGTCTTTAGGTTAAGCGAAACCCATTTTCGATTAAAGCCACCGCAATCAAAAGCAGCATCATCGATATCGGTTTTGAACTTCATTCCCCAGGACACACCTTGAGTGCGCTGATCATCACCAATTTCGCGTTCAATTTTGTAGACGGTTGCACCTAGTTCCGCCAATAAACGGGCGCATCCAGGTGCCGCTGCAAAAATGGTAAGGTCTACAACCTTTAGTCCCTGTAATCCACTCATAGTCTCCCTCTCCCTCTGAGCGTGATTCCCCCTGTTTTTATGTTTCCTTACGCAACCCCGTAAGTTTTATCTATCCTCAGTTTAGTGTTCTTGCTTAACTTAAAGCCCCTCTGATTGCTCCGAGTCAAGATATACCAGCTGTGCTTCAATGCTCCTCAAAGAAGCCCATCGAAGATGCTCGTCCACCCCTTCGTATACTGCATCGAACAGTGAATCCGCATCGCGCGAAACCCCCGCTGCAAGGGCTTGCTTAACCTGATCAAGTCGCTCAATTCGGTGATTGCGCGTTGCCTTGATTGAGCGAAGCGGATCAACGATGGGATACCCATGACCGGGACAAAACACGTTTACTTTCCCTAGACTAACAAGATCTTCAAGTAGATCTAATGACGCCAAATAATCAGCTAAGTTGCCATCAGGGTGAAACACCACTGTAGGGCCATGCCTGAAAACTACGTCCCCCACAAACATCAGTTGCTCTTCTGAAAGCAAAATTCCCAAAGAGTCGCTCGAATGGCCGGGCAGTTTATATATTTCAAAAATGGGAGCACCCTCGAACGGATAGAGTAAACCCTCTTCTAATAGATAATCCACTTTAAAAGTTCCACCCGAAATATCGGCGCCCATTTCTAGCTTAGGTCCATAGATGGGGGCTCCGCTTCTTTGTGCCAGCTCAACGGCGCCCGCTGTGTGATCATGATGATCGTGCGTAAGAAAAATCGCACCAACCTTCACCCCCATCTCCTCGCACGCATCTAAAATACGCTGCGTCTGTTCTCCTTCAGGAGATGGATCAACAACAATACAACGAGTATCTTCTCCTTGAACCTTATCTGGATTCGCTATCAACCAGGTATTAGTACCCACGTAGGTCATAGGGCTTGGATTATCAGCCTTAACGCACGTAACAAAGCTGCTTACACGACCTCCCTGCCAGGATTCAGTATCTGCAATAAAGGTTGAAACGATATGTTCTTCCGACATGTCATCTTCTAGCGATAACAGGGGATGTATCGTTCGTTCCTTATTCGATTGAGCTTGCGCGGTTTGATTTTTAATATTGTCGTTTGTGTTGTGTGTCATAGCACCCTCATTGGCTTCGTTAAATAATCTATAAGGTATATTCGCTTACGAAAGCTCTCCACGAAGACCAATAGAGCCATCTTCTCGGTAATAAGGCTTAGACATAATCTTTTTCAAGGTCCTGCGTGTTGAAACGAAGGTCTTCGCATCGTGCGCATTCGCGATACAGGTAAGGTTGTATACCGTAGGAGCTAAAACGAGCCAACGATTTGCGTCACCTTCACGCAATGCATACGCAGGAGTTACCCATCCTGCTATTTGAGCCTCACTTGTTTTATCGTCTGCAACCTGTCCCTCAGGCATCAACGCAGAAAAAAAGAAGGTGTCATAGCGCTTGTGTTCGAACTCAGGCGTACAGAAGTTAGAAATAAGTCCCAGAAGGTCTGTACGCAATACGAGATCACGACGCATGAGCATTTCAGAAAGAGCGAGTTCATGAGCTTCAAGCGCTCGTCGATCTTCGGCCCAAGAGGGATCAGACAAGTCAGTTACCAAGTCACCGTTTTCGAATCCCGCCAAGAGTACTCCGCATTCTTCGAATACTTCACGCGCAGCAGCCACCACGACTTTCCGTGCGGTTTCTTCGTCAACATTCATGTAATCTGCCCATTGCGCAGGGGTGGGACCAGCCCATTTCAGGCCACACTCAGAGTCTTTTTCGTCAACGCGCCCACCTGGAAATACTACCGCATCTGGCACAAAGTCCATTGTTTTAACGCGGCGAAGCATAAACACTTCCAGCTCCTGGCCCGTTGGAAAATCAGGCGGATAATTACCGTCTTCGATTCGATATTTGGTTTGACCAGGCTTTGAATCACGCACGAGCATTACGGTAGCCGCAAAGCGTGGTGAAACTGGCTGAAAATCTGGATTGTCGAGCAGCTCCTTTGCTGCGGTAAGGGATTTTCCATTTGGAGAGCTCTCAATTACATCGCCATTGACTCGTATACCCATAGATCCTCCTTGCACACCAGAAGCATCTTCTGAATTTCGCCCCAACGAAAGACAGTATCTGCCGTGATTTTGAATACTATGGTTCCATCATAACTAGTTGGCGCATACCCTCCAAGGCTTGTTTTTTGCTCGATAAATATACGGTGGGTTCCCAATTTCTTCTTATCGCGTTCTTTCCAAGTTTTACCTTACGCGCGTTTTCCAGCGAAGCAATAAGGCTGAATTGGCGATTACCAGCACCGATCCTGCATTATGGACCAATGCTCCTACAACAGGGTTAAGAATTCCAAACATAGCAAGAATAATCGCTACGAAATTGAGAGTCATAGAAAATGTCATATTAAGTTTAATGGTAGTCATCATCCGACGCGACAGCGCAAGCATATGGGGCAGCGCCACAATGTCGTCGCGCACTAACGCGATATCTGCAGCGTCTACCGCAATATCGCTTCCCACGCCTCCCATGGCTACTCCCACATAGGCGCGCTTTAAGGCAGGCGCGTCATTAATCCCATCGCCAACCATACAGACATAAGAACCCTCCTGCTCATATGCCTGTATCGCGGTTAATTTATCCTCGGGCAAACACTCTGCTCTTACTTCGCGCACCCCTACTATTTCAGCTATTCGATGTGCTGCCTGCCTATGATCACCCGTTAACAGCACAGGAACGATGGCGAGATCCTTTATAGCTTCAACCGTTCTTCGAGAATCCTTACGAACCTGATCTGCCATTGCTATAAACCCAGCCAAGTACCCATCGAGGGCAATATAAACAAGAGTGCATCCTTGCTTCTCATAAGATGACGCTTCGGGCATCTCGCAATTTTTCACGCCTTCCTCACGCATAAAATCAAAACTTCCAGCAAGAACAAGTCGTTCGTTTATTACTGTCTTTATCCCGCGACCCGACACCATCTCAAAACTGCTTGGTGCCGCCAACGGTTTGTATCCTGACGTTGCTAGCGGTTTACTCTCTGACACCGCTAACGAATCACTCTCTAGTTCCGCCAGCGATTTCTGTCCTGATGCCTTCAGCACTTGTTCCTTCTCTTGCAGCGACTCTTTCTCCTCTGGCTTTCGCTCTTCCAGTTCTCTTTCTCCTTGCGGTGATGCCGTTCTTTGGAATTGATATGACTCCACTAAGGCTTTCCCCAGCGGGTGCTCACTGAGAGATTCGGCACTCGCTGCCAGCCAAAAGAGCTCATCAGGGCTTTCTGTTCCTTTTGCACAGACCTTTTCAACCTCTGGCTTACCCCACGTAAGAGTTCCTGTTTTGTCGAAAGCAACACACTTTACGCGAGCCAAACGTTCTAAGGCATCGCCCTCCCGAACAAGAACGCCCCATTTGGTCAGATTCCCAATAGCTGCCATGATGGCAGTTGGTGTTGCGAGCACCAGAGCGCAGGGACAAAATACAACCAAAATGGTAACAGCACGAATTATTTCTCCGGTAACCGCCCATGTCGCAAGCGCCGAAACTAAGGCGATAACAACTATCCATGTTGCCCAGCGATCAGCTAGACGCACGATCTTGGCTTTTCCTGCATCGGCAGACTGGACTAAGGCAATCATTCGCGCAAGGGAACTATCCTCACCCACCCTGGTTGCCTTCATAGTAAACGCACCAAATTGATTAACGGTGCCGCTCTTCACTTCATCATATATCGTCTTATCAACAGGAAGAGGCTCTCCAGTCATTACTGATTCATCAACCGACGTATGACCCTCAACAATAATTCCATCGACAGGAATGGTCTCCCCTGGTAAAACACGGCACTGATCGTCAACCTTAACCTCATCTACCGCGACAAGGTGCTCGACTCCTTTTTCAACGATGCGTGCAGTTTGAGGAGAAAGATCTATCAATCGTTCAATTCCTGCGCGCGCTTTCGCTACGGTAATCTCTTCCAAAAGTGCACCAAGCTGCATAATGACCGCTACTTCTCCTGCAGCAAAATACTCACCGATAATCAAAGAAGCAATGAGCGCCAATGAAACAAGGACATCTGCCTTAATGTCGAATTTTGTGACAAGTCCTATAACCGCCTCAGACACAATAGGAAAACCGCAGAGTACTACCGCAATCCACGCTGGATCAATCGGCCAATCAAAAGGCACCAAAAGACTCGTTAGTAACGCTATCGAAGAAACGATAAGAAATACGACATCGCGCTTTGTCCCGCCCCACTCTAATAATCGCTCCCATGCTTCAATCATTTGTTTGCCTTTCTGTTGTAGTTCGCCCGCAGGATTAAGTTACCCATGGTTCTATACCTATGGGGGTATAGGTTTAATGGCATACTATATCTGAATGACGAGAGCCGCAATCCGATTTTCGCGAACGGTTATACTAAAAAAGAAAATGTCCTCACTGGTTAATCCCTTTTGGTACAAAGGAGACCCCATGAAACAATGCATGGACGCCGATAACCTTCATCGCCGTTTTAAAAAAATTATTGGTCAAGTACAAGCAATTGATCGAATGGTAGATGAGGATATTCCGTGCGAAGATATGCTTGCACAAATTAACGCCGCTAAATCAGCCCTCCATAAAGCGGGACAAGTAGTGCTCGAAGGGCATATCAAACACTGCGTTCGTGATGGAATCGAACATGGAGATGTGGATAAGACCATCGAGAGCTTTACCAAGGCGGTAGAACGCTTTTCCAATATGAAATAACTTTTAATTATCTTTTCTTAACCACACTTTACAGAGAATCGTTGCGCAATTCTCGTTAATCCATAATAAAAAATGATACTAAATTACTAACATTTTCCTTTTTTCTCGCCACCCCACGGTGATTAGGTGATACGATGAGGACACTGAACTAATGGAGGTTTTATGAAGCCATTTGTCTTCGCTTAAGTGAAGAAGGTGCAGCGAAAACAGCTGGCAGGTAAAGCCGCAACGGTAAAGGAGGTGCACAGATGGACTTTTTAGCTGATCCGGTCCTGTTGGCGCGTATTCAGTTCGCGTTAACCGCCATGTATCACTTTGTCTTCGTGCCACTATCCATCGGCTTGGGACTTATCGTAGCTATCTTTGAAACAAAGTACTACCGTTCCAACAAGCCCGAAGATGCCGCTGCTTCACGCTTCTGGATAAAGGTGTTTACTGCTACCTTTGCGCTAGGCGTTGCAACCGGCATTACGATGGAATTTTCGTTTGGAACCAACTGGGCAGATTATGCTCGCTTTGTAGGTGATATCTTCGGTGCGCCTCTTGCAGCAGAGGCCCTTCTAGCCTTCTTCTTGGAGTCGGTATTCTTAGGTGTTCTTCTGTTTGGCCGCAAAAAAGTTGGTAAGAAGTTCTACCTTGCCTCCGCTTGGCTGGTTTGGTTTGGCTCCTGCCTTTCCGCACTTTGGATCATTATCGCCAATTCCTGGATGCAGACTCCTGCAGGCGCAGAGCTTTCCGCTGATGGAACTCAAGCGATTTTGACTGACTTTATTGCTGCAGCGTTTAATGCCACCACCATCCCTCGCTATCTCCATACGGTTGATGCGTTGCTGATCATGGGTGCTTTTATGGCTCTCGCGATTGGTGCTTGGTATCTGAAAAAGGGTCGCCATACCGAATTCGCTCTCAGGACGGTACGTGTCGCCTCGTGCGTTGCCCTTGTTACCACCGTTCTTATGGTGGCTTTCGCTCATCAATCAGCCGTTGTCGTCGCTGAAGAACAGCCAACCAAGTTTGCCATGATGGAGGGTGCCTACGAAACTGAGGCTATGCCCCTTTATGCACTTGGCTGGGTTGATGAAGAAAACCAAGAAGTTATTACTCCTCTTGCCATCCCCGGCGGAACTTCATTCTTAGCTTCTTGGGATTTCGAAAAAGAATATCCTGGACTAAACGATCTTGCCGCTAGCGGAGTATACGGAAGTGACTTCACTGAAGAGACTGTAGACGAACTGCCGGTAAACACCGTATTCCAGAGCTACCATTTAATGGTAATCATGTTCGGCCTTATCGCGCTTGTTACTATTTTGGCCTTCATCTTTACCTATCGTAAAGGCCGCATCAAGAACATGCGTTGGCTGCAAAACTTGGCAATTATTTCTCCTTTATTCCCCTTCCTGGCAATTCAGGGTGGTTGGATAACTGCAGAAATTGGACGTCAGCCTTGGTCTGTCTATCCTGCTTCTAGCAGCCCTGACGGAATAAGCTTATTGACTGGAGAAGCAAATTCGCTCGCCGTAAGCTCACCTGAACTTGCAATTACCATTACGCTGTTCTGCTTGATTTATCTGTTCTTGATTATCGGCTGGGCACGTATCGTAATTCACCTCATCAAAAAAGGTCCTCATTCTGAAGAAGTACAGAAGGATGGTGAATAGGCATGACTGTTTTAGGAATTCTTTGGTTTATCCTCATTGCCGTCCTTATTGCTGGCTACTTTATCTTGGACGGATTCGACTTAGGATCAGGTGTTCTGTCACCTTTTGTAGCTAAAGACGAAAAAGAAAAAGCTATCGTCCGTCGCAGCATTGGTCCAGTTTGGGACGGTAACGAAGTTTGGTTGCTTACCGCAGGTGGCGCCCTGTTCGCAGCATTTGCACCAGCTTACGCCACTACCTTCTCTGGCTTCTATTTAGCTATCATGCTGGTCTTGTTTGGCTTAATCGTGCGTGCCGTATCGCTTGAATACCGCGCTCATGATCCCAAATGGAAGAAGCTCTGGGATGCCCTCTTCTTTATTGGCTCTCTGCTTCCCGCTCTTTTGTTTGGTGTTGCTATAGGAAATGTATATGCAGGCATTCCAATGGATGCTAATGGCGACTACAACGGCATTCCTCTACTTGGCCTGATCACTCCCTTCACGCTTTTATGCGGGCTTTTAGGCTTGTCGTTCTTCCTTATGCAGGGTGCCACCTGGTTGGCCATGAAAGCACCGAAACCTTCCGCTTTCCAGGCACGTCTTGCTGGCTTGCGTCGTCCCCTTGCGCTCGTAAGCTTGGTTTTGTTTGCAGCAGTAACCGCCTACGCATTGGTTGGCATTCAGCCCACAATGGATCCTGCTCTAGAAATTATTCGCTGGCTGGTATTCATCTTAGTTGCCGCTGCACTGATTGGAGCAATCGTCACTTCCAAGACGGAAGGAAACGACCTTCTTCCCTTTATCTTCAGCAGTGCCGCAGCTCTTTTCCTGGTTGTGCTTTTTGCCGCTTCCATGTTCCCGAACCTGGTAGTTGCATCTGCTACTTCCATCGGTGAAAGCATCACCATTGCAAATGCAGCTTCATCCGATCTTGCCCTTGGATGGATGACGGGTATCACCTGCGTCGGTTTGCCGTTAGTCTTGATCTATCATGTAATTATCTATCGCACCTTCCGCGGCCGAATCACCGACGAAGACCTGAGCGAATACTAACGCTTAGTAAACGCAAAGCCGCTGTACTACTTTAAGTTTGCAGCGGCTTTCTTTTTTTACTCACACCATCTTCTCTGGAGAGAATACAATGATTGACCGTCTGTTATTTACCATCAAAGGAGTTCGTGAAATGCTTATGCGTTGCACGCTCTTTTCGCTGATAACAGGTGCATTGCTTATGGGCCAAGCATTTTGTCTCACCAGCGCCTTGGTTAATCTTTGGTACAACCAACCTCTTTTTGATCAAATTCCTCTTTTGATAGGTTTTTTCATCTGCCTTGTCGCTCGGCAATTTGTCGACAACGCCCAATCGAGTCAACTTGAGTCGTTTGCCTGTCGGAAAGCCGATGAATTTCGCGATGCTCTTTTCGAGAAGCTCTTCGATGAAGGACAAAGTCTTGTTCAGGATAAGGGAACAGGTAGTTTTTCCACGCTCCTTGTCGAAGGCGTCGATCAAGTCGAAGCTTACCTCCGTATGATACTTCCCCGCATGACCAAGCTGGTCATTGTACCAGTAATGCTTCTTGTTCTTCTTTTTATTCTTGATTGGGTTTCTGCACTTATTGGCTTATTG
>FR896061.1:5086-5960 GCA_000435475.1 Cryptobacterium sp. CAG:338 | reverse complement strand
GCTTATTGGTTTTTCCTGCCATTATTTTGCAGATGGTGCTTATTGGCCACACCGCCAGTCTTGAAGCAGGCAAGCAACATAAAGAATATCAGCGCCTTGCCAATCATTTTCTCGACTCAATACGCGGCATAGACACTCTTAAATTGTTCGGGCGCAGCAACGACCAAACAGAAAAAATCTACCAATCAAGCGAACGTTTTCGTACCGCAACAATAAAGACCCTTCGCGTTGCTACCCTATCTGGTGCAGTTCTTGACGCATTTTCCACCATCTCCATCGCAGCCATTGCCGTCATGCTTGGTTTTCGGCTGGTTGATGGTTCGCTTACCCTTTTCCCTGCCCTCTTCGTTTTGGTGCTTATGCCTGATTACTTCAGACCTATTCGAGAATTCGCCTCCGATTATCACGCATCTCTTGACGGTAAGAATTCCCTTCATTCAGTCCTTGCCATTATTAACGCACCTCGATCAACTTCTAAAGAAAACAGCGCTTCCTTAGAAGATCGACCGACTCTTGCCTGGTCAAACGACAGCACCTTGCATTTGGAAAATCTATCTTTTCGTTACCAAACCGACGATGCCTTTACCCTTGAGAATATTTCAGCTTCTTTTTCTGGCGCTCAAATCGTAGGCATTATTGGACAATCCGGTAGCGGAAAAAGCACCCTTGCACATCTATTGGCAGGACTCAGTGATCCTACGTCAGGATCTTTCACCTTAAACGATAACGTTTTGCCAACACTGCGCTGCTCTTCTTGGCAAAACCAACTTGCCTATATACCGCAAAACCCCCATATTTTTCATGCATCTCTCCTCGACAATGTTGCCTTCTATAAGCCTGAAACTCCCCGTAAAGAGGTGGAAAAGATCTGTTC
>FR896061.1:620-5056 GCA_000435475.1 Cryptobacterium sp. CAG:338 | reverse complement strand
GGTCTTAACAATCTCATTAAAGATCTTCCTGAAGGAATCGATACCGTCATCGGCGAAGGAGCCCACTCTCTTAGCGGAGGACAAGCTCAGCGCATCGCATTTGCTCGTGCATTTCTGAACAAGGATTGCAAAGTACTTATTTTTGACGAGCCAACCGCACACTTAGATATTGAGACGGAGCTAGAACTAAAAGACCACATGCTTGAACTTATGCAAAATAAGCTCGTCTTCCTTGCAACCCATCGTCTTCATTGGCTTTCTGCAATGGATACGGTACTTGTTTTGCAAGAGGGGCATCTCCTTGCTCAGGGCTCACCAGAAACTCTTATTCAGCAGGGAGCGATCAAAGTAGCGCACTCTCCTTTCGAAGACCTCAGAACATCCCGTTCTGCTATGGATTTCGCAGCGAAAGAAAGTGAATCCCATGTCGACTAAAAGCGCAAAAGATACCGCTACGAAAATGCCCAAGAGAACCTTTTCTTGGAAAGACGATACCTGGGTAAAACCTTATTTTGGACGCTACAAAAAGACTCTCTTTCTGGCTCTATTCCTTGGTGTAATTACCATAGGATTTGCTTCTGCATTGATGTTTACCGCCGGTTGGCTGATTGGTGGATCTGCTGAAATGCCGTATTCGATTTTACTTTTGGGAACGCCCCTTCTTTGTGTACGCATATTCGGCATTGGCAAACCTGTTCTTCAGTATGCCGAGCGTCTCACGAGTCACGATTGGGTCTTGCGCATGACGTCTAGTCTTCGCGTCAAACTCTATCTTGCCTTTGATGCCCGTGGCATTTTCTTTCATTCACTTTATCGCCTAGGAGACGCCCTCGGTCTTCTAGCGGAAGACATCGGGCATATTCAAAACCTTTACTTACGCACCATTTTCCCCGTAGTTATAGCTTGGATCATAGGCTTGTTTTTAGTTATCGGATTCGGACTCTTTGCCTGGTGGATGGGTGTTATTGTACTGGTTCTGATTGCGCTTGAACTTTTTGTAGTCCCGCTCGTTTCCGCCTCTGTCAATGGAGCACGACAAGCAAAGCATAAAGCGCTCAAAGCATCCCTTTACACTGAAATAACTGACGACACTCTTGGCATTACCGACTGGGTGCTCTCTGGTCGCTATCAAGATTACCAAAAGCGGCATCAAGAAAGACAAGCCCAGCTGCGTATTCTTGAACAAGAAGGACATGCGTTTGATAAACGTCGAGACGTAATACTGCAAATCCTTTTTGCTCTCGGTGCGGTAATAGTGCTTTTATGGGCAGCTCTTTCTTTTAGTGGCCAAACAGGAGGTTCTGCCAATTGGATTCTTGCCTTTGTGCTGGGGTATTTCCCCCTCATTGATGCTTTTGCGCCTTTACCTGCAGCAGCCACTGAAGCTCGGGCGCACCAGGATTCCATTCAGCGTCTCAATGAACTGCCTTCTATCGAACCTAAAGTAGTTGAAGACCATGGCGACTCTACCAAACCTCACACACCCGCTAAAACCAATTCGGTTGCAGCAAGCAAGCAGAAATCTTCAACGCCTTGCGACTCAAAAAAAGCTCCTACCGACCAGTCTTTCGAAATAAGGTTTGAAAGCGTCAGTTTCTCGTATTCTCAAACGGGACGACTTCTACTGGACAATCTTTCGTTTTCTATACCAGCTCAAGAAAAAATAGCAATCTTGGGCAAGAGCGGCGCAGGAAAATCAACTCTTGCGTCCCTTATTCGTGGCGATTTAGTCCCCGCTAAAGGCACCGTAACAATAGTTGATCCAAAAGGGAAAGAGCTCCACACCAGCGCTCTTAACAACAAGGCTTCTGACTTTTTCGGGGTGATTCAGCAACGTACCTACGTGTTTAACGCCACCTTGCGCGATAACCTCCTGATAGGAAATCCTCACGCAAACGACGAAGAGCTTATTGAAACGCTTCATAAGGTTGGACTGGGGTCTCTTCTCGAGCGCCTACCTCAAGGCTTAAATACTATTGTTGACGAAGCGGGACTTCGTTTTTCTGGCGGAGAGCGTCACCGCATCGCCCTTGCACGCGTTCTTTTGCAGGACGCTCCTATAGTCATACTTGACGAACCTATGGTGGGACTCGACCCTCTTACTGAACAACAAGTCCTTGAATCTATCTTTTCTACTCTACAGCACAAAACTATAGTCATGATTACCCATCATTTACAGGGCGTGAGCAGCATGGACCGTATCCTGTTCTTAGAAAATGGCCACCTAAAACTAGATGGCCATCCAAAGAAGCTTGCTCAAACAAGCAAATATTTCCAACAACTCTTAGCACTTGAACAGAATGCTCTTTTGCAGTAGCTCTTCTACCGTAGCAGCACTCCCACTACTTACCTTCGTCGTTTTCTTCAGGGACTTCGATATGCTCGATAAGAACGCTGATCTTATCGATGCGGTAGCCATCCATGATATTGATAACAAGGGTGAACTTCTTATCGGCGTGAACAAGCTCGTACTGGTCTCCCTCTTCAGGAATTTTATCCAAGAGATCAAGCATCAAGCCACCCGCTGTTTCATAGTCGTACACAGGAACGGGTTCGAAGCCCAAAAACTCTACGAACTGATCTACCGGAAGAGATCCATCAACTACATACTGATTTTCGCGGACCTTTAAGATTTCATCCTGATCGTCATGAAGGTATTCATCTTCCATTCGACCAATAATTTGCTCTACCACGTCACTCATGGTAACGATACCGGAAGTACCGCCATGCTCATCAACTACGACCGCGATCTTCGTATGTTTCGCCTGAAGCATTTGCATCAATTTGGAAATGGAAAGACTTTCAGGAACTGCCTGGATAGTACGAATGCGCAAATCCTTCATCGAAGAGCCCTCTGGCAGCAGATAGGCATCTTTGATATGGACAAAACCAATGATGTTGTCTTTATCTTCCTTGTAAATCGGGTAACGGGTGAACTTATTGGCGCCCATAATCTCAAGATTCGTTGCAAGATCGTCGTCAAGGTCAATTGCCACCACTTCGGTGCGAGGCGTCATGATAGATTCGGCATCTTTATCGTCGAGGTCGAAGATGTTATCAAGATACTGATATTGATCCTGTTCAATAGAACCTGATTCAGCGCTTTCCTCTAACAGGATTTTGATTTCCTCTTCGGTATAGGCATCATGCTCTTTTGAAACATCATGACCCGTTAAACGCATAATGCCGTTGGTAAGCGTATTGAACAACCACATGATGGGATAGGTCATCATATAGAACGCATGCAAAGGAGCTGCGGTATGCAATGCGTAGCTTTCCGTATTCAAAATTGCCATAGACTTAGGAACCAGTTCGCCCACAACAACATGAAGGGCAGTCATGATGAAATAGCCGATAGCAACTGAAATAGCAGTAACGGCAGCATCAGGAAGACCTAGGGCCACAAAGATAGGATGGAAAAGCGCAGAAATCGCTGGTTCGCCTAACCAACCTAACGCCAAAGAAGCAAGCGTAATACCTAACTGGCAAGCAGAAAGATATGCGTTTACATTGTCGGCAATATGCGCAGCGCGTTTCGCCCCTGGTTTCCCTTCTTCAACAAGAAGTTCTACTTGTGACTTACGAACACGCACCAAAGAAAACTCCGCCATAACGAAAAAGGCGTTCATCAACAAGAAGAAAACTACTAATAAAAGACTTACCCAAATCGGCATGTATTAATCGTTCCTTTCAATAAGCCGCGAAAAACTTCCAAAACCTCACCCGAGCTCTTACACGGCCATCTCCCCCTTTAGGGATGAATTCATACCAGCGCTCATACACTGAACAGATAAAATAACTTGGGCATAAGAAAACGCAGTCATGTCACACCAAGACATAGACCGCGTTGGACCACTTACTACATTCGTATGATTACTAAAGCGTTTTCGGATCGAACAACATCGACCGCCGCCGTCGGAATCGTTCACGACAGCTAAATCTCCTTTTCTGGAACAGCACTTCACTGTTTCCCTCGCGTACTTCAGTATAACCTGCTCGGCAACATAACTCACTCGAACGTGTTATCACTTACTGTTACATCATGGTATCAATGCATAAATCTTTGTCAATTATATAAGCAGTAGAGAGGCGCTCTTCACAAACCTAGCGCAACTATTCTTGCTCTAACATGCCCAAATCCTGATCGAGCCCTATTTTTAAACCTTGCCTATCACCCACACTACGTTATGGCAGTCTAGCGCCACGTGTTACCCCGCACACTTCACTCATCGATATTCAAACCCTAGCGTGTCTTAAACAACTCTTCAGCTATTTCAATTACCTGATCACGATGAGAAGTGCTATCGGGAGCACTCGTCATCACTGAAATCAGATACGTTTGACCGTCGTATTCTATTAATCCCGCATCACAAAGACCGCTAAAGCGAGGCGTTGAGGCAATCCATCCCGCCTTATTAAGCACTACCGCATCGGTA
>FR896061.1:0-603 GCA_000435475.1 Cryptobacterium sp. CAG:338 | reverse complement strand
GGTATTGAGGGCCGACTCTTCTGACTCATCGCGCTCCTCCGAAGCCGCGTCATTTGACATCTCATTGTCCGAAGACAAAACGTTTGTCACTCCCTCGCGAATGAAAGAAACGTTTGTTTGAGTGAAAAGTTCCCGCAGATGATTTGCTGCTTCGGTTCCTGTCTGTAAATACTGATACGTATGAAACCAAAGTAAGGCTGATTCACGTGCTGAATACCGTGGGAAATGAGTATCGTTAACAATGTCGGAGTTTACCCCGCATGATTCAATCCAGCCTGCAAATCCTGCTCCATCGTAAGAGTTTCTTAGCGTTGAAAAGGCAGTATTGTCGGAGTAACGCACCGAAGCATTCATGAGACTGATTGCCGAAGAAGAAAGCCCCACTTCGCCGTCTGCTAAATGTTCGCTGAGATATGCTGCATAGATGCCCTTAAATGAACTTGCGCCGTAGATACGGGTATCTAAGTTATAGGAAACACCTTTACCTGAATCCAAGTTCATAAAGAAGCATCCTACTTCATAGCCCTGAGATTCCAGCGCTCGGATTGCCTCGGCTAACTCATCCCCCAGCAGCTCATCCGATTCTTCAGACATTCCTTCTAT
>FR896060.1:55785-60706 GCA_000435475.1 Cryptobacterium sp. CAG:338 | reverse complement strand
GCTGCGACTGTACAGGCTGCTGTGGTTGTGCGGGCTGCATAGGAATTTGCTGCTGAGGGGGCACCGAACCCGTACCCTGACCATATATGCCCTGATTGTAACCAGCCCCTTGACCAGGCATTGTTCCTTGATACATACCAGGACCAGGATAGCCACCCTGAGCAAATGCCGCAAAACTCTTACGTACGCGAGCGTTCATCCAGGCGGCAATAACAAAGCAAACGCAGGTAATGATAGAAAAAACTACCGCTGCGCAAACAGCTGCAGCAACAGTCCAGCCAAAGGCGCGACGTAATTTTTCTGGAGCAGCAAGTGCACGAAGAGACATCGAGCTTGCCACAATACCCACTACATGCAAAAGCATATAACCTACCGCAAGAGCAATGACCACATTGATGCCAAGCGTTGCAGCTTCACGAATCTGCTCTTCATTCATTGAGGAATAATCATACGTTGCCGCAGGAGAACTTCCATCAAACGCCGCGGAACCAGAAGAGCTCGACTGAAGTTCTTGAGCAAAAAGATCAAAGAAAGCAGGGTCAGAGAGCATTGACGAAGCAGATATCATCAACGCCAGGAAAGCACCACCTGCCAGCACTCCCAAAATGGAAAAAACCATAGTTGCAATGGAAAGTCCTCGAAGTATTCGTATATCAGAATTCACAAAAGCCCCTTTCAACCGCCTTCCCGAAGGAAAGCTCCCGGAATGAACAATTCTCGATTCGACTTTTCTTCTTGATACCTCTTATCTATAAACGATTTCAGCTAAGGGCGTCTCGATTTTCGCAACATATCCCACGCCATCCATACAAAGAGCAAGAATGCCGAAACATATTCGATAAAAGAAAGTACGGGAAGTCCAAACACTTTTGGCATATCAACTGCGATGATTAAACTTCCACTTACCAACAAACCTGCAATGACCAAACTCATGGCAAGACGATTTGCAATGCGACTCACTTTTCGCAAAGGTTCAGTTGAGCCTAACATCTCCATGTTTACCTTCATTTGGCCACGCGAAAGCATGCGGAACATCTCTCCGGAATACTCCGCTGCTTTCATCAAACTTTTCAAAGAAGTATCAAGCGACACGACTGCTGTTTTTAAGCGTTGTTCCAATTCTTCCTGAACATTCTTGGAACGAATAATGTGCCCGTTAATAATTTCTATCATGTTCGTATTGGCTAAATACTCCGCCAGAGATCCCTCCATAGTTACAATGCCCCGTGACACGGCAGTAACCGACGACGGAAGAGTTACCCTACATTGACGAGTAAGTGCCATGATGTCGCTCAAAAGCGCACCAATATCGATATCAGCAACATTAGTTGCGCAATAGCTTTTTAATACATTGTCCAGCTCTGCTAATAGACGCGCATGGTCTATTGCAGCTAAATCATGTTCAACCGAAAAAGAAATTAAGGCATCCTTCAGATCGCTGGCATTCTGGGAACCAACTGCTTCGATTATCTTGCTGAATCCCATACGCTCTCGGACAGAAAGTCTACCCATAATACCCAGGTCAAGGTACACCACCTTGCCTTCATGGACAAATAAGTTACCCGGATGCGGATCAGCATGGAAAAAGCCATGTTCAAGAATTTGAGTTGCGTAATTATCCATGACCTTAAGACCTATTTCGTCAAGGTCATACCCGTATTCCTTAAGTTTTTTCGTATCGCGAATTGAAATACCCTCGATGTATTCCATCACCAACACCGATTCGGTGCAGTATTCCAAATAAGGCTTTGGACACGAAATGAAAACAACGTTTTTATTAAGCTCAGCAAATTCTTGGAGATTGTTCGCTTCCTTCATGAAGTCAGTTTCTTCAAGGAACGTTGCCCACAATTCCTCGACCACATCACGAAGGTCAAGCATTTGCGTGTCTTTCATAAAACGCGAAATATGCTTTGCAACCGAGCGCATAACATCAATGTCCTGCGCCATAACCGCACGAACACCTGGTCGCTGCACTTTTACGGCAACCACATCGCCGCTTACCAGTTCTGCTTTGTGTACCTGTGCAAGCGAAGCGCTTCCTAATGGTTTTGGATCGATTGAACGAAATATTTCATCGAACCTGCTGCCATACACATCCTTTAACGCGGCAAGCGTATCTTCAAACGGCATTGGGTCGCAATCCATTTGAAGATCCGCAAGCGCGTCACAATAAGCTGCAGGTAAAATTTCTGATCGCAGCGAAAGCATCTGCCCAATTTTGATAAAACTGGGACCTAGATCGACCAAAAAACTGCGCAACTGACTAGGACTAAGACCTTCATTAACATGGTGCTTGCGCATCAGTCCAATTATTTCGCGCAAACGACGCATACGAGCCTTGCGGCTTAATCCAAATTTTTGGTCAGGGTCAATTTCTTCCCCATCCCTAAACATATATTTAAGAAGCGAATTTTCGGCCATGCGAATGCATTCCTACGTACGTTTTCTCTTATTCGGCTGCTTATTCTTCTTTGGAGCCCTCTTCTTTGGAATCCGACTCATCTGAATCGTTTACCACTTCCACCTCAGAGGCAACCTTAGATTCAGCAACAAGACGTGCGACCGTAGCGGCAAATTCTTCACGTTCTTCTGGCGTCATCGTCTTAAGCGTTTGCGCTACTGCTTCTTCGCGAACCTTTGAAATAGTCTGCGATGCTTTGTACTGCAATTCCTGATTGATATCTTTTCCTTGCTCGACAGTGATACTGCCTTTTTCGATAAGGGTATCTACTACTTCTTTGGCTTTTTCTCCCGTAATCGCAAGAGCGCCTACTCCAGCAAGAAAGATGTCCTTAAAACCATCTTCAATTGACTTTGCCATGATGTCCCCCTCCATTCCTGCAGAGTAATACCTAATGTAATTATACGAGTTTCTACACATATCCACTGCTAATGCTAATTAACTGTTTAAATTGAACACCGTGTTTAGTAAAATAATCGTCGTTAATTGAACAGACCGTCTAATTTTTAGCAGAAAGCAAGTGTGTACTAGTGACGCAAAAGACTAATTCTTCCTTCACCGACACTTCTCACCAGCCAAGCACGTACGATTACGCTGCCAGCACCGACAACACGCTTCTCGTTGGTATCGACGTAGGATCTACCACGGGAAAAATCGCCGTATTCGATCCACGCACTCAAAAAGTATTATTTCGTCGATATCTACGACATCACGCACGTCAAGTTGAATGCGTTAAGAATCTTTTCCTTGAAGTAAAAGAGGTCTTCCCGGATACCCCTTTACGGGCTGCCTTTTGTGGTTCGGGTGGTGCCGCCCTTGCAGCGGCTCTCGATTTGCCCTATGTGCAAGAAGTAGTCGCTAATGCACTTGCCGTTAGCGCTTTTTATCCCACAGCGCGCACTGCAATTGAATTAGGTGGACAAGATGCAAAAATGGTGTTCTTCGAATACGACACCGCACAGGAGCGCCTCAATGTTGCCGACATGCGCATGAACGGAAGTTGCGCTGGCGGAACAGGCGCCTTTATCGACGAAATTGCGACACTTCTTAAAGTGCCTACCGAAAAATTCAACGATCTCGCTGCTCAAGGTAGCTCAGTACATACTATTTCAGGCCGCTGCGGCGTCTATGCTAAAACAGATATCCAACCCTTACTAAATCAGGGTGTTTCACGCGAAGAAATTGCCCTTTCTTCCTTTCACGCCATCGCAAAACAAACTATCGGCGGTTTGGCGCAAGGTTTAGACATCGTTGCGCCTGTGGTGTTCGAAGGCGGACCTCTTACCTTTAATCCGCGCCTTATTAAAGTGTTCGCAGAACGTCTTAATCTTGGCCGAGAAGATATTATTATTCCTGAACACCCTGAAACTATCGTTGCCGTCGGCGCTGCGCTTTCGCTTACCGATCTCTTTCGTGATACTTCAGCAAAGCTGATGCTTGATGAGGCTATCCACACCTTAGAAACCAAGCGAATCGTAGTCGTAGATGGCGCGAGTGCCCTTTGTTCACTTGATGAATCAAATGAACAAGATTCATCTTCTGCGCTATCCATGCCTCTCTTTGAGAATGAAGAAGAAAAAAATCGCTTTGTTGAACACCATAAGCTGGGAGATTCAACCTCACTCAAAGAACGTAAAGAGGCAGGACAGCTCCCCTCATCTCTTTCGGTGTTTTTAGGTATCGATTCAGGATCTACCACCACTAAATTAGTATTGCTTGATACGCAAGGAAATTTGGTCGATTCGTTTTACGCTCCCAATGAGGGGGAACCCCTCAAGGTGGCACAAAAAGCCCTGATGGATCTTCACGATAGCTATGCAGAAGCCGGATGCGAGCTCACTATCTTAGGAGTTGGCACCACTGGTTACGGGGAGCTTATGTTTGCGCAAGCCCTCAACGCAGACAGCCACACGGTAGAAACAGTTGCGCACGCCCATGCCGCACAGCGTTATGTTCCCGATGTCAGCTTTATCCTCGACATTGGTGGACAAGACATGAAGGCACTCTGGATAGATGAAGGCATCATAACCAATGTGGTAGTCAACGAGGCTTGTTCAAGCGGATGCGGTTCATTTCTCGAAAACTTTGCCTCCACCTTAGGCATTGCCACTCAAGACATTGCTGAAGCGGCCTTTCGTTCCGAATCTCCTGCGGCACTCGGAAGTCGCTGCACTGTATTTATGAATTCCAGCATTGTAACCGAGCAAAAAAATGGCAAAACGCCCGACGATATTATGGCAGGTCTTTGTCGATCTATCATAGAAAACGTATTTACCAAAGTAATTCGAGTTTCAAATTTAGAAAGCTTGGGTAATCGCATCGTTGTCCAAGGAGGCACCTTTTTAAACGATGCGGTGCTTCGCGCTTTTGAACAGTATGTGGGACATGAAGTAGTTCGCGCACCTTATCCTGGCCTTATGGGTGCAATTGGTGCCGCGCTTATCGCGCAAGAGCAGG
>FR896060.1:30022-55714 GCA_000435475.1 Cryptobacterium sp. CAG:338 | reverse complement strand
AAAAAGGGCACACGTCGCCAATCAGAAGAACCCGCATCCAGCCAGCCGAGTAGCTTCATAGGGTGGGATGCTCTCCGAGATTTTGAATACACCCAAGAGACTAATCTCATTTGTCCCTTCTGTGCTAACCGCTGCAACCGTACTCGCATCACGTTTTCTAACGGATCCTCTTGGATAACAGGAAACCGATGCCCTCGCGGAGAAGTGGTGGGCGATCCCAAAGACGCTTCAGTGCGCGACGCGGTTCGTGCTGCGAAGAAAGCCATGGATAGCGTCCCTAATCTGTACACTGAACGCGAGACCTTACTTTTTAAAGATTGGCCATTTAGCAAGGTCGTACCCGACCAAAACATCACCATCGGACTTCCTCGTGTGCTGTTTTATTGGGACACTATGCCCTTCTGGAAAACGCTTCTTCAAGCACTTGGTTTCACCGTTAAACTTTCCCATCTCAGCACGCGCACAATTTATGAAGACGGCCTCCAGGCAGTCGCTTCGGACACCGTCTGCTTCCCCGCGAAACTAGTCCACGGGCACTTGCGCGATCTTCATAACCAGAATGTCGACCGCATCTTTATGCCTATTGTTACGACGGTTCCCTCGGAAAATACCGCAGATACCAGTCAATCAATGTGCGCGGTAGTAAAAGGGTATCCTCTGGTTATAAAGAATTCGGACAATCCTGAACGACGCTGGGATATACCTTTTGACAGCCCCTTATTCCATTGGTTTACCGAAAAAGATAAGACTCATCAATTAAAAACCTATTTCCAGGAGATGTTTGACATCCCCGAGAAAGCTACCGAAGCAGCACTTGCACAAGCCAATGCGGCGCAGGCTTCTTTCCACGAAAGGCTTCAACAACGCGGAGCAGAAGTTCTTGCGCAGGTACGCAAAGAGGGACGCTATGCCGTGGTATTAGCAGGGCGTCCTTATCACAACGACACGCTGGTAAACCATGAACTTCCAAGCTTCTTTACCGACCTGGGAATTCCGGTCATTACCGCCGATTCAGTTCCTGGCATTACCGAAGTAAATTTGGATAACAGCCTGATAGACATTGTTAACAATTTCCATGCCCGTATGCTTTCATCAGCAGTCATTGCAGCACAAAGCCCCCACATGGAATATGTCCAAATCGTAAGCTTTGGTTGTGGTCACGATGCGTATCTTTCCGATGAAATAATTCGCTTAATGAAAGAAGTTGGACCCAAAACTCCGCTCGTCCTCAAAGTGGACGAAAGCGATATCCGTGGCCCTCTTGGCATTCGTACCCGTTCTTTTGTTGAGACAATCGAAAGAAGACGAGCACAAGAGCAGGCTCGCCACAACAAGACGGATTCTCATCCTAAAGATTACTCTTCAGTAGCTGAAGAGATCCCAAATCAGGGAGCTACCCCGCAAGCCGAAAGCGCAAGAGAGCAAACGCTCGATAAACAAGTTGCCCTCGAAACGGGAGCTAAGCTGGGTGATCCCTATCCGCAAAAGTTTGATAAGACAGCGGTTAAGGAGCGAGTGGTGTTAGTTCCTAATACTTCTCATGCGTTTAGCCGTATTATGTCTGCGGTTTTCTCAAAGCAGGGACTCCGCACTGTATCGCTTCCTATAGGACGAGAACGAGCTATATACCTTGGCAAGAAATACGTTCATAACGACATCTGCTTCCCTGCTCAGATTGTTATTGGCGAAGCGCTTGAAGCCCTGGAGTCGGGCGAGTATGATCTCGATCATGTTGCCGTTGCAACCGGCAAATATATTGGCGATTGTCGTCTAACTCACTACGCTGCACTTTTGCGCAAAGCGCTCAATGATGCAGGCTATGAACAGGTTCCGATCATCACGAACGACGATGTGGACTTTCATAATATCCATCCCGGATTCAAACTCAGTCTCACTTCCGCAATCCGCATTGCCTTCACCTTACCCATGATAGACGCGCTTGAAGAGCTCCTTCGCAAAATGCGTCCCTACGAGCTGAAAGAAGGAAGCGCCAATGCAGCCTTTGACAAAGCGCTCGACTGTTTAGTTGAAGGCCTTGAAGCAGGTGGCGTTCGTGGAGCAAAGAAAGCTTTTGTTCAATCAATAGAAATCATGAAGCAAGTGCCGTATGACAGAAGCAACCCCCGTCCAACGGTTCTTATCGTGGGTGAATATCTCTTGAACTTCCATCCTGGCGCAAACCACGATATTGAAGACTATTTAGAGGACAATGGACTTGAAGTTATCGAAGCACGTATGACTGACGTTATACGCAAAACCTACTTCTACCAGGATTCTCAAGTAAAAGAGTTCAAGGTTGACCGACCTTTCGCAAATAAAGCTACCTATGCGATCGACAACCGAGTGTTCGACCTAGCTCACGATGTAACCGACCGCATCGCAAAGGCCCATCCACTCTACACTCCGCCTTGCCGTATGCCCGATTTGGTACAAGCAAGCGATCCTATCATCCATCACACCTTTGACGCAGGAGAAGGAGTTCTTATTCCCGCTGAAATTCTGCATCACGCAGAACATGGATGTCGCGCGTTTGTTATCTTGCAGCCTTTTGGTTGCTTACCAAACCACGTAGTTGGCCGCGGTATTGCAAAACGATTAAAAGAGCTCTACCCCGATGCGCAAATTCTGCCGCTCGACTTTGATCCTGACGTAAGCTTCGCAAACATTGAGAATCGGTTACAGATGCTCATTATGAACGCGCGCGCAGCGCATTCGGAATAACATGACTAAAACCCTTTAGTGTGCAGGAGACCCCCAATGGCACGACCAAGAAAAGACCAGGGCGATTGCGCTGAACAACGCATCAAAGATGCCTTCTGGGCCTTATTGGAACAAAACGATTTAAAAGATATTACGGTAAGCATGATTACCTCAAAGGCAAATTGCAACCGCGGTACGTTTTACTATCACTATAATTCACTCGAAGAGCTTATCGATTCAGTCATAACTGACGAGCTTTTTATTAACAGCAGTGTACCTCGCGCGCTGTTCTATTTGCTCTGCAAGAAATCCAACCCCTTTGAGCAGGAGAACTTTGCGCTACACATAAAGCGTTTTGGTTTAATGATGAACCGCGGTGGTCAAGAAGGCATTGACACTAAGGTAAAAGCCGCCTCGGTTGAAATGTGGGAACGGCTTTTATGCGCCGACGATGAGAAGCTCACCATAGACACGCGGCTCATCATTGAATATACCTTGAGTGGACTGATTGGACTTATTTCCTATCTACATCGTGAAGGACTTCTTGAACAGCACAACATACCTGAAGAAATGATCTTCAGCTTTAAGACAAACTCCCAGTATCTCCTAACGAGCATCAGCAAGGCGCAAAACATTCCCCTTGTTAAACTGGAAAAACTCATCTGCGACCAGATGCGCAACGTACAAAGCGACACCTGCCAAACGTGCCCGAAAATCTTGTTAGGATAAACGAGAATTTTGCGCTATCCATTTCTCGAAATTCTCTAAATACCTCTGTTCTTCTTGAACGAGAGTTCTTTTTGCCTGATCAAAAAGAAATTTTCTCCATTCGGCAAGCGACAAATTCCCCACTTTGGCCTTCCAACCCAAAGCACGGATAGACTCAGCAGCGGTATCGGTATACGTATCGTCAAGCTGCCATCTGCCCCCGACAACACCAAACGCATCCTCTACGAGCGCAAGCGATTCTTCGGAATAAAAAATCCCTTTGATGAGAGCTGCATAACCTGCCATCGCCTGGAGAGGTAGTGCATCGGCGGGGCGAATCTCTACAAATTGCTTAAGGCGCACATCAGGCCAAAACATTGAAAGGAGATGCTCGATATCATCCTGCGACATAGGAGCATCGGCGTAAGCCTGAGATGCAGTAGCGCCTGCAACGTCACGCAGCGCAGGTCCTTGCGGATCTTTGGCAGACGGACGCGTCACAAAAATTGGACAGGTACGCAACAGCCAAGCGGCATACTGTTCAAATCCGAAGCCTGCCTCGAATAACCCAGGAACTTGCCCACAACGCGCATTGTCCACATCGCGCCACATGGCAAGACGAGACAAGGGCTTTGGAGTCTCGCTTTCGAAACGAACTATGTTATCGGTAAATGCGGCAATAATAGGAACCAGCGCCTGAGCAACACGCATTTTTCTTATCGCATCTGCCTCATCTCGATAATCAATCGAAACCTGAGTCGATGCAGAAGCACGCATCATTCGCTCACCATGAGTGCCGAGGGCGTGGAAATAGTCATTCATGAAGTGGTAGCGCTTTTTTGGTATTAATGACAAATCATGGGCTTTTTCGATTGGATGATAGCCTAGCGTTACCAGTTTTGCCTTATGCTGCCGAAGAAATGAATCGACGTGACCGCGAAATTCGGTATACACGCGAACAATATCTGCTATGGCGCAATAGGGTGCAATGCTTATCTCGAGCTGCGCTGCAGGCTCTAAAGTCAGCGATGCCTCTTCGTTAGCAAGGCCGATCAAATCGCCTTCAAGTCCTCGCATTTCTCGAGGATAAAACTCGGATAAATATAAGAGAATGTCTCGAACGCCAAATGCTGCCTCGGACGTGGCTCCGGATGCGCCTTCGGATGCACGCCCGATTGCGACCTTTTCGCCCTCATAAGGAATGGCCTTAAGCGTAGCAGCGTCCACCACAAAATGCTCAACCTCTACGCCAAGCTTCTCGCAAGGCTGGTTGCCTTTTGCTCCTTGCGCGAAATAGACACAGATCGCGCTGCGATTTTCCTCTTCAAAAGACATGTATTTTTACTCCATTTCGCCAAGGTACGAAAAAAGATCAGATGAAAGATAGCGCTCTCCCGTATCAGGCAACACTACTACGATCATTTTTCCTTCATTTTCTGGACGCTGAGCAACTATTTTCGCGGCATGAAGAGCAGCGCCAGAAGAGATACCTGCCAGTACTCCTTCTTTTGCGGCAAGTTCGCGGGTAGCAGCAAAGGAATCTTCGGTACGTACCGCTAAGACCTCATCATAGATAGAGGTATCGAGCGTATCGGGTACGAAACCTGCTCCAATTCCCTGAATGCCATGAGGACCACTTTTGCCTTCCGAAAGAACGGGCGAATCGGCTGGTTCAACCGCGATCACCTGGATATGGGGATTTTTGCTCTTAAGGTATTTCCCTGATCCAGACAACGTTCCACCCGTACCAACGCCTGCTACAAGAATATCTACCTTCCCTTCGGTTGCTTCCCAGATCTCAGGACCTGTTGTAGCTTCATGAGCAGCGGGATTTGCAGGGTTAGTAAATTGGCCAGCAATAAGAGAATTGGGATATTCTTTGGCAAGTTCTTCTGCTTTTGCGATAGCTCCTGCCATGCCTTTCGCACCTTCAGTTAGCACCACTTCTGCGCCGTAGGCACGCATTAATATGCGTCGTTCAACACTCATTGTTTCAGGCATCACGATAATGGTGCGATTTCCGCGAGCCGCCGCTAAAGCAGCAAGGGCAATGCCGGTATTACCAGAAGTTGGCTCGATCAGCACCGTATCATCGTCGAGCTTTCCTTCACGTTGCGCCGTTTCTAGCATGGCCTTCGCTATGCGATCCTTTGCTGAACCAGCAGGATTGAATGATTCTATTTTTGCTACTACGTGAGCTTTTAAGTGGTTATTCTTTTCAAAATTCACCAACTCCAGCAAAGGAGTGTTGCCAATGAGTTCAGCGATATTTGAATAAATCATGTTCAACGCCTCTCTTTTTCCCTTAAGCGTCGCTTTTAGTCGGTTTATCTTCTAAGCGTCGTTTTATAAGTATCTCCCTTAAGCACACGCTGTCCTTTGAGCGTCGCCTAAAGTCGGTCTTCACCTTTCAAGCATCGCTTTAAGTCCTGTGTTTCCGTTGAGCGTCGCTTTAAAGTTAGAGTATTTTAACTCACTATACCGCGCCATCGGCTTATCGCAAACGAAGGTAAACTAATCGTTGCTCCTTACGAACCGAACGGAGCGTTTCAGGCAGGAAGCGCGATGGTTCATTATTGAAAAGAAGGTTGCTTTACATAAAGAAAATGGTTGCTTTTTGTGAGATATTTTGTTGCTTTTTATGAACTTTCTTTTCGCAAAAAGCGAGTTGTGTGTCTCTTAAAATTCACGATTATATGAATTTCCCTCTTCAGAATTAGTCCTATAGCGCCTTTGATGCGATAGGAGTGATTCCATGTTCACCAAGAAAACTGCTGACTCGAACTCTGTTTGTTCTGCTGAAGGTTCGTGCTCTACCTGTTCTACTGCAAGCTCACGCCCTGCTAAGAACTCTCCCCCAGAAGTGCTGCGAGCAGCTTGTTTGGGTAAACGCCCAAAAGCTCTACGAACAGCTTGTTTAGGCAAACACCCAAGTGTAGGGCTTGCCGTTGTTTTTAGATATGCCGCAATCTGTCTCGCTCTTTTATTGGTGTGCCTGTGCGCATTGAGCCTTATGTACCCGCAGTCAACTTATGCAGTTCAGGGAAGCGACCCTCTCACCGTCACCGTTGAAGTAGAGGGGTTCCAGGGATCATTGCCAACTCTGATCGAAGGAAATGACTTCACAAAAGGACAAGCCATTCAGGCCGATCCTCGTTATATGGTTGATTCTCAAGGAAACCAACCACTTGCTAGTCTCATCGAAGAAAAAGAATCACAAGGCTTTCAGCTTGTTTGGAAAACAGATGCGAGTGATAACTTTGATTGGTTTACCACTCCCATAACGCAAAGCACCACCGTGAAAGGGAGCTTTGTAGAAGCTGATTACATCGTTCGCGTAAGTTTTAACGACGAGAAAACCGAAGATATTGAGGTTGCTATTCCCAAAGGATCCTCATTTGAAGAAGCCTATGGGAAAGCTCTTTCTACTCCCTCAAAGCAGGGATATACCTTTATTCGATGGGTAAACTCCTCTGATAATTCTACGTTCGATTTTTCTGCTCCAGTAGAGGCATCCACTACTATTTATGCCCTTTATTCCATTAGCGAACCTGACCAGGTGGTAACGGTCGATGCCGACTTTGACGTGCCAGAAACTGCATCTGGAAAATGTTATATCGGTGCAACCTGGAGCGTTCATCCTGCTCAATTTAGCATTTCAGGATTCACAGGAGAATTAGAAGGGTGTTCAGGAACGGGGTCTTGTTCTCTTCCCAGCGCAGCAGCGCCTTCGTACACATGGGCAGACTATAACGCAACCCTTGTAAGTGTAGATATAAACGCAGGTATTGTTACCTACGATGTCACTATTACTCCGCCAGGAGCCGCAAGCCCGAACGGTCCACGCAATAGCCTAGGTTTAATTGGCTATCAAACCGTTTATTTTCAAGCAAAAGTTCAAAAGAATTTTGGAGGCTACCTTGAGCTGAAAAAAGCATCCGAAAACCCCTCGCTCAGCGAAAGTAATAGCACCTATTCGCTAGAGGGAGCAATCTTTGGCGTTTACGACAAGAACGGCAATCGCGTAGCGCAATTACAGACTGACGAAAACGGACAAAGCCAGAGAAGCCCCCTCTTGCCCGTAGGGACCTACACCATCAAAGAAGAACAAGCACCCGCCGGTTTCGCAAATACTGCAGATAAATCAATCCCTATCCACGCAGGATCGGTAACCCAGTCAACTATTTCCAATACCCCTCAAAGTTGCCTGATTGACCTTGTTCTTCAGAAAGTAGATGCCGAAACCAAGGTATCATCGCCTCTCGGATCCGCAACATTAGGCGGTGCCCAATTTCAAGTTTCTTACTACGACCGCTACCTCACCGTACCTCAATTAGTACAAAACACCCTAACCGCCTTCATGGATGGCGAAGAGGCTCAATCAAATCAGCTCTCCATTCCACAATCATGGGGCAATCCTGTACGAAGCTGGATTTTCGAAACTGACGAAGAGGGAAAAATTCACTTTTCGAAAGATTATTTTGTCGAAGGAGATGACTTCTACTACGACCACGAAGGTTCGATAGTTCTTCCCTTAGGGACTGTAGAGATCAAGGAAATAAAAGCCCCCGAAGGCTATCTTCCCGTTGAAAATACTTTCGTTGTCTCCCTCAACGAAAGCGGAACAGAACCACATATTGAAAACTGGGAAGTTATCGAAATATCAGAGCAAGTAAAAAGAGGTGATTTTGCTTTTTCTAAAACAAGACAAGGTTCTATGGAACGTCTTGCCTCCGTCCCTTTCCGCATTACTTCGAAGACCACCAGAGAATCCCATGTGCTTGTTACCGATGAAAACGGTATGGCAAGCACCGAATCGTCGTGGACTCCCCATTCTCAAAACACCAACAAAGGAACTTCCGCAGATGACGGAATCTGGTTTGGTCAAGATGCTTTAGGCACTCAGGCTCCCGTTGATGACAATCTAGGCGCTCTACCTTATGACACCTATACCGTAGAGGAATTGCCGTGCTCGACAAACGAAGGCATGGTTCCTGTCGCATTTGAAATAACCATTTCGCGGGACAAAACAACGCTTGATTTAGGGACCGTCGATAACAAACCCTACACTCCTGAAATCAAAGGAGAAATAGACAAACGGCAAACTCTTTTCAAAGCTAACGGGTTATTCACCTACACCATCGACTACCGATCCACTTCTTCTACTTGGGCAGATGAATTTACCACTACTGATTTTTTGACCTGCTCCAAAGAAGATCAGGCACACCTTGAAGCACTCACAACACCTATAAGTAGCGGCGATTACGATGGAAAAATGAACGTATGGTATCAGACCAACATGACAAACACTCCTGCCCAAGAAAAAATTCAAGATGCTGAAAATAATGAGCAGAAAGAAAGTGAAACTACCGAACAAACTCAAGAAAGCGAAAGCACGCAGGAGAGTGAAACCGCAATCGTACAAGAAAGCGAAAGCACTAACGCACAGGAAAATGAAACCGCAAACGCGTGTTCCACCAATCCCTACAACCCTGACAATCCCAATAATGAGCGAATGTACAATTTTGACAACTGGCGCCTTTGGAGCCAAGATCTTTCAACCCAAGAGTCCACCACATTATTTGTTGAGGATTTACAACTCAAAGAAGGTGAGTATATAACCGCTCTTGCCTTTGAACACGGCAGGGTCGAAGAAGGCTTTGGAACCTTATCGCAGGAAGACGAACAATGGAATCGCCGTGAACGCTACGAAAATAACGACACTCTAGAAAACGCCTTCGATTCGACCGAATTGAGCTCTTGGAATAATGAGACCTGCAGTCAGGTATTAGATGCGCTCTATCAGGAAAAAACAGTCTACGCACCAGCAGTGTTATTCATGAAAGCAACTGACGAAATGCTTCAAAGCGAGGATATTGAGCTATGGAACGATGCGCGTATTGATATCTATCGCAACCTTGAATTGCATGACGAAGATAAAGATTCAGTTGTACAAACGACCGTCCAATACCCCACCAATACGACAGACAATCCTATTGAAAAGCTATTAACAACCCTTCCTAAAACAGAAGATTTGGGCTTTGGCATCGTGGTTTCATTGATTGCGATAGGCACCCTAGCTGGAGCTATCGTTGTATCCATCAAGATAAGAAACAGAAAATCACAACGCTAAGAAAATATCTTAAGCGCTGCGCGAACACGCAGCGCTTGTTTTCTCGCTTCTTATTCAGGCTTTTATCGGGCTTTTTCTGTTTCTTATCCGGCAATACCCCGTTTAACCGTGCGACGTTTCCTCTTAGGAGGTTCAACAGGTTCGCGAAAATCAAGCATAAGCTGCTCTGTTGCTCCACCCTTTTCAGTTTCAGTTACTTTTTCGATATCTTTAATGTTCCAAGAAAGCGCTTCTGATCCGTGAAGCTCAAGCATCTTATATCGTGCATCCTGCAAGTTTAGCTTTGAGCCAGCTCTATGTTCACTCTCGAATTCAATTACGCTCGATTTGGGCGCAGCGCCCTTTGGGGAAACAATGGTGGCACGATAACGAGTCATATATCTTCCTTGAAACAAAACGAAACTCCGAGCGGTTTGGGCTTCAGACGCTTTAAACTTCTGGACTTAACCTTCTAGTCTTAGGCTTCTTGCCATAAGCTTCCAACCTCAAACTTTCAGTCTTAGACTTCTCATCTTAAGCTTCCAGTCTTAAGCTTCTAGCACCTTAGCAGATATATAAAAAGCCTGCATTGCCAAACATGCCTCATTCAAACGATTACCTTAGAGTACCCCAAAATCAACCTCGTGTCCTCAAAAAGCAATCTTGAACGCTCAAGACGAAATGGTTTCCCTGTGGATGCTTGCCACATTTTTCTTAAACGTTAGACAATAGAGAACGTTCTTTTTTACGTACAGGAGATTTATGAGCCCACTTGAATTGCTACCTAAGCAGAACTTTGAGGATATTCATACAGTCGGGATACCACAAGCTCTGCTCTATTATCGCTACCATGTTTTATGGCAAACCTTCTTCGAGTCTCTCGGTTGTACCGTCATCACCAGTAATCCCTCCGATAGAGCAATACTCGAGCGAGGAGAAGCACTCTCTATCGACGAATGTTGCCTTGCTTCAAAGCTTTATTTGGGTCACGCCGAAAGCCTTCTCGATTCTTGCGATGCTTTGTTTGTGCCAAGTATTGATAATCTTGGATTACATAAAGGTTTCTGCACTAAATTCCAAGCGCTTCCTGACTTGGTTACCAATACTTTTGCCCCTAAGCAAGTCCGCATCATTTCATGCGAAGTAGATAAAGAAGACACTGGTATCAGCGCCGAAGAAGCTTATGTATCAATAGCAACTCAATTTGGACTGACCAAAAAACAGGGTAAAGCTGTCTATCAAAATGCACTCCATGCGCAAAAAAAGCATGATGATCTTCAAGCACAAGCGCAGGCAAAATTGCTTAAACAAGCAGAAAAACTCCCCGTCGATCAACGTCCTTTACGCATTTTGCTGGCAGCTCATCCCTATGTTATTCACGACCCTTATATAGGTGAACCCATTACAAGCATGCTCGAAAATCTTGAAGTGTGCACGCTTTATTCCGATCGATTCGATCGTAAGCTTGCGCTGGAAAAAAGTTATGACTTTTCCGAAACGATGCCCTGGATCGTAAATCGCGAAATCATTGGAACAATTCTTCACTTATACGACCATCTTGACGGCATTATTTTAATCAGCGCTTTTCCTTGCGGCCCCGATTCAATGACTAACGACGCCTTTATCCGTTGCGTGAAAGGAAAACCCATCCTTTCCTTGACGGTAGATGCCCAGAGCGGAACCGCTGGACTAGAAACGCGCATTGAAAGCTTTATTGATATTTTGCGCTACCAAAAAAGAGGAGGATATCTCCGTGACGAGCGATAACAATTCAAACCGCCGTATTACTGAAGTAGCCGCTCCTTTAAAACAGCGCGTTACCGAAATAAAAACACCCATCAACCGCATGGCTGACACCCTGAAGCGCCGCTATTCCGAAGACGCACCCGCAGGAGTGTTTCTTAATCCCGGCAAACCTCAAGCATTACGCCCCAAAAAGAAAAAGAAGCGTAAGAAAGATCGCCATGCGCGCACCAAGGTCGCTTTCATGCGCTACACCTACTACGATATTGCCTTTCGATTTTTCGTTGAAAACGTGCTTGATGCTGATTTCATCGCCTTACCAGAGGCAACTCGTAAAACGCTTGAATTAGGCACCTTGAACAGTACCGATTACGTCTGTGCTCCCTTCAAGCATATTCTTGGCGATTACATTGAAGCCCTCGATAAAGGTGCCGACGTACTGGTGCAGCTCACTGGACCGTGCCGCTTAGGCTATTATGGAGAACTCCAAGAGTCCATTTTGCGCGATTTGGGCTACGAATTCGAAATGCTCAACTTTGCAACGGTAAGCGGGAAGCCCCTGCAGGAGTACCTTTCTATATGCCAAAAGAAGGTTAACCCTGATCTTTCCATATCAAAGGGCGTAAAAAACTTTTTGGTAGTTCTGAAAATGATCGAAGCGCTCGATAGCTACAATGACCGCTATCTTAAACTTGCCGGCTTCGAAAAGGAGCCCGGTTCGTTCAAACGAGCCCAAAAAGACTTCTTTGCTGAAATGAATACCGTCAGCGGGGCAGCACAGCTTGCCTATGTGTACCGCCATCACCTGCGAATCTTAGAAGACCTCCCCATTGAAAAACCCGTCGACCCCATTCGAGTAGGCCTGATCGGTGAATTCTTTACCGCAGTTGACCCTCGTTCAAATTTATTCATTGAAGACAAGCTAAGTGCTATGGGTGTTTCACTTGCCCGCACGGTAAACCTGACCAACCGCATTCTTCGCTACAACGAAGAAAACTTACGTCGCAGCGTTTCAGAATACGTGTCGTTCGACATGGGGCCAACTTCGACACTTTCGATTGCAGCCGCGAAGCAATATGCCGAAGAAGGGTTTGACGGCATAATTCACCTCAAATCTTCTGGTTGTACTCCCGAAATTGACTGCATGCCTGTTTTGCAGCGATTGAGCAGTGACTATCGCATTCCTATTTTGTACTTAAGCTACGATTCCCAAACAAGTGACACGGGTCTCGATACTCGACTTGAAGCATTTTATGACATGATCGCTATGAGAAAGGCTCGCTAATGACACCTGCATTTCTTGGAATAGATACTGGATCCATCTCGACTAAAGGCGTCATCATTGATGAACAGGGCACAATCCTTGCCCGTTCCTACCTTTGGACCGAAGGCAACCCAACCGATGCCGCAAAACGAGTAGTTGATGACCTATCGAGTCAAATTAACCATGACGAGATTAAAGTTGTCGCGGTAGGTACCACAGGAAGTGCCCGCAGATTAGTCGGCGCGATTCTCAATGCAACCGTAATCAAAAACGAAATTACTGCTCATGCCGTAGGTACCACGCATCTACATCCTGACGTTCGCACTATTCTTGAAATCGGCGGACAAGATTCAAAGATTATCTGCGTCGAAAATGGTATCGCTACCGACTACGCCATGAACACGCTGTGTGCCGCGGGAACTGGATCGTTCCTTTCAAGCCAGGCTCATCGTTTAGGGGTTGAAGTGGAAGATTTTGGCCCTATCGCCCTTACTTCGAAGCATCCTGCCAACATTGCCGCCCGTTGTACCGTATTTGCCGAAAGCGACCTTGTGCACAAAATTCAAGTGGGCTATGCACGAGAAGATGTTATAGCAGGGCTCTGCAAAGCAGTCGCTACTAACTACCTGAACAACGTAGGTAAGGGAAAGCGCATTCTGTCCCCTATCGTTTTTCAAGGTGGCGTGAGCAAGAATGTGGGCGTTGTTCACTTTTTTGAGGAAACCCTCGGAGAAAAAGTATTGGTCGATCCCGATGGACACCTGATGGGGGCATTCGGAGCAGCTCTTCTTGCCGCAGATGCTCCTCAATCGAAGCGAAAGCCATTTTCTTTCAACATCGACAATATTGATTTTACGACGCGCGAGGTGGTTTGTCAGAAATGTGCAAATCACTGCGAAATTGTCTGTGTTTATCGCGACGACGAACTCATCGATGCATGGGGTAACCGTTGCGACAAGGGTGCTATTCGCCCCCATAACGCATAAGGCGCCTCCAAAACACAAAAAGCACCCATAGGCATAAATACATAAGGCGCGTCTCCGTGATGAGTAAGACGCCTTATGCGTAAGGCGACCGCCCTTACGCATGGAGTGCCTTCGTAACGCTGAAACAACCCATGAACATGTTAGGTTGTTGCAATTATGTGAAGTTCGAACGAAGCGTTTGAATCTGATTTTATTCGTCTCTATCATTACTACGAAACAGACAGGGCATCTCACCTAAGAGGTGCCCTCTTTTTGCGCTCAATTTTTTTATACGCAGTGTAATTTTTATCGTTCGGAAGGAGACTTTATGGGCTTAACCCGCAAACAAATCGTTATTGTGGTTATCTTGCTTGCCGGAACTTTGTTAGCAGTTCTTAATCAGACGCTGCTCTCTCCTGCGCTACCCGCCATCATGGCAGATACGCAGGTAGACGCTACAACGGTTCAATGGCTTACCTCCGCCTATTCTCTTGTCGAGGCTGTCATCATTCCTCTTTCCGCATACCTAATTGGTCGCTTCCCTACCAAGAAACTCTTTATATTTGGAATGACCATTTTCGGTATAGGTTCGCTCTTGGCGGCAATTGCGCCATTTTTTGCCGTTCTGCTTATTGGTCGTATGTGCCAGGCGGTAGCTACTGGCATTGCTATGCCGATGGTATTCACCGTTATCTTGCTAATTTTCCCACGCGAAAAACGAGGCTCTGCCATGGGTATTGTTTCTCTTGCTATTGGCTTTGCTCCTGCAATCGGCCCTTCGGTTTCAGGCTTGCTTGTTGATAGCGTTGGTTGGCGCGCTCTATTTTTGCTCGTTTGCGCATTAGCTGTAATCATCGTGTTTTGCGCCGTATTCTTCCTTGAAAGCTACGGCGAATTCGAGCCAACCTCTTTCGACAAACCCTCGGTCGCTCTGTGTTCTCTCGGCCTTTTAAGCCTACTCTACGGTCTATCATCCATCACGTCCGCAGAAGTAATCGCCCTTCCCATCACCCTTATTATTGTTGGCATAATTCTGCTCACCTTCTTTGTGCGCAGGCAGCTTAAACTCGAAGTTCCTCTGCTAAAAGTAAGTATTTTGCGCACGCGCAATTACGCCATCACAGTCTCAGTCGTTGCTGGCCTTCAAGCTGCTTTGGTTGGTACGGGTGTTTTGTTGCCAATTTACCTGCAGAATCTCCTTGGCATCTCCGCCCTTGAAACAGGTATTGTTATGCTTCCGGGCGCCGTAATTGGTGCAATTCTCGGCTTTTTCGCCGGACGCTGGTTTGACAGATTCGGACCCCGCAAGGTAATAATTCCCTGCGCTTTCATTTTGCTTCTAGGCGGCTGCGGGCTTATAGCGTTTTCGCTGGATACCCCAATTCCCTTTATTATTGCGGTGTACACCTGCCTTTCTGTTGGTATTACTGGAACTATTACTCCCATCAATACCTGGGGCATTAACTCACTCGAAAACTCAGTAATTCAGCATGCCAACGCCCTTTCCAACACCTTGAACCAGGTAGGCGCTTCGCTGGGTACTGCCATTTTGGTATCTCTTTCCGCTACTTCAGTTTTCCTGTTCCCCGAAATGCCAAGCATGGAGCAGACCATGATGGGTGACCGTATTGCCTTCAGCTTTACTGCAGTGCTCATGGTTATCATCTTTATAGTTATTGTTGTTTCGGTCCGCGACAATAAAAAAGCTACTTTTTCAAGCTCGGTCGACGCCGTGCGTATGCCCACCAAAGCGGATGATCATATTGCAGTTGATTTAGCAATGAATAAAGAGCCCTACTCTGTCCATGACACCGACACTATCCGTGAAGTGGCGCAAATTCTTGCGGCAAACAAAACGTCTGGGGTGCCGGTAGTGGATAGCGAAAACAAAGTAGTAGGTTTTATTTCTGATGGCGACATCATGAAATATATCGGTCGCAGCGACGGAAGTGTTTTGGACGCAACCCGTATGTTGTATCGAATTCCCGACACCGAAAACTTCATGCAACGCGTTGCAGATTTAATTGATTTAAATGTTATGCGCATTGCAACGAAGGGAGCAATTTCCGTTCCTAGCGGCTCCTCCCTCGACGATGCCTGCCGTCTCCTTGCGGAAAAACGCATCAAGAAAATCCCTGTTGTTGACGCAGAAGGTTGCCTTGTAGGGTCGCTTTCGCGATCCGATATTATTCGCTCCACTATGGCAAACCTTGCATCGATCGAATCGCTTGTTGCTGCAGATAAAGAAGAAAAAGGTGAACGCCAAAGGGCTTAAACCAAAATTTTGCCTTCAGAATGCGTTTTTTGGCAAATTTAGCCCTTATCGGGTGGCGAAGCAGAAGCTTAACACCCAAAGCAAAAGCTGTTACTGGCACACATGACACCAGTAACAGCTTTTTTGTCACCATCCAATACGAATCGCGACCTTGAGGCTCCACCGAAAAGCGGCAGGAAAGCAATAACCCTCTACCAGGCCATTTTATCCGCCCGATAAGGCACTTTTTTGCCAAAAACAGCTCTTTAAATGCATGATTTTGTTTTCCGCTCAGAGCGAATAACTCCGCGTGCTAACGGGCAACTCTAACGGGCAACCCCACACGCTAACGAATAACTCCGCGCGCTGCCGCATAGGTCAATATGAAATACAAACCATACACCGCCATGAAAGCCCCCGAAACCACGAGACTCGTTTGTCCGATATCGAGGTGACCAAACAATTGCACCAAGCTCACCACTTCGCGTAAAGCACAAAGCGAATGCACAATTGCTAAAGCCAAGGGAAACAAAAAGGCGATCAGAATCTGCTTAAACAAAGCGCCATTTACCATAGACCGCGACGCGCCCAACTTATCAAGCAACTGATATCGCTTGCGGTTATCACTTGCACTCGTCAGTTGCTGGATAGCAAGAATTGCCGCACAAGCCACAACCAAAACAAAGCCGATGTAAATAGCAAGATAAGCAATGATGGTAGTCAAGCCAATGTTTTGACTAAATACCTCTTCTTTGGTCATTCCCATATTTAGAGGCCACGTCTGCGGATTTTCCGACTCTGAAATACCGTTATAGATTTCGCCCCACTGCTCTTCTGCATTAGGATTATCGGTGTATTGAACATTTAAAATCGACGAATAGGGAGTCGCTTGATCAGGGATTACTTCATCAGGAACAATGAGCACACCCATCTGACCGGGAATTGAAGTAGTCTGCAGCGTTTCGGTATTGAGCGCAGTATCCACTTTCACCTCATGCCCAAACACCGTCAAGGTTGCACCCGTCGCTGCCGCATCACGCGCATAATCCATCAAGATATCAGTGTCGCAGTTAAGAACTGCTTCATCTTCAGCAAGTGAAATACCTTCTCTTCCACTGATTTCCATCGCGCGATTGTATTGCGAAACCGG
Source organism: Cryptobacterium sp. CAG:338 (assembly GCA_000435475.1). Taxonomy (GTDB): domain Bacteria; phylum Actinomycetota; class Coriobacteriia; order Coriobacteriales; family Eggerthellaceae; genus Anaerotardibacter. Next base: position 38,818 of record FR896060.1, on the reverse strand, counting down.
AACAACGCTAAGCGGCTGCTGCGCATAGTCGGCATTGACCATATCGGAGCCCACATAATCAATCACCGATTTGCCCAAAGCTTCATCGAGGTCGGCAAAAGTCGCCTCCGTAGAATACATATCTATTTGAGCGCTCTCTCGCACTACACTATTAAAATCAGGTAGCCCAAGCTTTTGCGCATCAGCACTCACACCTTCAGCCATATCGAAATCATGCTGCTTAATATAGTCCTGTGCAATTTCGTAACGTCGTTGGGTATCTTCAGTAATATCGGTACCTTCATAGTTCTGCAACAAACTGTAGTAAGAAGTCGCGCTGGCGTCATATTGCGTAATTGATGCCATGCTGTTTTGCATCGAAAGAGAAATACCCACACCACCTGCAACGCTGGTAATTGCCAAAAACAACGTCATACAGATAACCGCCATAGACACAAAAGACGAATTAATACGGGAAGCAACTTGGCGCAAGGTAAACATGTTAAGCCCACGATAATAAAGAGGCTTAATATATTGGATCAAACGCAGCAAGAAGCCCGAAAGGGAATAGAAGAACAAAAGCGTTCCAACGCAAACCAACGCCGTTGCCGCACCAAAAGTCGGATTAACTGCAATGCCATTTTCTGAAAGCAGATAATACGAAATACCAATAATGACGCAGGACACGATGAATAAACAAAACGACAGGGGAATACTGTGCAACTTCAAGTCGTCATTTTTACGCTCAGACTGAATTAGATCTATGAGTTTTGCTTTCATTACGTAGCCCACGTTAAAAAACAAAGCCAGAGCAAAAATTACCAAGAAGACAACAATGGTCTTTATCATTGCTTCTTGAGCAACAAAAAAGGTAAAGCCCGGAATATCAACTACGAACATGAATGCCGTGATATAGAGAAGTGCCTGAGAAATCAGTAAGCCAAGAGCAAGACCGCACGCCATCGATACCAGTCCTACTATTAAAGTTTCCACAAGCGTTAAGCGCAACAAGGCACTTTTTGGCATTCCCAAAAGCAAGTAGATAGCAAATTCCTTATTGCGACGCTTTATGAGATAACGGCTGGCATACACCACCAAAAAAGCCAAAATAACGCAGATGAATACCGAAACCCCATCGATCAAAATTCCCAGAAGTTCGATCATATTACCCTGCGATTTATCAAAAGCTAAAACCGCATCTTGGGCCGTAATGGAATTAAAGGCATAAAATACCGCAACACCAATAAGTAAGGTGAAGAAATAAATGGCGAAATCTTTATAGGATCGTCGAACATTTGCGATTGATAATTTAGCAAGCATCTTCTTCACCTTCTTCAAGCTGAGAAGTTGCTGCAATAATACGAGCCAAGAAGGTCTTTCGGTCGTTACCGCCACGACTCATCTGACCCCACAACCTGCCGTCACGAATAAACACGATACGATCACTATGGCTCGCAACGCTCGAATCATGCGTAACCATCAAAATAGTCGCGCCGAGACCATGAAGAAATTCCAACGCGTCCAGAAGATCTCGTGCTGATTTAGTATCCAGGGCTCCCGTTGGTTCGTCGGCCAAAATCAGATGGGGCTTGGTGATGAAAGCGCGAGCTGCTGCAGCACGTTGCTTCTGCCCTCCCGAGACTTCATATGGATACCGATCAAGCGTCTGCTCAATAGAAAGTTGTCGTGCAAGCGACTCGACTTGCTCGTTTATTGTACGTGCTGGTACGCGAGAAATCGTAAGGGCAAGTGCAATATTTTCGCGAATCGTAAGGGTATCGAGCAAATTGGAGTCCTGGAAAACAAAACCCAGCTCTTCCCTGCGGAATCGAGCCAGTTCTTTCGAAGAAAGACCAACTACGTCCCTCCCACCAATAATGATATGCCCATTAGTGGGACTATCTATCGTAGCCAAGCAATTCAGAAGTGTGGACTTCCCCGATCCCGAGGGGCCCATAATTGCGACAAATTCTCCTTGTTCTACCGTGAAATTCACATGATCTAAGGCACGTGTCATATTTTCAGTATGACCATGCCTGCCCATCTTTCCGCCATAACACTTTGAAACATCGCGCACTTCCACGATTGTTCGCATTCCTGCATTTCCCACCATCGGAATTCCTTTCTTTAGAACGCCAGCGCCCTAATCAATCCAAAATCGGCATTGCGTATTTCCGTTTAAAGGGCGTTGCGTATTTCCGTCTAAAGAAAGCCTAAAAAGTAGTCCTTACTAGCTTCTGGCAGGTACCTAACATTTACCTGACTTTTGAGAAATGCCCTCGCGGCACGATAAAGTTGCGCATACAATGCAACTATGGCAAAAGATTCTCTACATACTAAAACTATTCTTCTGGTTGACGATGAGCCCGAATTGCTTCATCTTCTCGAAACAGTGCTTCGTGCCGACGGCTTTGAGCGCATTGTTACTGCAAGCGATGTCACCAGCGGGCTTGCTGCCTACGAGCAACACCATCCCGATCTTGCCATCCTTGATGTTATGTTGCCCGATGGAGATGGATTTACCCTCTGTACCTATTTGCGTTCTCTTTCGTCAGGAAAACCTTTGCCGGTCATTTTCCTCACCGCTAAAGATGAAACAGCTGACCGTCTCACGGGTCTCCGATCAGGCGCAGATGATTACCTAACAAAACCTTTTTCGGCACAGGAATTAATCCTTCGAATCTATGCAGTTTTACGTCGGTGTTACCCCGATGACGAACCAGTTCTGCGCTTAGCGCATTGCACTATTGACCTTGACAATGTTGAAGTGCACAAAGAAGGCTGCGATCCAACCTTTTTAACCGCAAAAGAAAGTGAGCTTTTACGCATTCTTGCTAACAATGCCAACCGCATTGTTACAACCGACCATCTTTGCGAAGAATGCTGGGGCTCCTCGTTTGGATACGAGCAAAGTCTCATGACGCACATCCGCCGCATTCGAGAGAAGATAGAGCTCAATCCCTCAAAACCCGAATCGCTTATCACTATGAAAGGGCTGGGCTATAAGCTCCTTGTCGAAAAGAGTGCTTAAATGGCAACCGGAAAGAACAAACCACAGTCAGGATTTTTTATCTTAAAACACATCGGTCTATTCGCAGGAATGGCACTGCTCATCCTTGTGATCGATGTATTTCTCTATATTGCAATCGCCCTTTTTGAAGGGCAAATTTCTTACGCCGATGGTCCCGATTCCGCAAATTCCGAAGCGCTCATCGATATCGCTGAAGTTGCCCATAGCCTTGTTCAAGATGAACAGGGAAATTGGGTGCTCGATAATCAAGACCTATTGAACCAAATGGATGCGCGAGGTTGCTGGACGGTGCTTCTTGATCAAAACGGAACGGTTGTCTGGTCATATAACACTCCGCAAGATTTTCCAACTTCATTTACTCAAAATGAAATTGCCGTTATCTCGCACGATCGCGCCTACGGCAGTTCATCTACTTTTATTTGGACCAAAGACCCCAATCTCGTAATAATGGGCTACCCCGGAAATCAATATCTCACCTGGGGAATCACCCTCTCTGAACAAGCGTTTATACGCATTCCTCTCTACCTTTTGCTTGTCTTCACCATCGACCTACTTCTCATCTTTCTGCTGTATGTATTCTCACAGCGCTCATTGCTTAAAAGCACAGGACCTATGCTTGATGCTTTGGACAATCTGGCGCAAGGAAGACCCGCCAAGGTGCGTTTCTCGGGCATGCTTCGCGTGGTAGGTAATCGCATCAACGCCGTTTCGGATACTCTTCTCCGTAAAGAAACTGCCCGTAAGAATTGGGTTGCAGGCGTTTCCCATGATGTTCGCACCCCTCTTGCCATTGCGATGGGTCACGCAGAACAGCTTGAGCACAACCCTTCTCTTTCCGAAGATGCTCGAGAGTCAGCGGCTATAATTACCCGTCAAGGAATTCGTATTCGCGACTTGATTGAAGACCTCAATATTGCCACCCAGCTCGAATACGACATGCAACCTCTTAAGATTGATACCATCGTTGTGGCAAAAACGCTTCGCAGCGTAGTGGTAGATTACCTTAATCAGGGCATAGATGGTCATGCGGAATTTGACTTAGATATTGCCGAAACCGCCAGCCAAGCCCTTATAAAAGGAGACGAACGCCTTTTAAAGCGGGCGCTTCGCAATGCTATTGACAATTCCCTCAAACATAACCCTGATCATTGCCGCATTACAATCTCGCTCAATGTCAACGATAAAGGTGTGGCACTTTGCGTGGCAGATGATGGACGCGGAATGAACACCGAACAATTACTTGGGCTGGCAGCTATGCTTGAACGAGATTATCTCGGCATTGGTTCCCTGACTTCTTATACCGACACCAGTATCACCTTCTCGAAAGCAAATTCTTTTATGCCTCCTCAGCAAATCGAAGGTGGTCCCGATCTTCCACCTCACAACACCGCGCACGCTTACCAAGCTGGGGCGCCTACCATTTCGGCGCAGAAACCTCCTTTGGGAAGTGAGCCGCCTTTGCCTGCGAAAAAACGACCGCCTCGTCCTCCCGCAGCAGCCTTAGAAGAGCAAGGCTCCGATATAGCATCTTCCAGATTCGTGAACACGGCAGCCTCCAGGTTTGCGAACACAGCAGCCTCCGAGCTCGAGACCAGCACAGCCTCCGAATTCACGACCCGTGGATTCCAGTCTGGACCTGATTTGCAATCAAGCCATGACCGCGGTCTTTATCCTGAACCTGGTTTGCAGAATTCGCTCATTAATAACCAGAATGGCTCGCTCGTCAATAACGCCCCCATTCCTCATGGTGGCTCAATTGGAAAACACGGCTTAGGGCTTCCCCTTATTGCACGAATCGTATTAGTGCATGAAGGAACCTTGACGATTGCGAGCGCGGAAGGGGCTGGATTTAGTATTATTATGACCTTCCCTGTTGTAATTACTTCTTTGGAAGATCAGCAATAAATTTTAAAAGGATCTGGTTGACACCTCATGACAAGCTCAACGAGAAATAGTTCGGTTCACGCCACTCGCAAAACTGCTCGTGAAACTGCGCGTAAAGTCGCCCGCGAAACCACGTGCAGAACTGCGCACAAAGCCTCTTGCGAAACCGCTCACAGTTCAACTCACAAAACCTCTCACAAAGCTTCTTCTCACTCATCGGAAAGCACCGCTGCTTTCTGCCCCGTGCAGAAGAAATGCGGTGGTTGTCAACTACTTCAGGTCCCTTACGAGAAACAGCTCGAACAAAAACAAGAAGAAATGTTTCGCTTGTTTAAGCCGTTCTCAAATCCTCATACAATATTTAGTCCAATTTCTGGAATGGATGAACCGTTTTATTATCGCAATAAGGTAACCTCCCCTTACGTTCCTGGTAAAAAGCTTTCTTCTCATTCTCGGGAGGGCAAAAGAGCAGACGCACGGCAAGCAAACAAAAGGGGTTCACTTCGAAAAACTTCCAATCGAGCACAAGGCAAAGGTGGACATCCTGATCGAGAGATACTTTATGGCATGTATGCAGCAGGAACTCATCGCGTAATTCCCACCGATACCTGCCTTCTGGAAAACAAGACTGCAAAACGCATAATTCTTGCCATCAAACAGGTAATGCAGCGTTACCACATGGAACCTTATAACGAAGACACCGGAAAGGGATTTATGCGCCACGCTGTTGTGCGCGTCGGCCATTCTTCAAACGAAATTTTAGTGACGGTAGTAACCAACGAAAGTGCTTTTTCTGGCTCGCGCAATTTCTGTCGAGAACTCGTCAAACGCGTCCCTGATATTACTACCATCGTGCAGAACGTAAATACCCGACAAACCAACGTCATCCTAGGTCAGGAAGAAAAAACGCTGTACGGTCCTGGTTTTATCCTGGACAAACTTTGTGGACTCAGTTTCCGCATTTCATCGCATTCGTTTTATCAAGTTAATTCCACCCAAACGGAAGTCCTCTACCGCTATGCCATTCAGATGGCGCAGCTCACAGGAACAGAAACGGTACTTGATGCCTATTGCGGCACGGGAACTATCAGCCTTGTTGCAGCAAAAGGCCTCCCCGAAACTCCCGAAGCCCACGCGGCTCAGGTTATCGGTATGGACAATATCGAATCCGCCATTACGGATGCTTATAATAATGCGCGCCACAATGGCATCGAAAACGCCACTTTCGAAACAGCCGACGCTGGCGACTTCATGAAAAAGCAAGCTAAAGCAGGTAATCGAATCGACGTTCTTTTAATGGATCCCCCTCGAGCTGGCGCAAGTAAGGACTTTTTAAAGGCAACCTGCCTACTCGCACCAAAACGTATTGTTTATATCTCCTGCAATCCCAAAACACAGCAAAGAGATGTGGAATACCTGATCAAAGAAGAGTATTATCTCAATCGCGTCCAGCCGGTAGATATGTTTCCTCATACCAACCATACTGAAAACATTTGCCTCTTGGAGCGTCAGCCTCAATAAAGGCCTCTCAGTTACCCCTGACCGCTCTGACATTCAGCCCTTAACTCGAAGCGAAATTCGCTTTACTGTTTAACCCTTGAACCCGAATTGCATAATTCGCCGAGAATCTAAATTTGCCCGAGAGTCTATCTTGCCAAGCTTCCTGATATTCGCCTTATAAATTGGTATTCACCTCATAAATTGAGCTTCTCATAAGTTAAGCGTTGTTTGCCCAGGGAGTGCCTGCTTCAGAAGAAAGGATTTCTGTACGCTCTGCTTGATTTCATCATCTTCATTCACCCATCCCAACAATAAGGGCGAATGAGGATCGTGCAGCTTATAATTTTCTGCCGCCTTACGAGGATCCTTATTGGCATAACAGTACTTACACCCATTAGGGCATGTTTCGTAAGCTCCTATATCTCTGCTTTCTATACAGTGACATCCATGCCGCATCCCTTTATGTTTGAGGTTTTTAAAGGTCACCCCACTGGCATGCCCCAGCACTTCCAGCGTCATACAACCCGCTTTCTGGATACCATAGCGAGTAAAGTCTTCATCAGTACCACAAATCTGAAGAGCGATTTGATGCTTTTGAGCGATCGATCCTAGCAATTGAGCCAACTGTTCAATATCTTCCCTTGTCAAAGGAATAATTTCTGCCATATTTAGCTCAACCTTTTTATACATTTCCACAAAGCTAAAAACACAGCGATCCACATAGGGAGCAAGTTCGGATGCCATATATTCAAATGTTTCACGATGATAGTCAATCGTGTACTTTTTTGTCAGAAGAATTGGGTCATAACGCCAGGTAATTCGCTGTTTTCCCACCATGTCAGAAAGGCTTTTTAAGGTGTTAATGCTTTCTTGTATCGAGGGAACCCCTGGTTCAAGATCTACTCCATATGCAGTAATGGTATAGAAGAAATACGTATTGAATCTATCGGTGATCTCATGCAAACGAGGAAGAATTGGCTTGTAGTTTTTTGAACAAAACACCACACAGTCTACCGTGTCAGGATCAAGCTCATAACGGCTTATCTTTTTTGGAAAAAGTGGATTGCGCGAAAGAGCATATCCCTCGGAAAAACGATTCAATAACCACTCGGTATAGTATTGAACCGTGTCTGTTCTTCCGCCGGTATTAATTATCATATGCACTCCAATAACTCACTTGACATTTCTATTAGATGCTCCTATATTAGAATTATTCTAATTCAAGTTAGGATAGACGATGAGAGAAAACGCCCGACAGATTTTAGAAATCATCAACAATTCGGATGAACACCTAACCGCCGAGCAAGTGTATCTTCACCTTAAGGAAAATAACTCAAAGGCGGTACTTGCAACGGTATACAACAATCTTGCCAGTTTGTACCAAAAAGGTTTAATCCGTAAAGTTGCGGTTGCCGGTTTTCCTGATCGTTATGACAAAATGGAAGTGCGCCATGATCATCTCGTATGTAAACGATGCGGTTCTCTTACCGATATCATGCTAGAAGATCTGACAGCAAAACTCGAACAAGAAACAGGCATCCATGTGCTGTCGTACGACTTGAACATTGACTATCTTTGTCCAACGTGCGCTGCAGAACTTGAAGAGGGAAAAGACAAGGAAGCTGGCATCTAACAACTGAAAGTACAGCTCGTAGATGCTCTTCATAAAAGGGAGCGACCAGACAAAAAACGCCCCGTAACGAAAGGAGCCCAGAAATGGCAAACAAGTACGAGGGAACTCAGACCGAGAAGAATCTCGAAACCGCTTTTGCGGGCGAATCTCAGGCTCGCAACAAGTACACCTACTTCGCTTCTGTTGCAAAGAAGGAAGGCTATGAACAGATTGCAGCTCTGTTCCAGAAAACCGCTGACAATGAGAAAGAACATGCAAAGCTGTGGTTTAAGGAGCTTGGCGGACTGGGCGACACGGCAGCAAATCTTGAAGCAGCTGCTGATGGCGAAAACTATGAGTGGACCGATATGTATGACGGCTTTGCTAAGACCGCCGATGAAGAAGGCTTCCCAGAGCTGGCAGCTAAATTCCGCATGGTTGCTGAAATCGAAAAGCATCATGAAGAGCGCTACCGTGCACTTTTGAAGAATGTAGAAACCAAGCAGGTATTCGAAAAGTCTGAAGTTAAGGTATGGGAATGCCGCAACTGTGGTCACATCGTAGTTGGCACTAAGGCACCTGGCGTATGCCCTGTATGCCTGCATCCTCAGAGCTTCTTCGAAGTACACGCAGAAAACTACTAAGCCATCAACCGGCAAAGTGATTAAAGCAAGAATGAATCTTGAACGAGACGCAATACCAAACAGGATTCGTCTTCTTGCTCTTAATTGTAAGCACCCACAAAGCCTATCTGGTAAAAGCCCGATTCATTTACCATAGGCATCACAAG
>FR896060.1:28355-29949 GCA_000435475.1 Cryptobacterium sp. CAG:338 | reverse complement strand
TATGCGTTCTTCGGGTTATAGACTACGCGTTATAGACTAGATGGTAATAAGTGTTTTATCGGTTAAGCAGTTGACCCATCGCAATTTCATCATTTTCGGAAAGTGGAGTTACCAGTGGTTTTCCTTCTGCATCCACTAAAACCGTTACACCGCAGCCACTGGTCATATTTGAAGATGCCAAAAAGTAATTCACCCCTGTTTCAGCATCTACGATGATCTTGCGCACATTAGTAACACCCTGAGAATACACTTCAACAAATCGCTCTTTAGCCATGATTGTTCCTCCTCTACGCTGAGAGCTTCTTTTAAAACCTATTTCGTTTTTACAAAGCTTTGTTTACGAATGACTTAAACAAATATGGTCGACAAAATGCTAATTAATCCCCAACCGCAGCAGAACCCAATAATTATTGCTGCAACAGTTTTTAAGGCAAGCTTTCCCCACCATATTCTTCCTGCACGTTGATTACGTTCAGTAAGCACCTGTGGATCTTCACCTTGCATAAATGCTTCAACTGCCTGATAGGTGAAAAGCCGATTGTCATGCTTAATTCGTTCTGCCAAAGTGGCACTTACAACCGCAGGAACAAAAAGAATTGCAGCAGGTACTGCAATAGCCGCCAAAGATAGATCAAGCAACATTGTTATTACTATCCAAGCTGCTGCCACTGCAAAAGATGCCACCATTACTATACCCAGCTTGTTGAGCTTTTTTGCTTCTGCACTTAATACCTGTTTCATTTCTTCCACATCTCCTTTAATAAGCGAATCAACACTTACGTCGAAGAGATTGCTTAAGAGCAGCAGGCTTTGCACATCAGGATAGGTCCGATCAGTTTCCCAGTTCGAAATAGTTTGACGCGAAACGAAAATTGCCTCCGCTAATTCTTCCTGCGACATACCTAAACGAGCGCGATGCTCTTTGATATGCGTTGCTAGTTCCATGCAATCCCTTTCTGGTAGGAAATGTCTCAGATCGTGGATTACTCTACCACCTAATAGTTTTGACATGAAAGCTTTTCGGGGATTTTGTGCTTGTCAAAAGTCTTTGACAATGATTTGACCTGGTGTTTTGAAGTGTTCTCAATCAGAGATTCCTTTCTTGAATCCCTCTCTATATAATAACCAATGGTATTTACACAATATAATTTTGTCACGAACCATAACTATTAAGGTAGCCAGTAAGGAGAGCTCATGCTTTCTGGTAACAACGATAAAAACTCAAAAGAGATTCCTTCTATTGTTCTAAACGGAATCAAAAACATCCCAGAGAATTACTCCTTACCAAAACTACATGGAAGTGAGTGCTTCAAGGCGACCCTTATTCGCCTTGCTATTCCTGGCGTATTCATTGCTATTTGTCTGCTTATAATAACCACCGCTCCCGCACAATCAGATTCTACTGTTTTGCAAGGCTGGATTGCATTTGCGATAGCTTTCGCCATTTGGTGGGTAGCTCACTGGTATTTCGCCAAGTGGAAAAACGCCAACAAGCAGAATAACCCCACACCTTACCCCCGTGCATTTATCACACTTGGCAAAGGCATATCTGCACTCATCCTGTTCTATCTCTTCACCATATTCCTAGAGCTTC
>FR896060.1:24743-28331 GCA_000435475.1 Cryptobacterium sp. CAG:338 | reverse complement strand
CTAACCGATACCGCCGATATCTCAAACCCCATTACCTTAATCTTAGGTTTGAGCTGGGATATTACGTGGAGATCAGGCATGCCACTTGCTATTCTCTTTATGGTAATAGCGCGTGCCTGCAGCAACGGCTATAAGAATTGGTGCGCAAGCGAACGTGAAGCTTTTGGCAAACGCATTCAGAAAGAAAACTTGACTCCTGTTGAAGCGCTAGAAGAACAGGTCGGTCTTGTCTGGTGGCTTGATGAAATTATTCGTGTGCTAGTTGCACTCGCTAACGCCCTAGGAGCGGTAGGCATTCTTGTCGCATTACTCATGCACTCCCCCATCACGTTAGTATTAGCAACCAGCGGTCTTTTCAGCCCAGAAAAAATCTCATATATCATCTTTACTGTTCCATGGTTTAGTGAATTCATGACAGCAATTGGTCAACTGAGCGCCGCAGGAATGTGGGTATTTGTGCTTACTGCTGGCATCGTCCGCATTGTATGGCGTAAATTCTTAGACTGGTCTGCTCTTAACACTGCCGAAGAAATCCAAGATATCGAAGAGCGAAAAAGGGATGGCGAAGAGGAGCCGCAATTCGAGTGCATCGTTAATGGCGAAAAAGCTCCAGGTACAGAAGTACCAAATGTCGGTGTCTACCTTCAAGGTTCCATTATCAGAATCGGAAGAATTACAGGCTGGATTTCACTTGTCTTGGGATGCTGTTCTATCTTGATGTCCTTACTAAATCCTGCATTAAACGGATTCTTTGCAAACATCTTCCAAATTATTGGCGTGATACTTTCGGCTAGTGCGTTGCCTCTTTTTGCGCTCATCTTATTCGTAGTGCTTGTGATTATTAATGCATGTGAATTGCGCTGGTATGAAGGCACAAATAAAACCCACAAGTCCATTCACAGCTTCATGAAAACAGCTAGACGCGTAGGATACGCAATCTGCTTGCTGTGCGTTGGCTATGCACTAGTAATGGCTCAACTTAACAACAACATTATCGGTTTGATTACTCAGAACGTCGCTGAAGGCGTGAATGAAGCTACTGTCTGGACGCTTGTAACGCAGCTGATAGTGGAATCGGCACTCTACCTGGTTATTATTGCAGTATTGTTATATGCCGCTTATCGATTCATCGACAACGAATTCATTCTTCCAAACACCAGCTACAATGGTGGCTACTCTGGCGCTTATAGCAGAGGTTACTCAGGCGGATCATTTGGCGGCTCTTCTGGCGGCAGTGGCGGTTCGAGCTACTCTGGTAACTCATGGGGAAATTCCTTTTCAACAACATATGTCGGCGGCAAAGCATATCACCAGCAGAATAATAGCTGGGGCGGCTCCACCATTTATGATGGATGGGGTTCAAAAGTAGGATCAACCCGTCAAGGCGTATTCGGAAATACCAAAGTTGAATATGGTGGACAAAAATACGAAGTGCGCGATGGCATCTTTGGCGACAAAATTGTCACCGACGAAAACGGAAAAGAAGTCGGTCGCATTACCGAAGGTTTATTCGGCAACAACACTTTCAAGAAGAGCTAATGCGAGTTAGCAGCTAAAGTGTAGATAATATACGCAATGCTTACGTGTTTAGCTATAGATCAAGAGTACGTTTCTACTTATCCTCTACTACCCCATTGTAAAGGTATATACTGCAAGCCCAATAACAACTATCGCTAGCACAATTCCAATAATGATATTTGAACGTGACATATAAATAACCTCACGTTTCTAAACAACTTAGCAAGAAATTCAATAAAACTCACATTGCTGATAAAAACAGTGAGCGGAAACACCTTGAATGCAGATAGGGTGAAGGCAAAGCGTAGCGTACTTTGTTACGCGAGCTTTGCCTGGAGCCCTAGCTGTGCCAAGGTGTTTCCGCACAGCGTCATACCGTTTCTTACGAGTATTACGACGTTAGCTATAACGTCGTAATACGTACGAACTTGCGCTTGCCTACCTGAACAACAGCATCCTTCAACATTTCTGGAGCAACGTTGTAAGTTTTTGCAGGAATAGCTTCGCCATTTACCTTAACGCCACCCTGGTCAATCATACGACGAGCATCACCAGTAGAATTGGTTAATCCTGCATCGGAAATCAACTTTGCCAGATAAACTAAACCTTCATCATTTGGTGTCAGATCAGCAGCAAATTCCGCCACATCGTCAGGAATTTCATGCTTCTTAAACTGCTTGTCAAACGCAGCTTCTGCTTCCTGAGCCGCAGCTGCATCATAGTACGCAGCCACAATGTTTTGAGCTAAATCACGCTTGCAACGATTAGGATGAATTTCATCCGCCGCAAGACCCGCTTCAATCTTGTCAATCTCAGCAACAGGCACTGTAGAAGCCAAACGATAGTACTTCACCATCAGCTCATCGGGAATTGACATAACCTTGCCGAACATATCGTTAGGTTCGTCAGTCAAGCCAATGTAGTTACCATAGCTCTTAGACATCTTCTTAACACCGTCGGTGCCTTCAAGCAAAGGAAGGGTAAGGCAGACCTGAGGCTCCATGCCCATCTTTTCCATAAGCTCACGGCCAGCAAGTAAGTTAAACAGCTGATCCGTACCACCAAGCTCAACGTCAGCTTTAATTACCACTGAGTCGTATGCCTGCATGATGGGGTATAAAAATTCATGAAGAGCAATAGATTGATTATTGGTGTAACGATTATGGAAATCGTCGCGCTCTAAAATGCGTGCTACCGTAAAGTTGGAAGCAATCTTGAGCAACTGCTCTAAATCCATGCTCAAAATCCACTCAGAATTATAACGAAGCGTAGTTTTTTCTGGATCAAGAATCTTAAATGCCTGATCAACATAGGTTTGAGCATTTTCTTTAATCTGTTCGCGCGTAAGCTGAGGACGCGTAGTATTGCGACCAGAAGGATCGCCAATCAAAGCGGTACCATCGCCAATAATAAGCGTTACCTGATGCCCCAAATCCTGAAATGCGCGCAACTTGCGCAAGGGAACCGCATGTCCAAGATGAATATCAGGCGCCGTTGGATCTACGCCGAGCTTAATGTTTAGGGGCTTGCCACGCTTCAGTTTTTCCATAAGCGCAGCTTCAGGCACAATTTCTGCCGTGCCCGACTGGATAATATGAAACTGTTCTTCAGGTGAAATCATAATTCCTCTTCTCAAGTAATACGCAGAAATTCTATCACAGCTTTTAAGTTGCCCGTTTGTCTAGGTGTACGCTTCCGCATACACCGGATAAGCCGTTCTCATATGTCGCGCTCGTTTCATAGCGGCAAGTCAATCTTTCTTCCCTAGTCGCTTAAGATACTCCACGGAACAAATGGCCCGAAGTAGCCCCTTCAGCTTTTGAAACTTTGTCGCCGCTCTTTAGGGCAATATTACGCGCTCTTACTGCTCGTTGAACTCTCTTTGTTGTTTCAGAGACATTCATCAACGTAGTATCAACCATAAAGGCAGAAACGCCCGCTTGGATAAGTTCGGGTGCCAAATGCGCTATGTCAAGTGAAACGGCATTGTAGAGATGACTACGTCCTGTTACGTCAGTAATGACCGTCATTTCATAGCCCTTGCGATCCTTTAAGTGATGGGGGCTTTTT
>FR896060.1:17175-24706 GCA_000435475.1 Cryptobacterium sp. CAG:338 | reverse complement strand
TGCACATTTCTGATTGCAAGGTCCTTGGCTCATGAGCAAACAATGCTCCGTCACCATAAGTTCAGTAGAACCCATGATGGTCACACCTAAAGGTACCGGCGAAACTTCGCCAAGTTCCTCAATCTGAACAAGAGACAATTCCGGAGAAAGCCAAATGCGTTGTGCACCTAAATCTGACATTGCTTGCAGATCGAGCCTATTAGTTACCGGGATATGCGGACCTATCTCAGGAAGAGCGCCCAACTCCCGTGCATGGATCAGCTGTCCAAAGTTTTCTACCACTACAGGCTTGTCTGGTTTAACACGATTCCAGATATCGAAGCCTCCTCGCAGGTCTTCATCAAACATATGAGAGACCGTAGGCAAAACAGGAATGCACTGTTTCGGATAACCTGCTTGCTCGGCGGTTCCCGAAAGTTGACCTGCAATCACTGCTTCTCCGCGACGATAATTATGCGCAGGAACATAGATGAAATCTGCGCCAGCACGTTTTGCAGCACGCGCACAAGCTGGATTAGTCGCAATTACGCCCACCTTGCAGTTTCCCTTGCGCACAGGCTTAGTAAACGCTCTTTGCGAAGTACGTTCTAGAGTTCGTCTGTGATAAGAAGCCAGAAGCTCTTCTTCTAATGCTTCTGCTGCGCGAGCACGCAGCTTGTGAAGCATCGAAAAACCCATTCCAATTCCCTCGCCAAGATCGATATCAAGCCCTGTTAGCACGAACGGCGTAGTACCCATTCGATCGATATGGTCGTAGACTTCTTCCTTTGTAATTGCTTTAGTGCGTGCAGCTTCGACAATCGGGCCCTCGACAGAAACACTAACTGGCATTTGGCGAATTGCGTCTTGTGCAGTAAAAGTAAGTTTGGCAGGCTCTCCTTGATGAAGCTCCACCTTTCCTTCAACAGGAACCGCAGGCAAACGATCATCATCAACGAAAGCCGCCTCTGCGTTTCGTACTCGAAATACGCGGTCACCTTTACCTACCGCCCGTTCAACACTAAGCGTTACTTTTCCCGAACGAGACGATTCTTTAGTGTTCTCAAAACCATCAATCGTATGAACAAAATGGCCTCGATTGGTCCAAAATTCGATGGCGTCACCCACATGAAGTTCTGTTTCGACATCAAGCGTTACCTTGCCCTCTTTAGCACGTATCACTCGCCCAACAAACACACCGCGATTATTGGGGCGTCCATAGCTCATAATTTCGTTTCCACGCTGACCCTCTAAATAAGCCGTAGTAAAGCCACGTGAAAATGCTTCAGAAAGTATTTGATGTTCAGCATCGGTTGCACGAGGATTAATTGGGTCGCCGCTAAGTTCCACGCTTCCGCAATCAAGTTCAGCACGCTTTGCCTCCGAAATCCATGCAAGCGCTCGATCTAAAACTTGACGATAAACCCCCACTACACTTTTTACGTATTCAGGGGATTTCATACGGCCTTCAATCTTGAGTGAAGTTGCACCTGCTTCAATCAATTCAGGAAGCACATCGATCGTGCAGAGATCTTTAGGAGATAGTAAATGCTCTCCTGACGCATCAAGCGTTTTGCGTAATGCTACGTTGTGCAAGGTGTAAGGCAAGCGACATGCCTGCGCACAACGTCCACGATTAGCAGAACGACCTCCCACCATCGATGACATGAAGCACTGTCCTGAATAACAAATGCACAGAGCCCCATGGGCAAACACTTCAACTTCCATACCCAAATCTCGCGCTACCTGCGAAAGCTGCGCTATTTCTTCGAAAGAAAGTTCACGCGCAAGCGTAACACGTGATGCGCCCAGCGCTGCTGCCGCTTGAATGCCGTCTTCAGTATGGGTATTCATTTGAGTAGAAACGTGTACTTCACAATCGGGAAGAATGCGACGAAGCTCTAATGCAATGCCGATATCTTGAACAATAAAGGCATCTACTCCGCAGCGATACGCTTGGCGTGCAAGTTCAAGTGCATCCTCCACCTCGGAAGGCAGAACTATAGTGTTCAAGGTAAGGTATATTTTTACTCCACGAAGATGAGCATAATCGCAAGCCTGCGCCAAATCATCAAACGTAAAGTTATCGGCTCCACGACGTGCATTAAAATGCCCTGCCCCGAGATAAACGGCATCCGCGCCTGCCTGGACAGCAGCATGTAGGCAAGCCATATTTCCTGCAGGAGCAAGAAGTTCAACCGTAGCTTTCGTCGATTCGGAAAGTTCTTTCACTGATGTGTCCTCTATCAAATTATTACTATGATCTTTCAGATATTGTAAAGATCATATCCTTTTGAGTCTCTGTGATTATCTTTGAACAAACTATTAATCAATGATTCCCTTTTAACACGAAAACGACCATCCAGATGATGGCCGCTTATTAAATCGTGTTTTAAAGAGACATTTTAGGCAGATTGGGCCTTGCTATCTGCATCCTGAAATGCGGCAATTCCTGCATCGTAGTGCGATTGGATCTCCGCAAGGCGAGAGTCGTAAGTACTATAGTCAAAAGAGCCACTAGCAGGAGCTCTCACATCCTCATATAGCTGCACATAAGCTGCAAGAGCAGTCTGCATTTCTGTAGCGCCCGTTACATAAGACTTGTGAATATCGGTCATAGCTTCTGGTGGCGTAAGCGCATTAAGATCGTCAACGCATTTATTGACTGCTTCTAATTGGGCATCGAGAGAAACCACTTCACCATCTTTAACGGCGGTGGCAAATTCTTCCATATTGGTATTAAGCGTATCCATAATGGTGTTTACCGAAGACATATATTGACGATTCTGCGTTTGCGCATCTTGTTCGGCATTGTTGCCAGAACAACCTACCAGCGCAGCAAGACATGCCACGCAGAGCATTGCGGCCAAAATAATACGTGCTTTCGTTTTCATATAATCCTTTCGAACGTCAAAAAACGCTTGAACAAAGTGTTTAGGTTGCCAGACAAGGCTGTCTGTTCAACAAATAAAGCTTACAAAATGCAAGCTCTACCATGCAAAAGTTCTAAAGGCCTTTTCAGGGCTTTTAAAATCTATGAGACAGTATCCCATATCTTACAGGAACAACAGAGCTTGTAGGCACATTGTTGGAAAACACCCACAATGCAAACAAGCATTACCAAACTACTCGCGTACAAAAGGTAATTTCAGAACTTCCTTTGTCTCCCAAACTTTTAAACGCTTTATACCCTCAATTGAGTTAAAGGCCTAACAAAGAAAGGGGTGGTGGCGAACTGCAGCAACCCTCAACCGTTTTAAACCTATGCAACTCTTCTAACGTAGTAGGACTGAGACTCTACAGGTGGTTGTTCTGGCTCTTCAGGATCTGGATCTTCAGGTTCTGTAGGCGTGTCGCCACCGCCGCCAGTATCACCACCACCGGTGTTGCCGCCGCCAGTATTGGTTCCATCGCCTGGAGTGGTTCCACTATCCGACGGAGTATCGGTTGTTGTTTCCTCGTCAGGAGTTTGGACGGTATCGCCTTCATGTTCAGGAGCCTCGCCTGTCGCCCCTTCACCATGACCAAAGTCGGTTGTGGTGTATTCAAGCTCTTCGTCACTTGTAGGGAATTGCTCAATGGGCTGGCCCTCGAGAATAGTGCTCATAAAATCGCCGAAAACATCATCGGCAGCAACATAAGAAGGCATCTGGACTTCTTCGCGTCCACCAATCCAAATAGCAACTGACATTTGAGGGGTGATTCCGCAGAACCACTTGTCGCGCCAATTTTCAGAAGTACCCGTCTTACCTGCAGCAGGCTGACCATTCGAAATCGCAGCAGAACGACCAGTGCCGTTAGTAATAACCCCTTCCATAACTTCAGTTGCAGCCTGAGTTAAAGAAGTATCCAATACTTTTTCACCCGTAGTATCTGCGGTAAAGATAGTATTTCCGGAAGCATCCGTAATGCTTTGAATGCAAACCGCTTCACGTTTTGTTCCGCCGTTTGCAATAGTTGCATAAGCCTGCGCCATTTCGCGTACCGTTACTTCCTGAGCACCCAGCGTAATGGAAGGATACGCCTGCAATTCCTGCTCAATTCCGCAGGTATTTGCCATTTCCGCTACCTTAGAAGGACCGATTTCGGTACACAACTCCGCAAAACCTGTATTCGAAGATACTGCAAACGCACTCGCAATAGAACGCGTACCGTAATCTGAACCACCGTAGTTCTCAACTTCCCAGCCATCAATGTTGACATGGGATGTACAGTTCAAGTTTGTCTGAGGCGAAACACCATCGTTTAAGGCTGCCAGCAAGGTAAAGGTCTTGAACGACGAACCAGGCTGACGCTTTGCCTGCGTTGCAAGGTTGTATTCGTCCGTATCGTAATCGCGACCACCAACCATCGCTTTAATGAAGCCTGTATCAGGGTCGACCGCCACCATAGCAAGCTCTAAATTATCCGACAAGCCTGAGAGCTTAGCATCTGCAGCCTGCTCAGCAGCATTTTGGGTGTTTACATCCAAGGTGGTAATAACGGTCAAACCACCCTTGAACACTTCATCGCTCGAATAGTCTTCCAGTAAGGTATCACGCACATAGCTCGTGAAATATTTATACTGATACAGGCCGTCATTTGAATCGCTCATGGTTACATTGAGCGAAATAGGCTCCGCCTGTGCAGCATCATGTTCTTCTTGAGTAATAACCCCGTTTGTCAGCATACGGTCAAGAACTAAATTACGACGCTCGAGACAATTGTCAGGGTTATCGATTGGGTTGTTGTAAGTAGGTGCCTGAGGAATTCCAATAAGCGTTGCTGCTTCTGCGATAGTTAAATCCTTAGCATTCTTAGAAAAATACAACTCTGCAGCAGCCTGAATGCCATACGCACCTTGACCGTAGTTGATTGTATTCAAATACATCTGAAGAATTTCGTCTTTTGAATACATCTGTTCAAGCTGAATTGCGATATATGCCTCGCGAACTTTACGCTTCAAGGTAGACTCTTGCATTTCATCCGAAAGAATAGTGTTTCGTACGAACTGCTGCGTAATTGTCGAAGCACCTTCATGACCAGTGCCCGTTACATTTACCCACACCGCACGAAGAATACCCCACAGGTCAACACCATTGTGCTCGTAGAAGCGTTCGTCCTCAGTAGCAACCGTACCCTTAGTTACATAATCACCCATTTCGGACAGTTCAATTGGATCGCGGTTTTCCAAATACAATTCAGCAAGCAACGTCGTTCCGTCACTCGCATACACCTTGGTTTTTTCCGCAACATTATATGCAGACGCATCAGTGTAATCTGGCAAATCTTGCAACCATGCAAAGCAGACACCAAGGGTTCCCAAACACCCAATGCCTAAAATTGCCGCGATTACTATACCAACGATTCCCAAGCGGAATCCGGCACGCTCTTTGCGAGCCGCATACCGAGACCTTCTTGCTCGTGAAACCATACTACCTCCAAACTACAGTTCAGAGTATTTTAACACGCTCCTTCGGTTCTATCCCAAACTACCCAACGCACAAAGTTGGTTTCCACTTAGGGAACAAACGAACTTCACTTCTTCACCAATATTTTTGCCCGATTCTGAGAGCGCGCTCAAAATCGGGCAAAATTCATTCCGAAAGATAATAAAACTAACAAACAATAAGAAATTGTTGGTTTTGAAACACTGTCTTGCGATTACTTCAAAAGTGCTTCATCGCTGGCAAGTTTTTGCGCTCCAAGTTCGATCTGCTCTGCAACCACAGAATTACCTGTTCCCCCATAGGTTGTGCGAGCAGCAACGATCGATTCCAAATCGAGTGCCCCCGTGATATCTGCTTCGAACAAATCGGATGCCGATTTAAAATCTTCTAAGGTTAAATCATCAAGATCGCATCCGCGCTTGTCGCAAAGCAAAACCAAATGTCCTACGATTTCGTGAGCCTTTCTGAATGGCAAGCCCTTCTTTGCAAGATAGTCCGCAACGTCAGTTGCCGCCAAATAGCCCTTCTTAGACTGCGTACGCATTGCATCAGCATTGATTTTCATAGTTGAAATCATGCCTTCCATGCAAACCAAACAATCATGCAGGGTCTTGCAGGCATCCATAACGCCCTCTTTGTCTTCTTGCAGGTCTTTGTTGTAGGCTAAAGGCAAGCTTTTCATGGTGGTAAGCAATGCCATCAAATCACCTACTACACGGCCCGATTTTCCGCGAATCAGCTCGGCAAAGTCGGGATTTTTCTTCTGGGGCATAATCGAAGAGCCAGTAGAGTATTCGTCGGCTAGCGTGATGAACCCAAATTCGGAAGTGGACCAAAGAATTATTTCTTCAGAAAGACGAGAAAGATGAATCATCGCCACTGAGCAAGCGTAATCAAGATCAAGCAAGAAGTCACGATCGGACACCGCATCCAAAGAATTTGGAATCATAGTAGCAAAGCCCAACTCCTCGGTAGTTTTGGCGCGATCGAGAGGATAGGTAGTACCTGCCAAAGCAGCAGATCCAAGTGGGTTTGCATTTGCCGCATCGTATGCTTGCTTAAGACGAGCAAAATCACGCGAAAACATCCAAAAATACGCCATAAAATGGTGCGACAGCAAAACAGGCTGAGCATGCTGCATGTGAGTGTATCCTGGCAAAATGGTGCCCATATTGTCCTTGGCAGCCTTAATAAGCGCTTGACGCAAAGAGTTTACATCGTGCATCAAATCTTCTGCGAGCATTTTTGCATAAAGACGAGTGTCGGTAATGACCTGGTCATTACGAGAACGGCCCGTATGAAGACGAGCACCTGCATCTCCGATGTTTTGAGTAAGTACTTTCTCGATCGACATATGAATATCTTCGTCATTAATATCGAAAACGAAATTTCCTTCTTCGATGGTTTTTTCGATATCGGAAAGACCTGCCACGATAGCATCGGCATCTTCTTGAGAAATAACACCCTGCGCTGCCAGCATGCGTGCATGAGCGCGCGAGCCCGCAATATCTTGATGATACATTGCCTTATCAACAGGCAACGATGCACCAAATTCTTGAGTGAACTCACTTACTCCTTTTTCAAAACGTCCTGACCATAGCGCCATATGAAAACTACCTTTCGTTCTCGATTATTCCTGTGTTGCTGATCAAAAAAAGATCTACGCCAAATAGTTTACTTAGCGTTCTCGCGTGGACACCAAAAGCAAAATACCACCAATTAAGTTAAGGAAATGAGCGTGCAAACACCAAATGCCGTCGTATTTGGTTTAGTCCTCTTGTAAATACCCCAACAATGAACTGTCATAGGAATCATCCAAGCAAGCGGAATAATTGCCCAGCATACTGAAACCGTAGAAATAACAGCAAGAATAAAGGCGATGAGACGCAAGGTGTCATCAGTGGACGCACTCTGAGTTTGAGAGTAACCCTGCCCTGGCTGTTGAGGAGCCTGTCCATAGCCTTGTGCCTGACCATATCCCTGAGGTTGGGGCTGTGGCTGCGGTTGTGGTTGGAACTGAGATTGGGGTTGAGAAAATCCCTGATTTGTTTGCTGTGGTTGCGGTGCAGCCTGTGGTTGAGCTGGCTGCTGGGGCTGAGCGGTCGCCTGTGGCTGGGCGGGCG
>FR896060.1:12890-17166 GCA_000435475.1 Cryptobacterium sp. CAG:338 | reverse complement strand
GGGCGGTCGCCTGTGACTGAGCGGCTGTCTGTGGTTGAACAGCCTGCTGCTGCGGAGCAACCGCATCAGCATAATTGTCAGTCCACTGATTGCCATCCCACCAGCGAAGTTTTGTTTGATCGCCTGAAGGATCGGGATACCATCCAGCAATTGGATTTGCCATTAAGAAACACTCCTTTTACCGCTTGCTCTCACACAGCAAGCATTTTATCGGCAGCTTTTCAGATTTCTTTAAAGCCTTTTCATTTTAGTAATAACAAATTTTCACTATAACTAATTTATTATACCGACACTTTTACGATTTCGAATATCACACTGCGTTATCAATCGGAACCTAAGTAGAGTCGAACCTAAGTAGAGTCGAACTATAAAAATTATGCGGCAGTCAAAAGACCGCCGCATAAATCCACTCAATATAACCGTAAAAGTACTTATGACTTATGGCTCTCAAAACGTTTCCGAAAGCCCTGTTCACAGTACCTAGTTTTCTTCGCCGTCGGTTACACCCTGCTCGCGACGATTCTTTGCCCAAACACGGGTGGACAGACCATACAGATCAATGAAGCCCTTAGCAGACTGGTGATTGAAAGTATCTGCTGCGTCATAGGTTGCCAGACCGTAATCATACAAGGAGAAATCACTCTTACGACCCGTTACCGTGCAGGTGCCCTTGTAGAACTTCAGGCGTACCAAACCAGTTACGCACTGCTGGGTGGTCTGCAAAAATGCATCCATTGCATGCTTCAATGGGCTGAACCACTGACCGTTGTATACCAACGTTGCCCAATCATGCTCGATGTGCAACTTATAGCGCAGAACCTCACGCTCAAGGCACATATCTTCAAGACCACGATGAGCCTCGATCAGAGCAAGCGCACCAGGAGCTTCATAGCACTCGCGGCTCTTTACGCCGATCATACGATTCTCGATCATGTCGATGCGACCAAAGCCATTTGCACCAGCAATCTCGTTCATCTTAGCGATGATATCCAGATAGCTCATCTCTTCGCCATCAATAGCTACTGGCAGACCAGCCTTAAATTCAATCTCGATTTCGGTTGCCTCATCAGGAGCCTTTTCAGGATCGGTAGTCATGGTGTAGATATCCAGCGGAGGACGATTCATAGGATCTTCCAGAACGCCACACTCAATAGCACGACCCCACAGGTTGTCGTCAATGGAATAAGGCTTGGACTTGGTGGTAGGAACGGTTACACCGTGAGCTTCTGCCCAGTCCATTTCTTCCTGACGAGTATGCATATCCCACTCGCGAACAGGAGCAATGATCTCCAGCGTAGGATCAAGTGCCTGAATGGAGGTCTCAAAACGAACCTGGTCGTTACCCTTGCCGGTGCAGCCATGAGCAACATACTTAGCGCCGTACTTATGTGCAGTGTCTACCAGATACTTAGAAATCAGCGGACGAGAAAGTGCTGAGACCAGAGGGTATTTATTCTCGAAGTGAGCGTTTGCATACAGCGCCTTGGACAGATAGTCGGCAGCGAAGTCTTCACGCATGTCAGCGATAATGCAGTCGATTGCGCCCGTTGCCAAAGCACGCTCTTTTACCTGCTCAAGACCCTCATGCTCCTGACCAACTTCACCAACTACGGCGATAACATCCAGGTTCTTTTCATCCTGGAGCCACTTGATGCATACACTGGTATCCAAACCGCCCGAATAGGCGAGTACGCATTTTTCCTTTGCCATTGTATAAACCCTTTCCCTGAGGTGAATTACCTATTGTGCCAAAAATTCAGTATCGGCTTCTTCTTCTGCGGCGTCTTCTGGCTTTTCCTCTTCAGGAGTCCAGCCGTTACGTACCGCATCAATCATGCCTGGCAATGCTTCTAACAACTGATCAATTTCTTTGCGCGTTACGATCAGAGGAGGCAAGAAGCGAAGCGTGCTGGGACCCGTCGCATTAAGCAAGAAGCCTTCATCTAAGCCCTTTGCAACTACAAGGTTCGCATCAACGCCTTCTTCCAGATCGGCGCCAATCATAAGACCCATGCCACGAACTTCAGTGATGCCATCGATCTTGTCGAGGCCTTCTGCAAAGTAGTCGCCCAATTCCTGGACATCTTCGTCGAAGTGACCGCGAGAAAGCGTTGCCAACGTAGCATGAGCTGCCGCCATCGCAAGATTGCTTCCACCAAACGTTGAGCCATGATCGCCCGGCTCAAAGGCTTCCGCAACTTCAATACGTGCTGCACAAGCACCCATGGGGAAGCCTGATGCGATGCCCTTTGCCATGGTAATAATGTCAGGCGTAATGCCCATGTTTTGGAAAGCAAAGGGGAATTCGCCGCAGCGATAAAAGCCCGACTGCACTTCGTCGACAATAATAAGCATGCCGTTTTTGCGTGCAAACTGAGCAACCTCAAACAAGGTATCGGGATCCCAAGGATGAACGCCCGATTCGCCCTGAACACATTCGAGCATAATGGCGCACACATCGCCCGGGTTTTCAAAGAAAGCACGATGAACTGCATTCATATCGTTCATAGGAACATGAATGAATCCGCCGGGCAAGGGAGCAAATGCTTCCTGTTTTGCAGGCTGCGCAGTGGCAGAAAGCGTTGCAAGCGTGCGTCCGTGGAAGCTACCATCCATAGTGATGATGGTCTGACCACCCGTTCCTTCCTTTTTAGAATACAAACGTGCCAACTTAATAGCGCATTCATTTGCTTCAGCACCGGAATTTGCAAAGAATACCGGCCAAGGAGCGCGGAAAAACTTTGGAACACAGGTGTTCAGCAAGTCGGAAATAAGCTTGGCTACTTCGCCACGGTTTTCAATGTGATAGTAATTGCTTACGTGAATTAAGCGCTTTGCCTGAGCAGCAATTGCTTCGGATACGGCAGGGGGGGGGGGGGCCGGCAGGGTGGCAGTGGCCCAAACTGTCCGCACCAATACCAGCAATAAAGTCAAGGTAGGTCTTACCTTCCTCGTCCTTCACCTCCATGCCAGAACCTTCGACCAGCATAACAGGCTTACGATTAAACGTATGCATCACGAAATGATCGTCAAGTTTCTTAGCTTCTTCAAAGCTCATGGTTTTCCTTTCTTATATTTAACGCATTAGATTCTAACTGGTTAATGCGTACTAGTCCTCCACGTTTATGGTTTCCCTATAAGTTTTCGCAGTTTTATTTAAACTTGCGTTTCCCTACGCGGCATGTATCGGTTCTCAGCACCGCAGTCGCCTGTTTTCCTTGCGTGGTATTCACTCACCAATCGAAAGGTTTTCTACAGGTTTTCGCTCAAACGCGAAGCAAGAATACCCAAAGGACGCATTTCTTCTTTGGTGACGTGTGCCTTGTCGTCATAAATAAGAGTACCTGAACCGCTGGAAGTTAATAGTTCCACCAAAATAGAGTGAGGCTTTGTGCCATTTACAATATGTGCACGAGGCACACCACCCTCCAAGGCACCAACACACGATTGTAATTTCGGAATCATGCCGCTGCTTACCTTACCGGTTGCCAGCATCATGCGTGTTTCATCCAGCGTCATTTGCGACACCAACGAATCCTTGTTGCTGAAATCTTCATAGAAACCATCCACATCGGTTAGGAACACAATTTTGTGCGCCCCAATAGCAGAAGCAATGGCACACGCCGCTGCATCAGCATTGATGTTGTACGATCCGCCATCTTCGCCTTTGCCAACCGAAGCAATAACAGGAATGTAATCGGCCGCAATGAGCGCATTAATGTAGCCGGGATTCACTTCAATAACCTGACCAACGCGCCCTAAATCGGGGTCCTTCTGCTTAGCTATGATAGTTCCCGCATCAGTACCGTTCACGCCAACAGCCAAATTGCCGTGTTCGTTCATGGCAAGTACCAATTCTTCGTTTACCTTGCCAATGAGCGTCATCTTTACCACATCCATGGCCTCATCGGTGGTAACCCGCTGACCGTTTTTGAATTCCACTTCAATACCAAAGCGGTTCATGTTGGATGTAATAGCTGCTCCACCGCCATGCACAATAACGGGATTTACTCCCATGATTTTCAGCATAACGATGTCGCTCATCACCGCATGACGCAGTGCGGGATCAACCATAGCGGCCCCGCCATACTTAATAAGAACGGTTTTGCCCGTAGCGTTTTTAATCCAAGGAAATGCCTCAATCAAAACCTCTGCGGTATGACTGGAGGTAATTTTTCTATCTTTTGCGTATTTCATGAGCGGTAATCTCCATTAATAGAAACGTATTCGTGCGAAAAATCGCAGGTCCACATGGTGGTTTCTGCAGAACCTGCCC
>FR896060.1:5786-12881 GCA_000435475.1 Cryptobacterium sp. CAG:338 | reverse complement strand
GGTTTCTGCAGAACCTGCCCCTAGATCGGCCTCGAGAACTATCTCAGAGGCCTCGAATCGTCGCAGTGCCTCCTCTTCGTCGAAAGGCACTGGCAATCCCGCACGCAATACCGGCATTCCCATAATATCTATATCAACGTTTTCCTGCTTAAACTGAGCACCCGATCTACCCAGTGCCCCCGCAATACGGCCCCAGTTGGCATCATGACCATACAGGGCAGTTTTTACCAAAGGCGAATTTGCCACCGTGCGTGCTGCCGCATCGGCCTCGGCATCATTTGCCGCACCGCGCACCACAACCGTAACCAGTTTGGTTGCCCCTTCACCATCGCGCGCCATCGCACGAGCGAGATGTTGGGTTACTTCCCGAAGGGCCGCTTTGAATTCTGAAAATGCAACAGAATCCTTCGTGAACGTAGCCTTATCTTTGCCTTCAGCTGCTTTGCCGGAAGCAAACGTCACGCAGGTATCGTTGGTGGACGTATCGCCATCTACCGTTACTTTATTAAAGCTGCAATTAACCGCTTCAGTAAGCGCTTCATGCAACAGATTGGCAGGAACAGGAGCATCGGTGGTAAGCACCGAAATCATGGTGGCCATGTTCGGCATAATCATGCCTGAACCTTTAGCCATGCCACCAACCCTAAATTCACACCCTTCAAACGCAGGGTCTGCCGAAGTATAGGAAACCGCATATTCCTTGGGTACGGTATCGGTGGTCATAATGGCGCGTGCCGCTTTGTGACCCGATTCATCAGAGGCACCCGACTCCTGCAATTCAGCATACAGAGCAGGAACCCCCGTATTAAAAGGCGTAATATCAAGCTGCTGGCCAATAACACCCGTAGAGGCTACCAGCACATCTTCTTCAGCACAGCCAATAACGTCGGCTACCAACGCCGCCGTAGCGCGAGCACGCTCTAAGCCAACCGTGCCCGTTGCCGCATTGGCAATGCCAGAATTGATTACCATTGCACGCGCAAGTCCAAAACCACATCCATCAAGATGTTCACGCGACACTAGTACGGGAGCAGCGCAAAACACATTTTGCGTAAACACCCCTGCCGCAGGACACAGTTCATCGGCTTCAACTAAAGCCATATCCAAACGATCAGGATCGTCCCTAAATCCAGCGTGAATACCGCCTGCTTTAAAGCCACGCGCGGAAGCAACGCCACCGCCTTCGATGGTGTTAAACGTCAGTTCAGTCATATTTCATCTCACTCCTAGGAGGGGTTAGCAACAAGGGAAAGCGCGGTTGTTTCATCAAAACCGCAAAGAAGATTTGCGCACTGAACTGCCTGCCCAGCCGCGCCTTTGACAATGTTGTCAATAGCGCACGTAGCAATGACGCAGCCCGTTTGAGCGCTATACGCAACGCCTACATGAGCGCGATTCGTACCTACCACTGAAGATGTTTTCGGCTGTTGACCCAAAGGCAACACCGAAACAAAAGGAGAATCCGCATAGGCCTGTAGGTATCGTCGATGAATTGATTCGGCCGTTTCCGTGGTGCGTGCCTGGCCAGTAAGCTGAATAGTGACCGTAGAAAGAAGGCCACGCGTAGCAGGCGCCAAATGAGGCGTAAAGATTAAACGGCCAGGAATATTCAGAATTTGTTCAATTTCTGGGGTGTGGCGATGGCTAGTAACCCCGTAAGCTTCGAAATTTTCGTTCGCTGAAACAAAATGGGTACGAGCTGTAGCGCTGCGACCAGCACCTGAAACACCAGAAATAGCATCCGCCACCACAATGCCCTGAGAAAGTTCAATAACTGGCGCCACAGCAAGCGATGTCGCCGTAGGATAACAACCCGCACATGCAACTAAAATGGCTTCGCCTTGCGCATGACGCGCAGCAGCATCTGCCAAAGCTTGCCTGTTCAATTCGGGCAAACCAAAGGTTGCGGTAGCCAAAAGCTCCGGAGAGGTGTGTTCGACCTTATACCACTGTTCGTAAGTTGCCCTATCGCGCAAACGATAGTCAGCAGAAAGATCTACCACAGTAACTCCCGCTTCCAACAAACCGGGAGCTGATTTCATAGCTACCGTATGCGGGGTGGCTAAAAACACCACGTCACAGTTGAAAAGTTCAGGATTATCATGCCTGCTGTAAGTAAGATTGGTTACATCCGTAAATGCAGGGTAGACCGAAGAAAGCGGGGTGCCTTCATCGGAATTGGAAGTAGCAACGCACAGTTCAAATTCAGGATGTCGCAGGATAATGCGAACCAGTTCTGCTCCCGCATAGCCAGCTGCGCCCACGATACCCGCCTTTAACATTGCTCATTCCTTCTTTCTAAAGATTGCCCCGCTGCGTTTCACTCGGAACAATCTAGCTCCTAAAAAACCCGATTACCACCCTACAAAATGCAGGTTTCTTTAGAGTACTCCAAATTTGCCTTCACGAAAATATAAAAGCCCCCATTACTTAATAAGAAACAAACTAATTACTTTTCAATCTCTTCTCGGATCTTCATAGCTTTTTAGCCGCTAATCCAACTCTTTTTGTCCTATATCGAACTCTTTTCGGGCTTACGCAATCCCACTAATAAAAAATCGAGCCACTTTCACTAAGAAAAGCAGCCCGACGAGGAGGGGGACCAAGTCCCAAAGGTATTAAGAAAACGAATTGGGGGAATTACAGTTCGCCCGCTTCGACCAGTAAGGCATATTCATGCATAGCAAGCTTGTAGCTATTCTTGCCAAAGCCAGCAATCTGGCCTATGCATTCGCAAGCCGTTACTGACTTATGACGGAATTCGTCACGCTTATGAATGTTGGACATATGGCATTCAACAGCAGGAACAAGCGTATGAACCGACTCGAGCGCATCCATCAAGGCGTAGCTATAGTGGGTAAAAGCACCAGGATTCAACACTACGGGAATTTTTTGACCGGTTTTTTCTGCTTCACGATAAAGTTCCTGTAAATGATCAATCAAAGGACCTTCGCCATTTGACTGGAAAGCATGAACTTCAAATCCAAGCGTTGCGCCATATTCGGTAAGTTCCTGAATAAGATCGGCATAAAGCTGATTGCCATACTGACCTTTATTGCGAATACCATAGAAGTTATTGTTTGGACCATTGATAATCTCGAGACGACGCATCATTTCCTCCTTGTGTGACCCCGTTTTATGTGTGCCGAGCACTTTTTGCGCCCGGCACGTGCTACCCATTACTAGATTACCTTCTTTGTTGGAAGGCACTTATATATATGACTTATGACACCGTTACTATTTATTGATGTATTCGCGAATGTAGCGTTCAATACCCGTAACGCAGGCAACAAGCGTTTCATTTACTGGTGTAGGAACACCGTGCTTTGCGCCTTGCGCAACAACCGCACCGTTGATTACGCCCACTTCAGTAGGACGGTGCTTTTCCAAGCTCTGCAAAATAGAAGGCTTGAAATCGTAAGGAAGTCCTGCACGCGCAAGCTCCAATACATCCATGGGGTTGCTGTAAGTAAGCTTAACCCCTGCCTTTGCGGCAACGTCCATACCTTCCTGCACCGCAGCAACCGCCGTTGCAACCAGCTTTTCTTCCTGATACATATCGCCGTAAGGAAGATGAGTAATGCCGCAAACCGCGCCAGTTGCCACATTTACCAGAAGCTTGTCCCAAATAACACCCATGATGTTGTCAGAAACAATGCAATGCATACCTGCTTCCTCAAAAGCAGCACCAATTGCCTTCACACGATCGGTAATGCTTCCATCCAATTCCCCGATAAAGGTATCCTTACCTGGAATGGTTGCCTGTACGCGACCAGGTTCCAAAAGCATGCCGCCAATGTAGGTTTTGCCACCGATTACATGTTCAGCACCAACCACTTCGCTTAAAGCATCTTCAGCGCCAAGGCCATTCTGCAAAGACATAACAGCGGTTTCAGGACCTACCAGTTCTTTGCCTTCTTCCATAGTTGCCTTAGTATCGAACGCCTTGCACAACACGATTACCAAATCGCACGGTCCAATACCATCAGGAGTGGTATGACCAATGGGATGAGCAATTTCTTCACCCGTTGGGGTAACCATTACCAAGCCGTTTTCATTAACGGCATCCATATGAGCCTGACGGCCAACAAAGTGAACCTCATTGCCCGCCTTCGCCAAAGCACCACCAATGGTGCTGCCCAGCGAACCAGTTCCTAACACACAAACCTTCATACAGAGTCCCTCTTTCCTCTAGTCTTCAGGTGAAACTAATTCAATCATGGGGCCTTCGGGCAATACAAACCAGTTGCGCGGCTTACCTTCTGCCTGCACTACCCCTTCAACGGCATATACTTTTTCCAATACCGCATCCACCTCGTCGAGCTTGATGCCGATGTGGGTAAGCTGTCCCGCATCGCGCTGTGCAGGATCAAAGGAAGCATCACGCTGAAGCTGAATACCTCCAACCCACACTTGCTCCATCGATGCAACATCGCTGTGGTCAAGCCCTTCAGGGGCAGTTAGGGTAATTTCAAGCCCTAAAACATTTTGAAAAAAGGCAAGGTCGCGTTCGAAATTACGCGAACGAATTGCTACATGATCTACATAAGGTGTTGTCATTCAATCCCCTCCCTTATCACTCAGATCAAAGCTTTATTCTTCTACCTCGAAGAACTTCAAGATGTGCTTAGCTACGCAAACAACCGTACCGTCCTGGTTAGTAACAATAACATCGGCATACGTCTTCATTGCTTCTTCGTCTACTTCGCAAACGGTATAGGTTGCCGTTAAGGTGTCACCAAAGTAAACCGGGGCGGTAAAACGAAGATGATCATAGCCATACGATGCGCTGGGGATAGGAGATTCATACTTCTGCTGAATAAGCGTAGAAGCGGTGCTACCCAGAGCAAACGTCAAAACGCCATGCACGATACGGGTGCCATACTTGGTGGTCTTCATGAATGCTTCGTTGAAGTGCATCTGGCTATAGTCGCCCGTGATGCCACCAAACATATACACATCAGATTCGCTAATGGTCTTAGTGAAGGTGCAGCCGTTGCCTACTTCCAAAGGTAACTTTGTCATGGGTTTTCCTCTCTCGAAATAAACCTTGTTTTCGTAAATAACCTGGTTTACCAGCAGATAAGGTACGTAATACCTAACCTCCTGTTTCTAGGTATTACCCTACCCCAGATTAGGCAAAGAATTCCCCGCATATTATTCATCAAAGAACACACAACCTATGAATAAAAGTACTCAGTAATATCTTTTGTTTTTGTTTTCTGAATAATGCCTGTTCAAAGGCTTTGATTTTGCTTCTTTATGGCATGCTGTATTCATTTAGTTCCCGCAAAAGACTTATACAGTTTTGTTATGGATAGTTTTATTTCTTCGCCTACAATTAGAAACTGTCCAAGGAGGAATAATGAACCTTGCCCAGCTTTCGTATTTTCGGCATTTAGCAAAAATTCAGCACTACACGCGCGCGTCAGAAGAACTGCACATTTCTCAATCGGCCCTATCGCATTCCATTGCATCTCTTGAAGATGAACTGGGATGCAGCCTTTTTCGTAAAGAGGGCCGCAATGTCTACCTTACCGACGACGGCAGGCTGTTTCAAAAATATGTTGATCAGGGCCTTGCCGCTATCGAACAAGGGGTAGCCGAACTCCAACAGCGTCACGGTATGCTTACGGGCGCTATAGAAATAGGTGCTATTGCCACCGTCCGTTCGAGTTATTTGCCTGCCGCCATGAAAGCCTATAGCGACAAGTATGGCTCGTTAGTTGAATTCCATGTGGCACAAGGCGAAACTGGCCCACTTAATCAGCGCTTGGAGCAAGGCGTTTATGATCTGGTAATTGCCGGCCCCCACCACAGGCCCGATATTGAATGTAAAACCTTGTTTTATCAGCAACTCGTGGTTGCCGTACGACGCGACCACCCGCTTGCTTCTCTTACCAGCATCCATTGGGATAACCTGGTAGGACATACCGTCAATACGTATCGTCGCGGCATTATGGTAGGCGAAACCCTAGAGGCGTTTTTGAAAGCCACTAACGCTCCCCTAGAAAAACTCACCTTGGTACGCAACTATGAAGACGAAGTAATGCTGGGGGCTCTTGCCGTACACGAATCAAGTGTTGCACTTACTATGCTTACGTCGAATTTGCTTCCTGATCCCAATATGGTAGTCATCCCCCTTGATGTTGAAGGCGCTGAAACCTTCTATCCCATCTCTTTGACCTATCAGAAAAAAGCAATTCGCATGCCTGCCGCACAAAGCTTTATTGACTTTCTGCAAACGTTCGAAGCTCCCCGCTACGAGCGCGACGATTTTCGCAAGGAGTAACCATGAAAGACGGATTCGTTACCGTAGCCGCCGCAACGCCGGTTATAACAGTTGCCGACTGCAAGGCAAACGCACACGCTATTGCGGAAAGTATTCATGAAGCAAGTGCAGCAGGAGCTCGTATCATTGTTCTTCCCGAACTGTGCATTACCGCCTATACCTGTAGCGATTTATTCTGGCAAACAGAACTGCTTGATTGCGCAGAAGACGCCCTTGTTGATATCGCGCGCCAGACTCAAGAACTTGATGCCCTTATTATGGTAGGCCTACCTCTTCGTGCGACAGGCAAGCTCTACAACGTTGCCGCTGTTCTTCATAAGGGAGCCATTTTAGGATTTGTTCCCAAGGTGAATCTTCCTGCGTATAACGAATTTTACGAAACGCGCCACTTTACTCCGGGCGAAGCGAACATGGGTACAATTTCGTTTAAGGGCACTGAAGTTCCCTTTGGTACCAATTTGCTGTTTTCCTGCACCACTTTGCCTGATTTGGTAGTAGCAGCAGAAATTTGTGAGGATCTTTGGGTGCCTAACCCGCCCAGCACATCACATGCCCTTGCAGGCGCTACCGTGCTTTGCAACTTATCGGCAAGTGATGAAATGGTAGGAAAGCGCACCTATCGTGACAGCCTAGTTTCCGGACAGTCTGCCCGTTTGGTGGCAGCTTATATCTACGCCACTGCGGGGGAAGGAGAATCCAGCACCGATTTGGTGTTTGGCGGACAAAACATTATCGCCGAAAACGGCACCATTCTTGCTGAAGCGGCACACCTTCATGGCACTACCGACGAACGTGCCACGGTA
>FR896060.1:0-5710 GCA_000435475.1 Cryptobacterium sp. CAG:338 | reverse complement strand
CCTGCCACTCAGGCAGACACCTATCGTACGATCCCTTTTGCCTTGTCGGTTGAAGAAACCAACATCGTTCGTCATTTCGATGCCGATCCTTTCGTACCCGCGAACCCTGCCCTTCTTGATCATCGCTGCGAAGAAATTCTTTCTATTCAGGCACTCGGTCTGAAGAAGCGCTTGGCTCATACCCATGCACAAACTGCAGTGGTGGGTATTTCAGGCGGGCTTGATTCAACGCTTGCATTGCTGGTAACCGCGCGCGCCTTTGATTGGTTAGGGCTTGATCGCGCCAGCATAATTGCCGTTACCATGCCCGGGTTCGGTACGACCGACCGCACTTATACTAATGCCTGTTCCATGGTGAAATCACTGGGTGCCACGCTGCGAGAAATTCCTATTGGAACTGCGGTTATGCAGCATTTTTCCGACATCAACCATAATCCAGAAGTTCACGACGTAACCTATGAAAATAGCCAAGCACGTGAACGTACCCAAATTTTGATGGATGTTGCTAACCAAGAAAATGGCTTAGTAATAGGTACGGGAGATTTGTCAGAATTAGCTCTAGGTTGGGCAACCTACAACGGCGATCACATGTCTATGTATGCCGTTAACGCATCGGTTCCCAAAACGCTTGTCCGTCATTTAGTGCGTCACTATGCGTTCAATTGCGCCGACGAAAAACTTTCGCGAATCCTCTGCGATGTGCTTGATACTCCGGTAAGCCCCGAGCTTCTTCCTCCAACCGATGGCGCTATTTCGCAAAAAACAGAAGATTTAGTAGGGCCCTACGAGCTGCACGATTTCTTCTTGTATCACATGCTTCGTTTCGGTTTCCGACCAGCGAAAATATATCGTATAGCATGCCTTGCCTTCAAAGAAGGCTACGATACCGACACTATTAAAAAGTGGCTTCGCACATTCTATCGTCGTTTCTTCGCTCAGCAGTTTAAACGTTCATGTCTACCCGATGGACCTAAAGTTGGCAGCATTGCGGTATCTCCGCGTGGGGATTTACGCATGCCTTCAGATGCCTGCGCTACGGCATGGTTAGCTGAAGTAGATTCGCTCTAGATTGAGGATCACTACGTTTTTCTCAAAGCTAACTGAGTGCTTATTCACACCGCTAAGAATGCTAGGAGCGCGGCTAAAATAGTGCACACATAGTTCACCACATCCCAAAGAATATGCTTGCTAATCAGGGGCCGCGCTTTTGCATACATTCTTAGCAATGCGGCATTCAGAAATAGCTTTTCTAAGAACGTAGTGATCCTCTCTTTTGCTTCGTTCGTGCCTGATAAGCGAAGCTTGCATAGGAGGCGAACTGCGCAAAGCTTGTCAAAACAATAAATAAGATCTACTCATAATAGAACATTTGTTCTATTATTTTTATAAGCCGATGGGCGGATGGCTGCCTACCTGAACGGAGGTAAGCCATGAATAATTTAATTCTTGTCTTGGAATTACTTTGTTTAGTGCTGTTGCTGCTCTTGCTGCATAGGCTCATAAAGTAGCGCAGCCGCCCCACGCAAAAGGAACGGCTGACTGCTTTACATGTTTCACAAGCAGCCGTACCCGCTGCAACGAGTGACCGCTCATTGGCTATTGTAGCAAACCATAATAAGATTCGACAAAAGTTCTTATCGAAGTTTTTCTCACCACTTGATGCTTATAGTTCGCTGAAATAAGCATCGCCAACAAAGAATGCTGACGTTTGCGTACTAACGAATTTCGTAGCGTCCGGGCTTACGCTTAATTTCGCGCGCCTCCATAGCGGGATAACCTAGGATAATGCCACCAATAAGTTTGCCATGGTCGGGAGCAAACTTATCATGCAAAGCGTCTCCTGCCTGACATACCGCTTCTACCCAGCACGAGGCAATACCTTCAGCATGTGCCATCAATACCGCATTCTGCATAGCAGCTGCAACACTTTCCACGCAGCTTGGCAGCATACCATCGCTGTATTCTGGTTTATTCAAGAAAGCAAGAAGAACCGTGCGAGCCCCTCCTAAAGCAGTTAAGAATTCCATGGTTTCTTCTACCACTTCGGGATTGTTCTTAAAACGTTCTTCAAGCTTTTTGCGTTCAGAGAAGGCTGTAGTTCCCATTTCCGCAATTAGGTAAGAAAGGTCTTCATCGTTAGTAAGGGCTACAAAATACCAAGGCTGCAGATTCTGGCCCGAAGGCGCCCACATGGCAGCTTCAATAATTTTTTCTAGTTTTTCCCTTGGTACTGGCTCGTCAGTAAATTTACGAATGCTTCGGCGAGTTTTGATAGCTTCCATCAGTTCCATATAGTCCCCCTTCTCCAAAGCAGCCTCTCTCATACTGCTTGATACGTATTATGAAATGCCTTGCTGCATTCTTCAAATGCAAACTACGCCCATATTTTTGTGCGCCCATTGGATTTATTCATACCCGCAGATAGCTACCCACTTCTCAATTCCGTGCTTATTCAATTATTTTTTGAGCACCATTTTTACCTCGTTTAACCTCGTTTAGTAACTTGAGTCTTTCCATCTCAACCTGCCCAAGGCAAGCAAGCCTATTCATTTGCACTTTTACGGTATTTTCTTCTACCTCATTTCTATTTCACATAAAGCATACATCATCACCAAAAACTCATGCAAAGCCCCTATAATTACGAAAGAGCAAAACGCGCGGAGGGGGACAAAGTGGAATACCGCGTGAATTGCCCCGTTTGTGAATTATGGGGGGAAGTCGTTTCTTCTGGTAACGACTGCACAATTACTATTAATGGCGGCACACCACATGTAGGGTGTGTAGTTCTTGCCGTACCAAGACCCTCCCTTACCGGCGAAGGCACCAGTGCTACGGTTTCCGTTATTAATCGCACAGGCCATATGGATGATGTCATTGCAACTCAGGTAGCAAAACAAATTGCAGCAGCGCGCAACTGTGCGGTCGCTTGCAGCTGCGGCATTCATCTCGACAACGCTGCGCCCGATGTTATTACCCAAATTCGTAATTCAGTTCCCCTTATTGTTGAAGATATCCTTGCCCTTTTAGAGCGAAAGGAGCATACCAACCCAACAAACTAAGTGCGTAATTGAACCGTGGCATTTTGTTGCTACTCAAACAAGATGCTTACTTCTTAACGTACGCTCTCCCGCCCAGTGCTTTACCTAAATACACTGAATAAAGCAGATAGCAAAATAGGCCATTTCTTAAGGAGAAAAGACGCTTCCGTAAGCGTCTAAAAAATAAGGAGGATTACATGAATAAAATTCACGACTTGCGCACCGCGCTTGATTTCCTTCGTGAAATTCCTGGTCAATTAGTAGAAACCGATGTGGAAGTAGATCCCGAAGCAGAGCTTTGCGGCGTGTATCGCTACGTTGGCGCAGGTGGCACGGTTCCTCGTCCCACCCAAGAAGGCCCCGTTATGATTTTCAACAATATTAAGGGCCATCCCGATGCTCGTGTAGTAATTGGACTTCTCGCAAGTCGTACCCGCGTTGCTCGCATGCTTGATGCCGATCCTCGTCGCTTGGGCTTTTTGCTCAACGATGCAGTTTTGAATCCTATTCCTCCCGTGGAAGTTCCTGCAGAAGAAGCAGTCTGCCAAGAAGTGGTACATCTTGCCACTGAAGAAGGATTCGACATTCGCAAGCTTGTCCCAGCTCCCACTAACACCCCTGAAGACGCAGGCCCCTACATCACCTTAGGTATGGCTTATGCATCAGATCCCGAAACAGGTGAATCTGATGTGACTATTCATCGTTTATGCCTTCAGAGCAAAGATGAAATTTCGATCTACATGGTTCCTGGATCTCGTCATATTGGCGCGTTCTACGAGAAGGCGGAAAAACTTGGTAAGCCTTTGCCTATTTCCATCAGCATTGGCGTTGATCCCGCCATTGAACTTGCCACCTGCTTTGAGCCT
The DNA here is from genome assembly GCA_000435475.1 of Cryptobacterium sp. CAG:338. GTDB lineage: Bacteria > Actinomycetota > Coriobacteriia > Coriobacteriales > Eggerthellaceae > Anaerotardibacter. Next base: position 1,806 of record FR896060.1, on the reverse strand, counting down.
CCCACGACTCCCATTGGCTATGACGAACTGAATGTTGCAGGCGCACTTCGTGGCGAACCTGTTCGCATGGCGAAATGCCTTACCATTGACGAACGCTGCATTGCTCATGCCGAATACGTAATTGAAGGCGAACTGCTTCCCGGGAAACGCGTCGCCGAAGACCAGAACTCCGGCACGGGTAAAGCAATGCCTGAATTCCCAGGCTATACTGGTCCTGCTAACCCTTCCCTTCCTATCATTAAGGTAAAAGCAGTAACAACCCGTAAGAACCCCATTATGCAAACCTGCATTGGTCCTTCGGAAGAGCACGTAAGCATGGCGGGGATCCCAACTGAAGCAAGCATTATCCAAATGGTGGAAAAGGCAGTTCCTGGCCGTCTTTTGAACTGCTACTGCGCAACTCCTGGTGGTGGCAAATACTTGGCAGTGCTTCAGATCAAGAAAAGCTCTCCCGCCGATGAAGGTCGCCAACGTCAAATTGCCCTTCTGGCATTTTCCGCCTTTAGCGAACTAAAGCACATCTTCTTGGTCGATGAAGACGTTGACCCCTTCGATATGAACGACGTATTGTGGGCCATGAATACTCGCTTCCAGGGAGATGCCGATATTATTACCATCCCTGGGGTACGTTGTCATCCGCTTGATCCGTCGAATGATCCTTCTATGGATCCAAGCATTCGCGATCACGGTATTGCCTGCAAAACTATTTTTGACTGCACGGTGCCCTACGATCAAAAAGACAGGTTCCAGCGCTGCCAGTTCAAAGAAGTTGATCCTAAGCACTGGCTGCCAGACTTTGATTTTTAACGACATGCCTTTCCTGGTTGCGTCCTTTACTGAGGTACCGCAACCAGGAAACCTCTTCTGCGAGGGGTGTATATTTTGTATTTCGGAGCAGCTCCAGCCTTTATCGACTGTTTTGACACTATGGAAATAGCAAGCAAATTCGATACATAGTTCACCTTATCCCTATGTTTATACTCGAAAATCTGGGGCTATTTCTTTACTGTGTCAAAAATCAGTCGGACTTTCGAATGCTCCGAAATACAAAATAGGCAAACCGCTTCAAACGTTTCAACTGAAGTAAGAAAAGCTTATTAATTACTAACCTGGGTAAGCTTGCAACAGTTTTTCGAAAGGAATGCTTTAATGGATAGACTTGTGGTTGGCATAACTGGCGCAAGTGGAACTGCACTTGCCTGTCATTTCATTCAGCAACTTAAACGCTACACCGATTGTGAAATACATGTTGTGGCAAGCGATAGTGCACGACTGACTGCAAGCTATGAAGCGCCTGAATTATTTGAAGAAACTCTTGCCCTTGCCGACGTTGTTCATAACAACAAAAGCATTGGTGAATCTATTGCCAGTGGCACGTTCAAAACGCGCGGCATGGTTGTAATCCCTTGCAGCATGAAAACTATTGCAGGTATTGCAAGTGGCTATAGCGATAATCTTGTACTACGCGCTGCTGATGTTACGCTCAAAGAGCAACGTCCTTTAGTGCTTTTAGCGCGTGAAACCCCTATGAGCCCCATTCATTTGCGCAATTTAAGCGAGCTAGCAGCACTTCCTTCAGTATGCATTATGCCTCCCATGATGACGTATTATCATCATCCCAAAACAATTGAGGATATGGAAAACCAACTTATTGGAAAAATTTTTGATCGTTTTGGGTTCGACTATCCACCTTTTGAGCGCTGGGAGGGATAAATAAAGAAGCCCTTAAAACCTAGCATTATTTAAAGGAGCGGGTTCCGTATTGGCACGGGACTCGCTCCTTTTATACTAAACGAAAAACCCCCC
>FR896059.1:11501-11614 GCA_000435475.1 Cryptobacterium sp. CAG:338 | reverse complement strand
CCATAATCCTATAATCCGTCCTATCCGCCTCTGTGCTTGCTTTATGGCTTCAATTTCTACCCAAATCGCATGATTTGCGTCCATAAATGCGCGACATTATTTTTGGAGCATCC
>FR896059.1:9153-11491 GCA_000435475.1 Cryptobacterium sp. CAG:338 | reverse complement strand
GGAGCATCCTGAGCAATTACGTTCATAAGCGCCCGAGCGACTGCTTATAGATCTTGGGGTATTTGGCATTTGTTTATGGCTGCCGAACATATATCCATAAGCATCGAGTGTATTTCATAAATGTATGAGTTTTGTAAGAACGCGTTCTCCATGCGTCTAAAACCTTGCACCTGTTTGCCAGCTTGCTATACTACAAAGGCTGCAAATTTGTCGTAGTGTGCTCATTTGCCATAGAGTCACTTCGCCAAGAAACTGCATTCGGCAAGGGGCTGTATGCGGGGCAGCGTAAGTATTTCGCATGCGTGGCGGACCTGTTTTCGCTAGTGACTAGAGGAAGTGCTTGATACAAAACGCTTGATGCGCCTGAAGTATTTGCTGGGCTTTAACAGCAAGAGCCTATTAGCAAGAGTGGGCGCAGGCGGTATTAACTCTTGCCTAGTTGCGAAATGGGGATGAACCCACGCAGAGGTTTAACGAATGGAGAAAACATGGCAAAAATTACTATCAAGTCCTTGCTTGATGCAGGCACCCACTTCGGTCATCAGACCCGTCGTTGGAATCCTAAGATGAAGCCCTATATCTTCGGTAATCGTGGCGACATCTACATCATCGATCTGAAGGAAACCCTCTACGGTCTGGACGCTGCTTACACTGCAGTATCTCGTTGCGCTGAAAAGGGTGGCACGGTTTTGTTCGTAGGCACCAAAAAGCAGGCTCAGGAGTCTGTTGCTAATGCAGCAAACCGTTGCGGTATGCCTTATGTAAACGCTCGCTGGCTTGGCGGTATGCTGACCAACTTCGTTACTATTCGCTCTCGTGTTCAGCGCATGGAAGAGCTCGAAGCAATGGAGACGGATGGTCGCATGGAAGTTCTTCCTAAGAAAGAGCAGATTTTGCTTCGCAAGGAACTTGCTAAGTTGCAGACCAACCTCAACGGTATTCGCAACATGAAAAAGGTTCCTGATATGGTATTCGTTATCGATACCAATCGCGAGCAGATCGCAATTCACGAATCTCATCGTCTGAACATTCCTATTGTTGGTACGCTTGACACCAACTGCGATCCCGACGACGTAGATTACGGCATTCCTGCAAACGACGACGCAATTCGTTCCGTTCGTTTGCTGGCAGACTTCATCGCTGACGCAGTTATCGCAGGTACTGGCGCTCCTGTTACTGTGGAAGAAATGACTGCTGAAGCAACCGAGGAAGCTCCTGCTGAGGCAGCTGCAGAAGCTGCAACCGAAGCTGCTGCAGAGTAACTTTGTTCCTAAATAGGCTTATTGCTCCTTTCTAAAGGGGCTATCCGCAAAGGTTTTTAAGAAAGGAATGAACATGGCAGAAATCACCGCAGCTCTCGTTAAAGAACTCCGCGAGATGACCGGCGCTGGCATGATGGAATGCAAGAAGGCTCTTACTGAGGCTGAAGGCGATATCGATAAGGCGGTAGACGTTCTTCGTACTCATGGTCTTGCAGCTGCTGCTAAGAAGGCAGGTCGTGCAACCAATGAGGGTATGGTAATGGCTCTTGTTTCCGAAGATGGCCAGGCAGGCGCTTTGGTTGAGCTGAATTGCGAAACCGACTTCGTAGGCATGAACGAAAAGTTCCATGCATATGCAGAAAAGATTGCAACTGCTGTTATTGCTAACAAGCCTGCAGATATGGACGCTCTTAAAGCATCCGAAATTGAAGGCGAAAAGGTAGAGGATGTTGTAACCGACGCTATTCATACACTCGGCGAAAACATTCAGCTCGCTCGTTTCGCTTATGCTGGTCAGCCTGAAGGCGCTGTTGCAAGCTACATTCATGGTGGCGGCAAGATTGGCGTTCTTGTTGAGTTCAAGTTGGGCGATACCTCTTTCGCAACCAATGAGGACTTCAAGAAGTATGGCCGCGATATCGCAATGCAGGTAGCTGCTGCAAGCCCTGTTGCCGCAACTCGTGAATCTGTAGATCCTGCAATCATCGAGCACGAAATGAGCATCTACAAGGCTCAGGCTGCTGAATCTGGCAAGCCAGAGAACATTCAGGAAAAGATTGCTACGGGCCGTATGGAGAAGTTCTACAAGGAAAGCTGCTTGACCGAGCAGGCTTTTGTAAAGGATCCTGATCAGTCCGTAAATCAGTACACTGCTGCAGTTGCTAAGCAGCTGGGCACCACCATTGAAATCGTTGATTTCACTCGCTTCATGCTGGGCGAATAAAACAGCAATTTGATTAAATACACCCGTTAAACACATCTAGTGTTTAACGGGTGTTTGGTCAAGTACTTATGATGCTCAAGAAGCTTTTGATCAAGCGTGCTTGATATTCGAGAGGTTCTCGATCGAGTTTGCT
>FR896059.1:8991-9118 GCA_000435475.1 Cryptobacterium sp. CAG:338 | reverse complement strand
AGGGTCTCGATCAGTTGTGCTTGATGAGCAGGAGGCTTTCGATTAGAAGCTTTGATGATCGAGAAACGTTTTGGATTAAACGCTTTTGGTCTGCCAAAGAGCATTTCATAGAACACATTTTAGGGTC
>FR896059.1:3689-8942 GCA_000435475.1 Cryptobacterium sp. CAG:338 | reverse complement strand
ACAACCTTAATGTTCTTTTAATTTGGAAAGATTTTTGGGATTGATGAGTTAGAGGTTTTCGAAAACGTCAGGATCTTTCTTGTTTTAAGGTCTTCGAGATTTTCGTGATTTCTAAAAGAATTAAAAATGCTCAAACTTTTAAAGGGGTTCAAAAAAGGTGATTTTGACACATTTTCTGGAGTTGTGAACAAATACGTAATACTTATTGAGCTATCTTTCACACGATATGACACAATTTAGGGTCGAATGAGTTTATTCTTCGATTTTCTCCTTAAAAGTGAAACAAAAAGAGAATTTTGTCCGGTAAAAATTTCCTTACTTTTCGCAGGGCTAGCCAAAATGTGGCAGAAAACCGATATTAAGTAAAAAACACAACAATTTGGTACGAGCGTAGCGATTCGACACGAGTGCAACAATCCGCCATCGGTGAAGCGATTCGATACCAGCGCGATTCAATAAATATGTAACCTGTATAGGGGTTGGAAGTATTAGTCCTTCTCTTATTTATAATGAATGAGTTCAAAAGAATATAGTTAGTAACGGCTAAGGTATTAAAACCTTTGGTAAGCTTTTGCTTTCCGGCTTCGCATGAAGTGCGTCGCGAAGGGAGAATTCTCGATTGCGTCATGGAGCGTATCACAGAGAGAAATCCGACTTCGCGTGGAACACGTTGCGGAAGGAGTAAACCCAACTCCGTACGAGGCGCATCGCGGAAGGAGTAAATCGACTTCGCGTGGAACGCATCGCGACAGGAATGAGTTTGGCTCTGCACGAATCATATCGCGAGGAGAGCAAGGATCTCTTGCGGGAAAGTTTAAAGCTTATTCGAAAGGATAGGTATGTCTGAAGAAGTAATTATTGCGCGCGAAACAAAAAACGTATCGGGCACTGTCCAGATAGGTGGCGCAAAGAATTCTGCATTAAAGCTTATTGCCGCTTCGATTTTAGGTCAGGGCAAAAGCGTTTTACATAATGTTCCGCACATTTCCGATACCAATATAATGAGCGCTGTTTTACGTAGTTTAGGTGCTGAAGTGTATTGGGAGGACAAATCACTCGTGGTGGATACCACCCATGCAGAGGGTCATGAAACTCCTTACGAATTGGTATCTAAGATGCGTGCAAGTATTTCGGTACTAGGTCCACTGCTAGGGCGCTTTGGTTGCGCTAAAGTGGCAATGCCGGGTGGCTGTAACTTAGGTGCTCGTAAAATCGATATGCACCTCAAAGTGCTGCAGGCTATGGGTGTGCATTTTAAGAACGAACATGGTTATCTGTACGCATCAACCCCCAACGGGCTTCATGCGGCTGATGTCTTACTGGAGTTTCCAAGCGTTGGTGCTACCGAGAATATGCTTATGGCAGCAGTAGCGGTTGAGGGTACGTCAATCATTGACAACGCAGCACGAGAGCCAGAAATTGTCGATTTGGCAAACATGCTCAATGAAATGGGAGCTCATGTCGAAGGGGCAGGTTCTCCCACTATTACCGTGCATGGCGTTTCGCTCTCCGAAATGCATCCTTGTGAACACACCACGGTTGGCGATCGTATCGAAGCGGGAACCTATTTAACTGCTGGGGCACTTTTAGGTGGTCCTGTTACAACGGTAGGCATTGATCCTTCCTTTTTGCGAATGGCCATTATGAAATTGGAGCAAATGGGCTGCGAAGTAACCACGACAGATAATTCCATTACGGTATATCGTGAAAAACCTCTTCAGGCAGTTGATATCCAGACTCTTCCACACCCCGGATTTCCTACCGACCTTCAGGCTCAATTTATGCTGCTTACCGCACTCGCTCAGGGAAACTCAGTAATTTCTGAAAATATTTTTGAAAATAGATTTATGTTTGCTTCTGAACTAAATCGTATGGGTTCAGACATTACCGTTGAGGGTCATCATGCGCTTATTCAGGGAGTAGAAAAACTCCAAGGTGCTCCAGTTTCTTCGCCTGACCTTCGTGGAGGAGCGGCTTTGGTTATTGCTGGTCTTGCGGCAGAAGGTGAAACGGTAGTTCACGATATTTATCACATCGATCGTGGCTACGAAGATTATGTTGGAAAACTCAGTGCCCTTGGTGCTCAGGTCGAACGCACTACGCTTTAGTGCTTAGGGCGTTTGAATTTGAGTTGAGCTAGGAGCTCTTAGGTATGTTTGGAAAACGTAAGGACAGTATGCATGGACGTCCTTCGAGACGATCTTCTCGTCGCCGTCAAGACGCTTGGTCGTCTTCGGTGGTGGGGTCGCATGCTCGCAGGCAAACAGGTACGCACACTCATCGTGCCCCTACGGGGGCAAATGCTCATCGACGTCCTTCTTCTCAGCGGGTAAACACTCGATCAGGGGAAATAAATCAGATCCATTTTCAATCGCGTTCGGTGGATGAGCGTACCGCTCGCCATCAAACAGGCGGTTCTCGTACAGCGACTTTTATGCGCAGGCGAGATCGAATGCGTTATGTCATGATCGGACTCGTGATTTTGGTGGTCGTTGCTATAGCTTTAACGTTGGGCAACTGCGCTTTTCGAGGGTCCGTTTCTTCTTCAATGGCTTTAAATGACTCTGAAGTAAGCAATGCGCTTGTGGCGCCAGCCTCGGACACTGATCCTTTCTATATATTGCTTGCGGGAATTTCAGATTCTGATCCTGCGGGTGAAACCGCAAGTTATTTGGCTGTTATGCGAGTAGATGTGCCAAACAAAACAATTTCGATTTTGAACATCCCTAGTGCGATCTCAGAAACATATGATAATGCTCCTGAATCCGCAACCATGCTTCGTGATGCGCCCTATGCGGTAAATGAAGGAGAACTGGTAAGACGTGTTTCTTCTCTGATCGAGCAGGATATTAATCATTATGTTCGCATTACGGATAGTGATTTTGTATCACTTGTCGATGCGCTTGGTGGCCTGCAGGTAAATGTAGACACCTACGTTGACGATCCTACCGTGGGAACTATCGTACTTGATCCGGGCGAGCAGACGCTCAATGGCGAACAGGCTCTTACTTATGTAAGTGCTAAAAACTATAACGATGGATTTGAAAAACGTTCTTCGATCCAAAATCAGATATTCACTTCACTTATCGATGCAATCCAGGCAAAAGGCGGTATCGGTTTTGCAATGAATGCCGATACTATTGCCGGCAAAATCAAAACCGACATGAGTTACGACACGCTCAATTCCATTGCGGGAATCTACAACGAAGCAACAATGTATTCGGCAATAGTTCCTGGAAGTGATATTACTGCAGGTGACGGCGTGTATTGGTCGGTCAATTCGTCGCTTTCTCAGGTGCTGGAGGAATTTAAGTCCGGGCAGGATATGGATATTTCTATCGATACCAGTGGAGTTGATAAGGGTTCTGTTTCTATCATCGTTTTAAACGGAGCAGGAATTGATGGCTACAGTGCACAGGCGGCAGAAATCTTGACGAGCAACGGCTATCAGGTTCAAGAAACGGGCAATGCGGAATCATTTGTCTATGATGAAACGCTGGTTATTTATCGTGAAGAAAAAGACAAAACTGCTGCTGAATCTATTGTGCAGACACTTGGAACAGGAAGAACGGTTTCTGCGGGTGTGTATTACTCGTTAAAGACCGATGTTCAAGTGGTAGTGGGCAAGGATTGGACCAATAATGCTTAACGTTTCCCAGCCTTCTCATGTTGACTCTGGCGCTGACCTTAACGTTGATCTCAATGTTGGCTCCGACGTTAACCTTGGCGATATCCGGCCTTCCGCTGTAGTCTCTGATGCAGTCTCTAGCGTTGACTCTGTTGGTGACGTTGACTATGGCGCTGATTCCAAGGTTGATCCCGATTTTGATCCGGTTGCGTATATCAATGAGCCTCGATGGCATACGATGAGCTTAGGACTTGACCGAACACGTGAGCTGTTGGCACGTCTCGGCAATCCTCAGGATTCTTTGCGCTTTGTGCATGTGGCAGGCACCAATGGTAAAGGCTCAACCTGTGCTTGTATGGCGAGCATTTTACAGGCTGCGGGCTATAAAGTAGGCCTTTTCACGAGCCCTTATATCGAGTATTTCGAAGAACGCATACGCATAAATGGAAAGCCTATTTCTCGTAAAGAACTTTGTGAAGTGACGCTTCTCGTTCGTGATTCAGCAGAAGTAATGAGCGAACATCCTACCGAATTTGAGCTTATGACGGCGGTTGCTTTTCTGTATTTTGCACGTCAGGGATGCGACATAGTAGTTGCAGAGGTAGGTTTAGGCGGCCGTCTTGATTCCACGAACGTCATTCAAACACCCGAAGTGGCGCTTATTGCTCCTATCTCTTTTGATCATTGCGCTCTCTTAGGAAACACTCTTACAGAAATTGCTGCTGAAAAAGCGGGAATTATCAAGCCTGAATGCTTAGTAGTAAGCGCACCTCAGGAAATTGAAGCAGAAGAGGTATTGCGCCAAACAGCGCAGGATCAACAAGCGCGAATTCGATTTGTCTGCTCTGATCAAGTGAAGGGCACTACGGAGGATTTTACCTACAAAACTTATGAACACTTGTCTGTGGCATTGCAGGGAAGTTATCAGCGATTTAATGCCGCATTGGCACTTGAGGGGTGCGAAGCGTTGCGGCAACGAGGATGGGATATATCCGACGACGCATTTTACGCCGGTCTTTCCCAGGTACAGTGGTCGGGGCGTTTTGAGGTAGTTCAAACGAGTCCTGATATCATCATTGATGGCGCCCACAACGTGCATGCTGCTCGACAACTTGTCTCTGAATTGGAGCAGCGTTATCCGCTTCGAAGGATTCTCTTTTGTATAGGGGTAATGGCGGATAAAGATTACGAGGCTATGCTGGAATGCTATGCGCCTCTCGCGAAAGCATTCGTGTGCTATGCTCCTGCCATGGATCGAGCGCTTTCTGAGAGAAGTTTGGCAGCAACAGCGATTCGTGCTCTTGCAAAACTTCCCGAAGAAGATCACGGACACGGCTGCATGGTTTTGGCTGCGCATTCACCTTTGCAGGCGGTAGAACAGGTGCTGAACTTAGCCAATGAACACGACGTAATATGTTGTTGTGGAAGCTTATATGGCATTGCAGGAATTAAACAGGCACTCTCGAGCGTGTGCGCTTGAGAGTGAAGGGAACGCTTTATGGCAACGCTTCACGACATACAAAAACGCATCACTTCAGTCACGGCAACTCATCAAATAACTTCTACGATGGAGATGATCTCTCGTACAAAAATTAAGCGTGCAAAGCGACGGGTCGACAGGGCGG
>FR896059.1:2905-3682 GCA_000435475.1 Cryptobacterium sp. CAG:338 | reverse complement strand
GTCGACAGGGCGGAGCCCTATGCGCGAGAGATGCGCAAGTTGCTCACGGTTCTCTCTGATCCCAACGGAGAGCCAGTCGCGCTGGCAACACCGCATGATTCTGTGAGGAAAGTAGTTTTAGTTGTCATTACTTCAGATCGAGGACTTGCGGGCCAATTTAATAACAATATTTTGCAATTAGCGCAGCGTACGCTAAAAAAGTATGAGCAAAGAGAATGTCAGGTAGAAATTATTGCCTGTGGGAAGGTGGGTATAAATTACTTTACCTATCGAGGCTACAAACCTGTTATAGCTTTCCGAGACTTATCGGGTGATCCGCGTCCGGAAGAGGCAGATACCATTGCCGATTATCTTGTCGATGCATACCTTTCGGGAACAATCGATGAGGTGTATGCCTTTTATAATCATTCAAAGAATTTGTATGAGCAGGTTCCCGCAATGTGGAAAATAATGCCCATCAATATGAATATGTTTTTCGAACAACGAATGGCGGGTAACGCTCAGGGTATTGCCGATCAGGATCCTCAATTAAAGCAGCTTCAAGGTTATATTAATTACGAGCCGAGCAGGGAAGCGGTGCTGAGTAAATTGCTTTCTGATTATCTGAACGGCTATTTGAATTATATGCTTATCAATTCTGCCGAAGGAGAGCAGGCAGCGCGGCAAATCGCTATGCATAACGCCACTGAAAATGCGCGAGAACTTTTAGATGATTTGAAGCTGATTTATAACCACGTACGACAGAATGCAATCACAACTGAAATTACCGAAATTTCG
>FR896059.1:0-2764 GCA_000435475.1 Cryptobacterium sp. CAG:338 | reverse complement strand
AAAACTAAAGTTCGCTTTGAAAAACAGGGAGAACATTACGTTAGATTTAAAGTTTATGGAAGGTTCCTTAATTTATCTAAGAGTTTTTTGTTTATTGCGCAGGTTAGTTTATACTGTCTCATGTTGAAAAAGTATCTCGATTGGGTTTGGCCGGCGCCATGTTTCGAACCTGGTCAGGTCCGGGAGGAAGCAGCCATAAGGGACCGCTGACGAGCGGCCAGGCCTTTTCGGGATACTTTAGTCTTTCGCCGGTCACCAACTGATCGGCGAAATTTGTTTTGAGCAAGGTTATACCGAATGTAACGGGAGTCTAATGGAATTCATCGACTTTATTTTGGGCCTTCTTCAAGATCCTCGTGGAGCTATTGCAGGCTGGATTATTGCCTTGGGTCCTATCTGGGTGTATACACCACTCTTCTTGATCGTGTTTGTTGAGACTGGTTTAGTTTTCTTTCCTTTCTTGCCAGGAGATTCGCTTTTGTTTGCTGCGGGTGTGTTTTCCGCTGACGGGGGTGGGCTGAGCCTGGCTGCGACCCTTATCGTTTTTTATGCCGCAGCAATTCTGGGCAACACTTCGAATTATTGGATTGCTCGTTTATTTGGTTCGCGTATTATCGATTCGGGCAAGGTCAAGGCACTTACGCCTGAGCGCATGGCAAAGCTGGACCACTTCTTTGAAAAATACGGTGGGCTGACTATTGTTATTACGCGTTTTATGCCCTTCTTCCGAACCTTTGCTCCCTTTATTGCAGGTACGGGGCATATGAATTTCGCTAAGTTTACTTTCTTTAATTGTCTTGGTGGCATTTCATGGGTGTCTCTCTTTGTTCTGGTGGGATACTTCTTTGGTGGTGTCCCTTTTGTGCAGGAGCACTTTGAAGTAATTGTTCTTGGCATCGTAGCGGTTTCGGTGGCACCTGCCGTTATTGGTGCTGTGAAAGCGGCTCTTTCTGCACGCAAGAGCGGTACGCGCGATTTTCAGGTGGAAACTGCTGCTGAGGCAGAACGTTTAGCGCGCGCAAAACATGCCAAGTCCGAAGAGGAAAACTAAATCATGGAGGCGCTGTATCGTAAATATCGTCCCACTACCTTTAAAGATGTTGTGGGTCAGGAGCATATTGAACGAACGCTCAAAAATGCAATCGAACAGGGAAAAGTCTCTCACGCCTATTTGTTTTGCGGCCCTCGCGGTACCGGTAAAACAACCATGGCTCGCATTCTTGCCAAGGCGCTCCTTTGCGAACGGGGTCCTACTGTTGAACCTGATGGAACTTGTCCTGAATGCGAGGCTATAGCGCAAGGTACTCATCCAGATGTATACGAATTAGACGCGGCAAGTCGCACTGGTGTCGATAACGTTCGTGAAGAAATTATTGCACGCGTCAACTATGCGCCTACGCGTGGTGCCTGGAAGGTGTACATCATCGACGAGGTCCATATGTTGACTAATGCGGCCTTCAATGCGCTTCTGAAAACACTAGAGGAACCTCCTGAGCATATTCTTTTTATACTTTGCACAACCGACCCTCAGAAGGTTCCCGACACCATACAATCTCGTTGCCAGCGATTTGATTTCCACCGCATTTCCAATGAAGCTATTGTTTCTCGTCTTGGGGCAATTTGCGTCGAAGAGGGAGTAGATTTCGAAGGAGAGGCGCTTGATCTGATTGCTTACCGCGCTGATGGCGGTATGCGAAATGCGCTCACTTCACTTGAGCAGTTAATAGCATTCGGCGGTGGTCATGTAACGCTGGAAGGCGCACAGAATCTGCTTGGTTCTCTGGACGAAACTGATCTTTCTGAAATTGTGCTCGCTATTGGAAAGCGTGATGCTGCAGCATGCTTTAATTGGGTTGCTCGTTATGTTGAGACAGGCGCTGATCTTGCGCAGTTTGTAAGCGATCTTTCCGAGTATGTGCGCAATATGTATCTGCTTTCTATGGCGGGTATTGAGGTTGAAATATCGGTGAATGAAGCAACGCGCAAAGCGATGGTTGACCAGCTTAAATACTTCGGCCAGGATCGGTTAAGCCGACTTCTGGTTGTGTTGGGCGATCTCTCGAAAGAGCTCCATTCGTCTAGCAATCCTCGTTTGAGTTTTGAAATCGCCCTTACTCGCATGGTAAGGCCAGAATCCGATTTAACTATAGAGGCGCTGGCGGAGCGAATTGAAGAGCTGGAACGAAAGATAGCTTCTGGTCAAGTTGGCGCAGCAGTTCAAGTGTCAACACCACCGTTGCAAGCAGCGCCGCAGGCAATGCCGCAACAAGCGAATTTCCAGGATTCACCTCAGCAGGTGTCTTCTTTGCAGGCAAACTCTCAACCAGTGGCAACCTCTCAACCAGTGGCTACTGCTCCAGTGCAGGAGAACCCACCGCAATCGGCACCTCAAGGGGGAATGTCTTCTGGAGTTGAAAGCGTACCGCCAACTCAGACTTCTGCAGCATCGGGAGCTTTACCAATTGAGGTGACTAACCCTGCCTCAGTACAGCGTTTTTGGCATTCGGTTACTTCCTCGTTGCGTAAGGCAAATCCTGCGCGTGGTGTACTGTTTATGAATGCGAAAATCTTCGGCGAATCAAACGGAAGTGGACTGGTAATCACCTTCGGAAAGGATAATGGCTTTGCTTATACTGCAGCGCAAAAACCTGAAGTGCAGCAACTGCTTTCCCAAACTATCGACTCGATAGCAGGAGGCCATGTTCCGTATCGTTTGATGCTTGAAGAGGGCGGATCGCCTCAATCGCCCTTTGCGAATTCTGCT
>FR896058.1:30092-31996 GCA_000435475.1 Cryptobacterium sp. CAG:338 | reverse complement strand
TAGAGACTCGTGGTCGTACGCTGGAGGATATTACTAAGGGTCTTGAAGACTAGTAGTAATTTAGCTAGCTTAAACTGCTCTTTCTCAAGTGGGGTCCATCATAGGGCCCCACTCTTCTATTGATGCGTAATTTGTTTTGCCTTGGATCATCCAAACTCGCTTGTTAAGCAATCCGAAAGCGCTGGGATGAGACGCGCCTGCAAGGACGAGATGCACTTGCAAAAATGCGGAGCGCTTCCTCGGATGAGAAGCGCCCACAAGGACGAAGAATACTTGCGAGGGTGAAAGGCGCTTGCGAGGGTGAGAGGCATTCGTAAGTTTGCAAGGGCGAAAACCGCTACGAGGGCGAAAAGTACTTGCAGTGATGTGTGGATGCAAGGCGTTTTAAAGATTAAAAGCACGAATAGATTACTTATCAGTAGAGGTAAAGATGTGATCGATGCAAGCTAATTCATGAAGCGAATTTATAGTAAATACGGTATGCTTAATAACGAATTTCAAACTAAAACAGAGAAATTAAACGGATTTTATCTTGTTTGTTTCTATTCGGGGATCACGTCAAAAGATTATTCCAAGGGGAGGAATAAAAAGTGAGACTTGACTATCTGCGTTATTTTAACCACTTAGCGAAAGTCCTCAACTTTACCAAGGCGGCGGAGGATTTATTCGTAGCGCAGCCGACCCTTTCGGTTGCGATTAAGCGCATGGAGCAAGAATTAGGAGTTAAGCTCTTTAAGCGTGGCAAGGGCAGCTCGCGTATTGAGCTAACCGAATCAGGTGAAGCATATTTCGAATACGTTTCTCTTGCTCTCAATAATCTTGATACGGGTCTTCGTGTTGCTCGTGAAATCCAAGGAGAGGCCAACTCGCTTGTGCGCGTGGGAACTGTTTACTCTATGCAGGGGATGACTTGGTCTCAGGCGATGCAGGCATTTCTTGCCAAAAAATCATCGCCGCCTAAAATCTCGATCGAGCAAGCTTATTCCCCAGAACTCATTTCGCGTTTACGAAAAGGCGAATTAGATGTTGTTTTCGCTGCTCGAATGGATGATCTAGACGATCTAAACTATGTTTTGGTATGGTCTCAACCTTTAGTTTTGGGCTTACATAAGAACAATCCTTTTGCTAAGCGAAAAGAGATTTCGATCGACGATTTAAAGAGTCACGAGATTCTAACCTATCCAAAGGAATCGCCGGTAAAACGTATCGATATTGAGCTTCCCGTTAACGAAATGCGCTTGGTGCGAGAATATGACGACGAAATTACGATGAGCACCATTATCTCTTCAGACGAACAAAAAATGGCACTGTTTTGCCATTCGTTTTTGGTTAATGCATTTGAGGATGTTATTTGTCGAAAAGTTCATGGTCTTTCAGAAGACTTTCATAAGGTGTATCTGGTGAGTCGAAAAGAAACTCACCCTAAAGTAGTTGACGATTACATTTCGTTTATGAGCTCATACCGTTTCCCCAACATCATGGAAACCGGACAAATTGATTAAACGAATATTAGAAATCGTCATAACATCCCTTTACAAAAGATACTTACAAATTTATTAGTAAGTCATAGAAGCATTAAAATGGCAGGTCAGTATCAGTATAGAAAAAATTAATAAAGTAACTAAAAAAAGCTATTCGCTAAGAAAAGTAATAAAAGTTCACAATACTATCTCGGAAGTAATAGCTAAGTTGCTTTTATTCGTGGGTGGAAATAAAAGCCATGGCATTTCAGGGGAAAGGCTTTCTTGCCTTAAGTAACTTCCGTTGAAAGAGGTTTCGACCTTATTTCTTTTGCAAGGATTCGAGTTCAATTTAAGAGGACGCAACTAACTCCTTTGTATTTGGGGCAAAGGGGCTAAAGCTGTTTTGTCTTTTGATGGTTTTGCTCAAGTATGAGCGTGCAT
>FR896058.1:27466-30068 GCA_000435475.1 Cryptobacterium sp. CAG:338 | reverse complement strand
CTCAAAAACCGTGCATGGCTCAAAAACCACGGAGCAAGGCAAGAGAAAGGCAAAACTTGCGCGAAAGAAAGGAAGGCGATATTCGTATGGCTTCTGCTGAAGCAAACAAGTCGTTCCACGGTATCGCAGCACGTCTTGACCGCATGCCTATTTCCGGCTTCCACATGAAGATCATGTGGCTGCTTGCTGGCATCACGTTCTGCGATTCCGTTGACATGGCTGTAGGTGGTCCTATCGGTGCTGTTTTGCAGACCGAGGGATTCATGACTCTTGAACAGTTTGCATTCTTTAACTCCATCACGATGGTAGGCTACCTGGTAGGTGGTTTGCTTTCTGGTGTTGTTTCTGACGGTTTTGGTCGTAAAAGAGCAGTTATTGTATGCGGTTCCGTATTCACCATTTTCTGCTTTGTTGCAGCTGCTTCACCTGATGCAAACTTCTTGACTGGATGCCGTTTCTTTATGGGTCTCGGTCTTGGTGCTGCATTCCCTGCAGGCTATTCTGCTTTGACTGAGTACACGCCACCTCACAAGCGTGGTAAGTATCAGTCCTACATGGGCTTGATCGCAAACTGCGGTACTTTGTTCGCATCGGTTATGAACCTCATCATTTTGCCAATCGCTGGCTGGCGTGAAGTATTTGTATTCTGCGGTATTCTTGGTGCTGTAGTAGTAATTTTGGTATTGACCTGCATGGACGAATCTCCTCGTTGGTTGGCTATGATGGGCCGCAACGACCAAGCAGATGCAATTGTTACAAAGCTTGAGACAAAGGCTGCAGCTGGTGGTAAGGCTGTTCCTGAGGTAACTGATGAAGAAATTGCTGCTCGTGCTGCCGAACAGGAAGTAAAGCAGCTTCCGTTCTCGGTACTGTTCAAGAAGAGCATGATCACCCGTACCCTTACGGCAATGTTCCTCTGCTTTGTAATGAACGTATTGGTTTACACCATCATCACCTGGACCCCTACTATCTTGGTTGCAAAGGGCTTCGATACAAGCATGTCAACCTTGATGACCGTTGTTATGCAGCTTGGCATTCCTGTTGGTGTAGGTGCCTTAACCTTCTACGTCGAGAAGGTAAATCGTAAGACCATTCTTATTGGTTCTTACTTGGCAGTAGCAATTCTTGGCCCTATTTGGTCTTTGCTGCCAACCGATAACACCGCTCTTATCATGGGCTTTGGTTTCTTGGTTTGCGTATTTACGTTCACCAACTCTGTTACCACTGCAGCTATCTACCTCTCCGAGCCTTTCCCAACGGCTTGCCGCATTCGCGGCGCTGGTCTCGCAAATGCGTTCGGTCGCGTTGCTGGTATCGTAAGCCCAATGTGGATTGCATTCTTCGTAGCATCTCCAATTGGAACGATGGGCGCATATCTTATCAACTCCGCACTTGCAGTTGCTATGTCTATCTGGCTGGCAGTGTTCGGCGTTGAAACTCGCGGTCGTACCCTCGAGGACATTACGAAGGGCTTGCTCGACGATTAGTAGATTGGTCACTACATAAGTAATTTTGTAGTAGTTAAAAAGAGCCCGCTTGCTCAGCTTAATAAGCGAGGCAACAACAAACCCACCCAAACAAAATCCCGTGCCGAAAAGGCGCGGGATTTTTTATGTAAAAGAAATATCACTCTGGCCAGAGAAACGAATAAGCACGTGCCGTACAATAGATATCTAATGAAACCAGCATGACAAAGGATAAGAGAGGGTTGTCATGGAGCAAACAAAGAAGGGGACAGGCATTACCGGTCATACCCACATGGTGGCAATGATAGGTAGCCCCGTTGAGCATTCGGCATCGCCCGCTACGCATTCACTGGCCTATCAAAAAATGGGGATTGATGCGGTATTTCTGGTATTTGACGTCGGAATAGAAGAAATGCCGAAAGTCATTGATGCGTTTCGTGTCATGAAAGGCTGGGTAAGCACAACGGTAACTATGCCGCTCAAGCAAGCAGTAATCCCTTATCTTGACGAGTTGAGTGATGCAGCTTCGTTGATGGGCAGTGTCAACATGATAAAAAAAGAAAACGACGGAAGACTGGTTGGCCACAACACTGATGGTCAAGGTTTCATGAATAACCTCAAGAAGCATGGAGTCTCCGTTGAGGGTGCAACAATGACACTCGTAGGTCCTGGTGGAGCTGGATCGGCAATTTTTGTCCAGGCTGCTCTCGATGGGGTTTCTCGTCTAGACGTTTTTGCTCGCGAGAACGGGAATTCGTATAAACATGCTCAAGATCTTAAGCAAAAGGTTGAAGAAGCTACTTCATGCAAGATCACGCTTTATCCTTTAGAGGATACTGAGCAACTGAAGAAATCAATCTCAGAATCTGACATATTGGCTAATGGAACCAATATAGGCATGGGCGAAGGTAATACTGAAACTCCAGTTCCTGCTTCATATATAAAGCCTGGTATGGTCGTGGCAGACGTTATTTATTCGCCTGAAGAAACTCAATTGCTTAAAGATGCTAAAGAACTCGGATGTACTGCTATTAACGGGCTTGGAATGCTTGATGAACAGGCTGTGGTAGCTGACAGAATTCGTTTTGGCATTGATATTCCTATTGAGGAAATTCGCGCAGAATTACGTTAAGCGG
>FR896058.1:15936-27408 GCA_000435475.1 Cryptobacterium sp. CAG:338 | reverse complement strand
TAGGGAAAGAACTTTAGATTCCTCGTATTAACCAGAAAGGTTGTTCAGAGCGGATTGTCATCCAAACAAAAAGCAGCAGTACCGCCATGAGTACTGCTGCTTTTAACTCGTAGGTTTTTAGACGTCTTCTAAAGCTACTTCTTAACTTCAGTGCGTGCAATTTTTGCTTTGCGAAGAGTAGGCCTTTCTTCGGCAACTTGCTTCATGAAGACTGCCGCCAAAATGACCAATATCAGCATGATAAGAGATCCTGGATCAGGAATGCCCACGGTGGAAAGCAACATTCCTTGGTATACCACGGTAACGACACCAATAAGGCACATGATTATCACCAGAATAGTGGGGGACGCCTTGTCGTAGAGCCAGTGAAAACCTTTGAAATTAATGGTGGTACCAAAGATACCCATGAAAATAAGCAAAACCGCTTCAACACGCAAAAGGGTTGCTACGGAATAGCCGTTGATCATGTTGCCGCCATATACTACCAAGTCGAAGGTGGAAAAGTCACCGCTAAAGCCGCCATATTGCTGACCTTGGGCATATGCGATAATCGCGCAGCCAGCGCCAACAACGGCACAGATGATTGCCCAAATGAAAATTGCATTAAAAACGTTATGCAAGCGGTGACGCTTTGGGGTGAGGGGGTATCCATCATCGCCAATACGGTTGCCTTCTTTGTCGTAATGAATATAGAGCGGCTTCTTTTCCACTTTTTCGGGATTGAGCGCTTTAGATTCGTCTTTTGAATGGGGTCGTAAACGGAATTTCATATCTATCCTTTAAGCTAATTTCAAACGTTCCCAGTTTAACGAAGAAGCTCTAGAAAATGAGTCTCAACAAAAGAGGAACGGCATATCTCCATGAATGAGGTATGTTGCAGATTTATGTACGAAAAGAGGTAAAAATGCATTACCACTTTAAACATACTACACATAATACGTAACTTTAATCATACCCATTTCTTATTGGAATGTACGCTTGCAAAAGTTGCGATTCGCAGTATTTTCCCTTCTGTTATATTAAAAAGCTATTGGACAGTGTTTTATTTGAGGAGTAATCCACAAAAATGAAATTGGCTCATTTGCGCTATTTTAAGCATCTTGCTTCAGTGATGAGTTATACCAAGGCGGCAAAAGATTTGTTTATTGCTCAGCCAACACTTTCTGCTGCGATCATTCGTATGGAACAGGAGCTAGGTTTTTCGCTTTTTAATCGCTCCGAAGGAGTCGCTTCGCGCATCGAGCTAACCACTCAAGGGAAAATTTATCTGGAATACGTTACTCGTACACTTGAAACCTACGATGAGGGCATACGTCTTGCTGAACAATCGGTCGCCATCAGTGAAAACACCATGCGTTTAGGCACCCTCTATTCCATGAAGGGACAATTTTGGTCCCAGGCAATGAGCGAATTTGTGGCCCAGTACGAAAAACGACCCCTCCTTCATATGGAACAGGCGTATTCAGGTGAGCTTGCGCGCCAGCTTAAAGAAGGAAAGATCGATGTAGCGTTTGCTGCACAGACCAAATACGCCAGTGATCTTAATATGACTCTTGTATGGGAACAGCCTTTAGTGGTTTGCGTCAACAAGGTTCATGCTTTAGCTCAAAAGGAATCGGTAACTCTTGATGATTTAAAACACTACCGTCTTATGACTTACGGAAAAGATTCTTCAGTTTCAAGAGGACTTGATGAGCTGTTTGCGGGCAAAGAAGATGAATTTGATCTCATTCGTAATTTTGATGACGAGATTACGCTTTCTTCTTTTGTTTCAGTGAATCCCGAAAATGTTTCGTTGTTGGTGTATTCCTTCTTAGTTAATTCTTTCGACGATGTGGTGTGTCTGCCCATTGAAGGGGTTCCTGAGGATTTTCACAAGGTGTATCTCATGAGTCGCAAAGAACCCCATTCTCAGTTGGTGAGTGATTTTATTTCCTTTATGAGCAGCCATCCATTCCCTAAGCTTTCAATACATTAGATCCCTTTAGTGCATTTGCTCTCTAGCAAACAACTCGCAGATCAAATCTGGATTAAAAGCTTTCTTTGAATGCGGCAGATGCTTGAGGGAATGGCGCAAGGCTGCGACGTAAAATGCCATGCATTTCAGCAATAGCAATCCCGTAATTGACGATAGGAACTCCTGCTGCGCGACATGATGCTATGCGATAGCGCATTTCGCGATCATTTAGCATGCAAGCGCCACAGTGTATTACCAGGTCATATCCTTCAAGAGATTCGGGGAAGCCACCACCTGACGTAAAATCGAAATGAGGGCTTGCATTCGTGAAGGAACGAATCCAGTTAGGGATTTTAACAGTGCCGATATCGTCGCACTGACGATGGTGCGTGCATCCTTCGGCGATAAGTACTTTGCTGTTGTCGTTTAACTGAGCCAAGCGCGCTGCACCCGCAGCATAGTCTTCCAAATTACCCTTATAGCGCGCCATCAAAATGGAAAAAGAAGTGAGCGCTAAATCGTCTGGAACAAGACGATTTACTTGTTCAAACGCTTGAGAGTCGGTTACGACGAGGCGTGGCTTACGGGCGCATGCCTGAAGTGTTTCCGTAAGATTTTCTGGCTGGCAAGCTATGCAGATAGCGTGGCGATCGAGAGCATCGCGCATAACCATCTGCTGGGGCAAGATGATGCGTCCCTTAGGGGCAGAGCTATCGATAGGAATAACTAAAACAATAAGATCGTTTTCTTCCAAGAGATCTGCTACAAGACGTTTATTTGATTCAGCTTGTTTTGCACAGCTTCCAATAAGGTCTTTGAGCTCATAGATGCCTTGCCCTGATTGCGCGCTTATGAGGGCTTCATTGGCGGCAAGTGTTGGAGAAGCATGCCTAGGAATGGTTTTTGAAAGGTAATCGCACGCCTCCTTTGTGAGGCACTCGGATGCCTGCGCAGGCAGGGGCACTGGTGAATTCCCTTTGTTCAGGAGAGCATCTATCTTGTTATAGGCGATAACATAGGGAATTTCTCGAAGCTTGAAAGCCTCAATCAAATCGAGATCAGCTGCTTGGAGCCCACACGTAGCATCTACAACTAGTACGGCGCAATCGCACTGACGCAATGCCTTTTTTGCCTTTGCTACGCGTTGGGCGCCCAGATCTCCTTCGTCATCAATACCAGGGGTGTCGATGATCACTACAGGACCCAGGGGCAAAAGCTCCATGGCTTTTTTAACGGGATCGGTAGTCGTACCTTTTGTGTCTGACACAATGGATAGATCCTGATTGGTAATTGCGTTAACTACGCTCGATTTTCCTGCATTGCGAATGCCAAAAAAACCAATATGTAAGCGTTCTGCTGAGGGAGTAGCGTTGAGGCTCATGGGGGTTCTCCTAGAAGCGATAATCGCGACCAATGCCGCTGACAATGTTATCTATATAGGTTTTTGCCAATTCTTTTGTTTTAGGGTTTTCAACTTTTTGCAGTTCCTGCTGGATGATTTTCATGCCCTTCGATTTTGTTTCAGGGGTGGCATAGTCGCTCAGGTATTCAGCGAGGGTGATAAGCGCATTAGGATGACAGAAGTTCAGGATTTCGCCGTTCTTGCAAAACGACATGAACCTATCTCCCGTACGTCCTGCGCGATAGCAGGCCGTGCAGAAGCTGGGAATATGATTGTTGTCCAGAAGCCAGCTAATAACTTCGTCAAGCGTGCGTTGGTCGGAAACGTCAAACTGCTCAGTGTCATGGGGACGCTGTTCTTCCACGTAACCGCCAACAGAGGTACGCGAGCCACCACTAATTTGAGAAATTCCGTACTGAAGAGCATGTTCGCGGACAGTTTGGCTTTCGCGGGTCGAAATAATCATGCCGGTGTAAGGCACCGAAATGCGAATAAGCGCAATAAGCTTTTCGAACATCTCATCAGGAATGCCGTTGTCAAATTCATCGGGATTAATATCCATGGCGGGTTTTACGCGCGGAACACTGATGGTGTGCGGACCTACGCCGTGTACCGCTTCGAGGTGCTCTGCGTGCATGAGGAGCCCAGCGAATTCATAGCGATAGCCCTCTAATCCGAACAGAACGCCCAGACCCACATCATCAATTCCGCCTTCCATGGCGCGATCCATGGCTTCGGTGTGCCAGTTGTAATCGCTCTTAGGTCCTGTGGGATGAAGGCGTTGGTAGCTTTCTTTGTGGTAGGTTTCCTGGAACAGAATATAGGTGCCAATCTCTGCTTCTTTAAGCATGCGGTATTCATCTACAGTCGTTGCGGCAATGTTTACGTTAACGCGTCTGATAGCGCCATTTTTATGCTTGATGGAATAGATGGTGTTCATGCTTTCCAGGATGTATTCAATAGGATTATGTTTAGGATCTTCGCCTGCTTCAATGGCGAGACGTTTGTGTCCCATGTCTTGCAGGGCGATCACTTCAGCACGAATTTCATCTTGGGTTAGTTTGCGTCGAGGGATTTCGCGATTTTTAGCATGGTAAGGGCAATACAAGCAGCCGTTCACGCAATAGTTCGAGAGGTAGAGCGGCGCAAAGAGAACGATGCGATTGCCGTAGTAGGCATGTTTGATGTCGTGAGCAAGTTTTTTTATTTCTGCATTAATCGCCGGATCGTCGCATGCTAATAATACGGAGGCTTCGCGATGGGTGATAATGGCGCCATGATCGTTCGAGGGATGCAGATTGGTACGTGCTTTATCGAGAATGGAACGACAGAGCTCAATATCATGTGCATGCTCATCGGCATAGGCAAGTGTTTCTAAAATCTCTTCGTGGTTAATGAATTCATCAGCGCACAGAGACTTAGGGTTATAGGGAAAAGATGCCATGTTATAGCCTTTCTTTAGGGTCTCCGCGATCAATTACCAGGTGATAACCGATCGACTGCATATCGGCATCGAGGAGGCTGAGATGTTCAGCAGCCTCGGTGCCGGTATGAGCTTTGTTGTTGTAAAGTTCGTAATTTGCGCGCACATTCAAAGGGGAGAGGTTAGGCATAACCACATTGGCTCCTGTCAGCATGCCTTTAGTTCTGCCTTGAGGGTCGAGCGAACCGAGGGCAGTGGTTGCAGGAAGTAATACTGATGGATGAATGATGCGTATCAAGGAAAGCAGAAAGCATGTTAAATCAACGCTGCCTGCAGGCATAGCGCGAAAAGGGGTGGCATGATGGGGGATAAAAGGCCCAATGCCACACATTTCGGGCTTGAAATGCTCAATGAATTTCAAATCATGCGCAAGATCACGTGCGGTTTGATAGGGGGCTCCTACCATAAAGCCGCATCCAACCGCATATCCAATGCTGCGAAGGTCTTCCAAACATTGGAGACGATTCTCTAGATGCATAGTTTGAGGGTGAAGCTTGCTATACAGATCTTCACATACGGTTTCATGGCGTAAAAGATAACGATCAGCACCTGCATTGAACAGGCGCTGGTAGCTTTCGTAGGTGCGCTCGCCAAGTGAAAGGGTAATCGCGCAGTCGGGGTAGGCGGATTTGAGCTCGTGAAGAAGATCAACGAGTCGATCGTCGTTAAACCAGGGATCTTCGCCGCCTTGCAAAACGAACGTTCTAAAGCCAAGACGATATCCTTCGCAAGCACATTCGAGAATATCTTGAGGGGTTAGACGGTAACGCGTGCAAGAGTGGTTGCTTTTTCTGATTCCACAATACAGACAGTCGTTTTTGCAGTAATTGCTAATTTCAATCAACCCACGAATATACACTGTTGTGCCGTAGACACCTTCACGAATTCGCTTTGCCTCATTGGTTAGAAGATCCGTTACCTCTTTATCGTAGAAGCTGATAAGCGATTCGTACTCGTCAAGGCTTAACGTGCGAAACGCTATGAGTTTTTCTGCCAGTTCGAGCAGGTAGGCATGAGAAATGCGCCCAGAGACTTTCGGAGAGTTTTTGTCCGAAGTGAGCGTGGGGTTTTTGTCCGAAGAGGGGTTGTGAGTTTTTATAAAAGAAGAGAGCTTGTAGGTTTCTGCGCAGGAATCCATAAGGGATGGCGTACAAAAATTACCCCATTGTCTTCTGGCACACTTCATTCGAGTGCGTTTGAAGGCGCGGGGGCGCGGAAGCCTTGTGTTGATATGTTGATGCATCTTCTTCATGGATAGTTAAAGTTAAACCGGCAGGACACCCATAGAAGGTATCCTGCCGGCATTTCAAATGCGTAACAAGTCGTAATTTGTTATCGCTCAGTTACCAAATTAAATGTCCCATTCAACCTGTTCGGTATGAAGCCATGCTTCTGCAGTTTCCGAAAGCGGTTTGCCAATCCAATCGGCATAGAGCTTTTGGATGTCGGGGTTTTCATGCGAGAAGCGTAACGTGTCATTTGAGTCGAGACGGTTCAGTACCTTAGCGCGTTCGGCTGCCATTTCCACGTTGAATTCAATAGGTTGTCCGCCGCCGCCAACGCAGCCACCAGGGCAAGCCATGATTTCGACAAAGTCGTATTCTGCTTCACCTGCTTCAAGCGCTTCGAGCAGTTTCGAAGTATTTTCTAAGCCACTTGCTACTGCGATCTTGATAGTGAGGTCAGCGATTTCGAGGGTCTTGTCGGTCCAGGGGCGCTCAGGCGTTGCTTCGGTAGTATCGCAGGTTGCAAAGTCGGGATTCTTGCCAGTCAAAATAAAGGCAGCCGTGCGCAGCGCTGCTTCCATAACACCGCCAGTTCGACCAAAGATCGTGCCTGCGCCAGTGGAAAGCCCCAAAGGATTGTCGAAGGGAGCTTCTTCTAATTCAGCGCAGTTTACCTTAAACATACGCAGCATGCTGTTGAATTCGCGGGTAGTAAGAACCGCATCAACATCGGGGCCCGCTTTGGTAGAAAGCTGAGGAACGCCACATTCATATTTCTTTGCAACGCAGGGCATAACCGAAACAACAAACATGCGTTTCTTGCCTTCTGCTTCCATGGGCTCTTTCAGGGTGTTCTTAACAACAGCACCCAGCATTTGGTGAGGGGATTTGCTGGTAGAGAGCTGCTCGACAAATTGAGGATAATGCAGCTTTGCAAAACGTACCCAGCCAGGGCAGCAAGAGGTAAACATAGGGCGCTTCTTGCCTGAGGTGTACCATTCGATAAATTCGTTGCCCTCTTCCATGATGGTAAGGTCGGCGGCAAAATCGGTGTCGAAAACGCGGTCAAAGCCTAAAGATTTTGCGGCAGCCGCCATGCGTCCAGGAGTTGCCTCTTCGTGGGTGAGTCCCATTACTTCGCCCCATGCTGCACGAATGGCAGGGGCAAACTGGATCACGGTCATGGTATCGGGGTCTGCTAAAGCATCAAGAATTTTTGCAATATCGTTACGCGCGGTAAGAGCGCCTGTGGGGCAATGAGTAATGCATTGACCGCATAATGCGCAACCTGCTTCACTGATTTCCTTGCCATCGCGTACGGTGATACTACGGAAAGCGGAAGGACCCTTGAAATCCCAAACGCTGCAATGCTGAACTTTTGCGCATTCCACAACACAACGTCCGCAACGGATACATTTGCTTGCATCACGCTGCAGAGGGAAATCTTCATCCCATGCTTCAAAGTCGAATACCGGATCGAAATCAAGTTCGCCTACGTTTAATTCAGCTGCGGTGCGCTGAAGTGCGCAGGTGCCGGAGCGTTCGCAAGTAGTGCACTCGCTGCGATGTCCTTCTAGGATCGTGCGCATATTCTCACGGCGTGCTGCGATTACGCGAGGCGA
This sequence comes from Cryptobacterium sp. CAG:338, assembly GCA_000435475.1. Taxonomy (GTDB): domain Bacteria; phylum Actinomycetota; class Coriobacteriia; order Coriobacteriales; family Eggerthellaceae; genus Anaerotardibacter. The sequence goes on along the minus strand of FR896058.1, from coordinate 19,718 downwards.
ACGGGTGTTGATGTTCATGCCGTCGCGTACAGGAGTATTGCAAGCTGCGCTTAAAGCATCGTCGCCTTCGGTTTCTACCACACAAATTCGGCAGGAACCAATTTCATTCAGGTCTTTCATCCAGCAAAGCGTAGGAATGGAAACGCTTGCAGCTTGGGCTGCATCTAAAATGGTGGAGCCTTCTTTTACTGATACGGCTTTACCGTCAACGGTTACGTTAAACATACTGGATTCGGCCTCCTTCCATTACGCCGCAGCCATAATGGTCGCAACGTAAGCAACGACCGCATTCTTGCTGGGCTTCTTCCAAGCTCATTTCAACTTCCACGGCATCGAAGTCATGTTTACGCTCGCTTGCGGGGCGTTCTACGATGTTTACACGACCGCATGCCACGCGGTTGTTAGGTTTGGGGGCTGGTGCGGTTGCACCACAGTCAAGTTCGTGATCGAAGCCCAGGTAGTCATCGATATTGCGAGCTGCAACTTTTCCTGCACCGATAGCGACGATAACGGTTTTAGGGCCAACTTGGCAGTCGCCACCAACAAACACATTGTCGGGGCCATGAAGTGACTTCAGATATTCATCAGCTTGGAAATAGGTGCGATCCACTTCCATACCGAACTGTTCGAAAGGCGCTGATTCGATCGATTGGCCGACGGCAATAAGAATGATGTCTGCTTCAATGCGATAAAGCGGCTTGTTTGCTTTTTGAGGAGTGGGGCGACCACCCTTTACGGGACCAATCATCTGGGGCTGTGTGTAAAGTGCGGTGCAGTGACCATCGGTTACTTCGATGTGGTCAGGTGCCTGCAGGACGCACATTTCCACACCTTCTTGCATCGCTGAATCAATTTCGGAACGCAAAGCAGTCATGTCTTCGATGCGACGACGGTAAGCAATCGTTACACTTTCTGCACCTGCACGAACGCTTGTGCGAGCGCAGTCCATAGCAACATTGCCGCCGCCGATAACAACAACTTTCTTTCCGGTAAAGTCAGGGTAGTTGTTTTCGCCGATTTCAGTAAGAAGATCCACCGCGCTCATAACACCTTCGGCGTCAGAGCCTTCCATGCGCAATACTTTGCCGCCTTGAGCGCCAATGGCTACATAGCAAGCGTCGTAGTCTTTTGAAATTTGTGCCATGGTTGTGGTGTCGATGTCGCTTTCGTAATGAACCGTAATATCTCCCGCAGAAAGAATGGCGCGAATGTCTTCGTCGAGGCGTTCGCGGGGGAAACGATAGGCAGGAATGCCGTAGCGCATCATGCCGCCAAGGTGCTTACGGCGTTCGAAAACGTGCACTCCATGGCCCATCAAAGCGCAATAGTAAGCGCAGGTTAAGCCAGAAGGACCACCGCCGATAATAGCAACCTTTTTGCCCGTAGGATCGGCTGGTTTAGGGGTTTGTACTTTATCTGCTGGCATATTGTCTACCGCGAATTTTTTAATGCCGCGAATGTTGATAGGTGCATCAATAAGAGTACGACGGCAACGTTCTTCGCAGGGATGCTCACAAACAAAGGCACAAGCGGTAGGGAAAGGGTTGTCCTTGCGAATCATATTGATAGCGCCTGCGTAGTCGCCTTCACCAACAAGAGCAATATAAGCAGGAACGTCTACGTGCGCAGGACACATGGTTTCACAGGGAACCGTTTGGGTAACGCCTTCTTGACATGAGAATTTAGTAACGTGGCTTTCGTATTCTGCAGCAAACGTGTCCATTCCTTGGAGAAACACATCTGCGGCATGCCAACCGATAGCGCAGTCGGCAGTATCGCGAATAACACGTGCCTTTTTACGCATGGTGTCCAATAGATCGGGGGTGCCTTCAAAGGCGAGGACTGCTTCAAGCATGCCTTCCAATTGAGGAATGCCTTCGCGACAAGGGGTGCATTTTCCACATGTCTGGCAGCCGCTTGCCTGTAGCAAGGATAGCTGCATAGAGACGGGGCACATTCCAGGGGGTGTTGCTTCGATACGGCGAGCGAACTCTTGCATATAAGCATTTTGCTTGGCATCGTCTTGCGCGACGGGTGTCACGGATAGTTTGCTCATCCAATCCTCCTAACATATGAACGATTGAGCTTGTAGCGTTAATCTTGGGCTCTGGGCTACAAAGGTAAGGCTTAGCTGCACCTGATTGCGATTGATTGACCTAGTAGGGGAACGCAAAAGCGCAAATTGCCTGCCCTTAATTGTATAAAATAGTGATATCTGCTAGACAAATTAATATATGCAAGTTATCAGCTCTTTTATAAATTTTGTTGAAAAATAATCATGAATGATCTTCTCGGGTAAACGGATTGATTTTTCAGGTAAACGGCAGATATAACCCTAAGAAATAAATTGATAAACCATTGGAATGTGTGGAAATCTCACCTTTCGAACGTCGCAGCAGCAGCCAATCTGACACCGCTTGGGTATTGCTGGAAGTAGTGAGTAAAAAGCGTGAATGGGTCAACGGATTCAATTTGGGGGTAAGTGGTGGTCAAATAGAGTGGTTTTGTCCCAAAATATTCATGAAATTTGGCTAATCATTCAAAGAAATAAGTATTTTTCGCAAAAAAATAGACAAACACGAATTACTGACCATCCCCATGAACCTTTGCGATAGCCATACTAGAAAGGTGATGTAATAAGCCCGACTGCACTAGGGGTAAGCAAAGGCGCTTTCACTGCAGCGCAGAGCGGGTTCCATCGTTAATAACAATGGAAGGAGAAAGTCTGTATGTCCACTACAGATAAACTCAATGGCTTCGGCCCTCTCGCAGGCGTTAAAGTCGTAGAGCTTTGCGAATGGGTAGCAGCTCCTGCTGCAGTACGCTGCCTTTCCGAAATGGGTGCAACCGTCATTAAGACCGAACCTCTTCATGGCGATGCTCAGCGTACCCAGGGTCCTGGCTTTGGTTGCGAAAAGAACGACTTCGAAGATCCTACGTTCGACCTTAACAACACCAACAAAGACCTGGTAGCTATTAACCTCAAGAACGAAGACGGCATGAAGTTCATGAAGAAGCTTCTTGCTGATGCTGACGTTTTTGTCGTTAACCTGCGTGACAAGGCTTTGAAGAAGCTTGGTCTTGACTATGAAACCATCCACGAAGAGTTCCCAACGCTGATTTGGGCTCAGATGCGTGGTTATGGCGAGTATGGTCCTGAAAAGGATTCCCCCGGATACGACGCAGTATGCTGGGCTGCTCGTGGTGGCGTAGCTAACGTTTTCCGTGAGAAGGGTCAGTCTCCTGCAATCGCTCCTCAGGCATTCGGTGACAACAACGCTGCTTGCATGCTTGCTGGCGGTATTTGTGCTGCTCTGTTCAACCGTACTCGTACCGGTAAGGGCGAAAAGGTTGTAACCAACCTCTATGCTGCTGCAATTTTCGCATCTGACATCGGAATTTGCGCTCAGCAGTTTGGTGCTGACTATCCTAAGTCTCGTACCGACGTTCCTAATCCTTTCAACAACACCTATCGCACTTCTGACGACAAGTGGATTTATATCTGCATGCCTCAGTACGATAAGTACTATGAAATGATGATGAAGATCTTTGGTCGCGAAGATCAGATCGACAACATCGACACCAAGGACCTCACCCACCTGAAGGCTTCCGGTAAGAACAAGGAAGTTATCGGATGGCTTGAAGAGGCATTCGCTAAGCAGCCTTTCGATTACTGGATGGAACAGTTCCGCATTAACCAGGTACCTGCTCAGAAGCTCTTCCGCTTCCCTGACATCCTTCGTGACGAAGAGGCTTACGTAAATGACGCCCTTCGTTATGTT
>FR896058.1:0-15930 GCA_000435475.1 Cryptobacterium sp. CAG:338 | reverse complement strand
GTTATGTTGAATACGACGAGTGGGGCAAGCATGCTTTGCCTATGACTCCTCTTCGTTTTGGTTCTGCAGGCGATCCTCCTGTTATCCTTGCTAAGCCAGTTGGCTATCACACCAAGGAAATCATGCAGAAGTATGGCTATACCGATGCAGAGATTTCTCGTATCGAAGATGAAGGTGGCGTAGGCATTTATCATGGTGAGCCTATTCCTGACACCATCTTTAAGTCTCAGCGTCAGGAAGCTGGCGAAGCTCCTTGCACTTGGGAGAACTAGTAATCCCTTTGTAAGCAGATTGCTTTAAAGTAAAGGCACATCTTCGGATGTGCCTTTTTGATTTAATGGCTTCAGCTTGTTGAGGACGCGAAGCGCCCGAAATAATGAACCATCCGCTATGCGGATGGTTCATTATTTGATTTCGGTAGATTCTTTTTACTGACCATCGCGCCTGATAACGCTTGTGTTGGCAAGCCAAAGGCCGCCAAGGAGTACTAAAATAGCTACCGAGAAAATGAGCGTATTCATGGGGTCATCATGATAGAGAATGATCAGTCGTACGATTGCAGTAATACCGATATAAATAAAGTAGCGCAGAGGGAAATGGAGTCCCGATTGATAATACTTAGAGATTAGTGCGAGAAACTCGAAGTATAAAAACCAGGTAACGATGGATGCAAGAATTTCGTTACTGCTTACTTCATGCGCTACAAACACAAGAAGAATCAGATTCCATGTACTCATTAACAACAGTACCGAAAGAACAGCGCCTAAGACGAAAAGAGCTCCAGATAAAAATATCTGCATAGCTCGTGAAATATTTCGTGGGCTGGCAATTGCTTTTAACGAAAATTTTTGCTTGTCGTCAGTGGTTTTATCTTGAGAAGTCATAAGGCTCCTTAAACCCTGCAGCTTCAAAATAAGCTGCAATTATTATTTACTTTTGCAGCTGCTGAATAAGTTCCACCATATCTTTACCTAGTTGGTGAGCCAAGAGCGGCGCAATGGGATCTTCTTCAACGCTACGACGCCAACGAGGTTTGCCGTCCTGCATACCTGCCATCAATGAACCAGTAATACCCGAGGCAATAACAGGGCCTTCGGGACGAGGATGCACAATAAGCATTTCGTGAGTAGCAAAGAAGTTTTCCAGCACTGCATTCGTGCTTTCTGCGCCACAGTTATCCAGGCCAGACATCGTCAAAAAGCCGCCAACCTTGCCTTTTAGCTGGTTGGAAGTCATATGAAGAGGGCGCGTGCGATCGATGAAATTTTTCATACGCGCGGTAACATTGCCAAAGTAGTCGGGGGAGCCCAAAATAATGCCGTCGGCATCAAGCATCTTCTGCTTCAGTTCGTCCATGTCATCGCTGATAGAGCACATTGGCTTAAACAGGCACTTGTTGCAGCCAGCGCAAAATTCAATGTCCAGCTCGGCCAAATCGACCATTTCGGTTTCGGCGCCTAAAGCAGCAGCTTCGTCGAGGGCCATCTGCAAGAGTTTGCTGGTATTTTCGCCTACGCGATGGCTTCCGTTAATAGCAAGGATTTTCATAGTGAACCCCTTTTCGAATACCCCGTATCTTGTCCCTTATACGTATTGTACAGGGAGCGAGGGTGCAGATAAGCATCCAAATTCACCAAGAATAAAACCATTTGGTGTCTTGTACGTCTGAACAGCGAAAAACACCGCTACAATATGAATAAGACAATAAAGGGGAATTGTTCTGTTCGAATTTGTTTCATCATGTGTTTCTAATTCTGGGGCGCGTGAGATGCATATTTTAAGGAGGGGCTATGGACATTAAGCTTCATTATCAGGAAAAGGGCGAAGGTTTCCCGCTTATTTTGCTTCATGGCAATGGTGAAGACTGCACGCGTTTTAGGCATCAGATCGAATACTTCTCAAAGGAATATCGCGTAATTGCTATCGATACGCGCGGTCATGGTGAGTCTCCTCGCGGCACAGCTCCATTTACGTTTGATCAGTTCGCACAAGATTTGCTCGACTTTATGAACGAGCATGGCATTTTCCGCGCGAACATTTTGGGCTTTTCTGATGGCGGTATTACGGCGCTTCTGTTTGCGCTCAATAATCCTGAGCGCGTGAACAAGCTTATTTTGAATGGTGCAAACTTAAACATCGAAGGTGTTATCGAGCCTGTTCGCGAACGCATTATTGCTAAAGCGAAAGAATGCGAAGCAAGGAAGAATGAAAGCGAGCGCGATATGAAGCGCTACGAGCTGTGGAACCTCATGGCATCTCAGCCCGCTATCGATCCAAAGCGCCTTGCTGCACTGGAGGTACCAACGCTAGTTATCGTAGGTACTAACGATATGATTTCTGGCGATCATACAGAACTTATTTACAAGAGTCTGCCCAAGTCGGAATTGGTACTCATTCAGGGCGACCACTTCATCGCCTACGACAACCCCGTACCTTTCAATGCGGCGGTTGATAAGTTCTTGAAAGAATTTATGTAAGAAGTTTTCTGGCGTCCGCTTTATGCGGGCGCTTTTTTCGCTAGCAACGGCGTATGATTTATGAGGGGAAAAGAAAGGGGATCATATGTCATACAAATACATTCTTACCGAAGAGCGCGACGGCATTTATATTGTTACGCTCAATAGGCCAGAAGCAAAAAATGCCATTAATAGCGCAATGTGGCTCGAGCTTTGTCAGGCATTTGATCATTTAGAGCAAACTGATTCGCTGCGAGTTGGAATTATCACCAATGTGGGGGATTGCTTTTGTGCGGGTAGTGATCTGAAAGAGATTGCTGCGGGTACCATGCATGCACCAGAGGGGTATGAAAAGAGTGGCTTTGCAGGAATGTGCAAGCGCTATATTTCAAAGCCCATAATTGCAGCGGCAAATGGTCGTGTGTTAGGCGGCGGCGTTGAGATTGTCGTTGCGTGCGATTTGGCAATTGCTGGTACTGATTCGGAATTCTCGCTTCCTGAACCTCGTCGCGGTTTGACAGCTGCTGGTGGTGGCTTGCTGATGCGTATCATGCAAACAATGCCTGCTAAACCAGCCATGGAATTAATGCTTACGTGTGAGCCCTTCTCTGCGAAAAAGGCAGAAGAATGCTTCTTGATTAACAAGGCAGTAGAGCCTGGCACGGTTCTCGATGAAGCTATCAAGATGGCAGAATTAATTTGCAAGGGTGCACCTTTGGCCATTGAATGCACCAAGCGTACCGCTTATGAGACCATGGGCGAAAACGTGGTTTATCCTTCTAAGGGTTGGGAGATTCTAGAAGAGATTGAAAAGATTACCCAAACTAGCGAAGACAAGATTGAAGGCGCTACGGCGTTTGCTGAAAAACGTGAGCCAGTCTGGAAAGGGCGTTAAGAGTTTTAGGGCAGGTTTGTTCAGGTATTTGCCCAAGCGGGTTTGTTCAGGCGGGCAAGCCTAGGCGCTTGCCTAGGTGAGTTAGTCCAGCAAGCTAGCCCAAGCAGGTCGCCAAACATGTTTGCTCACTGTCGAGACTCTAAATAATTCTGAGTTGCTTGAAGCAATTTAAAGCTATTCAGGCACTTGTATTACAAAAAATAAAGAGAGCTAAATAAGCTCTCTTTATTTTTTATCTCCTTATGACCTGGTCATATTAGCTATGTTGTCGATTGTGCTTCAAGAATACACATAGTATTGTGTGCGCAAGCCAATGGGTGGATGGCTGCCTACTGAAATGGGGGTAAGTCATGGATGAATTGATTCTTGTTTTGGAATTATTTTGTTTAATGCTGCTGCTACTTTTGACACATAGGCTCATAAAGTAGCGCAGCCGCCCACACAACCCAAAGGGGCGGCTGTCACTATTCCAAGTTGACCGCAGCCAACCCAGGGTATTGGGTGACCGCTCATTGGTCATTGTAACAAATTGAGGAGCTGGTCACAATGAACTCAAAATCTCGAAACGCAGTTATTGTTCTAGCTTGCCTAGCTGTCATAGTAGTAGTGGCGGTAGGAATTTTCATTAATACTGAGTTATCAAAACCAAGCTACTTTGATTTAGCGGCGCAGAAAGCAAGTGAACGCCAAGAATTTCTTAACACTCAGTACAAGTCATGGGATCGTGAAGGTCTAAAGAGCGCTCCAGTAAATGGCGAGGGTTATAATGGCGGTTTATTTGACACTTATTGGATGGTGAAAGGGCGGATTACTTCGGTTGATAACAAAAACAACGTAATTGAGGTCTCCTTGATTGAAGCGAATGGATACGACAAATACCTTCTTGATATGGTGTATATAGATAGGGAAAGTATTAAGGCCAATAACAATGGTCATACAGTAGACAATACGGTAAAAATATCATTTCTTCCCAATACAAATAATGAAGCAATTTGCCATGCAGTTCTTGAGGCGATTTAGGCTGATTCAATTTGTGAATGGGTTGTTAGGACTTCCGACAGATTGCAAAACTTGATGATGGGATATTGCCAACAAGTGCCGTATCCTTTTTATCATGTAAGGGTTTATGCGCTATACCTTAAAGAATAAAGAGGGGTCTTTGTGGAATTCGAGCTTTCAGAAAGCCAAAAAAATATCATCGCGACATTCCGCGCTTTTGGCGAAGAAGTATTTACTTCCGATCATGTGTTTCAGTGGCGACGAGATCAAGGCTTACCCGATGAAGTGGTGAAGGGCTTTGTTGATCGCTATTTTGCTCTTGATAAGGTGCAAAGCGATGGTCGTCGTGGGCTCGACATTATGGGTCAGACCCTCATCTTGGAAGAACTTTCAAGATGCGCTGGCGCTGCTTTGCCGTTTCAAAACGACCTGTTCAATCTGCAGATATTAAGTGGCTTTGCCGATGAAGGCGTTGTGTCGGAAGTATTGGAGAACTACCGCAATACAGGAAGACTTATGTTTTCACTTGCGGTTTCAGAGCCCAACGCCGGATCAGATACCATGAGCATGAGCACTTCGGTCGAAACGCGTGACGGCAAAATCATTCTTAACGGCAAGAAAACTTATGTAAACAACGGTGAATATTCTCCAAGTATTTTGGTTGCAGCCATCGACAAAGACAACGTGGGCAACGACAAATATCCCCCTCTTTCATTTTGGCTTATTCCTCATAATCTGCCTGGTATTCGTGCAATTCCTATTAACAAAATTGGTCAATCGATGGTGCCGTTCGCTTCAGTTTCCTTTGATGAAGTGGAGATTAAACCCGAATATCGTCTGATTGGTCACAAGGGCGGGTTCCGCCACCTGTTTAGACTTTTAGAATATGGGCGAGTGTTTACTTGCGCTTCATCGCTTGGTATGGCGCAGGCAGCAATGGAGGATGCGGTCGAAAATGCTCGGGAGCGCAAGGCATTTGGTGTGCCTATTGGGCAGTTCCAGCAAATCGAGCAGATGCTTACCGATATGGAAGTAAGTTTGCGCACCATGCGAGCGATGCTTTATCACGCGGCGTGGTCTATAGAAACCAACCACCCCGAGAAGCGTTTAGCGGTAGCTTTGATGAAGCGCTATATTCCTAAAACTGCTACTCAAGTGGCAAGTGATGCGATGCAGATCCTAGGTGGCCTTGGATACACCGAAAGTGCACGAGTAAGTACCATTTGGGAAGACTGTCGTGGTAACCAGATAGCAGAAGGCACTGACCAGATTATGGTATATATTGCTGCACCTCTTATCATGAAAAGCTATGCGGAATAATTAGGATGAGCTCGATAAGGTCCGTCTTGCAAATTTGGTAGTGTATTTTGCAAATTTGGCGGTATGTCTTGCACATTTGATGGCGTGTCTTGCAGATTTAGTGGTGTGTCTCGCAAATTCAGTCCCACAAATTAAGCAATTTTGCAGAGTGGAAAACCGCCTGAAACGATAGTGAAATACCGAGTCAATATGCTTATTTTGTATGAAGCAAAATAAGGTAGTTAGTGATGGAAAAGCACATTATTGTTTTAGGTGCAATCAATATCGATCGTATTAAAGCCATCTTGGAAGCGGCGGGTTTTCGCATTTGCGATCACTTATCCGTGGAAACTCTAAGAGAATCACTCTGTTTGATAATTTCGGTTTCCGAATTTGAAAAAATTGATCAAATTATCGAACGAGTGAAACTCCAGACAACAATTCCGATGGTCGTGGTATATCAAGGGCTTTCTTTCAATGAAAAAGAAAACCTTGTACAAAGGGGCGTTGGGGGATTTGTGCAAAAAGATTGCATTGATTCCCGTTTGCTAGAGGAAATCGATTTCGCCCGAATACGTAACGCGTACATAAGCAAAAGCAAGAAAACTATAGAAGAGCTAGAGCATAAATTAGATGATCGAAAGCTGATTGATCAAGCCAAAGGTGTTTTAATTGACCAGGGCTTCAGCGAAAAAGAGGCTTATCAATTAATGCGTAAAGCATCAATGGATCAACGTGTTCCACTACATAAAATTGCTCAGGCGGTTCTTCTTCACAAAAAAATTTCCGAAGAAGGTAACTAGCGCTGCTTTCTTCGGAAATTCTGTCGCTTTTTAATGCAAGCAAATTGTTATGTAGGTCAATTCAAGGATGATAGCTATAGAGCTTCATTTCCGCGTTCATTGGTACGAACGCGAATAGCCTCAACTACTTCTTTTATAAAAATCTTTCCATCGCCAAATGAATCATTTCCCAGGGTATTTACCATTTCGTTGACAATAGCTTCTACGTTTTCGTCAGCAACTACAGTACGTACTGAAACTTTGGGCAAAAGATTTACGCCTCGATTGTCATCTCGCGTATACGCTTGTCGATATCCATGTTGGTGTCCGTATCCAAAACCTTGATTTACAAAAACACCATTGTCACTAAAGGCCCCCAGAACGCGTTTGACCCTTTCAAGCTTGTCTCCGTTGATGATTATTTCAATTTCCTTCATGGCCAGTCCTTTTTCTGTGTTGGATTAAGCGAATAATCGCAAATAGCGATCAGCAAGTTCCATGGTTCCCTCCATGTATCCCTGCATATATCCTTGTACGGGAGTCGAGTCTTGGTGGCTTGCCATCCAAGCGAGCATTTGAATGCGACGCTGCAAAATAAACGTGTCAATTTCGACAAAGTCAGTGTCGGTAAAGGGGAGAACCTTTCGATATCCATCAAGCCAGGCATTTACGAGGTCAGGCACGTCTTCGCGGTCCTCAATAAACGTAAGCGCGCTTGCTAAGTCATGCAAATGCCAGCCGAATCCAAAATCGTCAAAATCGATCACCTTAATGTCATCTCCGTCAACAAGAATATTGGTATCGCGGAGATCGGCATGAATCACGCCATAGTTTCGGGGATTCTTCCCATATTTATCGAGCCGAGATTTTATGATTGCGCAACACTGCGTGATTTTTTCTTCGGCTTCAGGGGTCATTTCCGGGTAGTCTTTCCAATTGCCCCAAATCGCCTGTTCGCCGATCATGTTTTCGGTATCCCAATGGAAGCGTTTGATATTTTTGGTGCCATTCCATATTTCTGTTTGGCGATGTAGATAGGCGGTAATTTCGCCTAAAGTCTCAAAGTGGCGAACCGCTGCATCAGGCGCGTTGTCATTTTCGAGAGTTTGTCCCGTTAAAAATTCAGTCGCTACGCAAAAATAAGTGGTGGCAGTAGCTTCGTTGGGAATCTGCTGGATGAAACTGCCATCTGCAGCTGGAATCGGGTTGGCAACCACAAGGGGTGTGTAGTCGTTGATCTGCCGCAGCCAGCTTATTTCGCTTTCGTATTCTTCAAGGGTGTGGTATCCCGGACGCCCTACGCGCAGTACGCAATATTTTTCCTGCGTGTGGGGGTTGAATACCAAATACGTTGCGTTTTCTGAAAAAGCAAGAAGTTTGACAGCGGGAGCTTCAAAAGGGTAGCGTTCCGCAGCTTGTTGCGCTATTTCTGCAAATTTTTCGGGGTTTTCGAAATTGTTAGCCATGAGATACCTCTTTTAGGACAGTTCTTTCAGGGATGATTGAAGCGCATCAGCAAACCAATCAAGGTCTGCATCGTCGAAGACAAGGGGAGGGCGTATTTTAAGCACGTTTCCGTGAGGTCCGCAAAGCGAAATGAGAACCTTATGTTCACGAAGCACTTCAATAAGCTTTACTGCAAGGGATCGATTTGGAGTGGTGGTATGAGGTTCTACTATGTCCACTCCAATAAACAATCCGCTACCTCGCACATCTCCGAGGAGAGGGTAGTCGGCTTGCATACCTTCAAGCATTGATTTGAGCTTGCTTCCCATTTCTTTTGTGTGGGAAAGGATGTTGTTGGTTTTGAGATAGCCCAGGACTGCTTGCGCGGCAGCCATGGCAACGGGATTTCCTGCGAAAGTATTAAAGTATGGGTTGTTTTGGGCAAAGGCATCGAGAATTTCGTGCTTAATCGCCATGCCAGAACAAGCAATGCCATTTGCCATTGGTTTTCCCATGGTAACAATGTCGGGAACAAGGGCGTGGCGTTCGAATCCCCAAAAGGATTCGCCGGTGCGGCAAAAACCAGGCTGTACCTCATCGGCAATGTATACGCCACCCTCGTTGTGAACCAAATCAACGACAGGCTTAAGAAATCCAGGTTTGCCGGGTATTACTCCATCCGAAGAAAAAATACTGTCAAATAAGACGCCCGCGAAAGAAATGCCATGACGCCGCATGTCGGCAATTGCTTGCGCGATTTGGTCGCACATCCACTGCGAAATATCTTCTGTGCCGATTCGATAGGTGTCTGGCGAGGGAATCATGCGCATGGTCATGCTCATGGGTACATCTTTGCCGATAGAAGGAGAAAGCCCTGAGATGAGAGCGGTGTTACCGTGGTAGGCTTCGCTGGTAACTATAATGCCTGTTCCGCCAGTGTAGAGTTGAGCGCATCGTACCGCTAAATCATTTGCTTCGGAACCCGAGCACATGAACATGATGCGATCGATTTCATCAGGAAGCAGTGCGATAAGGTTGTCTGCGTAATCAAGAAGGTTTTCATGAACATAGCGCGTGTGGGTATTAATGAGCTGCAACTGCTGCGTTACTGCTTCAGTAATGACGGGGTTGCTGTGTCCGATGGATGGGATGTTGTTGTACATATCTAGATACTCTGTTCCATCAGCATCGAACAGGCGCGTACCGTTTCCGCGCACTAAATGAAGAGGCTTCTGATAAAAAAGACGATAGCAAGGCCCCAGAACTTCACGACGTGCAACCATCGAGCGAAGGTCCTTGTCAAGTTTGTCGAGGTTATTCGTATCGAAACTATTGGATTCTAGTATCCCTACATTTTTTTCAGGACAAGACATAAAGCATTCTCTTTTCTAATTTTCAAACCAGGAATAGTTAAGTTGGCTGAAGCCTTGAATAGCGAAATCGGCGCACGAGTGCAACATTTCGAAAGTTGAAGCAATGTTGGTGTCGTGGACTCCTATGGTTCGCATTCCTACGATGCGTGCAACCGCTAAGGCGTAAGCCGAATCATCAATGAGACAAAGTTGGTTCGGTGCGATTTGAAGCGAAGAGGAAATGAAACGATAAAAATCGGTGTCTTGTTTGGATTTATTGAGGTCTTCGGCAGAAAAGCATCCTTCGAAATAAGCTAAAAGGTTATTGCTTTGTAGCCCCGTTTCAATAAAAGCTCGGGGACTCGATGAAGCTACATAGAGCAAAATACCCTTGCTTTTAAGTTTTTTGATCACTGAGAGAATGCCTTTTCGGACAGAGATATTGTTCTGATACTGCTTGAGTAAATAGCTATACGCATAGTCATAAAGCGTTTCAAAACGATTTTCTATCCGATATTCGGTATAAAAATATTGGACGGTTTGTCTCAGCGTGTTCTTGTTCAGCATATCCATCTGATTGGCGGTCAAGGTTATATTTGCTCGAGAGGCTAAATGCGCCTCGAGGCTATGCCAGGAATTCATGGAGTCCAGGAGGATGCCGTCGCAATCGAATAAAACTGCCCTCACCATAAGAATCCTTTCCAGAATAAAAGTAGGTCAACCGACAAAACGCACAGGCCTTGCTATTTGAGTTTTGCTTTGCTGTGTGGGCGCGGTAAGTTCTGCCGCATTACTTAAGCTCGGCCTCTGCCGCTTTCAGAGCTGCGAACTCTTCTTCGGGAGCGTTGCCTACCAAATGCTTGCGCGAGTAAAGGAAGAAATAAGCAAGTAAGGCAACGAGCACCAGAAGCGTGCATCCTGCTGCAAAACTATCAACCACGAAGGTGGATACAATCGCAATAAGCGAAAGAGCAAAAGCGATTGAGGTGAGTACTACACCACCAGGAACAACGAATCCGCGCTCCATGTCAGGTTCCTTTTTGCGAAGGATGATGTGGGAAAGGTTCATCATGGCATACGACACGCACGCTGCGAATACGGCCATGTTCAGTAGGATGCTTCCGTTCTGAACCACTACAGCTAGTGCAAAGGCAATTACCCCAAGTACTAAAAGGGCAACGTAAGGGGTTTTGCGAGATCCGGTTACCGATAGGAACTTAGGAAGATAGCCAGCACGTGAAAGAGCAAATGCTTGGCGAGAACCACTAAATACCGTAGAGAAGAATGAAGCTATCAGGCCCGTTAAGCCAATGTAATTAACGAAGGTTGCAATGTTGGATTCGCCAACATAGTTCAGGGCATCAACTAAAGGAGCAGCGGCGCTGCCAGCAAATTCTGCGCCTGCACCACCTGCGGTTAAAACGAGAACTAAGGTGCCCGTTACAACCAGGAACAACATCGCGCCTATAATGCCTCGAGGCATATCCTTCTTTGGATTAGAGGATTCTTCTGCAGCTAGTGGAACACCTTCAATAGCAAGGAATAACCAAATGCCGAAAGGCAATGCAGCAATCACGCCCGTTAATCCGTAGGGGAATAAGCTGCTACCGCCTTCGACAGCGGGAGCTATATTGAACAAATTTGCTGCATCGAAATGAGGAATCATACCAAACACAAAAGCAAGAAGAGCTACAACTGCGATTGCTGTAATGGCAAAAACAATCTTGAGGGCTTCACCAACGCCGATAAGGTGAATTCCAACGAATACCACAAAAAAGAATCCAATAATTAAGGCGGAAGGGACGTCGGCGAAGAGCCCAAGCGCATGCACGTAATCTGCAATAAAGGTTGAAATTGCAGCAGGGCAAATGCAGTATTCGATAAGAATAGCGAATCCCGTTACGGCACCGCCAATCTTTCCCATTGCACGACGAGCGAATCCGTAACCTGCACCTGCTGTTGGCATAGCGGAAGACATTTCAGCAAGGCCAAGAACCATAAATAAATACATGGCGCCCATTACGACAAAAGCTATAGCCATTCCTGCCCAGCCACCGTTGGCGATGCCGTAGTTCCAGCCGGAGAAATCGCCGGATATAACATAGGCAACGCCCAAACTCATTAAGAGTACCCAACTCACGGCACCTTTTTTGAGAGCTCGTTTTTCAAAGTACTCTTTCGATTCGACTCGCGCACCACCTAAGGTGGTTGCCGTTGATGGAGGAGTCATGTGATCACTTCCTTTTTTGATCCGAAAACCATGCGCGTAAGAATTTGCTGCCGCTTTGCAGAATTCTTGAGAAGGTTTGCGCAGCTAGAAGCGATTCGTCATTGAATCGAGAAAACATGCGTTTCGTTTTCTGCTGAAATTTATAAGTACAAAGAGGTGCTTATAAGTAGTTTTGGGGAATTGAAAACGAAACAAATGTTTCGATAACGTTCTTCGTTGAACGATATGTTTGGTAGGGTAGCACCGAAAAAACAAGTTCTTTTTTCAGCTGAGCTGGTTTTACGTTTGATTAATCAGTCTTTAATTGTTCGGCAAAAGGGGTGAAAACAAGCGGCAAGCAAGTGGCAACCTTTTAGAAATATCTCCAGATCAACTCGGTGGGTAGAAGGAATATTTCCTTGAGAAGTGGATTGCTTTAGGGAAGGATCGCTCAAGAGATAGATCGTTTACTTTAGAGACAGATCGTCCAAAAGGTTGATAGCCTGAGGGACGGATCGCCCAAGAGATGGATAGCCTGAGAGGCGGATAACCCTAGGGATGGATTGCGCGGGCGATTAATTGACCCAGGGATGAATCGCGCGAGAGGTGGGTTGCCTGAGTAAATCGTCCGAGATATGTGCCGCGCGGGTGGTTAAATTTGCAAGGCAAATCAGCTAAAGAGATCGGTTGGGTCGGCTGGGATGCCTATAAATTCCTACGCAGCTGTGCTTCTTTGATTTCGCTTTCCATTGAGCTGTGAATGATATTAGCGAAGGGGCCCGCGTTGCTAATGAGGTGCTTCGTTCCAGGTTGCTCGCATTTGCGGGTGAAATAGGACAGAAAAGCGCAGGTATAAAATTCGCTCAAGAAATCGATGTTTTCTTCGGGTAAGTATCGATTAGCCAAAATGATAGTTATGTCGTTGCGCAAGGCGGGCAGATAAAGCTCGTAGAGATAATTGCGCAGGGCGGCAGGACCTGTTTCAGCGAAGGCTTGCATATAAAAGTTTCGTTCTCGCTCAAGCACGATGGCAAACGTGTCGAAGAATTTAGAGTGGTCGAGCGAGCGAACCCCCGATTTTTGCGTGATGTAAAAGGGAAGTTCGGGATAGGTGCCCTCACCTTCCTTTTCGTATACCAGGATGTTTTCTGGGAAGCGGCGCTGGAGTTCGGTGCCAAGGTCGTATCGAAATTTCCAAATAATAAGAGCATTCTTATCTTCGAAGTGATAGTAGAACGTTTTTCGGTTTTTACCTGTGCGCTCCACGATGTCGCTAATAGAAACCTTTTTTAGTGGTTGTTCTTGGCATAGGTCGACTAAGGCCTGGGAGATCAGTAGTTTAGTATCAAAGGTGCCCACCGTATCGTTCCTTTCGCCTATAGCCGCCTTATAGTTACAACTTTTAAGAGGTGCAGTTACAACCCCTCACAGGTGCGGTCGTAGTCCCAAACATGCAGAGTTTGAGTCCCGAAATGACTTTGAAGCTATTTTATCGTGCTCTCGTTAAAATTAGGTCAAAAGTTCAAAAATGTGTAGCATTAACCTTATAACTGGCGACAAATGCGCCTGAGCCTATCCATTTTTCTGCTAATCGGTAGAACAATCAATGGATATTGACACAAAATGCAAGGTGTTCTGTTTTACAATATCTTAATGCGAAGGAGTGCATACGATTGGTCATTACTGATGCAGCCTTAAGCTAGCAGCAGGCGTTTGCGAAGTTGGCAGTATAGCAATTTGACGCTTTGTTAATTTCGCGCGTTGCTAATGCAACTTCGTTCTGACGAATTGCGATTAGATGATTAGCGAGCCAGCAAGATAAAGCTAAGGGTAACGGGTTGCCTCAGATACGTTCAATCTGCTCTCATAGATGCTGGAATGGAATTTCACTTTTGTCTTACGAAAGGGGCCGCGAAGTGAAGTACGAATTGTTAAACAAGCCGTTTAAAATCGGCAATGTTGAGCTGCGTAATCGTTTTGTTATGCTGCCAATGACCATCGAGAAGACCGACAACTATCATGTTGGCGACGACTTGGTGGACTTCTATGAGCAGCGTGCAAAGGGCGGTGCCGCTCTGATCGAGCTGGGCTCTTGCTATGTTTGCGACGTATTCGATACGCATCCTAAGTATCACACCACCACTGGTGCAGTAGGCGTTTGGGACGACTGCTTTATCCCAGGTCTTACCCGCACCGCAGAAGTTTGCCACAAGCATGGCGCAAAGCTGGCTGCTCAGCTTCAGCTCTGCTACGAGTGGCGCGCAACTGGTGAAGATGAACTTCACTCCTACGCTCCTTCTAAGGACGTAGTTTCTGGCCCCTTCGTAGGCATGCCTGAAAAGGAATTCACCAAGGAAGAAATTGCTATCGTAGTTAAGCAGTACGGCGAAGCAGCTCTTCGCTGCAAGAAGGCTGGCATCGACATCATCGAGATTCATGCTGGTATCGGCTACATGGTAATGCGCTTCATTTCCAAGTACTCCAACCATCGTACTGACGAATATGGTGGATCCACTGAAAACCGCTGCCGTCTGCTCACCGAGATCATCGACGAGATCCACAAGACTTGCGGCGACGATATGCCTATCTTGATTCGTTACTCTGCAGACGACCTTATGCCTGGTGGTCAGCGCGTTGAAGACCTCAAAGAGGTTATCGAATGCGTTGAAAAGCACGGCGTAGATGCTTGGTCTATCCAGGCTGGCTTCCATGAGGCTCCTCGCCCTGTTGCTAACCAGCTCGTTCCTGAAGGCGAATTCATCTATCTTTCCAAGGAAGCTAAGAAGTACACCACGCTGCCTTGCTTCCCTGGCACTCGTATTAATCACTTGGATGTTTGTGAAAAGATTTTGGCAGACGGTTCTGGCGATGCTGCTGGTATGGCTCGTCACTGGATTGCAGAGCCTGAAATCGGCATCAAGGTTGCTGAAGGCCGCAGCGAAGAAGTTCGTCCTTGCATCGTTTGCTCTCGCTGCCTTGACAACATCTTTATTGGTAAGCCTTGCAAGTGCTCGGTTAACCCCAACGTATACTTCTCTCAGTACGGCTTGCCTGCAGATCATCAGGTAACGGGCGAAGAGGCAGAAAAGAAGATCCTCATCGTTGGTGCTGGCCCTGCTGGTTTGGAAGCTGCTCGCAACTTGAAGATGCGTGGCTTCAAGAACGTAACCGTTGTTGACCAGAAGAAGAAGCCTTGCGGTTTGCTGAACCTTGCTCAGGTTCTCAACGAAGAACTTCCTCCAATGGTTGATTGGTACAACAACGAAATCAAGCGTCTTGGCATTGATGTTCGTTGCAACACTAAGGTAGACGTAAATTACCTCAAGGATTTCGGTGCTGACGAAGTAATCTTGGCTGTTGGTCCTGAAACCACTTCTCCTGATGTTCCTGGTAAGGATCGTAAGAACGTTATCGATTCTCACGCATTGAAGGAGCTCGTTGAAGGTAAGGGCACCCCTGGTAAGGGCTTCATGTGGGGTCTTTCCTGCTTCGGTATGGGCATCCTCGGCGCACCTTTGGGACTCATGCAGTGGGGTCTTGGTACTCACTTGCTGGTTAAGAAGCGCATGGCTGTTATCGGCGGCGGCTTCGCTGGTATCGAGGTAGCATCCTCTATGAACGAAGGCCGTGAGGTTACCGTTATCGAGCCCGCTAAGAAGGCTGGCGCTGAAATCGGCATCATCGACAAGAACCCTGAGCTTCGCAAGCTGAAGAAGGAAGGCGTAAAGATTCTTACCTTGACCAAGGTTAAGGCTTACACCGACGAAGGCGTACTTTGCGAAGATGCTGAGGGCAAGGAATTCACGGTTCCTGCTGACACCATCATTACGGGTACTACCATGATTGACAACACTCAACTCTATGACGAGGCTAAGGGTGTTCTTGGTGAAGAGCATCTTCACCTCATCGGTAATGCTTCTCCTCACACTGACTGGGAAGGCGTTGCTGCAAACGATCCTTATGGTACGCCTGAGTTCAAGCGTCTCCTTGAGGCAATTCGTGACGGCTACTTGGTAGCAATGCAGATGTAATACAGCTGATACGGACGTAATACCTGCCGATACGGTTGCAATACCGACAAATGCAGATGTAATGCCTGCAGATACGGTTGTAATACCGACCGATACGGTTGCTGAAGGCGATTGCTAAGGCAGGCGTCAAGAAAGCATAAAGATAAGTGCATTCGCGCTAGATTCTTTAACGACGAGAGCCCAACATTTGTTGGGCTCTTTTTTCATGGGTGCGGTTCTAACAAATCGTTCTAAGTGCGCGGTTTAGGTTTTGATCTATAAGCTTGGATCTCAGCTTGCAAAGCCTGGATTTTACCTATAAGCCCGATTTTGACCTATAAGCTTGGATTTTGGCTTATAGGTGCGGATTTTGACACAAACCTTGATTTGGCTTATGAGCCTAAATATTGACCTATAAGCCTTGATTTCGACACATGAGCTTGGACTCTGGTTTATAAGTCTGGATTTTGACACATTTTAGG
>FR896057.1:28654-68266 GCA_000435475.1 Cryptobacterium sp. CAG:338 | reverse complement strand
TAAAGTTTTACGCGCCAAGCTCCGCTTCAATAACATTGGCAATTTTCGCAGCAACCTCATGAGCCTGATCGTGCGTGGGTGCTTCAACCATAACGCGCACCAGAGGCTCGGTTCCGCTAGGACGGACGAGAATACGTCCGCTCGATCCTAACTCGTCAGCGCCCTCCTCAATTGCTTTGGCCACCACTTCATTATTGGTAACCGCATGTTTATCAGTAACGCAAACATTTATAAGCTCCTGAGGGAAACGTTGCATAACACTTGCGACCTCAGAAACCGCAGCCCCTTTCCTTAAGCATGCAGACAGAAACTGACATGCCGTAATAAGGCCATCTCCTGTTGAGTTGTGCTTCAGGAAGATCATATGGCCGCTCTGTTCGCCGCCGAGCACAAAACCACCTTCGCGCAGCTTCTGCAATACATAGCGATCGCCTACCTGAGTTTGAATAACTTCAATGCCTGCAGCTTCCATAGCCTTCACAAAGCCTAAATTGCACATAACGGTTGAAACGACGGTGTTGCCAGGAAGTTCGCCGCGTTCTTTTAAGTCAATAGCGCAGACCGCTTCTACGACATCGCCATCGATTTCATTGCCAAGCTCATCTACGAACATAACACGATCGGCATCGCCATCATGCGCAATACCGATATTGGCGTGTGTTGCTGCCATAAGGTTTTTCAAAGGCTCGAGATGAGTTGAACCGCATTCTACGTTGATGTCGGTACCGGTAAAGTCGTCGTTTATTACTACAACTTCGGCACCTAATTCTTCCAACGCATGCGCGGTGGTAAGCGATGCAGCTCCGTGACCAGTATCGAGAGCAACCTTTACGCCCTCAAATGAAAGTCCCTCGCCACGAACTAAAGACACCGCATGATTGATGTACAACTCGCATGCATTTTCTACTGGAACAATAACGCCCACTTCGTCACCTGCGGGCAGCTGATCGATGGGAGTTCCACCCGCCTCAACAAAGGTTTCAAGAGAAGCTTCCACTTCGTCGGGCAGTTTAAAGCCTTGTCCATCGAAAAATTTAATGCCGTTGTACTCTGGAGGATTATGGGAGGCAGAAATAACCACGCCACCATCTGCGTATAATTCGCGCGTTAAGAACGCAACACCAGGCGTTGGGATAATGCCCGCCGCTAACACAGTTCCCCCGCGGCTCATAATACCCGCGTTGAGAGCACATTCCAGCATGTCGCCGGAAAGACGTGTATCTTTACCAACAACAATGGTCTTTCCTAGGAATTCAACTGCTGCTTGACCAAGCTTAAAAGCGATATCACACGTCAGTTCAGTATTGGCGACACCTCGAGCGCCGTCAGTTCCAAATAATTTTGCCATTGTTGTCCCCTATTCTTCGTGGTGTCCGCGATTAATGTGTTCGGGCTTCAAAAGCACCACGCCTTGACGTAACGAAATTTCATCCTCAGTCATACGCGAATTCATTTCTGCGGCGAATTCATCAAGCGAAATACCACAGCGCTCCAAAAGCACCATCAGGTGATACACCACATCTCCCGCCTCGTAACGGAGGTGATCCACTTCTGCACTACGGAGTTTCTCATCCACAGCGTCAGGCTTTGCCGCCGCGACAGCGTCTAAAGCAGCAATGTCTTTTGCTGCCAATGTAGTTTCATGAGCTTCTTCTACAAGCTTCTTCAACAACTTGTCTAAATCGCCCATCAAAAGGCGATAGGTATAGCTTTTTTCACCTGCATCGCGACGCTCATGGATGGTGTGAGCAAGCGATTCCAAAGCCGCACCAATTTGGCTTTCTGGCTGCGGGCGATCATCGGACAAATAGGTTTTCATACGGTTAATCCCTCTCGATTTTCACATACCCTATTAGGATACCTCACCTACTAGGGATAGGGAAATTATCGGTACAAATGATAAAGTTGCGGTAATTAATACCAAGCAGATTTTGCCGCGTATTCCGCCGCAGATTTTGCCGCGCATTCCGCACGAACTTCGCCGCATGTTCTAGCGCATTTTCAGTCACGGACTTCGCCGCAAACTCAGCCGCAAATCTTGTCACATTTTCTGACACATTTTCAGACGCATTGTTAGAGTTGCGCCATAATGCGGTTACGTGAAGCAGTTACCTCTGCTAAGGCACGCTCAATATCAATTGTGGTATACATGCCATCTTTATAGAGCACTTTGCCATCAACCATAGTGAGAACCACGTCACTACCCTGCGCTGAGTAAACCAGAGCACCTGTTAAATCGTCGCAAGGAACCATCCAAGGAGTATCTGATGCAAGCACCACCAAATCCGCCCGATTGCCAACTTTCACATCGCCACAATCTTCACGACCTTGAGATAGTGCACCGTTGCGGGTTGCAATCTGTATGATTTCCGAAGAGGTTAGACCTAATGGCGTATGGTTATGCGCCCGCTCCATAAGGGCGAGCAAATACATATCCCTAAACATGTTATGTGCATTATTACTTGCGACACCATCAGTGCCAAGCGCCACCGTTATGCCTGCTTCCAGCATTGCCTTTACCTGAGCAATTCCACTTCCCAGTTTGGCGTTTGACGCAGGACACGTTGCAACAAATACCTTCTTTTCTGCTAGAATTCGTCGATCATTTTCGGTCAACCAAACGCAATGAGCTGCAGTAGCGGGAACGTCAAACAGTCCACAATCAGCCAAATACTCCACGGGCGTTTTCCCAGCATGACGTTCCTTGCAACCCTCCACCTCAGAAGCCGTTTCCGCAACATGAACCTGCATACGAACTCCCGCTTGTTCTGCCGCTTGAGCGAGTCCTTCTACGACCTTCTCTGTAGAGGTATATTCTGCATGCAAGTTAAAATCAATGAGAAGTCTTCCCTCTCCTGCGCCGTGATATTCCTTAAAGAGCTCCTCATTTTTTGCAGCTTCAGGGATTTGATCGTACGAAATGTCTGGGTCAAAATCGAGAACACTATGGCCTAAGTTGCATTTGATACCTGATTCAATAATCGCCTTCGCGCGAGCTTCCGAATGGTAGTACATGTCGGTACAGGAAACCACTCCGAATCGAATCATCTCCGCAAAGCCTGCTAACGTCGCATAATACGAATCTTTGTCGGTCATCAATGCCTCAAAGGGAAAAATTGCATCATTGAGCCATTGATCCAAAGGAAGGTTTTCACCCAAACCACGAAGTAAAGTCATTGGTACATGAGAGTGCGCATTATAAAGACCCGGCATGAGGATTTTGCCTCTGCCATCATAGGTTTCCTCGTAAGAGCGCGCAGAAGCTAAAGAATCCGATAGCCCGTCCGACGGACCGTTCGATAGACCGTCGGAAAGATCATTCGTTAGCCCGTCCGACAGACCGTTTGTTAGACCATCCAATGGATCGTCCGATGGACCATCTTGGCTTGCAAGGGGATCCAGCTTTCCAACATAGTCGATAACTCCATCACGCACACCCACGTACGCGTGAGGCGTATGCACCCCATTCGCGTCGATAAGATTTATGTCCTTAAATAAAGTTGATGGCATGCTCTACTCCCCTTTGCCACACTCTGTCATTTACTATCTGTATTCTATACTTTGTTTTTCGTGCTCTCTGCGCATTTTTCGTGCTCTCTGCGCCCCCCTATAAAAAAGTGCCCTTCCGATAAAGAAGGGCACTTTAGTTTGATATGTTTTGCGCTTAAGCAGGAATTTGCAACTACTGCTCATTCTCGGCATCAGAAGAAGCCTCTTCTTCCGATCCCGTAAGGTTAAAGCCCAGATCCGTTGAACCTAACAGCGCATCAAGTTCTTCCAAGTTACGCTGGTAAGAACGTGGAGGAAGAGCTTCACCCAACATGTCTTCACCTTCGGTGTTGAAAGTCGCAGGATGATCGCCGCCAATCAAAACGGTGTCATCGGGCGAGAACACCATATCGAGCAGCTGGCTCATATCATCGCGAGAAGCGGTTAAGTCGTCCTCAATCACATGAGACAAACCATGTGCTTCAAGACCAGCCTTCAATTCCTCAATGGCCTTGGTGCCAATGCCTTCGATGCGCAAAAGTTCGTCTTCGGTGTGACCTACCAAGTCGGCAACGGTTTCAATGCCAGCCTCGGAGAACTTGTTAGCCCAACGCTGAGAAACGCCCAAGTCGTCATAAATGTAGAGACGAGCATCTTCATCAGAAAGGTTGCTGTTGCGATAACCACCTGCGATGGAAGCAAAGTAGCTTGCGTAATCGGAACCAGAACCCAGGTAACCTTCATCCAAAGACCAATCCTGAGGCTGAGGCAGCAAGTCTTCAATCTCGCGCAATGCTTCAGGAGCAGAATCAGGCAGACGATCGCCATCCATCTTATCCACAGGAACACCCTTGTAGGTAAGACCCACATCGTGGTAACGCTTAAGGCCAGTACCAGCAGGAATAGGCTTACCGATAATAACGTTTTCCTTCAAGCCCTGAAGCGTATCAACCTTGCCCTCAATTGCAGCGTCAGTCAGAACCTTAGTGGTTTCCTGGAAGGATGCTGCAGACAAGAACGAATCGGTTGCCAAGGATGCCTTAGTAATACCCAACAGCAAAGGCTGGCCCACAGGAGGATTCTTGCCTTCCAGTACCAAGTCGTTTGCAACCTTTTCGAATTCGAAGCGGTTAACCTGGCGTCCTGGCAAGTAATCGGAATCACCTGGATCAATAACGGCAACCTTGCGAAGCATCTGACGAGCAATAACTTCGATGTGCTTGTCGTTAATGTCTACACCCTGGGATACGTATACATCCTGAACCTGATCAACGATATAACGAAGCGTGGTGTTAGGATCGGTCAAACGCAGCAAGTCATGAGGGTTAACAGAACCCTTGGTCAGCTGCTGGCCAACCTCAACTTCACAACCATCGGTTACACCAGGGAACATCTGAGCACGAGCGGAAACAACATACTCGCGAATGTTACCTTCCTGGTCATGGATGGTCAGGGTCTTGCTATTCTTGTCGCCCACAATCTGTAAGGTGCCAGCAATTTCTGCCAAAACAGCCTGGCCCTTAGGCTTGCGAGCCTCAAAGAGCTCGGTTACACGAGGCAGACCGTGAGTGATGTCTTCACCTGCAACACCGCCAGAGTGGAACGTACGCATCGTCAACTGCGTACCAGGCTCGCCAATGGACTGAGCAGCAATAATACCAGCTGCCGTGCCGATGTTTACCGGACGCGACGTTGCCAAGTCCCAACCGTAGCACTTCTGGCAAATGCCATGTTCTGCATGGCAGGTCATAACAGCACGATGCTTAATCTTGCGAACACCCGCATCGTAGAGACGCTGAAGTTCAGCAACGGAGGAAGGATATTCGCCAGCCTCCATGATGATTTCGCCCGTCTCTTCGCTTACTGCAGGCTCAGCCAAGCAACGACCTACTAAGGAATCATCGATTTCGCCCTTTACGTTGATAAGAGCGCATTCAACACCGTCATTCGTACCGCAGTCGAGTTCGCGAATGATAACGTCCTGTGCAACGTCAACTAAACGACGAGTAAGGTAACCAGAGTCAGCCGTACGGAGTGCCGTGTCAGCCAGACCCTTACGAGCACCGTGCGTAGAAATGAAGTATTCCAGTACGGAGAGGCCTTCACGGAAGTTTGCCTTAATAGGACGGTCAATAATTTCGCCCTTAGGGTCAGACATAAGGCCACGCATACCAGCAAGCTGACGAATCTGCTTAATGTTACCTCGAGCACCAGAGAATGCCATCATGTAAATGGGATTGAACTTGTCGAAGTTCGCTGCCATAGCATCGCCAACTTCTTCGTTAGCAGCATTCCAGATGTCAACAACCTGCTTATGACGTTCCTCGTCAGACATAAGACCCATTTCGTAGTCTTCGTCGATAGCAGCAACTTTCTCGTCTGCCTCTGCCAAGATTTCGCCCTTCTCGGGAGGAATCGTAGCGTCGTAAACAGAAACAGTTAAACCAGCGCGTGTTGCGTAATGGAAACCAGCGCTCTTCAAACCGTCCAGGATGGGTTCCATCTCAGAGGTGGTGTAGCGATTACAGCAATCCTCAACGAGGTGACTGATCTCGCTCTTATTCATTTCAAAGTTCAAGTAAGGATAGTCGTCAGGCAAAACGGCATTGAAGGTAATACGACCAATAGTGGTCTCAATGCGCTCGCCCTTCTTATGCTCAACCATGTTGTCAAAAGAAGTTGCAACGATGGCGTCCTTAGTCAAACGAACCCAAATCTTTGCCTGCAGGTCAAGATCTGCGCGAGCATCGTAGGCGTTCATCGCATCGTTGAAGTCGATAAATGCACGACCCTCGCCAGGGAACCCGTCACGAGCAGCGGTCAGGTAATACAGACCGATGATCATGTCCTGAGTAGGTACCGTCAAAGGACGACCGTGAGCAGGAGATTTGATGTTGTTAGCAGAAAGCATCAAAACGCGAGCTTCAGCCTGAGCTTCGTTACCCAATGGCACATGAACTGCCATCTGGTCACCGTCGAAGTCAGCGTTAAATGCCGTACATACCAAGGGGTGCAGCTTAATTGCTTTACCTTCTACCAGTACTGGCTCGAATGCCTGAATACCTAAACGGTGCAAGGTAGGTGCGCGGTTCAGGAGAACAGGATGCTCGGTAATAACCTGATCCAAAACGTCCCAAACATAGCTTGCGCCACGATCAACCGCACGCTTAGCAGCCTTAATGTTGGCAGCATACTCGAGCTCAACCAAGCGCTTCATTACGAATGGCTTAAACAGTTCGAGTGCCATCTGAGAAGGCAAACCGCACTGATGCAGCTTCAAGGTAGGGCCAACAACGATTACCGAACGGCCAGAGTAGTCAACACGCTTACCTAACAGGTTCTGACGGAAACGACCCTGCTTACCCTTGAGCATATCGGACAAGGACTTCAGAGGACGGTTACCAGGACCCGTTACCGGACGACCACGACGACCGTTGTCAAACAGAGAGTCTACCGCTTCCTGAAGCATGCGCTTTTCGTTGTTCACGATGATCTCAGGTGCACCAAGATCCAAGAGGCGCTTCAGACGGTTGTTACGGTTAATTACGCGGCGATACAAATCGTTCAGGTCAGACGTTGCGAAACGACCACCATCGAGCTGAACCATAGGACGCAGATCTGGAGGAATAACGGGAATTACATCCAGAATCATGTCGCTTGGCTTGTTGGAAGAATGCAAGAAAGCATCTACTACCTTCAAGCGCTTGATAGCCTTGGTGCGCTTCTGGCCCTTGCCCGTTGCTACTACCTCACGCAATTCTTCAGCGGTAGCTTCCAAATCGATTGCGTCGAGCAGATCGCGAATTGCTTCTGCACCCATACCACCCTTGAAGTAGTCAGAGTAGTTCAAGCGCATTTCACGATAGAGGGCTTCATCAGATACGAGCTGCTTTGGCTCAATCTTCAGGAATGCCTCCAGAGCTTCGGTGCGCAGTGCCTTGCGCTCGTTGAACTCCTCGTAGATGTCTGCAATTTCTTCTTCAACTTCTTCGGGAGTCATGCGCTCGTCTTCGTCGATATCATCAACGAATTCGTCCTCTTCAGGAACATAGTCAACAGAAAGACGACGCGTTGCCTCGATAAGACGATCGCGTTCTGCATCCAATTCTTCCAAGTCTGCAGAAAGCTCGTCGCGGAGCTCTTCTACATCCTCTTCGCGAGCTTCTTTATCAACAGAAGTGATGATGGAAGATGCGAAATAAAGGACCTTCTCCAACTCCTTAGGAGGAATATCCAAAAGATAACCCAAACGAGAAGGAGAACCCTTGAAGTACCAAATATGGCTTACAGGAGCCGCAAGCTCAATGTGGCCCATGCGTTCACGGCGAACCTTAGAGCGGGTTACTTCAACACCGCAGCGTTCGCAGACAATACCCTTGAAGCGGATGCGCTTGTACTTACCGCAAGCGCACTCCCAGTCCTTCGTAGGGCCGAAAATCTTTTCGCAGAACAAGCCGTCCTTTTCAGGCTTGAGCGTACGATAGTTGATAGTTTCAGGCTTCTTGACCTCGCCACGAGACCAACCACGGATATCTTCCGCGCTCGCAAGAGAGATACGGATAGCGTCAAAGTTGTTTACATCAAATTCGCTCATTTACATCTCCTCTCCCTCACCGATAAGGTCATTTACTGAATTCTTTTCTGAGGTGCCGCCCATCAAATCGCCCAATTCAGCGGTGATAGAGCCCAGCAAATCATCTTCGCTCATAGGCTTATCTTCGCTTGTGCGTGCGGTACCCAACATTTCAGGTGCTTCCTCTTCAGGCTCGTGAGTAACGTCGATGGTCTGGTGCTGATGACCTTCCAATTCAACGTTCAAGCACAAAGAGCGCATTTCCTTGATAAGAACCTTGAAGGATTCAGGAACCTCAGGTGCAGGGATGGACTCGCCCTTAACAATTGCTTCGTAGGACTTAACACGTCCGGAAGTGTCGTCGGACTTAATGGTCAGGATTTCCTGAAGTACGTTAGATGCACCGTAGGAATACAGTGCCCAAACTTCCATTTCGCCGAAGCGCTGGCCACCGAACTGAGCCTTGCCGCCCAGAGGCTGCTGGGTGATAAGACTGTAAGGACCAGTCGAACGTGCATGAATCTTGTCGTCAACCAAGTGACCCAGTTTCAAAATGTAAGTCTGACCACAGGTAATTGGCTCACGGAAACGTTCGCCCGTGCGGCCATCATAGAGCCAGGTCTTACCCGTGCGAGAAAGCTGAGGAATCATATCCATACGGAAATGTTCGCCATACTTCTTCTTGTTGATGTTCACCAGGTTGCGGTTAGCTTTAAGAATTACGTCGGAAATTTCTTCCTCGGTAGCGCCGTCGAATACTGGCGTTGCTACGTGAATTGGACCCTCTACGATTTCGTCAGAGTCTTCCTCATCTGACCAGCCCCAAAGAGCTGCCCAACCAAGGTGGTTTTCAAGCAACTGACCAACATTCATACGAGAAGGTACACCCAGTGGGTTCAAAATAACATCGATTGGCGTACCGTCTGCCAAGTAAGGCATATCCTCAACAGGCAAAACGCGGGAAATAACACCCTTGTTACCATGACGACCAGAAAGCTTGTCGCCCTGCTGAATCTTACGCTTTTGAGCAACGAATACACGAACCAGTTCGTTAACACCTGGTGCCAGTTCGTCACCGTTTGCACGGGAAGAACGAACCACGTTAATTACGCGGCCACCTGCACCATGAGGAACCTTCAAAGAGGTATCGCGAACTTCGCGTGCCTTTTCACCGAAGATTGCACGGAGCAAACGCTCTTCTGCGGTAAGTTCGGTTTCGCCCTTAGGGGTAACCTTGCCTACCAGAACATCGCCAGGGAATACTTCAGCGCCCACGCGAATAATGCCATCGGAATCCAAGTCAGAAATCATATCCTCAGAGATATTGGGGATTTCACGCGTGATTTCCTCAGGACCAAGCTTGGTGTCGCGTGCGTCAATTTCGTATTCAGCAATATGAATAGAGGTCAGCAGGTCTTCTGCAACTACACGTTCGGAAACGATGATAGCGTCCTCGTAGTTGTAGCCTTCCCATGGCATGTAAGCAACCATGAGGTTCTGACCGAGGGAAAGTTCAGCCTTGTCGCAAGAAGGACCGTCAGCCAAAACGTCGCCCTGGAATACCTTGTCACCCTTACGAACCAGCGGCTTGTGGTTCATGCAGCCAGACTGGTTGGAGCGCTGGAACTTAGGAATAAGGTATTCGTCGTATTCACCGTCTTCGCGTTCGATGATGATGGTCTGACCGTCAACGTAGTCAACCACACCAGCGTTTTGAGCAACCAAAACTTCGCCAGAGTCAACAGCGATGCGATGCTCGATGCCAGTACCAACAAGTGGCGCATTAGGACGAAGCAGAGGCACTGCCTGGCGCTGCATGTTAGAGCCCATGAGTGCGCGGTTTGCGTCGTCGTGCTCGAGGAACGGAATCAAAGACGTTGCAACAGAGGTCATCTGACGAGGCGAAACGTCCATGTAGTTTACGGTTTCAACAGGCATGTCCGCTGCTTCACCGAAGTTACCCTGAGAGTCCTTCGTACGACACAGAACGCGGCTTGCCTTAACGAATTCGCCATTTTCGAAGTGGCCAAATTCGCGCGTTTCAGGATTGAAGGTTTCGTTAGCCTGAGCGATGGTGTACTTTTCTTCCTCGTCTGCGGTGAGGTAGTCAACATCGTCGGTAACCTTACCGTCGATTACACGGCGGTATGGGGTCTCAATGAAGCCGTATGGATTAACGCGAGCATAGGTTGCAAGCGAACCAATAAGACCAATGTTAGGACCTTCAGGGGTCTCAATGGGGCACATACGACCATAGTGAGAAGTATGAACGTCGCGAACTTCGAAGCCTGCACGTTCACGAGACAAACCACCAGGACCCAAAGCAGACAGACGGCGCTTATGCGTTACCCCAGCTGCGATGTTGGACTGGTCCATGAACTGAGAAAGCTGCGAAGAACCGAAGAATTCTTTAATAGCAGCAACGATAGGACGAATGTTAACCAAGCTCTGAGGAGTGATGTCGTCTGGCTCCTGCATACTCATACGTTCGCGTACCACGCGCTCCATACGAGACAGACCAATACGGAACTGGTTTTGGATCAACTCTCCTACCGTGCGGATACGACGATTGCCAAAGTGGTCAATGTCGTCGGTCTGGTAACCCTCTTCGCCATCATGCAACGCTACGATATAGCGCATGGTTTCGATGATGTCTTCCTGGGTGAGAGTGGAATTGTCGTTTTCAGGATCAAAGCCAAGCTTCTTGTTGATCTTATAGCGACCGACCTTTGCCAAGTCGTAGCGCTGTGGGTTGAAAAACAAGCCATCAAGCAGCGTACGAGCAGAATCGATCGTAGGAGGCTCACCGGGACGGAAGCGACGGTAGAGCTCGATTAAGGATTCTTCCTTGGTGGTAGCAGGGTCGCGATCAAGCGTGCGGATGACCATTTCAGAATCGCCCAGAAGTTCGATGATTTCTTCGCGGGTTTCTGCAATGCCCAGTGCGCGCAAAAGCAGCGTAGCAGGCTGCTTACGCTTACGGTCGATACGTACGGAAAGTACGTCGCGCTTGTCGGTTTCGAATTCAAGCCATGCACCACGCGAAGGAATTACCTTTGCGTTGTAAATGGTTTTGTCAGACGTCTTGTCGCGTTCCGACGAGAAGTACACACCTGGGGAACGAACAAGCTGAGATACTACAACACGCTCAGTACCATTAATAATGAAGGTACCGCGTGGCGTCATCAGAGGGAAGTCGCCCATAAAGACGTCTTGCTCTTTGATCTCACCCGTCTCACGATTGATAAAGCGAATTTCAGCAAACAACGGTGCCTGATAGGAAACATCACGTTCCTTGCACTCGTCTACGCTATACTTAGGCTCGCCGAATTCGTGCTTACCGAATTCAACGCACATATCCTTAGTGCTTGATTCGATAGGACTAATGTCGTTGAAGGCATTGGTAAGACCTTCGTCCACGAACTTTTTGAAGCTTTCCGTTTGGATTGCAATAAGATTAGGGACGTCCATTACGTCAGGAATCTTTGCGAAGCTCCGGCGGGTCCTATAACGGCTGGTGGAATCGGGGTTTTTAGACTGAACCACGAGTCATTTCCTCCTTCGTTGCAACCGGCTAATTTGTGTAAAGACACAAGTTATAAAGATACTGCGCGCGTATACGCGAGTCAAGAAAAATTTTTCCTAATTGTGTTTTGATTGTGGATTTTTGGGAAATTTTAAAACAGCCCCAGCTGTTCCCCGATGAGCTTAACCGCCAACAAACCAAGCGCAATTAAAATGCAGGGCTTCGCAATGTTGATGCCCTTTTTCATAACAAGACCTGCGCCAATCCACGAACCAATCATGTTCGCAATACCGCAGGCTATAGCCAAAAAAAGCAGCACCTTCCCATTGAGTGCAAATACAATGATCGCACCAATATTGGTAGTAAGGTTGAGCAACTTAGAATGAGCATTTGCACGAATAATTCCCATGCTTGCCGCAAACGTAAAGGCAATGGTTAAGAAAGTGCCACTTCCAGGTCCATAAAAACCGTCGTAGGCACCAATAACAAATGCCGCTACCACACACAGCACGCGTTGTTTCACGGTAATAGGATCATCATTTTCCACTGCAACCCGCTTGAAGTGTTTACTTAACGTGATGTAGGCAACAATAGGCAGAATGATCATGATGAGCCAAGAAAGCAGTTCGGCATCCACCAAAACTACCAAGCTGGTACCACAAGCCGATCCTACAAGCGCTGCAGGAATTGCAGGCAGAATAACTTTCCAATAAATGAGGCCGTTTTTTATGAAACGAAAACTTGCTGTAGCCATTCCGAAAAATGACTGAATTTTATCGGTGCTGAGCGCATAATGCGCAGGTAATCCCGCTAAAAGAAGTGCGGGAACCGTAATGAATCCCCCACCGCCACTGATAGCATTAAGAAGCCCACCTAAAAAGCAGGCAGGCAACGCAATTAAGAAGGTAACTATGCTAACCGTTGGATCCATTAGCTATACGGTAGCACACCTCAGCAGCCAAATACTACCGTAGTGCCTAGATCGTAATACCCAGATGCCCGATTCCTCCAATGCTACCGTAGTACCCAGATGCCCGATTCCTCTCCCAGCGGTTTAGCTACCCAACTTAACTGCCCGATGCCACCATGACAGAGATAACAACAATAATGGCGATGAGCGTTAATATGACAAATTCTTTTGGACTTTTCCCACCGAACATTGTTTAACCTCCCTATTATTGTTAGTTGCTTGGTATATCCAAGCAACTTAAATCAGTATAAACAGAATGCTGAATACCCCTTCTGAAGTGTTCTCTTATTCTTTTATTCTAGAGCACACCCCAACTATTAGTTAAACGTTCAAAGTAATGGAGACACAAGAAGCGCCCAGATTTGCATAGGGATGATTTACTTGAAGTGCAACCATTAGCAGCCCTTGGATAAACCAAAAAAACTTTTTATGAACTGAAAATTTTCGGATTTAATGATCATTTCTTTCAGTCGACTGAACGTTTTTAGATATTTTTGCTAGAATTTCTAATTAAGTTAACGTTTTAGGGAGAAATAATGCTCATCCGACGACCATATTACGAAAACCAAATACTCAAGTATTTCGAGACTTCATTCATTAAAGTCCTCACCGGAGTACGTCGTTGCGGAAAATCTAGCTTGCTAAAAATTGTTGCGGACCAAGCAAAACAGCACGGAGCTGAAGAGCGCAATATCATCACCCTTAAAATGGACGAACCTGGCATTCCTCTTCAACCAACAGCGGAATGGCTTTCAGGCTATCTTGATGCACAACTAAAAGTTTCAGATTCCTCTAAGATGGTTTACGTCTTTCTTGATGAAATCCAGGATGTACCTGGTTGGGAGCGAGTTGTTCGTCAGCTTCAAACCAGGAATAACACCGACGTTTATCTTACGGGTTCTAATGCATATATGCTTTCAACGGAACTTTCCACTCTTCTTGCAGGAAGGTTTATTGAAATTAAAATTAACCCTCTATCCTTCAGCGAATACCTAGATTTCAAACACCATCATGGTATTGGCATTGGAAGCACAAGCGAATCCTTCGCCGAATATTTACGATTTGGCGGAATGCCCGGACAATTTGATTTAGCACAGCGCACTACTGAAACAATGACCGCATTCTTAAAGGGAGTATTTGACAGCGTGTTGTTAAACGACGTTGCAAAACGTACCCACATTGCTGATATTGATCTTTTAGAAAAACTCGTTGCATATCTTTTTGGAACATCAGGTAATTTATTTTCCACCAAGAAAATTGTTAACACCCTACAAAGTATTGGCAGAAAATCGACCCAAAACACAATAGATAACTATCTAAACGCACTAAAGAATGCACTCTTGGTTAAAGAAGTGACTCAATTTGGTCTAAAAGGGAAAGAGGTGCTAAACCCTAAGCGAAAGTTTTACGCTGCCGATATAGGACTAAGAAACTTTGCTTCAGGTTTCCCAACCGAAGACATAAGTTTTCAACTAGAAAATGTTGTTTGCAACGAACTAATCAAGCGCGGATATGATGTGTTTGTAGGCACCCTTCCCGACGGAAGCGAAATAGATTTTGTTGCGCGAAAACCCACTGGAGAACAACACTATTACCAAGTTACTCAATCGCTCATTGACGAGAAGGTATATAAGCGGGAAATAGCACCATTGCTGCAAATCCCAGACAATTTCCCCAAAACAATATTGACTCTTGATACGTATCGAACCGGCATCACGAAAGAAGGTATTACCATAGTTGGAATTACCGATTGGTTATCAGAAACACTTTCGAAAGAATAGATAACAAACCCAAAACGCGAAAACTTGACTGGTTTTAAGAAAGCTTTGGAGATAAATGCATTCTGTTAATATCCGAGTCGATACAGGGAAGTTTTTGAAACCGAAGTGCTAGCTTCTTGTCGAACAGGACGAGAAAACATACCTAGCCCCAAATTTCATCGCGCGCAAATAAATCTTGAACAGATTTCGGCATAGGGCTATCTAATGCTTGGCAGAACAGATCAAAGCCCCTTTCGCTCAACCTAGTTAATTTAGCCTGTTCAATATCATAACGAGCAGCTTCATCTAAGTGAGCAACACTCCATTGGGTTAATGTTTGCCCTTTCAGCAAAGCAGCCTTTTTGTACGCTAGGAACTGAGCATAAGTTAAACGAAGATTCAATTTACGATCATATTTTTCCTTTTCAACAGAACTAAACATAGCGTTTACCCCCCAATTAGCGGATCATGTTAGAAATCTCCTTATCGGAATACTGCGGCTTCCACCGAACATCGAAACCAGTCGGGTTGCTATAAACCGTTGGAATATAATCCCGTGAATCAACGACTATAGTCTTATATTCGTATGTGGTTCGATGCGTTCCTGTGGACGATGCAGTATCAACACCGATTAATAACCCAGTTTCATCAAAATACAGCACGGATGTAACACCATATTTATCCCTATAGCAGAAGGTACGCTCCTGCTCATTACTTAAACCCTTATCAATCGAAAAACCCTGCATGCCAGATGAGGTAACACTTTCAATTAATCCATTATTCAAATACGACCATGACAAAGATGTAGTGCCTTCAATATCCTGCGGTCCCAAATAAGACGTTACCGAACCAGAATTAATAAGACCAGAAGAATCGTACTCATAGCTATATTGCTGAGTTCCAGTACCCTGCGATGTTATTGCATACGTGTACGAACTGCACTTACCTGAATCATCATATACGAACTCTTCAGTATTCCCTACATTCCAATCATATTGCTCGTATGCATTTGAAACTTTAATAAGCCTTCCTTGGTCATCGTATTCAAACAATGAATTGCAAAGATTAATGTTCGCTGTCGAAAAGTTCGTTGATTGAGATGTTGAAGTAATTTTTCCCGAATCGTCATAGTTGTAATGAGTTATTACCGAACCACTTTCAAAATCTGATCCTGGGATGCTGTCATACTTATTGTCTATAACTTTGACTTCTTTTTCAGAAGAAAAGGCAGCGCAACCCAATAAAGCACCAGCGCTAAAGACTAGTGCCGCAGCCAGAAAAACCAACAATAAAGCAGTATGTTTAGAACAAGTTTTCATCCTCAAAACACAGGAAATAAAACAATAGGAATAAAAAACCAAACTACGACTCCAAGCAATGCACCTAAACCAGCCGCCTTGGAATTATTTGGCCAAGAGCGAGTCCATGCCAAAAACAAAATAAGTCCTACAAGCGGAATAAAGAAGCCCAAGACCATCCAACCTATTCCACCTTTATCCCTAGGATCATAAGCAAATTCTTCTTCTAAAGATTTTTGAGAAGACTCTGCTACATTTGCTCCGCACCAGGAACAATATCGACTATTTTCGTCTATTTGTTTACCGCACTTATAACAATACATCTGACTTTATGCTCTACTATCCAACATTAAATATACCCTGTCCATTACGTACCTTCCCTATCGATTATACAAAGAAATATGGCTGTTATCAGCGAATATAATGTTTTGATTACATTTAAAGCCTAAATTTCAAACAGACGCTCAGGAAACTCAAAGGCGCTAAAAGAAATCAATGAAACTAAAAGAAACCAAAGAATGCACCCGTCACAACTTAGGCCCTATTCCACGTTACGAAGCTGAAGAAACCTTCCGATTAACCATAGAAAGAAATCAGCAATGTGCCTACTTGAAGCTGGCGTTATTGAAGAACCTGAATCCGACGTTTTCCGTTTTGCCCTGCCTAGTTTTAAGACTATCTTTTGCGAAAGAATAGATAATTATGCCTATATACCTGCAGTTACCTCTTTAATTTTCTTTAGTTTTGCATAATTACACCATGCTTACAGTACAAGACATATCAACTGGTTTTGACCAAAAAGATAAGCCCTTATCCGTTGAAAAGGGCTTATCTTTTTGGCTCGCAAGCACGCGATAATGCCAGTCATAATTCAGACATAGATATTTTTATTGATGTTAAAGAAGGATTTTCCCTTTTTGATTTATGCGGACTTACGAATGCTTTAGAAAAAAGACTTGGCGTTTCGTGCGACGTTGTTACACGCAATGGATTAAAAAATTCGATCAGAACTAATACTGAAAAAGGTGGGATTTTGATTTATGAACATGAACCCATCCCGAGATTGTAATGACAACGATTGAAAAAGATACGAAGAAACAACTAGCATATTTTGCGATAGTACGCTGTTTTGGCACTCAAAGGCAAAATAACCACGAGTGGTACTAAGCATAAAACTGGGCGCACAGGATTCAAAGATAATGAGAACGAGAGAATCGCGATTGTTACAGTAAAAGAAAAGAGCGAAATTCTATTACTCAGATTAATGCAATTCAGAATTTCACCCTTTAACAATTCATATTCTTTTATTAAATTGTCTTCAGCAGTCATTAATATAGAAATTTAAATACTAGTTTTAGGTTTTATTTAATCCCTCTTAAATAAATCCCTGGTAAACACTTTGTTCAAACAATGCTTTGAAAGATTTACCCATATGTTTTAGCGGAAACTCTAGTTTATATCCTTAATGCAAATTTCCGATTAAAACAAGAAGCAATTACTCCGCCATCAACGAATACCTGCAAGTTTTTCTCTAACAATAGCTTCAAGCTGTAATTCTGATAACTTTTGGGCATTTTTATATACAATCCATTGTGCAGGGAGTAATTCCGAAACCAGTTCAGAGTGAAGTCTATTGTCAATAATTAAGACTCTTGATTTGGTCTTAGCCTCCTCATATAGTCTTGACAGCGTTTTAATATCCCTTGAAGAAACAACTTCGATAGTTTTGGATTTTGATTTCTTATTTCTAAGCTTTTTGCTATCAGTAATAGCAAAAACAAATATATCCTCGGGATTATCCACCTCAAAAACGGATGGCTTCTGCAGTAGCTCGTTAAATTTCTTTCGTGATGTTCCTAACCGAAAAGACGAATAAAGAAACGAATTTCGAATGTAGTTTTTATCTGTGTGATACAAAAACTTTGCGTCATTTTCCGCTTCAAGTTCGCGATACTGCTCGACCAGAGTATGCGAGTCAACCGCCTGAAGACCTCTTCCCCATTTCTCGTTGTAAACCGTCGTTTTGGGACGATATCCAGAGATATCTTCCGAGACACTAGTCAGATTAATAACAGTTCGTTTTCTTCGAGCGAAGCTCCAATATAAAACAGAACGAAACAACACTTCAATGACTAGCCATATTGCAAAACAAAGCGAAACACAAAGCGATGCTAAACAAAACGACGAAGCAACTGATGACGCAAACGATACTTCCGAAGTGCCAGAAGAACCTGAACAAAAGGGTAAGCTTACAATTGATCCTATTGCTATAATAATGCCCACTGCCCAGGTAAAAATGGGAAGCCTGTCAGACTGCGTAGCATTCTTTCTAGAATATGCAGCCATCCAAGTAAGCAAAATCGATACCAGGCCAAACAGCAATGCACATAGAACTTCCGTTGGAAGTCCATCACCCTCGGATGGACTTAAAATTGATCCCATTAAAATCCAGCAAGCAATACCTTCTGTAGCAAAAGCAATACTAGCTAAATTCAATAACCCCATTCGTCTTGGATAAAACTTATACATCAGTGCCCAACCAGAAAAACCATCACCGTTTTTAATCACAAAACGCGAATGACGTTGACCGCATCTTTCTTGAGCACCAGCAACTTCCGCCGAAGGATTTTTAAAAGATCCGGGTATTCTTCTGAATGCCAAAGCTGATAGGAAAGTATCTTCCGATCCTTCGGTTTGTAAATGATAGCTTTGAGTTCTATCGGCGTTTTCAAGTCCGAAGAATAAAGCCTCTTGAGATCTTGCAAAAAATGCTCGCAATAAATAATAGACACGCGACAACAATGAATCACTCATTGTCTCGACGAGCGATAATCTACGCTCGTAATATATCCCAATGGTCCTTTTAAGTTGCGCATAATATTCCAAAGGAGAGTTTTCTATGTTTGCGACAGAATTACTCGAATGCTCGTCTGGAATACAGCGAATACATACAGGATAGCGTTTCAGAACCAGATAAAGATACTGTATAACAATACGCGCACGTAGCCTATCCTTGTCACCGTTAGCTAAATTTAGTACAGCTTTTTTAATAGCTTCTAGTTCTTTAGCACGCTGAACTAAGTCTTGCGGTTGCGCACATGAATCAAATCCTGAAAGGTAATTTTCAATTCTGGAAAGTGTATTGGTTTGCTTTAGCTGTGGAAAACAATTAGCTAATACTTTCGTCGTGTACTTAACTGATTCTTCGAAATTAAGATAGGAAACAGACCCACCAGAAGCATCTTTAATTCGTAGTGAATCGGGAAAGTTTCCTCGTTCGCAAAAGAATAAAGGCAGCACAAAGGCTTTTTCCATATTAAATGGAACTTTAACCGACATAAAAGTGTCTACCTTAAGCGAACGAGTCCGAGGAGATACATGTTCTTCTATTGAAGTAAATACATTCTTGGGCGTTAATGAAGCAGTTAAAAAGAATGACGCTAATCTATCGTCTTCGTTTAACCGCTTTAAATCTGTTCCGGTAATAGCAATTTGATTAGCTTTGTTAGATTTCTTTTCTATGGCTCCCATAAGGTCAAATCCACCCGAGGAGTGACGGAAAGTTCTTGCCACCAAATAAAGTGAAAGAGAAACAAGAAAAGCGAAAAGCACTAATACAACCAGAGGAAAGCCATTAAGAAAATCTGTTGTTATCTGATTATATTTTGTTGAAGCAAGCTGAACTAGATACCAATTTCCAGAGTCATCTACTTGCTCTGAATCCATATATGGAACAAAGAAGGAAACTACGCACCCTATCAAAACGAGCAGTGCTAGAAGAACGACCATACCCGCAATAATCTGGATAACCACTCCAGGTGTTCCGCGAAGCCAATCGCCTATCTTCTGCCTTTTAGAAGAAGATGCATCATTTACATTTGTTGACATTGTTTAACCTTTTAAATTGTTTTGAAATGCACTGTTCCAGCCACACAATGGACGCGCCGTTTAGCCAAAATGACAGATTTTAATGACAGTTTTTGTTAAACATTCTTGATTAATTTTTCTGTTCAAAATATCTTTCAAGATTCTGGCCATCGCTATTTAAACCCCGTATTTGATCTCTTTGAATAAATAATCGCTCGCTAAACGTGCAGATAACGTTTAAAATACGAGAATTTCTTTCTTCTAACCACATTTTTAGTCCCTCTTAAACAAATCCCTGGTAAACACTTTGTCTGCAACATCGGACAAATCTTCATTCCAGCGATTAGCAATAATCACATCACAAGTTGATTTAAACGTATCAAGATCGTGCGTTACCTTGCTACCAAAGAAGTCAGGCGCATCTAGGGTTGGCTCATACACAAATACCGGAATTCCCTTTGCCTTAATACGCTTCATAATGCCCTGAATAGAAGAGGCTCTGAAATTATCAGAGCCTGTTTTCATAGTGAGTCTGTAAATGCCAACAACTGGGTTTGCAACACCTTTGTATACCAAGTTCATTACCCGCTGGATAATTTCATCAGCTATGAAGTCTTTTCGGGTTCTGTTTGACTCCACAATGGCCTCAATCAAATTCTGAGGAACATCCTTATAGTTAGCTAGTAATTGCTTGGTGTCTTTCGGCAAGCAATACCCGCCATAACCAAATGAGGGATTGTTGTAGTGCGATCCAATACGCGGATCATACCCAACACCAGCAATTATTTGAGAGGTATCAAGACCACGTACTTCAGCATACGTATCAAGCTCATTGAAGTAGGCCACGCGAAGCGCTAGATAGGTATTAGAGAACAGCTTTACTGCCTCAGCTTCGGTAGCACGCATAATAAGCACAGGAGGATTTTTATCAATTGCTGCTTCAGACAATAAGCCAGCAAAGGTATGTGCCACCTGCTGTAATTCTTCTACATAAGGCGATTCTGTAGGAACACCTACGATAATACGTGTTGGATGCAAGTTGTCATAAAGAGCATGTCCTTCACGTAAGAATTCAGGACTAAAGAGAAACTTTCCTTGAGGATACTTGTCTAGAAGAGATTTAGTGTAGCCAACTGGTACGGTAGATTTAATGACCATAACCGCATTAGGATTAACTTCTAATACCAGATCTATTACTTGTTCAACATAAGTTGTATCAAAGAAGTTTTTATCTGGGTCATAGTTAGTAGGAGTAGAAACAACAATAAGCTCTGCTTGTTTGTAAGCGCTTTCGCCATCTAATGTTGCCGTAAACGAAAGATTTCTTGTACCAACCTTTGCCTCACTTAAGAATTGCTCAATTTCAGCATCTCTAATAGGACTTTGCCAATGATTTAGCTTTTCTATCTTTTCTGATACGACATCCACTGCAACAACATCGTTATGTTGTGAAAGCAACACCGCTAAAGACAGACCTACATAGCCAGTACCTGCTACTGCGATTTTCATAAACAATATCCCCTTTTCAAAGTGCGAATAGTAAAAATAGAAAGCGCGAGTAAAATGCGCTAATTATCTGAACAATCCCTTTTGATTACTAACCAATCTTGTAGTAACGCTTATACCAACGGGCGAATTCACGAAGACCATCAACTAGTGAGGTGCTTGGCTTAAATCCAAAGTCTCGTTCTAAATCACTTACATCGGCATAGGTTTGGTATACATCCCCTGGTTGCATTGGAAGAAGTTCGTGCTCGGTAGGTTTTTCAACCACACCCTCTTCCATAAGAACGCGCTCTAGGGTTTCAACGAAATACATAAGTGATTCAGGTTTATTATTGCCAATGTTGTAAACCTTATAGCGAACTCCTAAATCATTAGGCTTTGGAGGTTTATTCATTACATTTACGACACCCGTTACAATGTCGTCGATATAAGTGAAATCGCGATACATGTCCCCCATGTTGTAAATCTGAATAGGCTCGCCTTTTACGATTTTGTTAGTGAATCTGAAATAAGCCATGTCANNAATAAGCCATGTCAGGGCGACCCATTGGACCATAGACCGTAAAGAAGCGAAGACCAGTTGAAGGAATGTCGTACAGCTTTGAATAAGCATGCGCCATAAGTTCATTGCTCTTTTTAGTGGCTGCATAAAGTGATACTGGATTATCTACCCTATCCTCCACCGAATAGGGAACTTTCTTATTAGAACCGTACACACTTGAACTAGAAGCATAAATAAGATGTTTTACGGGATGATGTCTACAGGCTTCCAGGATATTTAAAAAGCCTATGAGGTTTGAATCCACATAGGCTTGAGGGTTTTCTATGGAGTAGCGAACTCCGGCTTGAGCTGCAAGGTTGACCACCACATCAAACGAGTAAGTCTGAAATAAGTTATCTACTTGCGCTTTATCTGATATATCACCTTTTATAAAGGTAAAGCGCTTATCGGTATCCACACTTTCAAGCATAGAAAGTCTGTCTTGCTTGATACCAACATCATAGTAGAAATTCATATTGTCTAGTCCCACTACGGATACGTCAGTTTCTTCAAGCAAACGCTTACATAAATACGAGCCGATAAAGCCGGCTGCGCCTGTTATTAGAATGTTATTCATTTTTGCAACCTTTCCCTCATCTGTTCTCAGGCTTTATCACCCTAGACACACTTACCACTTGGGAGTCTGATAAAACTAATGTAGTTTCTGAAAATCTAAGCTATCGCATCAAAACGATATTAGTAAAAGAGGAAGATTTATAAGCCATGAAAGCTTGAAGCATTGCTACTTGTTTGCGTTGGAGCACAAGTGAGTATTAATAAGCTTTTTCCACCGCCAAAAAGACAACCTAGTCAAGGAGACGATGAAAGTTAGTAGAAGTCCACACACGATGAAGAGACCGCCATCAGATTAGCGTTTTACTCACAGAAATACAATATCTATTCTCTAATACTTCAGTGATGTAAAATCTACTCTCTCTGAATCAGGAACGCTATCAAGACTGAAAAACTTACCGAACTCAAAATCAAACGATCGTGGAACAAAAGGAACAATCCCACCAAAATGAAAAAATGTTAGCTCTCCAAAATATACTCTTCCATTTTCATTATATAAATCGACTCTTACCATTGGAAAATCACGTGAAAGAATCTTTGAAATCTCAATCATTTCATCAAACTCGCCAGGCTTCTTTGGCACAACGCTCGCCCACTCATGGCCCTGATGAACCGGAAGATGATTCCAGTTCAAATCAAAAAAATCGAATTTAACATCCACATCTCTTTCTGTGCCAACAAACAAAAATTTCGGTTCGCCAGAAAAACAAAAAAATTTATAATCTTTCGGAGAATGACCATCTGGACATTCAATCAATTCCTCAACAATGATTCTATTCTTAAGTTTAGAATAGACCCACTCTTTGGCATAATCTGAAAAATCGCCATTATTTAACGAATGAAAAAAACTCTTCGCAGCATCAAAATCACTTCTTGATCGAACCACCTTCACGCCACCAGAGTCTCCAGTATTTTTAATAACAAATTTATTTGGGAGGCTTTCGTATATAACATCATCTATGCTGTTATATAATCCATAACATTCTGTCAGAATCGATACTAAACCTTTTTCCTTTATATAATTGCGTACCTCATACTTATCGACAACCCGATAGCACAAGTCATTCCTCCAGTTTAGCTTTAGCCAAAGTAATGCTTCATTAAATGATCTTGGGTTATTTATATCTGGCTCGTATCCAAGGTTCAGCTTAAACTGTTTTCGCAAATAATTTAC
This sequence comes from Cryptobacterium sp. CAG:338, assembly GCA_000435475.1. Lineage (GTDB taxonomy): Bacteria > Actinomycetota > Coriobacteriia > Coriobacteriales > Eggerthellaceae > Anaerotardibacter. Next base: position 44,989 of record FR896057.1, on the reverse strand, counting down.
ATCATCAGGCTTAATTAACGTTCTATATAATTTCCAATAAACACGCTGTAGAAAATTCATTATTTATTTCCTTTATTTTGTAAACCAAAAATCAGAAACTATCAAAATCGCTATCTGCTAGCTTTAGTTTTTTCGCAATAAACCCAAAGCCGAGCATCGTCAATGAACTCGCTATTAAGCCCTTAAAGCAAACCGATGCTACAAGAAAATAAACAATAATCGAACCCGCTATCCCAAAGATATAATAAGCGATCCCATCTATAATCTGACTAAGTACACATGTATAGACTATCATGGCGGCAGATCCAATGAAGGCAGGAGCAACTGCCTTAATACCTCGTAGAGGAGTTATACGATACGCATAGCCGAGTAAAACAGATTGAATTATCACTATAGAAACACGTGCACAAGCGTGAGATATACATAATTCATCAAATCCGTGTTGCGCAGAAAAGTACAACGAAGGCGCCAAAACCATCAGATAGGCTATCTGAGATAAAAAAGATAGTCTAGTTTTTCCAGTAGCGTTATACAGCCCGTTATAGTATGTACCAAGTATCAAACAAAACGAACTGGAAAGAAAAAGTAGACCTATAAATCTAGATGCCTCTAACCACTGAGATCCAAGGAAAATAAAAGTAAAACAATCTGCAAATAAATACATCCCCATACACAGCGGGACAAGAAACACCGAAATTGAACGAATGTAAGCATAATAAATATCAAGCAATCTCTCATCATTTTGTAAACGGGAAAGCGCTGAAAACAATGGTCCGGCGGTTGATGATGTAACAATAGCAGTGACTGCTTCCACCGTAGAGATTGAGGTTTTATAGAGCCCTAAATCATACTGAGATAAAAATGTTCCAACCAATAAAACGCCAATATAAGTTGTCAACCATAAGGTAATAGATTCTAATAAGATCCAAAAACTATATGAAAACATTTCCCGTAGAACAGAAAAACTGAAAAATAGCCTCGGTCTCCATGTTGATCGCACACTAAGATACAGTACATTTATAATATTTCCACATATGGTTCCAATAATCAAAGACCAAAAACTATGCGTTACCACCGCTATAGGGACAGACACAAATAGAGGGATCAATCCGTAGATCAAACGTGCCGAAAACAATAATTTAAAATCAAAATCTCGCTTAAACCGTGATGTTTGCAAGCTTCCGAGCGAGGCAATTAATAACGAAACTCCAGAAACAGCAATTGCAAGACCTTGCCCCGGGCACCCCACAAGCTCTGCTAGCTCATCACAAAAGAGGATGATCGAAATCCACATTAGCGAAGCTAACACAGTAGTGGTCCAGAAAGCAACAGTACAGGCTTCATCGAAGTTTTTTCTAGAAAGAAAATCATGCTGTACGATATATTTTTGAAAGCCGGCATCCGCAAGCATTTCAGCAAATGAAACAATCATGGTTACCGAAGCCACAACACCAAATGCGTCGGGAGTTAATAACCGTGCAAGAGCCATTGTAGTCAACGGTGTTATCAACTTTGCTATAATTTCAGTTACAGCAGACCATCTTGTAGCAATAGCTGTCTTTTCTTTAATTCTGGTGCGATCCATACAGTATCTTGATTGCTATTTTAGTTTTTCCTTAAGTCGATATGCAGTTTTCTCAAGTCTTTCAAAGAAAACACCATGATACGGATTTAAACGATTTACCTTTTCGTCAAACGACTCCGTTGTGTCTAAAGAGAAGAATCCGTTCGGCCCAATTGAAAACGATCTAGACTCCAAAGGGTCAACCGCGCAATATAGTTTTCCTCGTTTTTGAAAGTGAATATAAATAAACTCTTCACGAACTATTTCTCTTCCAGAAGAATATAATCTAAAAACTTTACCATTATCCCAATAAAAAAACTGCTTTTTGTAATTTAAGTCATTTAAAGCAAGAGTAAACCTAGTCAAGCGCGGAGAAATGTCAGCATAGATTCGATCGCGAAAAACCGTTATATATCTATGCTCCATTATTTTATCCATGATCCCTTCATCAAATGCGAAATGGACAGGAGTCGTAAATATCTCCTCATACGATGGAATACCTGGGATACAAGAGCGAAACAAACGGTTCATTGCCGCTTCATTCTTATAAAGACTCAGATGACCCTTATTTAAAAACCTTTGATATTTGCCAATGTTCTGAGTGCAAAAAAACATCTTCAAATCGCCAAAAATTACATCAAGATCGCAGTGGCCCCAATAATCATATCCATTCAGCATATCTTTAAATATTTCACCAAATGCCGGACGGAAATCACATAATTTATATGGGTTATCGATTCGAACATCCATATTTAATGTGTTAGAAATATAATTGCAAAAATTTTTAAATTCTACAGTGCAGACTTCGACATTTTTTGGCAAATTATCAACTCTATTATTCGTAAGAAGAACGAAATCAACACCGCTGTTCATCTGACATGATTTAAGCCATAACGGAAAATATGGAGGCAACTCTCCAAAATACGTCGCAAATATCTTTATTCTCACTATTCTCTACTTTCAATGTCGCGAAACAATGTAAGCCACTTTTCTGCAATAACTTCAGGCGCATATTCGATTGCTATTTTTTTTCCAGCTTCTCCGAGTTTCTCCGCATACTCACGATTATCAAGCATCCAAATTATTTTCTCAGACAGAACAGTATCGATACCCACCGGGACCACCGGTCCACCAATTGTTCCATTTTTCGTCAAGAATCGTGCCCCACCGGGAGAACAGTCTGTAGCAACAACCGGCACTCCCATAACCATTGCCTCAATAAGGCTATTTGGTAATCCCTCAAAACGCGAAGAAAGTACAAATAATCTCGCATTCGCAAGAAACGGAGAAACGTCTGAAACGGCACCATGAAATACAACAAAATCAGATACTCCACAGGAGTTCGCAAGCTCTTCTAGTTTTAAGCGTTCTTCCCCATCACCAACAATATCAAGCTTGTAATCATTGAATAAAGAATGCACGCTTGCAAATGCCTTAATTAAAACATCAAATCCTTTTTCTGGAACAAGCCTTCCTATTGCAACAATAGATTTATCGACATTATCTTTTTCACGAAGTAGGCTTCCTTTTGCATAACATGGATTAGGAATAATCATTGTATTTTGCGGCAAAAACCTACCATATGACGAACGAGCTTCATCCATCTGAAACACGCCTGCAGTAGCAGAATGCATCATACGTTTCATTACAACTTTTCGCCATGCTGATCTCGTAGATAAATCGCCCCGCTCGCATTGTATAACCTTATCGCTTGATTTAGATAATCCTAATGCAATTCCCGCATATGGATCAGGCCCAAAAATTACCAAACAATCATGATCTATATCCCTAAACGCTCTCCGAAAAGCAAGTACACGAGAAATTCTCTCAAAAGAACCAAAAGGTCTATAATCATCAAGATAGAATCTTTTAACTTGATTATTTAAATTCACATTCTCTGCTTCACGACCATAACTCAACACTGAAACTTGATAACCCGATTCAACAAGCTCATTCATGACGAATGCTGCAATTTTTTGTGCCCCGCCGACTCCTAAGCTCATGAGCTGAAAAAGGATTTTCATTGTTCTCCTTCTTTAATCTGAACAGGATTTATACTTGCTATTTGGTTAGATTTATCGTGAATAATTACACTCAGTAAAAGATAGCTATAAACAAGATGTTGGGAAACAAAAAAGCCATTTAAAAACGCCGGACCAAGCAAATATATAGCCAGCAAAAAGACAACAAAGAAAGAACCGCTTTGCCTTTTCATTTGAACAATAGATTTCCCTATTGCCAAAATATAAAGGAAGAAACCAAATAATCCCACGCTAAGAAGTATGTCAATGAAATCATTGTGCGCCCAGATTCTTAAACCATACAAGCTCGAGTTAACTTCATACACATAATCAAATCCATTTCCAAAAAAAATTGCTAATGGCGTTGATTGTATAAAGGCGTTTATATCAATTAGCCAAAACACAGACCGTCCACTTGTGAATGCACCGAGAAAATCTAGATTTTCTAAACCGAACCCCGAAGTAAGAGTAAGTTGAAATTTCTCCCACATATTCGATTGCACAAAAACAATCACTGCTAAGATTAAGAAAATTGGAGCGAATAATCCCTTAATAAACGTCGGAATCTTTACACTACCAAAATACAGTAATAACAATATTCCCGCAGGAATCAAAAAAACTCGCGCACCCGAAAATAGAACAACCGCAATTGGAACAAAAATCAAGAAAAGATGAAGTGGACGAAAAGTCTCCAGTCGAACAGATAAAAGAGATAACACTAATACTAAACATGCACCCGAAGCAATAGTATGCTCCGAGGGAGAAAAACCTATAAAATAAGAAGATCCGCCCCATGACTGTGAGTAACAATTCGGAATCATTAAAGATATAGCAAGTATTATATTTAAAATAATGGATGCACGTTTGATCCCTGCTAAATTACGATTGATAGCATTATAAAGAGATATTCTTATTTCGTTATCAGAAAATTTCAATAGTATCAATGATGTGATAACCCAATATACCCCATCTAATATTGAATCATTAATATCTCCCGTAAAACCAAGCGACAAAACAAAACAAAGGCAGACCAAGCTTGCAAATAAATATTCCCAACTACTTGACCGAATAGAGTATAAGACTATTAATTCAATGATAACTAGAATCCCAATTATTCTATTTATAGGTAAATTACCTGGCCATAAAGAATACGTGATCGTAGTTAACGCAAATAATATAAAAGTCCAAACAATTGCATCAAACAGCAATTTATTTCTCATTTATACCGATCTTCCGGACTAATCGTTGTTTTATAAGAAATGACATTTCAAGCATCATATTCATGAGCTAGCCACATTAGTTCTTTTCTGCCAATTCCGCATAAAGGCACAACAAACGATCAATAGTTTTATTGCAATTAAAATCCTCTAGAATAGTTTTCCTAGCAGATTCAGAAAGACGTTTCCAGTCTTGTTCACTTGTCAAAAGATGCAATAATCCGAGAGAAAGACTGGTAGCATCTTCTGATTCAACCAAAATCCCATTCTTGCTAGAAAAAATTACCTGTGGAATGCCCCCTACTTTTGTAGCGATAGGAGGCAGAGAATACCCCATCGCCTCAAGTAATCCCATGGGCATACCTTCATCACGCGATGGCTGACAATAGACAGAGGATGACCTCAGTAATTCATCTCGTTTATCCTCATCAACCCATCCAGTAAAATCACAAAGCTGAGCAACACCTAACCTTGAAGCCATCTCTTTATATTCAGCAACCTCACCATCTCCCGCAAAAACAAACTTAACGTCAGGGCATTTATCTGATATTAATGAAATAGCTTTTATCAAGATATCAGGACCCTTAACTGGCGTTAAATGCCCCAAGAAGAGAACTTGCTTTGAATAGAATGACGGAGCAGGATCAATTGGAGGAATCACGCCATTATGCAAAACCGCTATTTTGTAACTGTCGCATATGTTTTCTGCAAAAAACTTAGCCCATTCTTCCGACAAAACAACGACTTTGTCAGCTGCAGAATAAAAATCTCTAACGGACTGAATATATTTATTGCCCTTTTCCTGACACAATGTCGCCAAAATACCACGATGTTCATGAATTATAATGCGTTTCCCTGCTTTTCGAGCTTTATTTACAAAGATACTTTTTCTACCCTGGCTAATTCCTGCTCCGACATGAATATGTACGATTTGCGCAGATGGCAGAATTTTACAAAATAACCTATACGCTCTGAATAAATCTTTAATTTTATGGATAGTTCCACCAGGCGATGTGGTTGATATATATACTAAATCGCAATAATTTTGTATCCCTGCAGAATAATACCCCTTTGCAACTGAAGCCATCCCTCCTCGAGACGAAAGATCTGGACCAACCATTATCACTTTTATCTGTTTGTCTTGATACATTATTGTCACTTAGCATCTCGCTCAACCACACGTGCAGGAACCCCAACTGCAGTCATTCCTTTTGGAACATCATGCAAAACAACTGCTCCAGCGCCAACTTTCGCATCCTGATGGATTGTTATTCCTCCAAGTAAAACTGCTCCAGCACCAATAACTACACCATCTTCAATGATAGGAGCCGCAGTATCGCCATCCTTCAATACGCCAATTGTTACATGCTGATAAATCATGCAATTTCTGCCGATGACCGCATAATCAGAGATAACAACGCCCAAACCATTGTGCTGAAATATACAATTTTCACCAATAGAAGCGCGCGTCCCAATATGACACGCAAACAATAGTTGGCCCATATGTCTGAACAACCCCGAAAACGGACGGAGCAAACGTCGCTTTTCGCACATATTAGAAAGCTTGTGCAGTTTCAAGCATTCATTCATTTTCTTGACTTTCTTTTAAAGCTTTAACTATTCCTTCACTCGCGCACCCATCCCCATATGGATTAGAGGCATACGACATGGATTTATATTCTTGTTCGTTATCAAGTAAGGCAGTAAATGCTTGATAGATTGCTTCTTCACCAGTACCAACAAGTTTTAGCGTTCCCGCTTCTACCCCTTCAGGACGCTCGGTGGTATCACGCATAACCAGTACCGGTTTACCCAAAGAAGGAGCTTCTTCTTGGATGCCGCCAGAGTCAGTAAGGATGAGATAGCTTCGGGCCATAAAGTTATGGAAATCAAGCACTTCTAAGGGATCAATAATATGGAGCCTATCAAAGCCATCTAGCTCTTCATGTGCTGCTTTTCTTACCTTTGGATTCATATGAATGGGATAGATTGCTTTGGTGTCAGGATGTTCTTCCATAACACGTCGAATAGCTCTAAACATGCGATGCATAGGCTCACCTAGGTTTTCTCTACGGTGAGCGGTAATAAGGATGAGTCTTGAATCTTCTGCCCATTCAAGTTCAGGATGTGTGTAGTCTTCCCGAACCGTTGTTTTTAGTGCATCAATTCCGGTATTTCCTGTGACAAAGATTTGCTCTTCAGGTTTGCCTTCATCAATTAGGTTTTGTTTACTCTTTTCTGTAGGAGCAAAGTAATACTGAGTAATTAGATCTACTGCTTGCCTGTTAAATTCTTCAGGCCAAGGAGAATACATATTGTGGGTACGAAGCCCTGCTTCTACATGCCCTATAGGAATTTGCAAGTAGAAAGCAGCAAGGGCCGCCGCAAATGAGGTCGTAGTATCCCCATGTACGAGTACTACATCAGGATTTTCGATTTCGAGCACTGCTTTGATTTTTAGAAGAATATCACTTGTTACATCAAAAAGTGTTTGTCCTGGCTTCATGATTGATAAGTCATACTCAGGCACTACCTGAAATACCTCAAGTACTTGATCAAGCATTTCTCGATGCTGGCCTGTCACACATACAACCGTATCAAAGTCTTTAGGATGCGCCTTTAGTTCATTTACTAAAGGACACATCTTGATAGCCTCAGGACGAGTACCAAAAACCAATACTACTTTTTTCATTGATTTTTAGCCTCTCTTTTTGCTCTATTTAGCAAAAGCAAGAACTTTATATTTCCGACAAAATATCTTTTAAACAATCTTCTCGGCTCTTGAAGCAATCGGAACAGCCATTCAAGTTTCATCTCCTGCATCCATTTTGGAGCACGAGGAATATTCCCTGAAATAACATCAAAAGACCCACCAACGCCTACAAAAACGGCAGTGGCACCATAGTCTCTAAATTTTTCAATCAATAATTCTTTTCGTGGAGAGGTGATCCCAACAAAAACAATTTGAGGAGATGAAGATTTCACTTCTTCAATTATTTCTTTATCTTCATCTACAGAAAAATAGCCATTGTGTATTCCGCAAATATTAATTCCTGGATATTTTTCAGCTAAAACTTCTGCCGTTTTCTCTACTACAGCCTGTTTAGCGCCAAGCAAATAAACGGAATAACCCTTAACTGCAGCAACTGAGCAAAACTCAAGCATTAAATCTATTCCTGCAACTCTTTCAGGTAATTCGATATTTAGCTTATTTGCAGCAATTAGCATAGAAGCACCATCGGCGTTGACTATTTCGCAATGCTCAACTATCTCTCTAATTGCCGGATCTTCTTTGATTTGGAGGATCTTGTCTGCATTCACCCCAATTAAGTGAGCAAACTTCTTACCAGAAATATATTCTTCAGTTCTTGTTATAGTCTCATCCATGGTAAAAGGATCGATTGAAACGCCCAGTATCTCGATTCGTTGAGGATAATTGTTTTGGGAAAATTGAATCATGCGCGCTTTAATATGCTCCATCACCGACTAAAACAACCTTTATGGTCTTAGCAATGAGCCAAAGATCGTTCTTGATGGAGCGTTCTTTTATATAGAGAAGGTCTAAATCAACCATTTCATCAAAGGTAAGGTCACTTCTACCACGCACTTGCCAGTAACCCGTAATGCCTGGCTTTACCGCAAGACGCTGCATAGCTTTTTCGTCATATTCAAGAATTTCCGAAGGAAGACCAGGACGCGGACCCACCGTAGAAAGCTGTCCTAAGAAGCAATTAATAAATTGAGGGAGCTCGTCTAAGGAATGCTTACGAATGAACTTACCAATTTTTGTAACACGAGGATCGTCTTTTATCTTAAACAAAGGACCATCTGCCTCGTTTAGCTCTTTTAATTCAGCTAGGTATTTATCAGCATCCTTATACATGCTTCTAAACTTCAGCAAGGGAAAGGTAATTACTTCTCCATGCTTGCCAATACGCCCTACACGGTACTGCACATAAATAGGACACCCGGGACTTTCTGTACGAATAGCAATACACAGCAAGATAGAAGGAATAAGCAACACCAGAATTACTGCTGCAGAAAATACAATGTCAAACAAACGTTTAAAGAAGCGATAGATTAAATAACCGTCTACTCTCTTACATGAGCAAGCATAGGCATACTTTGCCATACGGCCATCTATTACAGCATCACGGTATTCGATAGGGCCATCAATATTAATCGCAGCATTGTTCAAAATGGCTCCAGTTGCAGCTGCCGCCGATTCCATTTCACCATCCGCTTCACTATTCAATTGTTTAGCGTTGTTAGACAAGTAAAAAACTCGATAGTTAGTCTTCGGAATTGTTTAAATTCCTGTTAATGCTTTTTAATAATCTCGAGGCCAGCTTTAATGGTTATCGGGCGGCCGCACATATAAATTTCTAAATACGCCAGACGCTTGTGGCGGTCTATCTTTTTAACCAGGCCAATATGGTTCATTAAGGGACCTTTTAAAATAACGATGTCGTCGCCTTCAATAATGCCTTCAGACATTTTCATAACGTGATCATCATCGCCTATGAATGCACTAATTAATGTTTTTTCGTCATCGGCTAAGGGAATAAAATGTTCGCTTCCATCGTGAAGCATTCTGGTCATGCGACTTACTTTTACCAGTTCTTTTCTAAATCTTTCCGGAGTCTTTGTATCCACAAACACATAGCCTGGGAACAACACTTCTTTCACGCATTTCCACACGCCTGCATAACGCTTTTTAATTTCGTACTGAGGAATAAAGCAAGAACGAAACGTATCCGCATCCACCAGTTTTTCAATTTGAGTGATGACCGCATGTTCTTGCCCTCCAACCACTTGAACGACATACCACATACGAATCACCTCCCAAAAGGAAGCGTCGCAATACCTAGAATGCTCTTCAGTTCTTCGAGATGGAATAAGGTATGGCTTCGCCATAGGAAACCTTCCCTTTACTTCACGAACATTAAACTCTTAGCTGCTAACTAAACGCGCGCTCAGCGACGATTTAGCGCATTCAAAGATATGTACAACCAAAACGGCTTGAATATGAACCACAAGCATTCAAACTCTCATGCCCGAAGCCTAAAACCCGCGGTTCATATTCAAACGGTTTCTTTAGCTTTCAAATTACTTCTTGTGTTTCCTGAAATTCCAAGTAGAAATTCCAGAACAGCATTTCAAACCCTGAAGCTTTTTCTTAATAGCGTTCCTAATTAAAGCCCTTTGCTACAGCCAAATAAACACTTTCGTAACGTTCAATGCGTTTCATGCACCAAAAATTCCCGCCCTGAAGATTTGCTATTTCGCCTGTTAAATGACCTCATAGAATCCTTAACATTTGAACCCGTTCATACCCCAATTGGCGTTCGGCCAAGATGGTCGGGCTGCTATTTATCTACATCCGCGCGTGAGCGCCCTTCGCGAAGAATTCTTTTCTCGCACGCCACAACAACTCATAAGCCAAGGGACCATGAGCATCGCTTGCGATAAAGTTAACCAACCCTTCCTCAAATAACTTCTTTGCCGTTTTTTTTATGGGACTAAACGATCCTTCACCCATGAAGTCTGAGGAGACTTGTATTTTGCAGCCAGCTCCAATGAACTGACGAACAATATCAATGTTGTCTTGAACAGGCTTATAGCGCTCGGGATGGGCAATAATGACGGTATAACCCTTGCCCTGCAACTGAAACACCATACGTTCCCAATCAGGCGGCAAACTGCGCGTTGGTAGTTCAAGCAAAAATTCTCCTGTTTCAAAACCAAGGTAATCAGCCCAGTCCATACCAAGTTCCATAAGCTTTTTGTAGTTAACCTCAAAGCCCATAATCATTTTGGGAGCCATACGAATCTTGGAAACTTCTGCCTGCAGTGCATGGAATGCATCCCACATAGCTTCGTAGTCGAACCACGGATCGCGGCAATGAGGCGTACACACAAATGAAGTAACCCCTGCGCGCATGGCTGCTTGCACCATGTCTAAGGATTCCTCCATGGAATGGGACCCATCATCTACGCCAGGCAATATATGGCAATGAACATCACGCATAATTCAGTTCACCTATGAGTGATGTTTTCCTTGTTGGCTTCTATCTATACGCGGCGTATTAGAACGACGCGCCTGCTGAACACCTGCTTGTACCGCAGATTTCTTCCAAGATTGGCTATTAGAAACAGGATTAACCGTAGCTTGCTGCTGAACGGCACGCTGCCCTTGCGATTGCTTGGCTGCCTGTTGCTGAGCCATCTGAGCACGTCCAGGTTGCCCCGCAGGTGCCTGCCGACGTGCACCACGAGGAATAACAGGTGCAGCAGGCACCGAAACAGATCCCGTATTGCCCGTAGTACCCATTTTGCGTGCACGTCGGGTTTCCTTTTCGGGATCTATGCGCTGATTATCCTTGTTGTAGTATGCGTAGTAATACTCAGAGCCAGTGCCTTCGCAGAAAGTTGCACAAGCACCAATAATGTGAGCTTCCGCCTTCTGTAGCTGATCGTAGGCGGTAAGTAGCTCGTCACGCTTAGCTCCGCCAATTTTCACTACCAAGATAGTGCCATCTACTAAACGAGAAAGAATAGCAGCATCTACAAAAGTACCCACTGGCGGCGTATCAAATAAAACATAATCGTAAGTATTGCATGCATCATCTACCAACTTTGCATACGCGCGCGAAGAAAGTAAGTCGGCAGGATTAGGAATGTTTGGTTCAGTATCTAGGAAATAAAAGTTAGGAGCCCCCGCAGAAACTACCGCTTCTTGTAAGGTAAGCGCATGGGACATTACCGCATACGCACCATGTGCCGCATGCACTCCAAGAATTGATGCTGCACTTCGGCGACGCATGTCCGCTTCTACCAACAGTACGCTATTGCCGGCGCTCGCAATTGCTTTGGCCAATTCAATTGTTGTGGTAGTTTTGCCCTCATTAGGAACCGCGCTTGTAAGCACAATGCTTTGCATAGGATTATCCACTGACGCAAAGCGAATATTTGCCAACATGGTTTTAGTAGCGTTTTGAATCTCTAAAGTATTAGATGCTGCCTTTTTCTTTTTAGCCATCTGCGTCACCCCCTCTTATTTAATGGTTGGAATTTTGCCAATTACAGGAATATCCAACAGCTCTTCAATTTCTTCAGGTTTACGAATGCGGGTATTGACCATGTCCATAATGACCACAATGGCTACCGCAACAAAAATGCCCGCCAAAAACGCTACCGCCACATACATGGTGCGTGGAGGACCCGAAGGTGAATCGGGCGTTGCCGCCTGATCAATCACGTTAACGGCTTCAATGTCCATAATCTCCTGGGCGACCGTATTGGTGGTATTTGCAAGTCCGTTTGCAATAGCGGCAGCAGAATTAGGAGTGTCGCCCGTAACGGCGATCGTAATAAGACGGGTTGTAGTCGAGCTGGTCACTTCTAGGTCGTAACTCGCAAGTTCGCTTTCAGCCATGCCTAACTGATCTGCTGTCTGGCTCAAAACGCGCTCACTCTGAATAAGCTCGGACACGTCGTTAGTAAGCATTTGAGAAGCAGAAAGGTCAGTAGAAAGTGAGGTATTTGACTGAGAATCAGAAGAATTTGCCAACACATACATTGAAACGCTCGCGGTATAGGTATTGGAAAGCATAGTCCAGCTTACCAATGCAGTTACTAGCGCAAACACGATAGGAAGTGCTATCACCAGTTTCAAATGCTTTCGTATGATTTGAAGGAGCTCTAAAAGGGTCATATATCAATCCTCGTACGTCGATCTTTCTGTTATCTCAATTGTTTTTGCTTCTTAAATTTTGCAGATCAGTGGACAAATTTCGGGTTTCGCCGGATCGAATCATTCGCTTACTGAGCAATTTACGAATTCGGATCCTTGCAACTTAGCAGCGAGCCCTGCTACTTAACCTGATGTGCTCGCATTCTGCCCTCCATCAGTTTGTCCCGAGTCGGTCTGTTCGGAATCCGTTTGCGCCTGAGTATTCTTTGTTAAGACGTTCGCTTTGCTTGGATCCTGTCCGGTATCCACCATCTGCATCATGTCTGCCCATTCGTCCTCAAGCGTAATGGTATAGGACACTCCATCAATGGTTTGGGTTGTGGAAGGAACCATGGCGGAATAGAAGTAGTAATGCTCAGCCTGTTGGAAAGTTTGAGCTAAGGTAATAAGCTCGTTTATGTCATAGTCAGTCGAAATACAGCTTGCCAAAGACTGCACCGCACCAGGGAGTTCGGTTGGAGGCAAAGATAAAATAGTATCTGCAAGCGCTTGAACTAAAATTCGCTGATTTTCAGCACGCTGGAAGTCACCCTCGTTGTAGCCATAGCGCTCTCGAGCAAAGGCAAGAGCTTGCTCGCCGTTGAGTCGTTGCATGCCTGCATTGAGCTCAACACCCGTGTTCGACGATCCCGTCTGATTATTAGACACGGGAACATCTATCCAAATACCGCCCAACTGATCAACGGCAGTTTCCAATTCATCAAAATGGATTTCTGCATAATGAGAGATTTCAATACCGGATAGATTTTCAACTGCCTGCACCGCTCCTGCAGGACCACCAAACGCATAGGCGGCATTAATTTTTTGGGTGCCATGACCCTCAATTTCAACCTTGGTATCACGAGGAATCGAAACCAAGGTTGCTTTACCTACATTAGCGTCAATACGAACCAAGATCATAGTGTCTGAACGGCTAGTCGCATCGGTTTCTCGTGCATCCGATCCCAGCAAAAGCACGTAATAAGGCTCTTGTACGGTACTTTCAGTCAATACCGAATCCAGCTCACTTTGTTGCTGGCTATCCATTTTCATGGAATCAGAAATAGAGTTCATATAAAGGGCAACTGCCGCGCCCACCGCAACACACAGCACTACCAAAACTGCTAAAACAATCAGAACGATTTTCTTTGCTTTGCCATGCTTCTTGCGCTTTTTACGCACACGCACCAATTCGGGATCCGCAAGCGAAGGCGAAGACTGTCCCGAATGGGAGCCATTAGCTGTAGTGCGATATTGTTGATGGTTATTTGAAGTGTTGTTTTGCGAATTATTATGTGCGCCGTGTTTAGCCATAAAACCGTAAACGATTGCCTTCTTTCGCCTTTTAAGCAGGCGAAGTAAACCTATACATACAGTTCACTAGCGTATCGGCAAAAAAGAAATATCAAAGAGTTTCGTAACGTTCAATGAAATATGTGTCATAAAAGCACTGTGATTTTCGTTAGCGTTACAAAATATTCACTAAATGGTTAGGTGCTTCATAACTATTATTTTGGAAAGTGATTGATGCTTTTTGGTGTCATCAATAACGTCCTTTTAGTAATAACGCTACTTTAAAAAGACGCCTTTCCTCTGCGTCTACACTCTTCTTCTATTCGAAACTTATTTTTAGTCGTTTCCCCAGGCCTCGAGCAATTTTATTCAAAGTTGCAACAGAAGGATTACCATTTCCATTTTCGAGCCTACACAAATTTGACGGTTTCATACCACATTTCGCAGCAAGCTCTTGCTGGCTTAAACCTTCAGCAATTCTCGCTTCGACAATCTGCCGCATAATATCTCGTTCTACGGATTGGTTTTCCCACTCAGCCTTAAAAGCGGGATTTGATAAAGATTTTTCAAGATGATCTCTAAAGTCGCTCATGTCTTTTTAACCAATCCTTCCTCATCGTCTTCGCTTTTTCTATCTCCCTTTTTGGTGTTTTTTTGAGTCTTCTTTATAAATCCGTGAGTCAGAATAATAATTCCGCCTTCGTAATAGAAATACAGCAACCGAACAGAATTATTCCCTGCAGGATTCTCAACTCAAAAATCTCATCTCGCAAATATCGAGAAAAAGGCATGCCAAGCTGATTCCCGTACTGCTCAAGCAGCTCGATGCATCCAAACACCTTTACTTTTAGTTTTAAATTCAAACCCTCAATAAATTCCCTAATAGGCACATTACCGTTTATGTCTTCGTAGTAATTAATGTGAAACATTTTAACCGTCTATTATCATATATGATAATTTTAATTAATCAATAGAGATAAACTTTGACTAAGCCAAAAACTCTTCTTTGAAGCAAAATGCAAAATTCAGAACATTTTTCTTTCTGAATTTTGATCAAGCTACCTCTTCTATCGTCCCAAATAAAACTCACATCTTTCTGAAAGAAAACAATCAAATCCCTCACATCAAAAAGCCCCTGCCTCAAAACGAGACAGGGGCTTCGTCGAAAACGTGCACGATATTTTCGTGCGCATTACAAATTATAAGGAATTATTTCTTACTTTATAAGGCTCTACCTTGGGATATTGAATTTTTAGAAAATCAAAGCTTTGCATACTGCACGCTATTTTTTTGCATACTGCGCGCTATTCGAAGTCGTACAAATCCTTCGTTGCCTGCTTAAAGTCCTCATATACTTCCTGAGCAATGGCGTCGTCCAAAACCAATTCAAATTCAGCAGGCTGGCCATCTTCATCAAGTTCAGTTACCTCTAATACCGTAACTTCACCAGAGCCACCAACCTCAGATCCATCCCCAACGTTATAGAAAAAGCCATAACGACGATCCTGATGAATAATCAAACCCAAGAATTCCAAATCAACCGTATCGCCTGATTCATCTTGGAAGGTGAATACCGTACCTTCTTCTACTGGTGGAGCAAAATTTGGTGCGCTACCCTCTCTCATTACTTCTTCCTCCTTTTGCGGATGCCTCTAGCAAATCTTTCTTGTAGAAAAACTTACTATCCCAATACATAACTCAACTAGGCAACGCGTTTGCGCCTGAAAGACACAGACGCAAACGCTCGAGATAAGTACTTAGTGACGCTTTTTATGCGTATTGCGCTTGTTAGTCTTTGGCGCTTCTTTTGCTTTGGTCTCTGCAACTGCAGTCTTCTTATCAGCAGCTTCTCCTGCTGCTACGGTAGCCTGAGCCTCCTCCTTTGAGGCAGGAGGCAGAGTTGATGCAAACGTAAACAGCTGAACTTCGGGACCATATTTCTTGACCAGTTTCGCATTCTTTTCCTCGCGCGTTTTCCACATCGCATAAAGCGGTGTAGCAACCGCAATGGACGAATAAGAGCCCGCGATCAAGCCAACCGCCATAGCGAATGCGAAGTCCTTCAGCGTTTCGCCACCAAAGATAAGCATGCCAAATACCGGAACAAACGAAGTCAAGGTGGTATTAATGGTACGAATGAATACCTGATTGATGGAGTGGTTTGCCATAGACATAAAGGTACACTTCAAAGAAGATTCCTTCATGTTGTCATTAATTCGATGGAACACAACCACCGTATCGTAGAGCGAATAACCCAAGATGGTTAACAGTGCCGCAACCATGTTCGGGGTAATTTCGCGACCAACCAAAGCATAAATGCCAACCACAATTATGAGGTCGTGCAGAAGCGCAACAACAGCCATAATGCCCATTTTGTACTCAAAGCGAATAGCAATATAGGCAATGATCAGCAGCAGTGATACCGCAAAGGCGATTGCCGAGGACTGAATTACTCCCGCACCCCAGTCAGGACCAACGGTATTCACTTCAAAGCTATCCGTTACA
>FR896057.1:14345-28648 GCA_000435475.1 Cryptobacterium sp. CAG:338 | reverse complement strand
GCTATCCGTTACAATGCCAAGGCTGTCTGCAATCTGATTTGCTGTTGCAGAAGCTTCTTCAGGAGAAGTATTGGTGGTGCGAATCAAGAAACCAGCCGAACCATCAGAAGTAGTGGTTTGTACTACTGCATCGGGCTCGCCCGCATCGGCACATGCTGCACGCATATCTTCAATAGTGATATCGCCCGTGTTATGGAAAGCGATAGAAGTTCCGCCCACAAACTCAATACCGAACTGAACACCCTTGACGCCTACTATCGCAACCGAAAGCACAATTAATACAGCAGACAAAGAAAGAAGAATCTTGCGTGCACCCATAAAGTTGATGTCGCGACGCAAGAAACGCCCTTTGAGCTGGTCGAGAGTCTTATGGGTAATGGATTTTGGCAAATCTGCTGAAGGCTGGTCAAGAGTCTGATCGGATTTCTCAGACACTTCAGCCGCCTTAACTTTCGCAGTCTTTGTACCTGCTGCTTTAGCGTTCGATTTTGCCTTAGTATCTTCGCCGTTCTTCGCGCTTGGGCGCAAATTCTCATCAGGAGCAAGAGTAGTTCCTGTCAATTCAGCATATACCGGAGCTGCCTGTTCGCAGTCTTTAATACCCCAGAATCCTGGATGACGCGTAATGACCTTTGGAGCCAAAAGGCGAATAAGTGGCGCCTTCAAGAGCAACATCATTACGATGTCACACATAATGCCCAACGCCAACGTCATACCAAAGCCCTTAACCGAAGCGCTTGCCAAGAAGAACAAGGTCAGAGCTGAAACCAGCGTTACCAAGTCCGCGTCGATTGAAGTCTCGATACCATGACGAACACCTGTAATAGAAGCCGCACGCACACTTCTGCCCATACGAATCTCTTCACGGAAACGCTCCAGAACAAGAATGGACGAGTCTGCCGCCATACCAATAGTCAGCACGATACCTGCAATGCCTGCCAATGAAAGCGAGAACAAGCCAAACGCAGAAAGAGTTGCTAATAATCCCAGATAGAAAATGGCGAATACCACCATTGCTGCTGCCGTCAAAAGACCAAGGCCACGGTAGAAGCAAATCAGATACAGAATGACCAGCGTAAGACCAAGAATTGCTACCAAGAGACCACTCATCAGAGCATCCTGACCAAGGGTCGGACCTACAACTTGGCTCTGCTCGTAGTGGAAGCTTACCGGTAACGAGCCCGATTCGAGCACCGTCTGTAGAGCCTGTGCCTCTTCTAGAGTATAGTTACCCGTAATAGCGACTTGTCCAGTGGAAATTTCGTTTTGAACTGCAGGAGCAGACTGGATTTCCCCATCCAAGATGATGACGATTTTGCCATTAGTGGGAGCCAATTCACTTGTTGCCTGCGCGAATGCTTCCGTACCTGCACTATCAAGGGTCAAGTTAACCGCATAATAATTGCTTGTTTCAGATTCTTTGTCGACCGTTACCCTTGTGATGTTTTCACCCGTAATAAGAGGTGTATAGGAGCCACTTACTTCACGATACGTTACTTCGCCTGAAGGGAATTGATTACCCAGGCTATCAGTTACTACTCCCTGCTGAATGTAGGTGCCATTCTCGATTGCTGTCTGGTCGGCTTCATCGGTAAAGGAATCAGCACGCGCAAATTCCAACATACCGGTTCGACCAATAGTCTCTAAGGCTGTTTGCGTATCAGAAAGACCAGGAATCTGAACCAGAATTTGGTTGTTGCCCTGCACCTGCACCGTTGCTTCAGATGCACCTAGGGCATTAACACGCGATTCGATAATGGAACGCGATTTTTCCATATCCTCTTGGGTGACCTCATGGCCATCGGTACCCTCAGCAGTAAGAACAACTGAAAGACCACCCTGAATGTCCAAGCCTTGATTGATCTTATCTTGCGGTGGCATGAACATGAAGATGGATGCAATTACAAGAATAGTTGTAACGATTAAAAGCCACATATTGCGACGGTTGCTATTTCCACCGCCACCAGCTTGTTTAATACGCTTTTCGCGTTCTTTTTTTCGCTGTTTCGCAGCAGCGGCGTTTGCACGCTGCGCACGTGCGCGATCTTTTTCGCGTTTGCGTTCTGCACGCGCTTTTTCTTTAGCCTTAGCCTCGCGAGCCTTTGCCTTTGCTTTGGCATCTCGTTTTGCTGCGCCGCTGGCTTCGTTTTTGGCTTCTTCGCCCTCTTTTTCGTTATTTGGTAATTCGGCCATAATTATCCTTCTTGCACAAACAAAGAGGGATTCGCTTGCCTTGTTTGCTTTCGTCTTTTTAAACAATGCAAGCGAATACACTCTCATTCAAAAGTACATTAACGTCTTATGATAGCTCGTTATTCGTTAACCTGTTGTTACTTCTATAAAAACTGCAGCTAATGCAAGGCAACACAGCAAACTGCGGCTTTATCGAAGTCAGTATGCGGAACCATCGCGCCACATAGCACTAACCCGCCAGATAGTACCGTGCGCCACGCATCCAAGGCGCACGACTTCTCTCGTTTCAGTCACCAACAAACGCAAGTGCCACCGATAATGCGTGACAACCACAAAAGTCTCGCCGCCGCAGCACCACACTCCGTGCAGCGCTGTATGTCGTACTAGTAATCTTGCGCAGCAGGCGAATGCATCCAATCCTGGTAAAAGTCCTCATAAGCATCTTGCAAAACCGCTTCTCGAGCACGATTCATCAGATCGATCAAGAAATGCAGATTGTGAATACTCAACAAAATACTTCCAAGCATCTCGTTTTGCTTTACCAGGTGACGAATATAAGAACGACTATGTGTCTGGCATGTTGGGCAGGTGCAGTTTTCATCAAGCGGACCAAAATCATGAACGAAACGCGCATTGCGCATATTCATGCGTCCCTGCGACGAAAACGCCGTTCCCATACGAGCAGTGCGAGTAGGCAATACGCAGTCAAACATATCTACCCCTTCATGCACCGCACGCACCAGCGTTGTAGGATTACCAACACCCATCACATAACGTGGCTTGTTTTCAGGACAAGCACGCGCTACCTCGCCCAAAGTTTCAAACATCACTTCGTGATCTTCGCCTACTGAATAACCTCCGATACCAAAGCCTTTGAAGTCTTTGTGACCACCTCGCACGCTTTCGTCACTAATTTCCTTCAAACGGCGAATCGACTCAAGACGCATATCAAGATTCATGCCGCCCTGGCAGATGGCAAACAATGCCTGATCTTCGCGTGTATGTGCAGCCAAACAACGCTTTGCCCAAGCTGACGAAAGATCAACCGCGCGCTGAACAAATTCACGCGTCGCAGGATAAGGAGGACACTGATCGAGCTGCATAATTATGTCAGCGCCCAGTTTTTGTTGAATGTCCATATTGGTCTCTGGAGTCCAGCGAATCTTACTGCCATCATAGATAGATGAAAACGTTACGCCATCATCGTCGAGCTTTAGCGTATCGGCTAATGAGAAAATCTGAAACCCACCCGAATCCGTAAGAATAGGTCCATCGTAGGCCATAAACTTGTGCAAACCGCCCGCTTCAGCAATCAGGTCCGCACCTGGACGCAACGACAGATGGTAGGTATTCGAAAGTACAATTTGAGCACCAAGTTCTTTGAGCATCTGAGGACGAATACCCTTGACCGTCGCGCTCGTTCCTACAGGCATAAACAGCGGCGTGCGAACCGTACCGTGCGCAGTTTCAAACAAACCAGCACGCGCATGACCCGACTGTGCCTCTAAGGTGAAGTCAAAAAGCGCCATTAGGCATCACACTCCGGCAAATCTTGCACAAACTGCAAGAAGTCTGCCATTGAGCCATGCTTGACGGTTTCGATATCGAAATCATCAGGATTCAACAACCAATCAGTTACCAAATACCCATCAAGCCCTAGCTGCATTGCCGCCAAATCCTCACGAGTGTTGTTTCCTACCATCAAGATTTCTTCTGGTTTTAACCCGATCGCTTCAACGTTTTCGCGATAGTACGCCAGATGAGGCTTTGTGCTCGTAGAGTTATCGTAGGTTGTGATGCGTTCAAACGCTGCAGGATCACATCCCGCCCATTGTACGCGCTTTTCCACCGCAACACAAGGGAACAGCGGCATCGTGGTTAGATAAAGTCGATAGCCCTTTTCCTTCAAAAGGTTTACCACCTGTGCCGATTCGGGCGTTGGCGTAATGAGTGCGCCCAGCTCATCAAAAGCGGTGGTATAGAACTCCTCCATGAGTTTCTCGTATTCTGCCTTTTCGTCTTCACCGATGTTTAAAAGCGCGCAGAACGTACGCCAGAAGCGCTCGTCATTTCGTCCGCCGTCTTCTTTCAACATGGCAAAGACGCCTTTATTAAGCGCATCAACAAACTGCTTCGGATCATGTCCATGTTTGGCAGAAAACGCTCCAAGCGCCTCAAAATATGCTTTTAAAAAAGCGTCCATATCAACAGGGAGCAGCGTCCCGTCCAAATCAAAGAAGATTGCCTTGTAAGCTCGTTGGGGCATTGTGGGCATTCCTTCCTATACGCATCGAAATTGTCAATCAGATGTTAGTATAGAGTACGCTGAAAGGAGCGGAAGACGAACCTATGAAATTACTACTTCATGCTTGCTGCGGACCGTGTTCGCTTGAGCCAGTCAGACTTCTTAAAGAAGAAGGTCATGACATAGCCATTGCATATATGAATTCCAACATTGCTCCTGCAAGCGAATATCAGCACCGTTTGTCAACGCTTCTTGATTGGGCAAAAGCGCAAGACATTCCAGTAATTGAAGGGCCATACGAACCGACCAGATGGCAGGAAGCCATACGAAATGCGTGGCATCCCCACTCATCGAACTCGGATTCCACACAAACGTCTGCGCATACCAAGCAAACGTCTGCGCATACCAACCATGAAGCATCTGCGCCTAGAGCGTCATTTCCTCTTGAAGCTTCGTCGGCATTTGTAACATCATCTGAGCTTGATGCTTCACCTGCCTCCGAAGCAAACTCGCAGACAATCACCCCTTCATTCAACACTGGTATTGATCCCGAATTCGATCCAGCACGCAACCCTAAATTCGCCCATCTGTATCACGACCGCGAAAACCGCTGCCGAGCTTGCTATCGTATACGACTTGAAGAGCTCGCACGTTTTGCGCACGAGCACGGATTCGAAGGCATTGGGACAACGCTTACCGTAAGCCCTTATCAATACACCGCTATAATTCAGGAAGAATTGCAGCGGGTCGCAAAGCCTTACCAGGGTCTTTCGGTAGTATTCAGGGATTATCGCCCCTACTACCCCGAAGCTACAAAACGAAGCCGCGATTTAGGGATGTATCGCCAGAATTATTGCGGTTGCGCATATTCCGATAAAGAAGCTGCCGCCGAGCGCGAAGCACGCAAAGCTGCACGCAAAAAGAAAAAAGCCGAAGAAAGAAGAGCTAAATTGCAAGCTTTAACCACCGATGATTTCGACTATGAATTACCTGAGGAGCTTATCGCTCAAGAGCCTGCTCCCATCCGTGACGAATGCAGACTCTTGGTTATGAAACGCGACACAGGAACTCTCGAAGATAAGATATTTCGTGACATTATCGACTACCTTCAACCAGGCGACTTGCTTGTTGCCAACGAAACACGTGTCATGCCCGCGCGCCTCATCGGTCACAAGCGAGAAACCGGCGGCACCGCTGAAGTATTCCTGCTTCGCGAAGCAAAGCAGGATGCAAATCGATCAAATCAGTCCGCCACCTGGGAAGCGTTGGTGCGCCCTGGCAAGCGTCTTAAGCCAGGAGCTATCGTAGATTTTGTGGCAAGCAGCGAGGAAGACAACGAAAGCTCAAATGAAAACTCAAATGAAGAGGTGGTTCTCAGCGCAGAAGTCATCGATTGGGTTGAGGGCGCTCAGAAGGGCGAACGTCTTGTTCGATTAACCACGTGCCTGCCTTCCCTCGACGAAGCACTTCATGCCGTTGGGCACACGCCATTGCCACCCTATATCAAGAATTATGCGGGTGACGAAGAGCTTTATCAGACGGTGTATTCCCACGAAGAGCGCTCCGCTGCCGCCCCAACTGCAGGTTTGCACTTCACGCCAGAACTAATCGAGTGCATCAAAGAAAAAGGTATTGGCTGGGAAACTGTTCATCTTGAAGTAGGTCTTGATACCTTCCGCATTGTCGAAGAAGACAACCCCCGAGATCACCAGATTCACACCGAGCGATATACCGTTCCACAGCAAACAGTCGATGCTATTAAACGCACCAAAGAACAGGGCGGACGAGTTATTGCAGTAGGCACTACGAGTGTGCGAAGCCTAGAGTCTGCATGGGATGCGGAGCGCGGGCTGATCGCACGCGACAGAGAGGCAACGAGTCTCTATATTTTGCCGGGGTATGAATTTAAAGTTGTCGATGCCTTGATTACGAATTTTCATGTGCCCCGCTCTACTCTTATGATGCTTGTTTCGGCGTTTTCAACACGAGACAACATAATGAAGGCATATCATCACGCTATAAAGCGCAAATATCGCATGCTTTCTTTTGGCGATGCAATGTTCATTAGGTGAAGGCAACCTATTCGCCGAAATACTCAGCGATCTCCTGCATGCGATCGGATTGTGCCACCCCAAAGGGGCAGCGACTGTCGCAATGCCCACAACTCGTGCAATCGCTCGCATGCATCTCCAATTCACGATAATGGTTTGCCGCCATTTCGTCCCCCATGCCTGCAAGATCATAATATTTGTTGATCAGCCCAATACTAAGACCCTGAGGACACGGCTGACAATGATTACAATAGACACATGAGCCCTGGTCAGTCTGGGGAGTCATCGTGGAAAGTACCGAATAATCGCGCTCTTCAGGAGTAGCGTCCAGATAAGCAAGTATTTCATGTAAATCCTGCAAACCACGAACACCTGGCAAGACCGTTTTTACACCCGGCTTATCTAACGCATACTGAATGCATTGCGCACGCGTTAAGGCCTTACCAAAGGGAGAGCGTTTCGCATCTAGCAACTGCCCTGCCGCAAAGGCTTTCATAACCGAAACACCAATACCAGCGCGTTCGAACTCGCGATACAGCTGCATGCGATCGCCCGCTTCTCCCTTTCCGTAATCTGAGGTCTCGGTGTAGTCATACATAGGATTGATGCTAAACATCGCCCAATCCATCATGCCTGTTTCGATAAACTTCCTCGCTATCGAAACATCATGGGTGCTAAAAGCGAGATAGCGAATCGTCCCTTCCTTCTTAAGCTGACAAGCATAATCCCAAATACCGCCATTCATTACTGCATCAAAATCTGCCTCTTCGTCGATGCAATGAATGAAGCCAAAATCCGCATAATCGGTATTAAGCAAAGCAAGTCGAGCTTCAAATTCGCGTCGAGCAATGTTCACATCTGTAGTCCATCCGTATTCACCCGATGCATAGTTTGCACCCAAGTGAACCTGGAGCAGCACTTTTTCTCGACGAGTCTTTAAAGCACGCGCATACCCTTCAAATGCGTTGGCCTTACTCGGAATAAAGTCCATGATGTTGATGCCCGCATCAATCGCTTCGAGAACGGTTCGCTCAGTTTCGTCTACGCTCGCCTCATGCATGCTTCCCATGCCTAAACCAATGATGCTTACCTTCTCACCACTATGAGGAATGGTTCTATACTCCATTAAACGCCCTTCTTGCTTGCATTATTCTCTGCGACATCCACGCAACATATGTGCAACTCGTCATAAAGCTACCGAGACAGACTCAACAGAGGCGAAAGTGGTTCGGGCAGAAATTAAAAGCGAGGTCAAAAGCCCAAACGAGAAAAGCCTAAACGAAAAGCAACTCTACGCATACCGCAGATTGCGCTGACGAACCTTACGTCAACACACTTTATGATGATTTGTCTTCAGTAAATATGTTACATGTTGTCACTTATTTCGTATCTTGAAGGTACCTCAAGCGATCATGAGCAACAAATACTTACTTTGCATAGTTCTTAATGCCTTTTAAGCATACTAAGTTTAGGTGCTAAGCATTGATAGTTAGTATTCGGTTTTTATTCAGTTTTCGGGTTTGGATTCTTAAGAGAATTCAGCAAAGGACTTTAGAAATGTTTTCAGATGCAAAATGTTTTCAGATGTAAGCCCAAAGGCACACTGGTCCAAGAATTGGCAAGCTGAGAATGCACGAGTTTAAGAAACGATTCTTTAGTTCAGGGACGCCTTTGTTTATTTGGTCTTTGAGCTGATCTCATTCATGCGTTCAATCATTGCGTCCACATTCGCACACCCGCAACCTGCACCATGAGAATGGCTAGATTCATCATGATTGTGCCCGCAAGCACCACATCCGTCGCAACCAACATGTTTTCCCGCACGATGCGAACGAACCATGCTGATAATAATTGCCGCTACAATTACAACCAAGATAGCGGTAACTACCAGTGTTCCTAAAGTCATAAGGTGCTCCTTAATTATCTCGCCTATTCAGTATATTAGCCCCAAATACCAATGTGTCGTTTTGTCGTTCGAACTTGGCTCGCTATTCTGGTTTGCCATTCGATCTTGCATTCTTAACTCGCCCGACAAAACTCCTGCTCTCTTATTTTCTAAACTGCTTTTTCACTACGAGATACGCTTACACTGGTTTCGCCCTAAGCACATCTCGGATAAAACACCGATTTCGTTCTAAGCACATTTCGGCTCTGACCACTGCTTTTACCCTAAGCGCATTTCGTAGTGAAGCGCCGTCTTGCGGCGGCGCTTCAAATTGGATCATGAAATAAGAAGCTATATTACACTTCAGCTATTGCGCTTCAACTATTATGCTTCAGCTGCTACCGCGCGAACACTCTCAACCTTTCCTTGCCACTTATTGGGACGGAAGAGCAACCAAAGGAACGCCACGAACAAAACTAGAGCAATCACGGTGAAAATTCCAAAGGTTACTTCGCCAGTTAATAAGCCGAAGAACTGATAAACCCACAGAGCAACAACCCAAGCAATACCGCATTGATAACCGATAGCCGCAAAGAACCACTTAGTGTTGTTCATCTCGCGCTTAATAGCACCCATTGCTGCAAAACAAGGAGCACAGAGCAGATTGAACGCCATGAAGGAATAAGCAGACACCATAGTGAATGCCATTTGAACATTCTCGTACCAACCAGCATCAGGTGAAGCATACAAAATGCCGAAAGTGCTTACGACGTTTTCCTTTGCAATCAAGCCCGTTACCGTTGCGGATGCTGCTTGCCAATCACCCCAGCCAAGAGGAGCGAATATCCACGCAATTGCGCCACCGAGAATTGCAAGAATAGAATCGTTCTGGTCCTCTACCGCTTGGAACACTCCATCGATAAAGCCGTAGCTAGAAATAAACCACACCAAGATACAAGCAAGGAAGATGATCGTACCTGCCTTTTTAATGAACGACCATGCGCGCTCCCACATACTGCGCAACACAGCACCAATTGTCGGAATATGATAAGCAGGAAGCTCCATAACGAATGGTGCAGTATCACCAGCAAAAAAGCGGGTCTTTTTCAAGATGATGCCCGAACAAAGAATTGCAGCGAGACCCAAGAAGTATGCCGAAGGAGCGATCCACCAGGTGCCACCAAAAATAGCCGCTGCAAACAATGCAATAATAGGCATCTTTGCACTACAAGGAATAAAGGTTGTCGTCATGACGGTCATACGACGATCGTTTTGATTCTCGATTGTACGGGAAGCCATAACACCAGGAACGCCACAACCAGTACCAACCAAAATTGGAATAAACGATTTACCCGACAAGCCAAAACGACGGAATACACGATCGAGAATAAAGGCGATACGGGACATATATCCGCAGGATTCAAGAATTGCCAGCAAGAAGAACAGTACCAGCATCTGCGGAACGAAGCCCAACACCGCACCAATACCAGCAATTACACCATCAAGAATCAATGCCTGTAGCCAGTCAGCACAGCCCATTGCCACTAATGCATTTTCCACTACTACGGGAATGCCAGGAATAAACGTTCCGTAATCAGAAGCCTCAGGCGCAGATCCCTCCAATTCAGCAGCGTATCCTTCTGCGTCAATTTCTGCTTGAGAACCATCAGTTGCGGTATAGGTTGCCGTAATACCAGCGGCAGCAGCATCATCAACAAAAGTGTCTGATTCCGGATCAAGTCCGGCCTCAATACCAGCTGCCTCAAATGCAGCAATGGCGTTTTCATCACCTGCATAAGGAGCTACAACTTCGAGAGACTCTTCATAAGTCGCAGCATCAACATCAATAATTTCGTTTTCACCAGATTCGTCATCGTATGCTTCATACGTGCCTACAATACCAGCCGACTGCGCATCAGAAATAAACGATTCGGAATCAGGATCGAGTCCAGCCTCAATTGCTGCAGTTTCAAATGCGTCTATACTGCTCATGGCATCATCATAGGCAGCAGTGTCTTCATCGAACTGCTCTTGTCCAGGGCCCACAAACCAGCCATCTCCGAAAAGATTGTCATTCGCCCAGTCGGTCGCAGCGGTACCCACCGTTGAAATCGACAGATAATAAACCAGAGTCATTATGATGACGAAAATAGGCAATGCCAAAATACGGTTTGTGACCACGCGGTCGATTTTATCTGAAACGCTCATTTCTGAAGCTTTCAGATTTTTATTACGACAGTGCTCAATAATCGAGGAAATATATGCGTAACGATCATTAATGATGACGCTCTCAGAATCGTCGTCATGTTCCTTTTCAAGCTTTTCGATAACGTCATCCACCTGAGGTGCATCTGTCAAAGAAGCAAGAATCTTAGGATCTTTTTCGATCAATTTGATCGCATAAAAGCGTGAAAGATTCGCGGGAATACTATCGGGAAGGCGCTTTTTTACTTCAGCGATTGCTTCTTCGGCCGAAGCAGATAGCGTGATGGGCGTAGCGGGAGCTGCAGACTGAATAGTTTTCAGGCAATTAACTACTTCATCAATACCTTCATTTTTCAGTGCAGAAATTTCGATTACATTACAACCAAGCTCTTTGGCTAGTTGCTCGGTATGAATTTCATCTCCGCGACGACGGACTACGTCCATCATGTTAACCGCTACGATAACAGGTACACCCATTTCAAGCAGTTGAGTTGTAAGATAAAGATTGCGCTCCAAATTGCTGCCATCAACAATGTTCAAAATTGCATCAGGATGCTCTTCCAGAATAAAATTACGCGCTACCACTTCTTCAAGGGTGTAAGGAGAAAGCGAATAAATACCAGGGAGGTCAGTAATCTCGATCGATTTGTCTGCTTTGAGCTTACCTTCTTTTTTCTCAACCGTAACGCCTGGCCAGTTCCCAACATATTGATTGGCGCCCGTTAAGGCATTAAACAGGGTTGTTTTACCACTGTTTGGGTTGCCTGCAAGTGCAACTCTCATTCTTTATCCTTTCAATGTTAGTTAAGGTTAACTCTTGGTGAAAATAAAGGGCGTAAAACCCGACAACAAGGCCGCTCTTTACGCCACTTCAATCATTTGCGCGTCATCCTTGCGCAAAGATAATTCATAACCACGAACCGTAACCTCTACGGGATCGCCTAAAGGAGCTACTTTGCGAACATACACCGAACAACCTTTAGTAATACCCATATCCATAATGCGTCGCTTTACAGCACCTGAGCCATGAAGCTTGCATACTTGTACCGTTTCGCCATTCTTAACATCTCTGAGAGTTTTCACCTATCCCCCTTTCTGTAGACCACACCAAACCGATTAAAGTTAATCAACGAAAATTAAATTGCAATATGCTGCGCCAATTCCGAAGAAAGCGCAACGCGTGAGCCTTTGATATTCACGATTAAGTTTCCACCAATTCGCGAGATCACGGTAACCCGCTCACCTGGTATGAAGCCCATGTCTTCAAGATGACGATGAACATCGCCAAAACCGCGAAGTTGTTTAACGTGATACGTTCCGTTTTTCTTCACTTCAGACAAAACCATGGTTCTCACTCTTTCAAACGAGAGTATAGGGACAAATGTTAGACGTCTCTAACAAGCACTGCAATGTTAGCTCCAACTAACTACAAGGTCAACCGAAAATAAGAAATTTGTTAGCCAAGGTTAAAATTAATTTTGAGTGGTTTCGAAGAATTGCTCGAGCTCTTCTGGTTTAATGCTCTCCTCGGACAATTCAATACCAAAAGCGTGAGCCACAGCAAAAGCTTGCTCTTTTCTCAAAGAAGCACGCTCATCTTCGCCAGCGTCATATAAATACTTCGAAGAAAGAAGCAAAGTACGCGCAACATACTCCATTAAAAGAGGATCAGATTGAGAAAGCTGCAACATTGCCGCCATCGTTTCAGGTGCCATGCGTAGCAAAAGCGACCCATCTATCTCGGTCGCATCCTCTAGAGACTGATCCAGTAAAGAAGCGGCAGCCTCAGGATCTTGTTCGCCACGGGAGCGCTGAAGACTTTCTCGAATTGCAGTTGCTATCTGCAAAAACATACGTAATAAATAATCTTGCTGAAGCACGGTAAGGCTCCTTTTGGCTCTAGTGTGTCCTAACGATCCGCTTACAAAGGTGCATTTCTCAAAAACAAGAAAGGCACCTTTCCTATCAAAAAGCTCGAATGCTAGATCTTTTTGTTACATCTAGTATTAGATCTTGCCCGCAGCAACGCTTGCATTAAGTCTTGTCCCCCGGCAACTCTTGTATTAGATCTTGCCTCCCGGCAACGGGATTCCCAAATGAGCATACGCTCGCTCAGTTGCTTGACGCCCCTTTGGAGTACGAATTAGCAGACCCTGCTGCAATAAATAAGGCTCGTAAACATCTTCAAGCGTATCTGGTTCTTCCGAAAGCGCAGAGGCCAAGGTGGACAATCCCACAGGATGACCAGCAAATTGGATGCACAAAAGCTCAAGAATTCGATTATCAATCGGATCCAAACCCAGCGAATCTACCTCAAAAAACGCTAACGCTTGAGCTGCGCAGTCTTCATCAATAGGGCTAATCCCTTTAACTTGTGCCCAGTCCCTAACGCGTTTCAAAAGCCTATTTGCCAAACGAGGGGTTCCTCTGCTTCTTCGAGCAATTTCTAAAGCCCCCTCTTCCAGAATATCCACCTCTAGAATTTGAGCAGATCTTCGAACAATGAGCGCAAGCTCTTCAGGCGTATAGTAATTCAGGCGAAACGAAATACCAAAACGGTCACGAAGAGGACCCGTCAAAAGCCCTGTTCTCGTGGTTGCTCCAATAAGAGTAAAGTGCGGCAAATCAAGGCGAATTGAACGAGCAGCAGGCCCCTTGCCCACCACAATGTCTAATGCAAAATCTTCCAATGCAGGATAGAGAACTTCTTCAACCATGCGATTTAAGCGATGGATCTCATCAATAAAGAGCACATCACCCTCTTCAAGATTGGTAAGAATAGCTGCAAGATCACCTGTCCGTTCGATCGCTGGACCACTCGTAGTTTTAATACGAACGCCTAATTCGTTTGCCACAACGCTTGCCAAGGTGGTTTTACCAAGCCCAGGAGGACCCGAGAATAAAATATGATCAACCACATCATGACGCGCACGTGCCGCTTCGATCAGGATAGACAAGCTTTCCTTTACCTTTGTTTGACCCAAATAATCTTTCAAATGGGTCGGTCGAAGGCTGCGATCAAGCACAAGATCATCTTCGATAAGAGAAACTGAGCAAGCACGCGTTGAAGGGTCTTGCTTCGCTACCCCTTCCGCAGAAGCCTCCTGCTTCCCATCGAAGACCGAAGGCATTGATGCCTCAAATAATGCACTTTCTATTTCAAATTCATTTGCCACGTATTTATCCAAACATTTGCCATTTGATATTTGTTGTTTGGCATTTATCAATTAACATCTAGTGTTCTGTTGAGCATTCACCAATCAACATCTATCGTTCAACATTTGCTAATTAATTTCAAGCAGCTTTACTTTCCCAAGCGCTTGAGGGCATATTGCAATAGTACCGTCTCCGATGCTTCTTCGGGAGCCCCTTTAAGAGAAAGACCCGCTTCTTCTGAAGTAAACCCCATAGAAAGCAAAGCCTCCAAAACTGCTTTCTTGGTGTTGAGCGCCTGCTGAAACACTTCTGAGCCACGAGGTTGCCCTTCTCCAGCAAATGACTCCTTAAGTTCAAGGACGATGCGGGAAGCCATTTTTTTCCCGACCCCTGGAACCCGCTGTATTGCAGAAAGATCTTGCGAAACAATTGCCGCAATTGCATCCCCGGGATCAAAAGTGGAAAGCACCGCTAAAGCCACCTTCGGCCCAACGCTGGAAACCGAAACTAGACGC
Organism: Cryptobacterium sp. CAG:338; assembly: GCA_000435475.1. Lineage (GTDB taxonomy): Bacteria > Actinomycetota > Coriobacteriia > Coriobacteriales > Eggerthellaceae > Anaerotardibacter. The sequence continues at coordinate 14,398 of FR896057.1, read as the reverse complement.
AAAAACAAGTCTTTTTCCTCTTGGTTTAAAAACCCATAAAGAACAAGAGCGTC
>FR896057.1:0-14325 GCA_000435475.1 Cryptobacterium sp. CAG:338 | reverse complement strand
CGTCTCGAATTTGCAAATGAGTAAGCACCCGAACCGTGTCGCCAGGCATACCCAACCGCGCTAAACTCTTGCTTGCCATAAGCACTTGATAGCCGACACCTTGAACATCAATTACCGCCGCATCGAGCGAAGTTGCAATCAAAGTTCCTTTTAAACACGCAATCATAAGGCATCCGCCTTTCCAAATGAAGCAAGATCGTAATTCGCAAAACAAATTGCTGCCGCTAAGGCATCTGCAGCATGATCTGGTTCAGGCTTTGACTCCAAACCCAAAAGATGCTGCACCATATATTCCACTTGCGCTTTGTCAGCTGAACCAGTACCGACAATAGCTAACTTGATTTGTTTAGGTGAATATTCACCAAAATGCGTAACTGTTGACGCACATGCTGCCAATGCTGCTCCACGCGCTTGACCTGTGGCAAAGGCGCTTGTGGTGTTAGTTCCAAACCAAACAGTTTCGATACTGACACAACTCGGCTGATAGCGCGCCACAACTGCGGATATTTGACTGTAAATCTTAAAAAGACGATCGGGTAATTGCTGACTGGAACGAGTTTCAATGCACCCATACGCCATACACGCTAACCGAGCACCTTGTTGAGCGACAACACCCCAGCCAGTATGGGCAAGACCAGGATCGATGCCTAAAATGATGCGCTTTTGCGGTGTGTGATGCATGTATTGCTAACTCCTCTTATCAAACATTTGTTCGTATAATAGCACACACCAAGATAAGAGCAGCGTTTAAATGCTTAACTTCAAAGAATGCTCGCTATAAACCAATTCTCTCGAAGTAGACTAACCATTTTTTAAACGATTCATCGCTAATTGCATGTTCCATCTGGCATGCCTCGTCTTCGGCAACCTCTTCAGATAAGCCAACCTTTTCAACAAGAAAGCGCGTAAGCATTTCATGTCGCTTTAAGACCGCACATCCATATTTGTAGCCATCTTCAGTAAGGGTGATATCTCCGTAATAAGGCTGCTCAAGCATACCTGAGTTCTTTAAACTTGTTACCGCTTTAGATACTGAAGCTTTCGAAACTCCCATTTTTGTCGCGATATCAACCGAGCGCACAGATTGGGTTTGACTACCCCCTAGCATCACAATAGCTTCAAGATAATCTTCGTGGGACATGGAAACCTTTTCCACAACTCCCCCTTCCCGATCGATACGCCGATGTAACAAAAACTCTCTTATATACATAGTATACTGATGCAGCAACACATACTCATGAAAGTTGGATTTATGGTTACTAATCGCTACATTGATACTCGCGGAAAATGCGAAACCCCCGTAACGTTTACTGAAGCTGTTGTGAAAGGTCTTGCAAATGGTGGAGGCTTATTTGTCCCAGAAACTCTGCCTCATTTAAGTCTCGATGAAATACTTTCTCTTACCGATTTTCCCTACGCAAAACGTGCAGCTTATCTGTACCGCGCTTTCGGTATCGATCTTCCAGAAGAAACAATTGATCAGCTAATGGATTCTACCTACGGTGATCGATTCGACGATAGTGCCATCTGCCCAATTACTTCCCTTAATGAATCTACCCACATTCTTGAACTTTGGCATGGCCCCACAAGCGCATTTAAGGATATGGCACTTCAATGCTTACCCTATTTCTTTAGCGCCAGTGCAGCACAATTACGTGAGCAGGGAAAACTCAACAACACTTTCTTAATCCTTGTTGCCACCTCAGGAGACACAGGAAAGGCCGCATTGGAGGGTTTCCGCGACAAGGATGGTATTAAGATTGCCGTGATGTATCCCGATGGCGGCGTAAGCGATATTCAATACAAGCAAATGGCAACCCAGCTTGGCGACAACGTCATGGTTTGGGCGGTTACTGGCAACTTTGACGATTGTCAAACAGGTGCAAAGAATGTCTTTAACGACGAGATCTTTGCAAAACAGCTCATGGATAACCATGCTGTTGCTCTTTCAAGTGCTAATTCTATTAATTGGGGTCGCCTCCTTCCCCAGGTTGTTTACTATGTCTCAAGCTATGCCGAACTCGTTGCGCAAGGAAAATTAGAAGCAGGCCAGCTTCTGGATGTCTGTGTACCAACAGGCAACTTTGGCAATATTTTGGCAGCTTGGTACGCAAAACAATTAGGCACTCCCTTAGGAACACTTTTCTGTGCGAGTAACGAGAATCGAGTTTTAACCGACTTCATCAATTCAGGTACTTACGACATTGCGGATCGCCAGTTTGTACTTACCCCTTCACCCTCAATGGACATCCTGGTGTCATCTAATGTCGAACGCCAGCTGTTTGAATTAAGCGGCAGAAATGCAGATCTGATTGCTACTTGGATGGAACAGCTTAAAGCCAAAAAGACTTTCACTATCGACGAAGAAACCCGCAACAAACTTCAATCTGACTTCAAAGCAGAAGCAGTCGACAGCGAAACCTGCTTACGCACTATTAAAGAAGTCCACGATGCATATAACTTCCTAATCGACCCCCATACCGCCGTGGCATACAAAGTTGCTGAGCAGCTTCGAGGAGAAAATCCTGTCCTGATTGCCTCCACTGCGCATTGGGCTAAATTCGGAGAAAACGTTTACCGCGCTTTACACAACCTCAAACCAGGAGAAAATCTTCCCGAGCAAGTTGCTTCATTGAGCGGATGCGAGCTTAACGAACTCATTGCCGATGAGGCGCATTGTCACAATATCCCTCGAGGCTTGGCTGAACTTGACTCGCTCCCCATTCGCTTTAGCGAAACCATTTCTGGAACCACTGAGGCAATCGAAGAAGCGGTTGATTCGTTTTTGCTTGATAAGGATGCTGAATAATTACCTCCCTCCGGAAGTTTTACTTTAATTACAATTTCGAACAAGTCAGTATTTTTGATCCGATCAGTCGAAGTAAGCACCATCTGATTCTCCGAAGAAGATGGTGCTTTTTCTTTAGAGGACGCCAAACCTTGAGAGGTAATTTGATCTTCACGATCAATCTGCTCGCTTCTCTTAATTTGATTTTTAAATCTGGTCTGATCCTTGAAGTCTTCTCCTAATTCTTTGCGAACTTCAGACTCAATCTTTGCCTTTGCAGCGCAGTTTTCTTCTGCCGAGAACACATGCAGACATCCATAGCAGACATCCATATCAGCAAAGCAGCGTGCATGACATATGGGGCACTCTTTAATTCCACTTTTTAGCCCGTCTAGAACGTCGGCATCACAAGTCATGCTTGCAGTATTATTTTGCAAATGATCTAAATTCACCTTTTGATTTTCCGATTTACCAACCATCTCTTCAAACATACACTTTCACCTCATCTCCTTCGCAAAACCACTGCTTATCAATATGGGAAAATTTTTCTAAAACTCCTCTCGCCTTCAAACATCGGATTATTTTTCCTGGAGGAATATTACGCTGCGCTAAGAGCACCTTGCCTTGGTCATCAAAAAATGCGATATCAAGATTTCCCTTTATTCCGAAAGTATGAATGGCATTACAGGGAGAAATGAGCAGGGTGCATTCCTTTGGTCTTTTTGCCAGAAACCCCAAAAGACGATCCCTAAAACGTGTCGCAATAATAAGGTTCCCTAAACAGTAAGCGGCATCGCTATTGATAGAAACACTATTAAAAGTACTGATCGGAGATCCTTTATTCACCTTTTCGTACGGTTTCGTTTTGCCGCTTAATGTCTGCTCTATTTCATTCATAGATACCAAACACGACTTTTTAATAAACCTAGAATTCGACTCTGAAGTCATCCTATTTATCATTACCCTCACCTTTTTTAATCCATTGGTTTTAATTCCATAATGCATCCCTATACGTTCTTCGTCCTCAGCTTTTACAGACAAAGAAAACCTTATAGGACAGATCTATGCTCGAGATTCAGCAGAAGCAGCACATCAATCCTTCTAGGAACCCCAAGAATAAGCCCCTAATTGCACCAATCCACGACATTCTTTGCTTCTATTCCGTAGCCTTCTTTGTTTCTATTCCGTAGCCTGATTCACGGGATTTTCTTCGTAAACCAAAACGACCGAAGTTTCTGCCTCCACCGAAGTACACGTAACTGCAAGCCAACAAAAAGTTCCCGTATCTTTTGCAAAAGTAGCAACAGATTCTTGCCCGCTTGGTACGTAACTCCAACCTTTTTCTTCTAGGTGCTTCTTGATTTCTGCCATAGTTTCACCGATCGACCCCTCAACGGAATAGCCAACTGTTCTTCCATCGTTTGATACCGCCATTGAGGTACCACTGAGACCAATTTCTTCGTCAAATCCATCGGGGAGATCATTAGAAAAATGACCCTGCCACGACACATTGCTATCCAGGGCACCTACATCACTAGCGGAATCATTTCCTTGAGAAACACTAAAAGCATCAAGTATTCCTGTCGTACCTATCTGAAGTACGCCTGGTTCAGAATTGAAAAACGCAGATAACGACAGGACAATTATCGCTATCAAGAACCCAGCAAGTATGGGTTTTGCCCGAGGAAATAAAAGTTGCTCCTTTTGTTTTCGTCCTGAAGGTTGGGCGTAATCTGCCTCTTTTTGCTCAAAGGAATACTCCCCTGAACGAACGCGATTTTGCAATTCCTTCCGCAGCTTTTGACGTTGACTGCGTTTTAAAGTAGCTCTCATAACAGAACTCCCGGTTTATATACATCGACTACCAGTGACTCGGTGTGGGTCAAAGACGGGAACGAAACTCCAAACACGCCTGACAAGATTCCCTTTCCAAAAAGCGTGGGAGTAAAATCAAGCTTGCCTTCGAAGGTAACGAGTTCTCCTGAAACTCCCCGAGAAGTAACCTGCACCTGTAAATGCTCTGCAGAAAATTCGTTTTTTAAAGACTCGGAAATCAACGCACAAGTTTGACCAATCTCCTGTTCGTAGGAAGGGGAAGGCGCATAGGTGCAAACGAGCGACCGAAATGAGCGATCAAATGATGCACATTCTGAAAAGAACAGCAATGCATTAATTACAATAAGACCAATTATTAAAGCAGCAGGAAAAGCTACTACAAATTCAATAGTCATTTGACCGCGATCTTCCCTGTTTGTAAGAGCGCATTTTCGCTTTATCTCCATTGCCGTACCCCCGTCCATGAGGCAGCAACCGAATAAAGCTGATCCAATCCCTCCTGAAAAGCACTCGATAAACTACCCGTAATCCCTGAAGGCAGCGAAACAGTAATGGGTATTTCGACTTTTCCTTCAAGAAGGACAATGGTTGCAATCTCAAACTCAGCACTTAGCGCATCAACAACCGAAGAGGCTAAAGTTTCTGCAGCCGAAACCGCTCCATTAATCCCACCCTCGCCGTAGTTAATAGCAGTATTTTTCATCGACAGAAGCTGCACCGAAAAAGAGGAATCATCAGCCGAAAGAACATGTGTCGAATTTACTAAGGCCGCTTTTCTTGCCAGTAAATCAGGAGGAGAAAATCCAACTTCATCTATTCGCTGCTCAAAAGTATCCGCAGCCCAAGTTCCAAGCCCGCTTGCACTTGCGAGTGGAATTGCATTGAGCGCCTGCTCTATCGCAGAACGCATCGCTTCGTGCCCGTCTGCATATACCTCTAATAAACCCGACCACAAATCCAAAACAACACGCGCTGTGCCAACTGCAGCATTCTGCGAATCAATGCCGTCAAGAAATGATGTTATGGTGTTCTTCCCTTCATCCGAAGATTCACGAACAAGCGTGGAAGCAGAAAGCGCAGCTCGCGCACCAAGCATGCTCACGTCTTCACTTCCCGCAAAGGTAGAAACAAACCGCGAAGAAGGCGCAGAAAGATCAACCACAAGCGCGATAGCACCCCAATGTCCAGGAGGAAGAATTTTTAATCTTTTAGCACTAACCTCAGAAATTCCTTCAAAAATAGTGTCAAATAATCCTTGCGCAGTATCCTTGATACTCTGACTTAAAGGATCAAGCTTAAGACGTGCCTTTTCATATTCTTCAGCAGCACGGGCTACCTCGTTGTAGTGATATTCGAATCCGTTTTCAATATTCGAAGAAGCAGCCGCCACCTTTCCCATGCTGCTTGCACTAAATTTGCAATAGGAGCAAGTTGTGTATGCTCCGCTCCCGTCCATTTCCTTAATTGATCCAGTACCTACCCTTGTTTGACCCGAGCATCCAGGACAGCCTTCCCATGCATGAAGAGAAAACAGTCCTTGTTCGTTTTGCGTTTTAGGATAAATTGCATCACTATAAAGAGAGGTTAAACGCATTTCATCCGTATTTTTTGGAAGTGTAGGAAATGACGCTTCAAACAAATCGTCGGTTTCATGAACGTATCCTTCTCCCACCGTTTTTACGGCAAAGGCATAGAAATTCTTTCTCAACGCTGAATTAGACTGTTCATCAATCGAAGATCCCTGTGGCTGTTCAATTTCATAACGAACTTTGTAATACTGCTGAGAGCGCAATAATGCCGCCTGAAAAGACCACGTATCGATTGAAGAAAAGTACGGATTGTCGACCCCACTCATATCGGCAAGACTTGCTGCTCTTTCGTACATACAGTATTCGCTTTTGCTTCCAGAATCGTGAATATAAGCCTTTTCTTTCCATTCATTTGCTTGCTGAGCTGCTTCTTCCGCTTTTTCTGCTTGATCTACTAAGGTCTGATGCTTTTCTTGGGCAGAGTTTTGAGCCTGGGTCGATTTTTCAAAAACAAGCGGCTCTCCTGCAGTTCCCTCCCAGGGTGCCAAAACAACAATGCCGTAATAATGAGATTTCCCTTCTGCTGAATTCGCCAAGAGAACCTCCTGCGCTTTTGCAGTGGCAATAAAGGGAAGTGCTTTCTGTAATGTTTCAAGTGAATTTTGTGCCGATTCATAAAACGAATCACGTGCTTTTCCTATTTTTACCGAAGCATCCAAGAGTCCTTTCGACAAAGTTGCAGTTGGCGGGATGCAGGCACAAACAACCCCAATTGCTAAAACCACCAAAGAAGTAAGCGAAAGCGTAAAGGTTATTGCATCGCATACGGTAACTACAATATAGAATTCTCCAACTGTATTTTCTGCAGCAAGTACTGCCGCATCTGCAGTTTCTTGAACACGGGCGGAAACCGTGTTTACCTCATACACTTTTGCGCAAGTAAACAACAAAGCTAGAGAAATTAACAGAGCAAGAACCATTCCTACCGTAGAAAAGCCCTGGTCGGTCTCTTTGTTCCAGAAAAGTGAAGAAGTACTCGAGGTGCTCATTTCAGCTAACCCCCTCCAACAGTCCATCATCACGATGAACCCAGCCATTAGGGTTAATTCCATCTTCGCTTTCTTTTATCCAGCTACTGTATGTTTCTCTCTGAACTTCAACTCGCTGGACAAAATACCCTGAAGCGTTTGTGAGACCCATTGCTTGAGCTGCAAAATCAAAAAACGGTAGAAGTTCTAGCTGATTTTCTATTGAGACTTTAACCGAATCGCTTTCTTCGTTGCCCTCAAGAGTAATAGACCATGAGCAGCCAGATTGGTGAACATGAAAGTTTTCCTGCTGCGGAATAGACCCTAAATGACGCCGAATTGAATCCTCGTACGAACTTTGATCTGTCGAGGCATCGTTTTTCGTTGCAAGAAGACGACACCCTTCACTTGCCGCAGCTTTCATAACAGTATGGTTATATAAGATAATGCCTGGTTGTATCAATAACATCAGCAGCAAAAGCACGACGGGGATTAAGAAAGCACATTCTACCGCCGCCTGTCCGCTCTCATGCTTTAAAGATAATCCCCGCATACTTTGACCACCACCTTTTATTGACCTAATCCCACCACGACAAAATTAAACCCCGCGCTTTTGTTTTGTTTCCATTCCCTCCATCCAGAACGAAAGCACATCTGATCAAGCACCTTCTCGGAACAGAAAGATGCCTATCCAGGCACTCTCTCAGTACAGAAACACATCCAACCAAGCTCCTTCAGCCACTTGCTGCAAATGATGAGAGGCAGACTGAAGGGCATGCTCAAGTACAAGACCCGTTTCGAAAAGGCGCCATACTGCTCCAAGTCCAATAATCAACGCAAGGAAGCCAGCAAAAATAACGGCATACTCAACGGTTGACTGTCCCGCATTGCTCGAGGCTTTTATTGCGTCTTTCGTTTTGCTTCGAAACTTTCCCATCAGCTACCGCCCTGCAAAGACCTACAAACTATTGATACCCGAAGCGATCGCATCCCACAGTTCTTGCAACTTAGGTCTAAAAACCGTAATCGCAAGAATAGCAATCACAACCAATACACCTACCAAAATTGCGTACTCAGTTGTCCCCTGACCTGGGTAAACGCGCAGATCTTTTCGACAGCGCCACACCATGCCTACCAATGATTTGTCCCTTGAGTTTTTCCCGTTACCTCTTCCTACGTTCCTTTTCATAGCGCACCTCTTTTCCTACGATCGACTTCCAAGCTCCTATCAAAGCAAGGCAAACTGCTAGGCTAAAATGACGCTTTACCTCACCTGTCAAAAGCCACTAAAAACCTTCCATTAGATCAAGCATTATTGGGCCCATTATGAGAATTAGCATTGCAGGGAGAATGAGTGTTCCTACTGGTAAAAGCATCTTTACCGGCGCCTTAGCAACTTTTTCTTCAAGCTTTGCCTTACGAACCGCACGTGCCTCACTTGCCAGTAAACTCAAATTCACAGCAAGCGATGTTCCGAAGCGCAACGACCGAATGATGTTCTCAGCAAGACGTTCGAATAAAACCGAATCATACGAACGCGCAAGCGCACGTAATCCCTCACTTCGATCAATCAGCCCATGAGTCCATTGGCTCTGCGCCAATGCCAGAGATGAGCTCAATGCGCCATCGAAATTGCTATAAAACAAGCTGAGCGCCCTATCGAACGTCATGCCGCTCTTAAGCCCCAAAATTATCACCTCGATCATTTGAGATAGATGTTTTTCGGCAACAAACGATCTACTTTGTGCCTCCTGCTTCAACGCCCTTGATACTGCAGTTACCCCTCCTATTCCCCCAAATATCAACCCAATTAAAGTCATAAGCGAGCTCAAGAAAGTCCCCAGCAATGCACCAACAATTCCTCCGAAAAGCATCAATCGAAACCGTGCCGCTGCTACGCCTTTGCGGGAAACGAAACTATCCAAACCAGCCTGTCTTAATTGTTTTTCGCAAGAAGTCCAATTCGTCGCCAAAAGAGAAACCAGTCCATTTGGTAGAGCGTTTTCTCGACGACTCAACTCAATGACGTAAACCAGGATGCGGTGATTCATGCCTTGCGATTCCAAAGAAATCGACAATGCATCCGCAATCGACGAAGACCCTAAAAGTACTTTCATCATATTTTTGTGACGCGACGTTTTATAACCGCTAAACGCTGCACTACCGAGGATACTTCCCGAAATAAAAGCGCACACCGTAGCAAATAATCCTAATGTCTCACCCATCTACGCCACCTCGACTTTAAGCAAACGCCTCACCAGAGAAATCCCAAGTAGCTGCATACCTAATGCCACCAACAAAAGGCATATTCCAATCATGCTTTCAAAAAATGGATCTAAGAATCCAGGTGACACCAGTGAGAAAATTCCTATAAGAGCAAAAGGCATGATAGTAACTATCTGTGCAGAAAGTTTTGCCTGGGCGGTTTGAGTTTTTAGAGTACGTTTGAGTTCTATTTCATCAGAAACCGATTGACGGGTTATTTCTAAAACTTGCTGCATACTGCTGCCGGTTTTATGTTGAATCTCTAATGCTGTAGCAAGAAAAACCAACTCGGGTTCATCTGCTTTATTCTTCAAAACAGCCAAGGCGTCTTCGGGATTTCCACCCGTTTTAAGAACTCCTTCAACTTCATGAAAGAGTTCGCCTAAGGGTCCTGAAAGACTTTTTCTTACCTCGCTTATAGTTTGTATAAGGGTATAACCAACCTGAAAACAGGCTTTCATCGATTGCAGTGCTTCAGGAATAGCTTCACGTAGCTGCTCACGCTCTAAATCACATCGATGCCCCGCCCAAAGGCCAATCGAAAGCCACAGGCACACTCCTAAAGCAATCCCACACACCATTGAGCTTGACAACAAAACACCAAAGCAAGAAATAACTACCGTTGACGCCACCAGAAGGGAAATAATAGCCTCAACAGGCATATTTCCATATTTGCCCCTAAGTGCCCTTTGAATAGTTTCCCCATAACGCTTTATAGGGGAAATCAAAAGAAGCTTCCGAGAGAGTTTCAATAAAAACGGTATTCCATGTCGTAAAAGCGAAGCGAAAAGAGACCCGTCTACCCCTGATCTGTTCTGCACCTTCTGATTTCGCAACACTTTTACAATACGTTCCTGCAATGCTAACAAAACAAGAAAACCACCCACTAAAGCACACAGAAGCGATCCTAAGAGAAGCATCATTTGCGTTTCCACTGTTCGACCTCCTCGCCCGTCGCAATTCCCAAATAAGGCAGGTCGTCCAACCAGGCAGGATAGCTACGCCATTCGCATTCTCCTGTAACAAAATCTCGAACATAATATTGATCAACAAGACAACGTAACTTTTCTTCGCTCCAGCTAAACCCCGCTATTTCACAAATTCCTCTCGAACCATCTGGATATCGAGTTGTTTGGACCACCACATCTATCGCGGTTGCTATTTGAGCTTCAATGACGCTTACAGGCAACTCTGCCCCATAGCGAACCATCGTTGCCAATCGCGATACTGTTTCTTGGGGAGAATTTGCATGAAGTGTTGTAAGCGATCCATCATGTCCCGTCGACATAGCCTGCAACATATCGAGGGCTTCTGCCCCACGACACTCCCCAACCACAATTCGATCTGGACGCATTCGCAAGGAATTAACCACTAAATCACGAATGGTAACCTCGCCTACTCCTTCAGCACTTTGGGGACGCGCTTCTAAACGAACCACATGAGGATGCTCGTGAAAACGTAATTCGGCAGAATCCTCAACTGTCACAATGCGTTCCGAAAAGGGAATTATCGCCGAAAGCGCATTAAGAAGCGTTGTTTTTCCACTACCTGTGCCTCCAGAAACCGCAATGTTACACCTTCTCAAGACCGCCCATTCAAGAAACTGCTCTATCTGTTCATCAAAGGAACCTAATTTACGCATCTCTGATAAGGAAAATGCGTGAGATCTAAATTTTCGAATTGTCACTGTAGGACCATCGATAGCTAGAGGCGGAATGATTGCATTCACGCGATGCCCTTGTGGCAAACGCGCATTAACCATAGGAGATGACTCATCAATCCGTCTTCCTAAAGGTCCAATGATACGGTCTATAAGCGTATAGACCTGCCCGTCGTCTCCAAACGCTTGAGACGCTCTTTGCAGTTTTCCTTCTCGCTCAAAATAAAGTGATTGAGAACCGTTAACCATTATTTCTGTGATTGTTTCATCGGCTAGCATTTCTTCAAGAGGACCGAGCCCAAACACGTCATCCAAATACCGCTCAATTAACCCTTCGACCGTTAGAGGCTTTTTAATGAGCCATGGTTCTTCTCGTAATACTTGCTCACACGCAAGACGCAATTCGCTACGAGCTTGCCTTGGATTGAGAGAAATCAATCTTGCAGCTTCTACTGAAGGGATAATTTCCGATACTCGATTTCGCAACATTTCTAAAATCTGAGCCAAACCCTCATTATGAATCGTCAAAGGAGATTGGCCAGCATACGCTGCTCTTTGAATTAAAGACATGCCACTCTCCTTTTTCGCAAGCTTGAGAATGGATTAGTTTTTCGTTGCGACTTCTCTAGAGCTAACTGTTCCTGGAAGCGTTCTTTATCTCCTTCTGGCAAAAAAGAAACGCAAAGTTCACGTACACTTTGAATAAATGCGCTTTTCGTTGAGAGAAGCTCTTTTGGCAAACTTGCTCCTAGCAATTCTCCAACCTCTCTACCTCCATCCTTAATCTCCTGAACCGAAATTCCCTGCATAGCACACGAAATATCAAGAGGAGTCAAAAGAGCATGACGCGAACAAAAATTCAGAGCGTACGCAAAAGGCTGAATTGCAATGCCACAACGAGAGCACAGTGCAAGAGCTCGTGAACAAGCTCGAACCGAAGAAGGGCGTTGATCTATTACAAATAAAGTTTTATCTACTGATTCAATAATTTGAGCATGCTGTTCCGTCCAAAAAGAACCCGTATTAAGCACCACTACATCAAAGTACCCTTTTACGAACTCAACTATTTCCGCCATATGAGACACGATCAACTCTGACTGCTCTAAACGTTCTGGTGCAGCAATAACTGCAGGCAGCCCGTCTTCAGGTGATACTTGAGCGATTCTTTCTGGCTCCTCAATAACATCGGCAAGCGAAATCGCATTATCGCGCCCTAACATGTATGCCATATCTCCAAACTGCAAATCGGCATCAAGTAAAAGCGTTCTATAGCCAAGATCCTGATATATGAGCGCAGAACAGAGCGCTATTGTGCTTTTTCCCGATCCTCCACTACCACTTACAACCGCCAAACTAAAAGCTGTCTTTTTCGCAGATGAAGCCTTTTTAAACCGAGATAAGTTAAGAAGAGGCTCTTCTATAGCGAGGGAACTCAATGGGGTTGTTTCTTGAGCGCTCTTAATTTGTAGCGGCTTACCTTCAATAATTTGAGGCCCCTTTGAAGACTTGTTATTCTTCAAACCTTCTTTTTGGTTTTGAGTGATACCGTCGCTAGTACAAGTGTCACTGGACCAGATTCCGATATTAGGATTTTTTTCAAGCTCCCCAACGACCTGCGCATCCAAACCCAATGGACCGAATGCCTCTTTTGTATATACATCCTGTTTTCTTGCGCTATCGAGACTATTTAGAGATGACAAAGAATCCGAATATTGGCTTTCATGAAGAGCTTCTAATTCAATATCTTCGCTACTATTGTTTATGCAAGAATCTCTAAACCGTTGTTTGGCCTTGGTATAAGCTTTCACAAATTCGTGGCTTCCCCGTATTACCCCAATTCCTGCCGCTTCGCAACGCCCCACGATCGAGCCTGATTGTTCAAAAGTCACATACCAAACATCCAGTAACTCACTATCCATTTTGAGAGCAGCCGCAAGGTTAATGCCCTCCATCGAATCGCAAGAAATAACCCATACCAGAGTTTTTGTATCACCTATTGATAAGCTCTTTCTTGCTTCAAATGCATCAGAGTACAAAGTAAGCCATGGCTGAGCAAGCAGGTTCTCATCTGGCAAGCCGATTACCTCTGGATGTTTTAGAGATTCGGAATCTAAACATAAAGTCACTTCATTATTCATTGCTGCGCCTCGCTTGCGTCTTCAGATCCATCTGAGTTGTCCAATGTTTCTTCAGAAGAAGGCAGCGTAAAGTAAATTTCCATAGATTGAGATGCAGTTACGAATTCCTGAGATTGTTCAAGTGGCACCGCAAGCGTTACCCAACTAACTTTTGCATTTCCACCCTCACTAGCTTCCACATTGGTTGCAAGTACCAATAAGCCATCCCCAATTCGCGCTGTTTCTGATCCCGTCGCATATACGTCAACTAACATCCCCGCAGTAAGAGCTCCTCCTACCGCCTGGACATCTTCCGCCGGAACAGAGAGAGCGACACACCCTTCTGGAACATTTAACGGAGTAGTTTCACTACTAAAACGCTTAGTAGAAATCGCTTCACCGGAAATAACTAATGAGGAAACCTGCAATCCTTTTACTTCATCGAAATTCGTCACACATTCTTCTGGCAATAGATCTGAAAGCCAAGTTTTCATTGTGGTGTTTGAAGAAGTAAGAGTTTCTCCGGGAAATATATCTTTTGTAGCAACAAGAACTTCAACTTGTTCGCCACCATAACGCTCCATAGCCTCAGCACGAGCTGAATCCGCTTCTTGCTGAACCATTGAAGCATACAAAGCAATACAAACAGCGCAAGCTATTCCAAATGCAAATCCAACCAAAAGAACGCTTTTCTTCACGCCCGCCTCCTTTCGTTACCTCAATAATGACGGGCGCAATTCACATAATCGTGAACTTTAGCGAAAAGCTAATTCACATAAAGCAATCAAAAACTAAACAAAGAAAGGAAAGGAATCTCTCAAAAAGCAACCATGTTTCTCATATCGCTCATCCGATTAACCGCAATCATATGTTTACATTGCTCACATATCATCTCGAAACCTTGCTCCTCATATCACTTTGCTACAAAAGTAAAATCGCATTTCTCTTATCGCGCATTAATCAAGTTGAAACTATCTTCCTCATTCCGCACATTAATCAAGCTGGAACAATCTTTCTCATACTGCACCTCAACCAAACAAGAAATAAAACGCATCGTAAGCAATCAGCACCACCCGCATAGCGGGTGGTTTGCTCTTAGGGT
>FR896056.1:17018-18519 GCA_000435475.1 Cryptobacterium sp. CAG:338 | reverse complement strand
GCTTGGCAAGGGGTGCATGCTATAAGGAAGCGCACCAGGACACCGAGGCACGCCTGAACGTGCATTCGCGGAGCGGCGGAACTCATTCCCGCATTCGGGGTATATTTTTGAAGCATTTTAGGGACGGCTTGGATATAATAGGCCGCTGTGATTGCCCTTGCCGACATACCCGCAAATGTTTATAAAGCCCTTCTTATTCTTGCAACAATTATCTGGGGCTTCAGTTTTGTTGTAATGAAAAATGTGGTGGAAGTCGTACCTCCTGCGCTTTTGCTTGGAGTGCGCTTTACTTTGGCAGGCTTGCTTCTTTTAGTGATATTGCATAAACGAGTACGCCGTAATTTTTCTTGGAAAATGGTTGGACTGGGCGCCATTCTTGCCTTCTTCGATTTTTCGGCGTTTCTTACCCAGACGATAGGTTTGCAATACACCACACCGGGCATCAATGCATTTTTGACTGCTACGTACTGCGTAATTGTTCCTTTCGCCTGGTGGGTTGTTGCGCACAGGCGTCCTTCATTTTGCAATGTAGGGGCTGCCGTTGTTGCGGTTATGGGTATTTGGCTTGTTGCGGTAAGCACTTCAGGAGAAACGCTAACGCTTGGTCTTGGCGAAGGCCTTACGCAGGTTTGTGCGTTGCTTTTCGCTATTCATATTGTGCTAGTTTCTCGTTTTTCTCGGGGACGAGACGTACTTACTCTGACCGTTTTCCAGTTTATTTTTGAAGGACTTTTCGGTCTTTGTGTGGGAGGACTCTTTGAAACGCCACCAGCAATAAGTCTTATTACACCCGAAGTGGTGGGGCAAATGGCCTTTTTGATCGTGTTTGCTTCGGTAGTTGCTTTTGGTATTCAGAATGTTTCACTTGCTTACGTGCCTCCAGCGCAGGCCTCTCTATTCTTGAGTTTGGAATCGGTTTTCGGCGTCGTGTTTTCGGTGCTTCTCTATGGCGAAGTGCTTACGGCTCGGTTGGTGATTGGGTTTATACTTATTTTTGCCGCGATTCTCGTAAATGAATTGCTTGCTCCGAGGGTAGAAGCTAAACGTGCTATAGTTGCATTTAAACGCAAAAAATGGAAGGAGGACGAACAGGATGTCTAACAATCTAGACAACATCGTCCTGATCGGTATGCCAGGTGCAGGTAAGTCCACTCTTGGCGTAGTGCTCGCTAAGATTTTGGGCTATGAATTTATTGATGCAGACTTACTTATCCAGAGTAAGCTTGATAAAACGTTGCAGAAAATCATTGATGCTTGTGGCCCTGACGGGTTTATCGAAGTTGAAAACGAAGTATTATGCACTTTGAGCGCCAGCCGCGCTATTGTAGCTACCGGTGGTTCGGCGGTCTATTCCGATGAAGCCATGAGTCATTTAAAGTCAATTGGTACCGTGGTATACCTTCGCGTTTCCTACGAAGAGCTTGAAAGCCGTCTTGGTGGACTGCATGAACGTGGTGTAGTCATGAAAAATGGCATGGGAATGAGCTTGCGTGATTTGTAT
>FR896056.1:13034-16980 GCA_000435475.1 Cryptobacterium sp. CAG:338 | reverse complement strand
TCTTTATGAAAAGTACGCGGATGTAACCATTGATATCGATGGCTTATCAGTGCGTGATGCAGCTCGTCGCTTAGTGGATCAGCTTTCGATTTTGTAAGATTTCGGTTTCCTTTTGATAGTAAGAAAAGAGTTTTTTGTGTCAGCTACTCCCTCTCAGAATATGCCGAGTAAGAACACCAATGTTTGGTCTACCAAACAGATGGTAATTATGGCGTTAATGTGCGCAATTGGCGCTTTGCTTTCTTTTGTTGAATTTCCGCTATTGCCAGGGGTTACTTGGTTAAAGTTTGATGCTTCAAACATGCCTGCAATGGTAGTAGGCTTTGGCTTTGGTCCAGGTGCTGGCGTTGCAGTAGGAATCGTAATTGCAATTATTCATGGCTTGCTCATGGCTGACTTTACAGGAGCACTCATGAATATCCTTTGCGTTACCTGCTTTGTTCTGCCTGCAGCATTGATGTATCGCAAAAAGCGCACCTATCCTGTTGCTATTGCGGGGTTGGTACTGAGCATTATTGCTGCAACACTTGCGGCAATTGTGGGTAATCTTATCCTTACCCCGATGTGGTTAGGAGTTCCCCTCGATGCGGTTATCGCAATGATTATTCCGATTCTGATTCCTTTTAACTTGTTAAAGGGTCTTATCAATGCGGTGCTGACCCTTATAATTTATAAGTCGATTTCCAATCTTATTACTCCAAAGAAAGACCAGGTAAAGGGGCGGTAAATGATCTCCTTTACTGATGTTTCATTCACCTATACCGGTAATACCTATGTTCTTTCTGACCTTTCTCTATCGATAGAGAAAGGTCAGTTCGTTTGCGTTTTAGGAGCTAATGGCTCAGGAAAGTCAACCTTTTCTAAGTTGATTAATGCGCTGTTGATTCCCGACAAAGGAAAAGTCAAAGTTGATGGGCTTGATACAAGTGATTCGGCAAACACGTATCTTATTCGCAGTACTGCGGGCATGGTATTTCAAAATCCCGACGACCAACTCGTAGCAAGTTTGGTGGAAAACGATGTTGCGTTTGGCCCTGAAAATTTAGGGACTGAAAACCCCGAACTTCGCCAACGTGTTGATGCAGCATTGAAGCAAGTGGGTCTTCAGACGGCAGGTAAGCGCGAAACCACTGCGCTTTCAGGAGGCCAAAAACAACGCGTCGCTATTGCGGGAGTACTTGCGATGGAACCTTCAATTTTGGTTCTCGATGAGGCTTCTGCCATGCTCGATCCTCGTGGTCGACGCGGTTTAATGCGTGTGTGCAAGGAATTACACGAACAGGGCCTTACCATCATTATGATCACGCATTTTATGGAAGAGGCAGCCGAAGCTGATCGAGTAATGGTGATGAAAGAGGGTCGCTGCGTCTTAGATGGAACTCCAGAAGAGGTTCTTACGCAGGATGAAGTTTTGCGTGATTTAAATTTAGATATTCCTTTTGCTGCTCAAATGTCTCGATTGCTGCAAGATCGGGGTGTTTCGATAGGTACTCATATTGAAACTGCATCGCTGAAGGAGGAACTGTGTCGATTACATTCGAGCAAGTAAGCTTCAGCTATGTACCGCTTTCAAAGCGACAGAAAAAAGAAGGCGAGAAGCAGAAATATGCACTACGAAACGTTTCCTTTGAATTGCACGATGGAGAGTTTTTAGCGATCGCAGGACACACAGGATCGGGAAAATCCACGTTAGTTCAGCATCTGAACGGACTTGCGAGCCCTACCGAGGGGAAAGTGTGGTGGAACGGCAAAGATCTTGCCGATAAAAAAGTTGCCACGCAGGCAAGAGGCGATATTGGGGTGGTTTTCCAATACCCTGAACATCAATTATTTGCGGCAAGTGTTGCTGAAGATGTCGCTTTTGGTCCACGTAATTTAGGTCTTACCTCCGATGAGGTGGATATGCGTGTGAAAGAAGCACTTGCTATTGTAGGCCTTGATTATGAACAATTGGCAGATAGGTCGCCCTTCGAGCTTTCGGGCGGTCAGCAACGCCGTGTGGCGTTTGCGGGCGTTTTGGCCATGCGTCCTACAACCCTTGTATTAGACGAACCGGTTGCTGGCCTAGATCCCGCTTCTCGTGCCGATTTTCTTTCCTTAATCGAAGACCTTCACACTCATCACGGGCTTACGGTGGTCATGGTTTCTCATAACATGAATGACATTGCCCGTTTAGCTGATCGTCTTTTGGTTATGCATGAAGGAGAAGTTGCCTTTTTGGGTTCTCCTGAAGAATTATTTACCACGCATGCGGTAGAGCTGCGTGAGATTGGACTTGGTATTCCTCATGCGCAGCGTCTCGCGAATGAGCTTCGTGAATTGGGATTCGATTTACCCACCAAGCTTTATGAGCCCGAAACGCTTGCAGATGAAATAGTAAAGTTTTTGGCCTCTCAGGATGAGGGGCGATAACTATGGCGCTTTTCGATATCCAAACCGTTTTCGGTCGCTATATATCTAAAGACTCTATTGTCCATCGTATGGATCCTCGTGCGAAACTGCTTTTGTCGCTTTTGTTTATGGTGATGGTGTTTGCGGCGAGTTCTTATCCTGCTTTAGCAATTGCAGCGATTTTTACCGCAGGAATGTTTGCATTTGCACGCATTTCGCTTAGGCAGGCGTTTGTTTCGATTGCTCCCTTGGCAATCTTGGTAGTGTTTACCGCCTTGCTCAATATCTTTTTTGTTCAGGGTGGAGAAGTCTATTTCCAGTTTTGGATTATTTGCATCAGTCAAGGCGGCTTGCAGCAAGCGTTGTTTATTGCAATACGCTTAACCATGCTTTTGCTGGGAGTAAGTTTACTAACTCTGGCAACTACGACTCTCGATTTAACCGATGCTTTCGAGCGGTTGTTAAAGCCTTTTTCTCGAATAGGACTTCCCGCGCATGAGCTTTCAATGATTATGGGTATTGCTCTTCGCTTTTTGCCTCAGTTTGCTATCGAGCTTCGGACGATCTATCGGGCTCAGGTGAGCCGAGGTGCAAATTTCAGTACCAGCACAAAAAGCACCATACAGTTAATGGTTTCCTTGATTGTCCCTCTCTTTACAAGTGCTTTTCGTCATGCCGAGACGTTATCGTTAGCGATGGATGCCCGTTGCTACCATGGGGGAGAAAACCGTACGCGTCTCAAAGACTTAGCCTATGCTAAGCGCGATCTTGGTGGACTTTTATACCTGCTCTGTGGAACTGTTTTGGTTGTTGTCACAGATGTCGTGTTACGCTTTTTTGGTGTTCTGTAGCATTTCGGTTTTAAAGGAAGGGTAGTTCCATGGATGAATTGATCGAATATCTCACGTCGGTGCCCGCTTGGTATTTGGCAACTTGTGAAGGCGATCAGCCTCATGTCCGTCCGTTTAGCTTTGCTATGCGCGAAGGAGATACTTTGTGGTTTTGTACCGCCACTAATAAAGATGTCTATGAACAGTTGGTAGCAAATCCGAAATTTGAACTTTCTGCGTGGAAGCCTGGCCATGGTTGGGTCATTCTAACCGGTGTTGCAAGTATGATTGATACCGCGGGCGACGAAGTGCGCAAAGCGGGCTACGAGCACATGACTGCACTGGGCGAGACCTACGAAGATTGCGATGATCCACGGTTAACCTTCTTCTCTTTAGCTGAAGGTAAGGCAAAAATTGCCGATATTGATGGAAGTGAACGAGAAATAATTCTCTGATAGAACAAAGATTCTGCGCAGGCGTCTTGGTAGTGCCCGAGGGAACAATCTCTTGGAGTGATGCTTTAAAAAATGGCGCCCCCGAGAGGACTCGAACCTCCGACGCACGGTTTAGGAAACCGACGCTCTATCCACTGAGCTACGGGGGCAAATAGCCTGGTTTGAAGTGCTCTTTTGATTACGTTTGCTTGGAGAAGCGACGATTCCTAAAGCGTAAAGGTGCCTGAAAAGAAAATCATACGTAACAAAACAGCCCAGCCATTTTACCAC
>FR896056.1:0-13016 GCA_000435475.1 Cryptobacterium sp. CAG:338 | reverse complement strand
TTTACCACGGCTGGGCTGTTTTTGCGTCAACTATGTTGCTAGAGCACTTAGTCTTGACGATTGCTTTTACTAAGGACCCTAAGTAGTGTATTTATTGGTTCGCGCCTGAGGTACTCCCTCCGGTATTACTACCAGAGCCACCCGACTCCGATCCGCCAGTGGAACCGCCCGTGTTGTCGCCGCTTGTTCCGCCGTTGTTATTACCGGTATTGCCTGTATCGGTTTCATCTTCTTCAGCAGGGCCGTTAGAGATGGTTAGGGTGATAGTGGTACCCAGCTTTGCGGTGCCGGTAACGCTTTGCCTGATAACGGTATTTGCCGCAGCAGAATCGTCGCGCCATTGGAGGGATACGGTAAATCCAGCAGCCTCAAGACGATCACGAGCAGTTTCAAAGTCTAAGCCTTGAACGTTAGGGACGCTTGCGGTTTCAGGGCCTTTTGACAGATGGAAGGTGATCGTATCACCCTTATAGGCGGTAGTTCCTGCGGCAGTGTCTTGTTGTGCAACGCGGTTTTCCTCAACATCATCAGAAAAGACCGTGTCGCCTTGTTGGCCGTTCAGACCATACGAGGCAAGTACACGCTGCGCCTCATCGGCGCTCATGCCGCGCAGATCAGGCACGGTAACCTGTTCAGTGCCCTTTGAAATGGTTATATTGACAGAGGATCCTTTCGCTGCTTGCACTCCTGCGGCGGGATCGGTACTCACAACATTACCTGCTTCAACATCAGGGTTATACACTTCGGTTTCAGTGCCTATCGTAAAGCCAGCGGCTTGTAATTCACTTCGTGCTTCGGCGATGGGCTTATTGGAGACATCAGGTACATTGACCATTTCTTGATTTCCTCCAAGAGCCATCGCGGCAGCAACAATGCCGATTACCGCAAGTAAAGCAATAACAACGCCAATTACTACATTGCGTTTGCTCTTTTTCTTACCTTCATCGTTAGCGTCAGCGGCGTAAGCCTTGTTAACGGTAGTGCGTCCTGCATCGCCATTTGCTCCACCAACGGGGTTCATGACCGCAGTTCCATTTACGGGAGCAACTCCGCCCATGACTTGCGTTTTAAGGCCACTGATATCATCACCTAGATTTACCGGGCGACCAGCTAAATAGTCATTGAGGATATGACGCATTTCTGAGGCATCTTTAAAACGCCGCTCAGGATCCTTTTCCATTGCCTTCATAATGATGGCTTCGAGTGCAGGATCGATATTGGGGTTGATAGTGCTTGGAGGAGCGGGAAGTTCGTTTACCTGCTTAACGGCAACACTTACGGCATCTTGACCATCAAAGGGAAGTTTGCCCGTAGTTGCTTCGTAGAGCACTACGCCCAATGAATAAATATCGCTTGCTCCGGTAAGCTCTTTTCCTTGTGCTTGTTCTGGAGAAACATAATGAGCCGTACCAAGAACCGTTGCGGTTTGGGAGAGCCCTGCATCTCCTGCGCGTGCGATGCCAAAATCCATCACCTTGATATTGCCATCAGGCTGAATCATGATGTTTTGAGGCTTGATGTCGCGGTGAATGATGCCACCGGCGTGAGCAACTGAAAGTGCCTGAGCAACCTGAGAGCCAATTTCGGCAGCCTTGCGTTGATTGATAGCACCACGTTCTTTAATGGCTGTCTTGAGATCGGTGCCACGCAAGAATTCCATGACAATATAGTAGGTTTCGCCATCCAAGCCCCAGTCATAGATGCTTACGATATAGGGGCTCTGTAAGTTTGCAGCAGATGCTGCTTCTTGGCGAAAACGTTTCGTGAAAGTGGGGTCCGCTGCATATTGGGGAAGCATAACCTTTACGGCAACCGTACGTCCCAAGACGTTATCTTCTGCACGGTATACCTCAGCCATGCCACCTAAGCCAACCCGCTCGGTTAGTTTATATCGGTTATTAAAGGTTCTGCCAATCATGCTTCCAGCCACGTTTATTCTCCCTTTGGATCCATGCTTAACAACCAATTTCTAAGCATATCTCATTCCACTGTTAACTTTTAGTTCATTCGAAAGCTTTCACGAGCTTTCAAGAAGTTTTTATAACCTTCCTTGGACTTCCAATGCGGTTTCTAATACATTTTGTGCACGTCCCGCAGCGCCACCCGGGAGGTCTTCCCCTGCTTCTTCTAAAACAATAGCAACGACCACTGAGCAGTCTTCGCTTGGTCCCATTCCTACAAACCAACGATCGTCTTTAGGCTTGCCTGTTTCTGCAGTACCGGTTTTACCAGCTATCTGTACACCATCAACTGCAGCTGCAGTACCAGTGCCGTTGTTTACTACGCCTTCAAGCACAGTCTTTACACGCTCTGCGATCGAACTTGAGCAGGCGGTATAGAGCTGGCTTGGGGTGGCGCGATAACTATTGGTTCCTTCTGCATTGTAGACGCTATCAACCAGATAGGGCTGCATAATGACACCATCGTTGGCAATTGCGCACCCAACTAAAGCCATTTGAAGGACTGTTGCTTGTGGGCCTGCGGGACTTTCATGTTCGCCGACAGGTTCTCCTGCAGATGCCCAGGCAGTTTCCCACTCAGTCATTTCGTTGGGATCGGGCATGAGTGAAGTGACTAAGGGTAAATCAAATGAGATTTCCTGATTAAAGCCAAACTCTTCAGATGAGCTTACTAAGCCCTCTGAGCCGATTTCGGTTCCTAATTGAGCAAATACCGTGTTAGCTGAAAGCTCTGTTGCACGTTCAAGGGTGATATCACCATATGAAGCGCCATTGAAGTTAGTGATTTCGCCACCGCCGATTTCCAGAGTAGAAGGGGCAGAATAGACGCTTTGCTCTGTCGCTACATTGTTTTCAAGAGCGGTAGTAAGCGAAACAATCTTAAAGGTGGAGCCAGGTGAATAGAGCGCCTGGGTTGCACGATTGTAGAGCGCTGAAGAATCACCGCCACCCGATAAGATAGACTCAACATCTCCTGCATCATAGGTAGGAGAGGATGCCATAGCAAGGATAGCTCCCGTTTCGGGATCTATTACAACGCATGCGCCGTTGTATCCTTCAAGCGCTTGCTGTGCTGCTTCCTGGATGGTTGAGTTTAGAGTGAGCTTGACATCATTGCCAGCTGTATTGTTCCCTGTAGCGGAATTGAGAACGTCAATCCATGAGGCATAATTACTGGAGCCTTTAAGGGTGTCATTTTCTGAAGCTTCAATACCTGAGGTGCCATACGTATCCGACGCGTATCCCACGACATGAGAAGCAAGGGTACCTGCAGGGTATTCGCGCGTATAAGTTCCGTCTTCCTGAAGAACTGATTGCGCTAAAACAACATTGTCATAGGTTGAGATAGTTCCACGTTCGGTTTCTGATTCTTTAGCAATGGTGTGATTGTTGATGGACATGTTTTGGTAATAGTCTGCCTGAATAACCATGATGAGGGTCAGATTTGCAACAAGTAAAGCAAACAGAACTGAGAACACCATCATGGTTCCCGTGAGGCGTTTACCAAGCGATACACGTCCCAAGGCACCATTAAGAGAGATCGATCCTGTGCCCGAGGCTATTTCAGTGCCAATACCCGTGCCCTGATCGCTTGCTCTCATCAAAAATCCGACGATTATAAAGCTGGCTAAAAGCGATGAACCGCCTTGACTCACAAAGGGCAGGGTTAAGCCCGTAAGAGGGATAAGCCTCGTGACGCCACCTACGATAATGAAAGCCTGCAAAATAATGATGGCGGTAAAGCCAAGAGCCATAAATGAGCTTACATCCGATTTAGCACGAACTGAAATAAGGATGCCACGGATGGCAAAGCACAAATATAAAAGAAGAAGGCCCGCAGCACCCAACAAGCCTGCTTCTTCTGCAATGGCAGAGAAAATGAAGTCCGATTCTACAATAGGAATCTGATCGGCAAGGCCGTTACCGATTCCTACGCCAAAAAGTCCCCCGTCTGCAATGGAGAAGATGGACTGTACAAGCTGATATCCGCTACCTGAAGGGTCAGCAAAGGGATTGAGCCAGGTATCCACACGGGTTTGTACGTGAGAGAACAAGAAATAGGCAGCAACAAGGCCAAGTGCGATAAGCACAAAACTGATTACGATATAAGCTTTACGACCAGTCGCTACATAAAGCATTGTTAAGAACACGAAGAACAAGACCAGAGCAGAGCCCAAATCGCGCTCGAAAACAATAATCAAAAGGGCAATTGCCCACATGATCAATACGGGAATAAGCGCCCTTAAATCGGGAATCTTGAAAGGCCCAATTCGATGTGTGAATACTGAGAGCATTTCTCGATTTTGCGCGAGATAGGCAGCAAGAAAAATAACTATACAGATTTTTGCAAGTTCGCCAGGTTGGAAAGAAAAACCACCAATAGAAAGCCAAATACGGCTGCCGTATATTTCATTACCAATGACTGGCAAAAGGGGAGAAACGAGCAGGAGAATACCTGCGGTCATGATGGTGTACTTATAATTCCCTAGTTTGTCCAAATTCCTTATAAAGATAAGGACTAGAATCATAAAGACAACGCCCAAGAAAAGCCAGCCCACTTGACGAAGAGCCAGGTCGGGAGCGAGACGGGTAATAAAGGCAATGCCAATACCTGAAAGAGCAAATGATATAGGTAATATGGCAGGGTCGGCACCTGGAGCCAATTTTCGGATGGCGAGGTGCGCCACAACAAACGTTGCAAACATTCCCAAAGGAACGGTGAGGTTGTCAAGAGTTACGCCGCCATCCTGGTTGAGCGCCACCATTGCAAAGAGCAGAATGACGAGCGGTGCTGCTACGCAGAGAAGAAGCAGTTCATTGTTTCTTCTGGTCATAGGCTATTCACCACGCTCGGAGTTGTTGGAATTTTGGGCGTTTTCTGCATTGTTAGTATCTGAACTGGTATTTGACCCAGAATTGCGCGCAGCGTTGTTGGCTTCTGAGGAATTGGAGGCATCAGAAGCGGCGCTATTGCTTGAAGGATTGCTTTCTTGAAGCGCAATCTCTTGTTGATAGGTTGTAATGAGATTATTTGCTTCTTCGAGACTGCCTACTGCCATACCCTCTTTTATTCGATTAGCAACACCTGGGTTAAGTTTGTCAACTTCAACACCTGAGGTGTACTCCAGATTGGAAAGCGGTATGCCAAATAACTCTTCATTAAGACCGCGGTAAACCGCAACCTTGCCATCCTGCTCGATCAGGTAAGCAGAATTGTTCACGTAGTAATATCCTGCAAATACGGCGCAGGCAAGTGCGGCAAGAAGGCAGACAATGACTCCAATAGCCAACGCCTTCGATTTGCGTGCTTGCTTCTTTTCGCGGACCGCTTTAAATCCTTCTACATCAACTACTACTGCAGTTGCGTTATCAAAACCACCTGCAGCAAGAGCTGCTTCTACGAGTTGATCAGCGCAGCTTTGTGCTGAGGGTGCTTGGCGCATGATTGAAGCGATTTCGTGATCCTCAATCATGCCGCAAATACCATCGGAACAAAGCAACAGACGATCGCCCGTTTCAACATTGAGCTCGTAAAGGTCTGGCTGCATATGGGGGTCTGACCCAATTGCGCGTGTAATAACCGAGCGATTGGGATGTACACGAGCTTCCGCTTCGGTAAGTTGTCCCGCCTCGATCATATCGGCCATAAGGCTGTGATCGCGCGTGAGTTGTTGGAGGGAACCATTGTGAAGTAGGTACGCTCTTGAGTCACCTACTTGAGCAATTACCAGGCGTTCTTTTTCAAGAATTGCTGCAGTAAGGGTGGTACCCATTCCCTCGCGTCCCACACCTTGGCTAGGAGCTTTAATCACATTGAGATTTGCGGCAACCACTGCGCGCGCGAGCGCTTCGGCATCGGCGCTTTGGGGAGCGAGATCATTTAAGGTGTTAATGGTGATCTCTGAAGCAACCTCACCTGCTTCATGACCTCCCATTCCGTCTGCTACGGCGAAAAGAGGAGGAAGTACTGTAAGGCTGTCTTCGTTGTGCTCACGCACATTACCAATTTCGGTTCGGCTTCCATAGTAGGAAGACACTACTTCGACCGACGAGGTGTCGTTGCGCGGTGATGAGGTATTTCGGGTTGAGCTATTTGTCATTATTCAAACCTCACTCGCATGGTTACATCGCCGACGGTAATGCGATCGCCGTTTCGCAAAGCTGTTGGCTCAGAAATATAGTGATTATTTACCGCAGTGCCATTTGTGGAACCAAGGTCTTCGATAAAGAGGTTCTGTCCCATCAAGACGAAGCGGGCATGGCGTGAAGAAACGTATTCGGCGCCAATAACGATGTCTGATCCGGGACTGCGACCAACAATAACAGGACCGCGTACAGCGATTTGGAGCCCCCGAAGTTCCTTGGGTCCTTTTTCTATGGCGACAGTCCATACGTGTTCTTTTTTGCGGGATCCGCGCACAAGACCGATACCTGTTTTCATGATGGCAAAGAGAAACAGGTAAAGCAGAACAACAAAAAGAAGTCGACCTATAAGAAGGATGATATCAATCACGTAAAGAACCTATCGTTAACCGTAAACGTCATGTAAACAAGGATGGGCGACCGATGCCGCCCATCTGGGATTTATTGGAAAGTAAAGAGGAACGTGGTAGTTCCTACGGTTACTCGATCGCCTTCTTGTAGCATTACAGAGGCAATATGGCGACCATTGACGAGAGTGCCATTAGTTGAGCCAAGATCGGCAATGCTCCAGGCATTAGCAGCTTCTTGGCGAATTTCTGCATGGGTGCGACTTACATTCAAGTCTTCGATGGCAATATCGCTTGAAAGGGCTCGACCTAAAAGAATGCGATCTTTCGCAAGGGGAAATGATCGATTAGTAGTCAGATCAATCAGACGGGGCTGGTGAGGCATGTGACGACCAGCCATGGCGGGCTGCGGCGTCCTGTTATCGAAGCGAACAGTCTGATTCCCGACCGCATTAGCGGCAGCTCCCGCTACGGCAGCTCCCGCTACAGGTGCTACGGCACCTGCGGCTCCTGCAATAGGAGGAACGGAAGGTGCAGCTGGATAATCGTCATAAACTTGAGGATCTTCTGCCATCACATCAATGCCAGAGCTGGCGTAATTCTGAGCCGGCGCCGGTTGACCCGTGGCAGGATTTTGTACAGGAGGCTGCTGGTTTAGGGGCGCTTGGCTTTCAAGGCCATAACGCTGCATTTCTTCGGCACGCAGCTGAGATACAATAGGAGCAGAGACCAATTCGGCAACTACTTCAAACTTTCCCGGCTTTAGCTCGTCATCGATAATAAAGCGAACAAGAGGAGCTCCATCCATTGCCAAGCCTAACTCCTGTGCTTTTGCACGTAAGTAGGTTTCAGTTTCTCCTGCAAGAGTTGGGTAGTATCCGAAAAGACGCTCATCGTCATCGGGATTAACAAGCACCGTATATAACGTAGGCGCGAATTCTTTACCTGCGCCAACCATTTTTTCTCGGCGCATCTGCTTTTCGGCCTTCTTTGCTATTTGGACGGGGCTAATAGGGGAATCGAAGAATTTATCACCCATACCATCGAAGCCGTCTTCCACGCGGCGTTCGAATTTAGAGAAAAACCCCATGTTGTACTCCTTACCAATGTATAGTAACGGCAATATATTCCAACGATCAATCATGCCACAATGCGGGCTAATAAGGAAATATTTCATCTGATTGTCACGATAATGTTCACGTAATCATTAAATAAATCAGATTAAATCTTGCGTTTTGAGGCAAGGTGGGATACTCTAACTTTCGCACTTTTATTGAATTTGCGGGTGTGGCGGAATTGGCAGACGCGTACGGTTCAGGTCCGTATGAGCTTCGGCTCATGAAGGTTCAAGTCCTTTCACCCGCACCATTGAACGTTTAAGCGCCCTTTGGGGCGCTTTTTTGTGTTTCTGGTCGTTTTACGGAGCAAACGGGTTCATAATGTGATTCTAAATTCTAAGAATCATTTCAAAGATGGCGAATGAAGGAGATCTCCCCCATGAGGCATATTCATTGCTTAAACAACATTTCTAAACATGGTACTGACCTGCTCGATCCCGAAAAGTATGCGTTGACCGACAATCTCGAAGACGCAGAAGGTGTTCTCGTTCGTAGTGCTGCTATGCATGAGATGCAATTTCCTGCAGGTTTGCGCGCTATCGCTCGTGCGGGTGCTGGCGTGAACAACATTCCTCTCGATCGTTGCGCAGAGGAAGGCATCGTTGTATTTAATACGCCAGGCGCAAATGCAAATGCGGTAAAAGAAATTGTTTTATGCGCACTTTTGATGGGCAGTCGTGGAATTCTTGAAGGTATCGATTGGTGTCGTGAAAATGCAACCGATGAAAACATTGCCAAAGCCGCTGAAAAGGCAAAAAAGCAGTTTGCTGGCAATGAAATCAAGGGTAAGAAACTTGGCGTAATTGGCTTAGGCGCAGTAGGTGCTGAAGTGGCAAATGCAGCGGTTGAGTTAGGGATGGATGTTTATGGCTACGATCCTTTTGTTTCGGTAAGTGCAGCATGGAAGATCTCAAGCCCTGTTCATCATATTACTGATTTAGCAGATATTTTCCGTACTTGCGACTACATTACTATTCATGTTCCTGCAGTGAAAGACACCATCGGCATGGTTGATGCCCATGCATGCTCTTTAATGAAAGAAGGGGTAGTTCTGCTGAACTTCTCTCGCGACACGTTGGTGGATTCGGCTGCTCTTTCAGTGGTGCTTGATTCGGGTCGTGTTAAGAAATACATTACCGACTTTGCAACGCCTGAAGTTATGAAGATGAAGAACACCGTGGTACTTCCTCATCTGGGTGCTTCCACGAAAGAAGCCGAAGATAATTGCGCCATTATGGCAGTTCGCGAAATGGTAGATTATTTTGAGAATGGCAACATTACTCATTCGGTTAACTACCCAGACTGCGATATGGGCGTTTGCCCTGAAGGAATGACTCGCTTGGCGATGCTACATCGTAATGTTCCTAATATGATTGCGCAGATTACTACCATCTTAGGCGAGGACAACGTTAATATTGCAAATCTGATGAACAAGGCTCGTGGAGAGCATGCGTATACCTTGGTCGATTTGGATCAGCCTGCATCTGATGAGGCGATGGCTAAAATTCGCGCTATCGAGGGTGTTCGCCGTTTGCGTTATATCTAAAACGCCTATCGAAGTGCCTAAGTTTGTCTAGTTTGTATTCCTAATTAGGCCTCGCATGGTTTCCTCGAAGTTAGCTGAATGCACATCGCATTTATAAAAACACTAAGAGCGCGGCAAAGATAGCACACGCATAGTTATCAAATCTCAATGGACATGCTTGCTAATCTGGGGCCGCGCTTTTGTATGTGCTTTTAAAATGCGGTACTCAGAAATAACTTCTTGGAAAACCATGCAAGCCCTATTCTACAAACCCTTCGTCAACGATTTTTCCTTTTCCATCAGCAGCATCGGTGGCAAGTTGATCACATCGTTCGTTTAAGGGATGTCCTGCGTGTCCCTTCACCCAATGAAACGAAACTTTGTGAGGTTCTTTTGCGGAAAGTAAGCGCTGCCAAAGATCTTTATTTTTTACGGGTTCCTTTTTTGCATTTTTCCATCCGCGTTTTAGCCATCCTTCAACCCAGTGCTGGTTGAAGGCGTTAACTACGTATTGAGAATCGGTATAAACTTCTACGGAGCAGGGACGATTGAGCGCTTCAAGTCCTGTGATCACACCAAGGAGCTCCATACGATTATTGGTGGTATTGGTGTATCCCTGAGAGATTTCTCGTTCGAAAGTTTTCCCTTCGGAATTGGTGTAGCGCAAAATAGTACCAAAACCACCGGGGCCGGGGTTTCCTCGTGATGATCCGTCGCTATAGAGTTCTACCTTCATTAAAGTCCTTATCTATCGTGGGATTTACGAGTGTTTTGGTTGAATGCTCTTTTGGTGAGGCACGTTTTATAGGGCGTATTTACAGAGCTCATCTGCAGGACGTGTTTCATCTGCAGGACGTATTTGTTTTAGCGATTAAGTATGAGCATTTTCTGCAAGCTATTTACAGGCATTTTCTATAAGCCTGCGTAACTCATCAAAGCCAGTTCCTTTTTCTGACGAACAAACAACAAAAGGGATACTTTCGGGTAAATTAAGCTGTTTGCGAATTGCCGCTTTCTGTTTGTTGGCTTCAGATTTACTTACCTTATCTGCTTTTGTGAGCGCGATAATAAAAGGCAGTTCGCAGGCGCGTAGAAATTCAACCATCTGTTCGTCGAGCTTGGTGGCAGGGTGGCGAATATCGATAAGAGAAACCACCAAAGCGTAATAGCGATACTGATCAAAGTATCCATTGATCATTTCTGACCAGCGAGCTTTTTCGCTTTTGGCGACTTTTGCATATCCGTATCCCGGCAAGTCGACAAAATCAATTTCTTCAGTGGTGAAGAAATTGATCGTTGAAGTTTTACCTGGCATCGATGAAACTTTTGCGAGCTTTTTGCGATTAAAGAGGCGGTTGATAAGGGAAGACTTTCCTACGTTTGATCGTCCAACAAAGGAGACTTCAGGACGAACCGAAGCAGGAATTTGTGCGGAAGTGCCGTAAGCTCCTTTAAATTCAACCAAATTGTAATTCATGTACTATACCTCGCATAAATTGTGCGGCTTGCTCAACGAGATACTTTATCTTACCGAGCAAGAAGTTCGTTTGAGTTGGCATGTCTGCACTGGAAGGTCAGCGCCAAGATACCATTTTAGTTCAAAAGCATTGCTGCATTTTATCTTGAGACTACGCCGAAATGGCGAGGTGCTCTGATGGGTAAACTGCGCTCAAGCTTTTCGATTTTTCCATAATATCGTTGATTAGAACTTTGTGAATCAACGATAAACCGAAGATAATAAAGACACACGGAATAGAGATGATAAAATTCACGCTCAATGCGGCGAACGTGACCAATGTGGTCGATTCTACCAATGAGGCAAATGTGGCGATGCGGTCGGTGCGGCAAATTCGGCAAATATAGCCTCTGCGGCGAACGTGATAATGCGGCAAATTTGGTTGCCGTATAAAACATACGGAACAAAGAGCAGGGAAGACGTATGGATGTTTTTGAACAAACGATAGCAAATATTACGGGGGGTGATTTTGTCGCAAAGATCATTGCGGCAATCATTATCTTTGTTGTGGTGGGTTGCATTTCTCATTTTGTAGTGAAATGGCTTCGCCATATCATGCGTCGTGATGATAATTCCATTCCTCAAAGTTCTATTTTTGTAAACATTGCAAGAGGCATTATTTGGGGAATTGGAATATGTCTGGTCCTTGATTCGTGCTTCAACGTAAACATGTCGGCACTCATTGCTGCTTTGGGTGTTGGAGGTATTGCGCTTTCGCTTGGTTTTCAGGATACGTTATCCAATTTGATCGGTGGCGTTCAGATTTCGTTTATGCGCATTGTGAAACCGGGTGACAACATTCAAGTTGGAAACAATAAGGGGGTAGTGCAAGATGTCACTTGGCGTCATGCCACTATTAAAAATCGAAACGGCGAAACGGTAATCATTCCGAATTCAGTAATTTCAAAAAATGCAGTTGTTCATCTGCCGCCACCCGAGCGTGTTTCGGTTCCTTTTTTGGCCTCATCGAGTGCCAATTTGGACTCAATGGCAGAACAGGTGGCAAGTATTGCTCGCACGACCGCATTGGAATATGCGGGTATCGTTGAAGAGCCTAACGTTATATTTACCGAAGTAACTGCGGAGGGAATTGTAGGCAAAGTACTTCTTGAAATTGATGATGCCGCGCAAGCAACCCCTGTTTCTGATGCAATTACGCGTGCGATCGCTCCTCTTGTTCGTGAATAATTGGGAGATAGCTAGTTTAATTCCAGTAAAAATAAGATAAACCTTGTTATTTACTTGCTTGCAATAAAGGCGCGCTTCGCATGGGGCGCGCCTTTGTTATTATTGGGAAGGTCTATCGTTAAAGGCTGCGCATAGGTGTACTATGCAACGCCTCATTAGAATACGAAGGAACATCATGACGCAACATTTAACCGAAAAGGACGTACGCGATATTGCGACGTATGCTCGTATCGGGCTGACCGATGAAGAGGTCGGGGCGATGACTGAAGACCTCAATAGTATCATCGAAAGCCTGAAGCCTATTACTGAATACGATTTGGAGGGCGTTGAGCCTACCTTCCATCCAATCGGAAGCTTGTCTAACGTTATGCGCGAAGACGTTGAAGGTACGAGCTTCACTCAGGAAGAAGCTTTATCTAATGCGCCAAAACAACAGGATGGTAGCTTTCTTATTCCTGCGATCTTGGGTGGAGGCGATCAGTAATGACAAAAGCATTTTCTGAACTTTCTGTTGCTGAAATTCAGGCAGGTCTTTCGGCAAAGGAATTTAGTGCGCAAGAGATTGCTCAAGATTCACTTGCGCGTATTGCTGCTACTGATGGTGCAGTACATGCTTATCTGGAAACCACTGAAGCCTTAGCGCTTGAAGCTGCCAAGCGCATAGACGAAGCAGTCGCTGCAGGAGATGTTGCTCAAGCAGGCCCTCTCGCAGGCGTTCCGGTTGCTTTTAAAGACAACATGAATTTAAAGGGAACCCATACGACTTGCTCGTCCCATATGCTTGAAAACTATGTATCTCCGTATACGGCAACCTGTGTTTCCAAAATTATTGAAGCAGGCGGTATTCCGCTTGGCAAATTAAACATGGACGAATTCGCTTTTGGTTCTTCTACGGAAACTTCTGCGTTTGGACGCACTTTCAACCCTTGGGATTTAGAGCGCGTTCCAGGTGGCTCTTCAGGCGGATCTGCTGCTGCGGTTGCTGCAGGTAGTGCAACTATCACTCTTGGTTCTGATACGGGCGGCTCTATTCGTCAACCGGGAAGTTTTTGCGGTGTTGTCGCAGTTAAGCCAACCTATGGAGTGGTTTCTCGATACGGTGTAGTGGCGTTTGGCTCATCGCTTGACCAAGTAGGTCCTTTTGCACGTAGCGTCCAAGACGCAGCGCTTGCCATGAATGCGCTTGCTGGCCATGACCCGCTAGACTGTACCAGCCAG
>FR896055.1:1941-7916 GCA_000435475.1 Cryptobacterium sp. CAG:338 | reverse complement strand
CTTGCTTCCTCTGACGCTGAAGATGATCCCAAGACTGTCACCCAAACATGAAAAGAAGCCTCCATTGATGCACCCGTCAGGAATTGCTCTGCGTCGAAATCTCGAGCGGTACCCCACACGAATACATGGAGCGGTTCTGGCTCTGCGCCAGGGAGGTCAAGTGTCACGCGCGGAACGGGAACGTCTGGAAAAACTTCTTTTAGAACTTCTTTGCTGAACAGCTTTTGAATATGACTGTAGACCTTAGCTATTACTGGTCCTGCAACATCTTGCGGCTGCTTCATCCGATCATCACGCGACGAGCGCGATACTCCTCAATGGCAGCATCAACTTTAGGGAGTCCAGTCCAGCTACCCTCTTCTCCTGTCGGAAGTTCATAGGAGATATAGACCCCTTCTTGTGCTGTTCCTCGAGCATTTTCGGGCGTCGCGCGAGGACGCATGAAAGACGCGGCAAGCATAGTGGCGGCCATAGCGATCTTTGCGTTAAGCGGAACACCAAAAGTAATAGTTGCTTCGGTCTCGTCTTCAACGCCTTCTGCCTGGCAGTAGCTAACAAGATGCGCGTTACCGTCTTTACTTTCGATGTTGAAAACATCCACCACGGGAAGCTCGTTGAGCTTTGGATCGCGAAGAATAACCTTCATCTTTCTACGGCAGAAACTACGATTACCGCAGCCTTTTTCGATCGATTCTTCGGCTGCCAAGATGCAGGCAGCGAAGTCGGCATCGGTATACTTTTCCGCATTATCAAATTCGTCGCTGTTCTCCCTGCCGTATTCAATAATGGTCTGCTTATCGGTGTAGCGATTACCTACGCGCTCCACGTTGTAGGGAAATTCCCCCGAATCCGATTCAATCACAAGCTCGTAAGCTCCGATCTCAGGCAACAACCGCTTAACGTCAGCATACGAGATAGTCCCTCGTCTGTCCTGAATGTTTACCGCAGCCTCTTCTTCGCCGCATCGAGCAGTTGCAGAAGTGCCAGAACATGCAAAGGTGAGCGACCCATCAGAGGTCGCCCACCTGTTGACTATGTTGGTTAAAAGCTCCACTTACAGCCCCTTAGCAATCTCCGCTAACTCAGACTTAGTGTCCTTTGCCTTGAATTCGCCACCATGGTCTGCGATGTATGCCTTTAGCTCATCGTTGGTCATGCTTTCAAAGTCCTGCTCAGGTTCCTTTGCTGGTTCATCGGTGGTTTCTTCCACCTCTTTAACCTGCTCGGGTTCCTTTGCTGGTTCTTTTAGTAGATCTAGAACGCCACGGCGCTTAGCTTCGGCTTCGCTCATCTTCTCGCCTTTAAAGGCAATGAGCACACCATTGCGAACTACACGCTTTGGGCAGGTAAATAGAGCCATGATTAACCTCCTTAGATGATGCTTACTCAGACTGAACAGTGATACCGAGGTCTGCGCAATAGCACAGAGCAGCAGGCGCATCGATGCGGAGCAAGCCCGTACCTTCACCGAGCAAGGTGTAGGCATTCTGGATGAACTGCTTATCAGTAAGGCCGATCTCTACCTGATCAGGGTCAGCCACCTTGTAGGTGCAAACACCAGAGAAGTACACAAGAGCGCCTTCGGTGGTGGTTTGAGCAGGCTCTTCACCTGTAACGATGGTCATATTCTGGTCTTCAACGGCGATCATGTTTGTTCCAGGAACCGTATCTCCTGCCTTGAAGTTCGGGAAGAGATAATGGCCATCTTCTGCCTTGGTCTTGGCAATTGCGCGAATAGCATTAGGGGACAATGCTACGTAGTTTGGAGAGTAAGCTACGTAGTTTGGAGAGAAACCAGAAGCAATTCGGAAGCGATTAGCCATATCAGCCAAGGTATCTACGATGTTGTCAGCAGCGTTCTTAGTGAATTCCAAGATGCCTGGGAAGTTAAGCGCACCAATGATGCCATTAGAATTGTCGTTCTTGAGCACCATCTCGGCGCGCTTCATGGCAAGACCAAGCATCAATCCATTACTAATCTGAGATTCAAGCGTGTTGTAACGACGAACCATCTGCTTATGTACTGGAATCCAGTGCGCAATGGTTTCTAAGTTTGAAGTGTGCTCAGTCCAAGCCATTCCAGATTCGGGCTTATTAGTTCCAGTAGTCCACCCTGCTGCTGCATTGGTAAGCACTGGTGGCAGGAAATACTTTTCGTCACCATTGGTGGTGCCACGTGCGATAGTATCCAAAAATCCCATAGGCGGACGTACCAAACCTGGAAGATTGTTGTCTTCATAGGTTGGAGTTGGCAAGGTGGTAGCAGTATTTACTACGGTTGCCATAGCCAATGCAACCTTAGCTTTCCAGCCAGGAGCAATTCCATCAAATGCATCCCTAGCGCCAAGAGCAAGCTCACCAACAGTATGGTGAGAAGGATTAGACAATCCCTCCATTTGCTCAGCTAAGCGAGCATTCTCTTCTTCGACACGCTGCGTCTCGTTTAAGAGCATTTCGCGGTAAGCAGCAAGAGCACCAGTAGCTTCATGAGCATTGTCAATTTCTCCTGCTTCCGCATAGTTCGTCACGCGCTGCTCGTACTCTGCGACAGTCTCGCGCAACTCTGCGATTGTGTTAGGCATTGGAGCCTCCCTTTCCTTCGATATGGAAAATACGACCGTCAATTACGCGGAAAGCGCGTGGCGTTCCCTCAACGTCCTTGACTTCTTGCATTGTTTGAGAGGTGTCACTTATTGGCTCTGGATTTGATGGCTCTTGTTTGGCCATGGCCATAACTGCGATCTTTGCCTTTTCGGGAGCATTCTTGAGTGCATCTTCACCTGACAAGTCAAGGAAGGCTACTGCTGGCAATGCTTCGCTGATTTCGTCAACAAGCCCGTATTCCTTGGCGGTTTCCGCATCCATCCATGTTTCTTCGTCCATAAGGGCGCGGAACTCTTCTTGGTCATGCTCTGGACAACGTGAGGCGTATACCTTCGCGATCGTTACGTCGATGTTTTCGAGTACATCGGCTTCCTTGCGAAGGTCTCCCTTGTCGCCCCATGCCATGCTTGAAGCGTTGTGAATCATGAACCACGCAACGTCAGACATAACAACACGATCTGCTGCTTCGACAATGTAGGATGCTGCCGAAGCTGCCAGACCGTCGATGTATGCCGTTACATGAGAGGAAGAATCACGAAGTAGTGAATGAATAGCGAAGCCATCAAAGACCGAGCCGCCTTCGGAGTTTACATGCAGCTCAATAGGCCTCCCATTAGCATCCTTAATAGCATCTAGGACATCCTTCGCGCTTGTTGCGTCATCATCCCAGAAGCTCTTTCCAATACGTCCGTAGATATCAATGCGAAGCACTTCTGCTTCGTTTTTGATAGAAAACCAATCACGCATAAGTAGTCCTTTCTATTGCGCTTCCTTAGTTACCTTTGGATCAATCCCCGAAACACCATCAGACTGGCCAGAAGTGCCAGAAGTCTGTTCAGCTGGAACATATGGCTCGCCATCCTTATCAACCATGTAATAAGCAGTAGGTTGTAGAAGCTTGTCCTGTCCTGGGAGCCAAGGAATACCTTCTTGTTCGCAACACCAGGCACGCGTAAAAATTCCTGCATATACGCCAATGCGATAGCCATCCATACGCGTCTTGAAGTCGCCGCGTAAAAGACCGTTAGTATCGAAGTCCACGCGATAGCCGCTATTAGTGCCACCACCAACGCGGGGAGATAGGTCAAGAATCGGGATGAATGCTTCTTCAATAGCCGTAATCTCAGGCAGTACCGTGTTCTTCACAAAGTCGATGTCATAGCCTTGCGATCCTGTTGCCGTTGCCCCGCCATCTGCATAGACGTGATGCAAGTCAACATGACAAGCGCGGCATACTTTCTCTAGAACAAATCGCTCTTGCTCGATGATGTTCATTTCGCCAAGCGAATAGGACACCTCGTGATATTTCAGCCCGCGATCGAATACGCGAATTCCGCCAGCTTCTTCAACACCAGACTGCGCTTCAAGCGACTCACGAATGGCAGTAATATCTTCTGGCTCTAGCTTTCCTGGATGTTCGAGCCAGCCACCCATATGGGTACCGTTTTCCATAAGAGACTTGTAGAATAGGCTCAAATCAATCGACATACCGATGTCTGCTGCTGCAGTTTCAGCAACCGACTTACCAGTAACGCCGCCATCGTCTGATATATCGGTTTTAACTACGAGCACGCCATCTTCTCTCGCCGCCCATGAAGGATTGAACTTATCAAGCGGTGCGCAGTAGACCACTTCGCCTGTTTGCTTATCAAATCGCGGATCAACAGCAGACAAAACAGGCCAGAGCGCCTTAACGTTGTACCGATCATCACGCTGCACACGAACATAGGCAGTGCCGAACACGTCCTTGCGCAAGATGAGCCAGGAAACCAAGTCACCCCAACTCATAAGTGGATTAGGGCGGCGTAAAACACGCGAAAGTGGATGATCTAGCGCGTTTTCGGGCCCTCGTTCGCCATCATGGAGCAATCGAACAGGCAACGAGCGAATAGCGCGTATCTTTGCCGATTCGCAGGCAATAAAATCCGAGGAAAACATGGCATCATAATTAGGCTTAGGCAGAATCTTGTTGCCCTTGATATCGATGATTCCCATAGGCGTAAGAGAGCCAGCAGGTAGGCTCTGTAATTCATTGGTGCGCTTCTTGGCTAGCTGGGCACGATTGCGCGCATTGTTAGCGAGCTTGCGCAGCTTGTCTACATTCTCACGTGCCACTAAAGCCCCTTTCTCGTAATCGTTACGAGGTAAGGGTCTGCAAGGTGTCACTTAAACAGTCCAGATGCCGCCTGATTCGACAAAGGACACGGTAGGACCAACCGTGGTAGTTGAGTACTTAGCAATAGCAGCAGCGATCGCCGCGTCGATTCGGTCTGTTCCTTGGCCATGCTTCTCAGACGAAAAGCGCCACCCAAAAGGCTCACGTGTAAGTTGGATGCAATTAGTAAGGTGT
This sequence comes from Cryptobacterium sp. CAG:338, assembly GCA_000435475.1. GTDB lineage: Bacteria > Actinomycetota > Coriobacteriia > Coriobacteriales > Eggerthellaceae > Anaerotardibacter. Next base: position 2,962 of record FR896055.1, on the reverse strand, counting down.
TCTGCCAGCTTCGGGCAGCCGTCCAGGCTCGTGCGCTTCTCTTTTACCGATCGTGCCACCATCTCAGACGCTGCACACATGATCTTGTTATTCTGAGGCACTTCAAAAATCTCTACACCGAAATCATCTTGTAATTGCTGCGCCATTAACAACAAGCGGTTAGGATCGATGCCGACAGGACAGTGATACTTCTGGGAAAGATATGCAATAAGCTCCTCGATCTGGTTTAGATCGTAATAGCCAGATTCGCCAGGCTCATCAAAGACCCACTCGTGGTAGCAATCAATGCCATTGTTGACTTGATGAGCAACAATCGCGAAAGAGTCTCCCGAAGTGGCACCGTCAACGCCCAAAATGAACGGCTGATTGAAGTCGAATAGATTTTCAATGCGCTGGCATCGGCGGACTTCGCCAACTTTTAGCGCCTTGTCTTCTGACTTTTCGAGCGGAAAACGGTTAATTTCGTATCGTTCGAACTGCTTATTGGACAGATTTTCTCGCTGCCTACGCACATCTTCCACTGATACCCAGCTCATAGGGTGCACGCGCTTCCACATTTTCTCGTCGTCCAGGTCTTCGCTGTCCTTTGCGCCATACCAAGCAACGTGCGCATCCCTTGATTTCTGCCATTTCGGGAGCTGGTCCCACAGAAAACCTTTGCGCGAACCTGCTGCAGTAGTAATGATGATGCATACCGCGTTGAAAATGTCGCGCTGACCTGAAATAACCGCGTTATACAGCTCATCGTCTTTGTAAGTGTGTACTTCGTCCAAAACGGCAACATTTAAGTGCCAAGACTGCAGCGCATTCTCGGAGTACGGCATGACCATGATCTTTGCGCCAGTTTCTTCGTTGATAATGCTATCTGTAAGTGGTTTCCACATGGCTTTAAGCTCTGGATCGAGCCTAATCATGGTCTTTAGCTTGCCGAAGTCCTTGCGAGCCTGGTCTTTTGAGTACGCAATGACCGCATATTCGCCGTTGTAAACAGGCTCCATGCTTGCGATTGTCAGCAACAAGC
>FR896055.1:0-1880 GCA_000435475.1 Cryptobacterium sp. CAG:338 | reverse complement strand
AGAACGCGGTACTCCTTCAACCAAAATGCGCTTTGATCGCTTAAAAACACGCTCCGAACCTGCTTTTATCGTGTGACCTTGACCGAATAATGGCAAGAAAATATCGTTATATTGCCAGTCGTCCAAGATAAAAGGCTTGCCAAAGTACTTGTTATCAGTGTGTTTGATGTGTGTTTCGAAGAATAAACGGTAAGTAAACGCCTCCTGTTTGCCTACTTTCGAGGGCCTCGACCTGTCTACTCCTGGAACAAACTCGGCGATAGTGCTACTTGGTGGCATCTTTTAATGCCTCCTGCGCCTGTTTTCTGATTCTTGCAGGCAAATCGACAGCTATTGATGCAGTAGCAGCACGCGTAAGCTGCAATCGCTCGGCAGTTAAGGTATCAAGACCAAGAACGCCAGATAAATGGCGCATCTTGTCTACTGCTTCGCTCCATACTGTCCAGTTAGGGTTCTTCCTTGGTGCACTACCTTTCTGCTGCGTGATTATCTGGATCGTTCCATCGCCTTCTTGCGTCATGTTGTCGATTGCTTGGCGCATCGCGGCATAAGCAAGGCAGTACGATTCAATAAGTGGAACTTCATGGGCGCTAAATCTCGTTTGCCCATCCATTACCACGTGCCAGCAGAGTTCAGCGTTTGGCAACAGTGCTACCGTTGCAGGCATCGGTATGACAAGTCCAGTTTGGGCATCAAGTGGCGCTTCGTTAATGACTACAGCCTTAGATTCAGCCTTTACTAGATCGGTTTTTGCTGCTTTAGGCGCTGGTTTTCTTCCCTTTGCCACTAAAAACCGACCTCCTTTATAGCCTCATCAATGCAATCTGCAAGTATCGTCAAGTTCGGTCTGATACTTGGAGCACATGACCGAGCGTAATAGCGCAATGCTGTAGTGTTTCCCTTAATCTCCGTTAGGGTTTCGGCGATGTTATCAATCGTTGCTGGACGTGGTTTCTGCGGCCTGGGAAGTGCCATGCGCAACTCTTCAATGATGCGCCCCTCTTCTTCTTCCATTCTGGTAAGTCGTGTCTTTTGTTTTCGGCACGTAGAAGAGCAGCAAGAAGCATCCTTGCGTTTGGCTACAAAGTGCTTGCCACAGATTATGCATTTACGTTCGTATTCCATGGGTGTAATGCTCTAATAGGTGTCACTAAACGCGGCGATAAACGCGGCGTACCTTGTCACACTTAAGGCAAAACCGCCAATTTCCGTGCATTTTATTTCTGATGGATGGCGCACGGTGAACAAACAAACACACGTTTTTTCAGACCCCTATCCCCTCTCGCGTGCACGGCGCAGAGCATCGCGCTTGTAATGACATGAGGGGCACAACAGCACCAGATTAGAGGCGCGTGAGCTACCGCCAGCACTAAGTGGCTTATCATGGTGCACTTGACCACCAAGAGAGCATGACCATGTTCCATCGGCTTGCTTGGTTGCCACTTGCTTGCCGCAATCTTTGCAGCGACCTTGCTGCTTCTCGATTACGATCTGCCTTTGGCTCCGATACTCCCTGTCGTATCCCTTTGCACGCCATGGCTCATTGGTCAGGCGTTCCTTGTCGCTGCGCCTACTTGAGCGCGGGCGTGGCTGGGCGTGAGTAACTACCTGGGCATGGCTGCCGCGTGGCACCAGCTTCGGTATGCGTAAACGTTTGGCCATAGATTCTCCTTGCTTCTGATGCAACAAGAATCGGCAATGTGTCACTAAATACAACAAGAGCCGCACCACATTGGTACGACTCTTGCCGGGGACCACATCCCGAATAGGAGGGAAAAGATGAATGCAGGAAGTAGAAAGACCAAGACCTTCCTGCAGTGTTTATAGTGCGGTAGGTGTCACCTTTTCGTAGCCCAATGGGCAATGTTCTTGATCGTGAT
>FR896054.1:4875-6279 GCA_000435475.1 Cryptobacterium sp. CAG:338 | reverse complement strand
GGAGCGCTCTGAGTATTAGTTTTGCCAATTAACTTGACTTTACCCCTGTTTAACGTGGCGAGGAGACCACGGCCTGCTCCTCGAATCCGACTTACCATGTCGAAACCAGTCGCCCCCATTGAAAATCAAGGGGAATAAGTTATGACTAGATAGCTATTCCCTTATAAAGGTGCATGTGAAGTAGATTTATTCTACTCACTTCCGAAAACCTGTCAAATTACCTTACTGAACGTCGAATAAAAAGGTCTATTGGTGTATGGTGATTCCTGCTTCATTTTGAAAGGAAAGTTATGCTTCGAATCAATCACGCTATTCTTCATGTTTTTGATTTTACTTCCTGCGTTAATGTGTTTTCTCAAGGAGAGCTTGATTTAGAAAGCCGCTTAATAAAGGGCTACGTTACAAAGCATGTAAAAAAAGTTTTCGGTAACATCGATAATAAACGGGGAGAGTTTGCTCCCGATAGTATGTTTGCTCCGGAATTGCAGGCGTATTTTGCTGGTCAACGTGATTTTATTGGCTTGTCGGTTCAAATTGCTGAATTTATCGCGTCCGAATTGGGACGTATGTCTAAATCGGAATCAACTGATCTTTTGGTCGTTGATTTTGAAGAAGAAGAGCAATTGCAAGGCGGAAGCAGCGATGATGATGCAGTAGAAGCGTCGTTTGAAGGACGGGTTAATCGATATTTTGGTATCTTCCTGTTGGAAAGTCGCCAGGCATTTATGCATTCAGTTGCTTATGGTGAAGACGGACAACCTTGTAATGAAATTGAACGTCATCATGCTATTCTGCCTAACCCTTCTCAGAAAATTTCCTCGTTTGCGGTAATTAATATGCGCTCTATGGAAGTTGCCTTCCAGGATAAAAAGCGGGTCATTGCTGGTGAAGAACGCTGGTTGATTCCTGATGGTTTACTGCAGTGTTCTATGCAGGCATCAAGCAAAGAGGTAATTGATGAAATATCGCGTATAGTGGAAGAAGTAGCAACAGAATACGGTGCTGATCCGGTTGTTGCGTTATCAAAAGCAAAAGCTTATGTTTGCGATGCTGCCGACGAGCGTGAAGAAGCAGATATTGCGCCTTTTGATCTGGCTCAAGAGGTCTTTGATGATGAGCCTATACGAGAACGTTTCGTTGAATGTGCAGTTGAAGAAAATATTCCTGAACGGGTGCGTGTGGAAAAGAAGGCAGCGGAACGTGTAACACGCAATCATAAAATTCGTACCGATACCGGAATTGAGATTACCTTTCCCTCTGAATATGCAAACAATCCTGATTTTATTGAGTTTGCAAGTACACCTAATGGACTTATTTCGATTGAATTAAAAAATATTGGGCATATCGAAAATCGACGCTAATCAATAATAAAAAGTCTACAAAAGAAAAAGTCCGCCCTCTTAG
>FR896054.1:953-4852 GCA_000435475.1 Cryptobacterium sp. CAG:338 | reverse complement strand
TTAATGAATAAGAGGGCGGACTCGACTAGATTGTTAGGGTTTACGCAATTTTAGAATACTGCTACTACTGAGCCCTGATAATTTTCGGTGATGTAGTCGCGTACTTCATCGGAATTGCAGGCCTCTGCGAGAGCCTTAATCTTTTCTTGATCCTGGTTTCCATCTTTTACTACGATCACATTGGTGTAGGTTTCTGCTGCCAGGGAATCATTTGCTTCAACGGCGAGGGCATCGTTCATGGTGAAGTCAGCTGCCAGAGCATAGTTGCCATTGATTACTGCGATATCAACGTCCTGAAGAACGTTAGGCAAGTTTGCTGCTTCAAGTTCTTCAAAGGAAAGATTCTTCGGGTTGGAAGTGATGTCGTTGATCGTGGCATTGATTCCTGCTTCGTCATCAACTTCGATCAAGCCTTCCTGCTCAAGAAGAAGTAAAGCGCGTGCTTCGTTAGTTGCGTCGTTGGGAACTGCTACGGTTGCGCCGTCGGCGAGTTCGTCAAGAGATGCAATGTTTGAAGAGAAGATGCCCATTGGTTCGAAGTGAACACCAGCAACTTCAACTAAATGAGTGCCTTGTTCAGCATTGAAGTTCTCAAGATAAGGGCGATGCTGGAAGTAATTAGCATCAACTTCACCTGCTTCAGTTACCGTATTGGGCTGAACATAATCGGTGAATTCCTTTACCTCTAGGGTGTAGCCCTGTTCTTCAAGAATTGGCTTAACAGCATTGTTGAGAATCTCTGCATGGGGGGTAGGGCTTGCCGCTACCGTAATCGTTTTATCTTCAGAAGATTCTTGGCTGCTGCTGTCCGAAGAGCAACCGGTAAATGCTACAACTGCGAGGAGTGCCGTAAGAAGGCAGGCTCCCAAAAGAGCAAATGTCTTCTTTGATGCCACCTTAATCATGGGGAGTTTCCTTTCTGTATATAAGGTATAAACAAAACGTTGTTTCATCTGCGAAAAGCAACGAATTAATAGTACGAGTTTAAAAACTTTTTACAATGGAATTGGTTATCGATAAAACTGAATGCTGGTTATTTATAATATTTTGCTCAAAATTATCTACAGGGACCGTATTTTCATGACTGTTTGGTAATAAGAGAAGTAAACTGAAGTGATTACTTGGTACACTACTTGAAAGAAGATCTTAGAAAAGAAAGCAGCTATGAGGGACAAAAAGAATTCTTCTTCCGCACATAATATGGGTAAGCATGCACATCAAGAGGTAGAAAAAACTGTTTCAATGAAGCAGGGTAGTACCATGAAGCAGAGTGGGTCATATGTAAATCATCCTGAATCATCTCCAATGCAAAACATTTCTTCCATGGGGGTTGGTGTTGCAAAAGGAGGCTCTCTTACAGCGCCTCGTCCTAAATCAACCAAGAAGAAGGCACTTATTATTGCGGGCATTGTTGTTGCGCTTTTACTTGCGGTTTATGGCGGCGGTGCGTTGTTTTTCTCTTCCCACTTTTTTCCCAATACTGTTTTGAACGATAATGACTTGTCTTTCCAGCCAAGTGACGCGCTTGCTAATCAAATCCAAGAACAGGCAGATTCCTATTCGCTTTCAATCGAAGGTGAAGGTTTTTCTTACACGTTCGAACAGGGTGAAACTGCAATTAGTATTGATCCTCATAAAATCGCCGAGGACACCACAAAGGCACAGGATATTGCTCTTTGGCCAATAGAGATTTTTCAAACTCATGATATTTCAGATGTAGTTGTAGCTTCGTATGACGAGGCAGGTTTTGCCGATAGCTTGAGTGCTCAGATAGAGGAGTTCAATGCAACGCAAACAGCTTCAGCAAATGCGCATTTTGCTTTTGATGAAGAGGCAGGTACCTATACGCTTGTTCCAGAAGTATATGGTACTCAGATAGATGCCGAAAAGCTTTTAGCTAAAGCGGGGGAAGCCATTAAATCTATGCGGACCGATTGTGAAGTAACGCAAGATGATCTTATTAAACCTACGGTTTCTGCTGCTGATCCTCGTTCATTACAGGCTTTACAAAAAGTTGAAGAGCTTTTTCCGAATGCAGTTACGCTTACGTTAAACGGTTCGGTCAAGGCGGCAACGATCGATAAGCCCACTATCGCAGAATGGCTCTATATCAATCCTGATGATTTTTCTCCACAGCTTGATAAAGATGTTTTAGCTGCATGGGTTGATGAAGCAACGTCTGGCATGAATACCGTGGGCACTGAACGCACCTGGACTCGCGAAGATGGAAAGGTGTGTACCGTTTCTGGAGGTACCTATGGTTGGCAGGTAGACACTTCTTCATTGGCGGATACGGTTTACAATACCATGTCCCAAGGTGGTGCCGAGACAATTGACATTCCCTGTTCTCAGTCGGGCGGACAGTATAATGGCGCTGGTAAACGTGACTGGGGTGCTTACGTGGACGTTGATTTAACTGAACAAACAGCACGCTATTATGATTCTAGCGGAAATCTTCTTCATTCCTGTGGTATCGTATCTGGTTTGCCCACCGCTGATAGGGCTACACCTACAGGGGTATATTATTTGAATGCAAAGCAGAGTCCTTCAACCTTGACCGGTTATAAGCCAAATGGCGAGATTGATTACGAAACTCCTGTTTCGTACTGGATGCCGTTTGTGGGAAATTCAGTGGGATTGCATGATGCAACTTGGCAATCCTCTTTCGGGGGATCTCGTTATAAAACCAACGGCAGCCATGGATGCGTAAATCTTTCTTTATCTGATGCTCAATGGTTCTATGAGAATCTCTCTACGGGCACGTGTATTATTACGCATTACTAAACTCAAAAAAGTTTCATGTCCTTAAACATGCGTTATAATATCTGATTTGAGCGCCCATAGCTCAGCTGGATAGAGCAGTGGACTTCTAATCCAAAGGTCGTAGGTTCGAATCCTACTGGGCGCGCCAGCAATTTCTGCCCTCATCTTATGTTTCAAAGATGGGGGCTTTTGGCTATTTGTTATGCTTTCATGCAATTCGGAGAGGAAAAAGCATGGATTACGATAACGCGCCCATTGGCATTTTTGATTCGGGCTTTGGGGGTCTTACCGTGGCGCGTGAAATAATAAAAACCCTGCCTGAGGAAAGTATCATTTTTTACGGCGATCGTGCTAACTGTCCTTATGGCCCCCGTGATCCTGAGCAAGTAAAGCAGTTTGTTCTGAGAATATGTCAGTGGCTTATCGACCGCAAAGTGAAGATGATTGTTATTGCTTGCAACACTGCTACAGCTGCTGGATTGGAAGAAGCTCAGCGATGGTTTGATATTCCCATTATCGGTGTTATTGAGCCGGGGGCACGTGCAGCCGCCCGAGCAACCCACAATAGACGTGTGGGGGTAATTGCAACAAAAGGTACTGTGGAATCAGGGGTTTACACAAAAGCAATTCGCAACATCGATGCAGGTATTACGGTGTTTTCTACGGCAACTCCTCGTTTCGTGGAGATAGCAGAGCTTGGCATTCGGATGGCAAAGGGTCCCATTGAAAGCTACACTTCGTTAGCTTCTAAGGTGTTTATTCGTCCTGCATTTCAAGAGATAGCCCAGGATTATCTGGAGCCTCTTAGGCGCAGCAAAATTGACACGCTCGTATTGGGGTGTACTCATTTTCCACTCCTGAAAACTTTAATTGGTGGAGTTGTGGGCTCGCATGTAAGACTAATTTCTTCAGCTAAAGAAGTTTCTATAGATTGTAAGGACTTACTTACCCGCAGAGAGGCTCTGGCTCACCCTGGCAATGTTCCAACCTATCAGTTTGCTTCTTCAGATCCTGATATCAAAGAATTTGCATCGTTTGGTGAACGAGTTTTACGGATGCCTTTAGGTGAAGTTCAATATGCTCCACTTGGGTAACATCCAATATGCCTCGCTTGGGTGGCAGTATATTTATGTTGG
>FR896054.1:0-918 GCA_000435475.1 Cryptobacterium sp. CAG:338 | reverse complement strand
ATGGGCGAATAGAGGCCATTTGATAAATCCTTTAGCGAAAGGAACGTTATGACAAAGACAGTTGTTATTGCGACTAATAATGCTCATAAAGTAGAAGAAATAGAATCAGCACTTTCCTTTAAAGGCTGGGAGTTTAAAACGCTCAAAGAAGCTGGAATCGTCTCTAATCCCGAGGAAACGGGTACTACTTTTGTAGAAAACGCTCGTATAAAAGCGAAAGCAGCACATGAAATTAGCGGCTTGGCAACTTTGGCTGACGATTCGGGTCTCGTAGTTGACGCGCTCGACGGAGCACCTGGGGTGTATTCTTCGCGATATAGTGGTGAAGAGGGCAATGACGCAGCGAATAATGCCAAACTTTTACGGGAGCTCTCTCATATTCCTGCTGAAGACCGTAGCGCGCGATTTGCCTGTTCTCTTGTGTTTATCGATGAGGATGGTAGCGAAACAGTCGCAGAAGGCTTTATAGAGGGTTCTATTGGGTTTGAAGAGCGGGGTGATGGGGGCTTTGGATATGATCCACTTTTTTTGCCCTGCGAGTTCAAGGGAGCAAAATCTCTTGCCGAAGTTTCTCGAACTGAAAAAAATTTAATCTCACATAGAGGAAATGCTTTAAGAAATCTGAAAAAACTACTTCACAACGCGTAAATTATTGCTATAATATCTAACCGTTGCAGTCGGGATGTGGCGCAGTTTGGTAGCGCGCCTGCTTTGGGAGCAGGATGTCGCAGGTTCGAATCCTGTCATCCCGACCATTTTTATTTTTACAGAGTTATTTAACTCATTCGTCTGCGGGTGTAGTTCAATGGTAGAACTCCAGCCTTCCAAGCTGGTCACGCGGGTTCGATTCCCGTCACCCGCTCCAGAAATTTTTTACAACGGCTGCTGCCGTTGTTTTTTTATTTCTGCACCAAACTG
>FR896053.1:608-24372 GCA_000435475.1 Cryptobacterium sp. CAG:338 | reverse complement strand
GCCTTTTACACTTGCTGTGCTGTTTTCAATATCGAGGGTAAGATCGCCATAGGTTTGTGGCTTAGACATACTTACTCCATCCATTTCTGTGCGGCGAAGATTCGCGCGGATGCGAGCAAGAAGTACTTCAGTAGAAAATGGTTTAGTTACATAGTCATCGGCACCAGCATCAAGGCCCTTAATTTTGTCTTCATCAGCGTCGAGTGCGGTAAGCATGAGAATAGGGGAATTGAATCCCTCTTTACGTAGTTTGCTAGCGACTTCAAAGCCATTCATGCCAGGAAGCATTACGTCAAGCAAAATGAGATCTGGCTCAATGCTTAATGCAGTTTCATATCCTGAAATTCCATCTTCACAGGAACTTACCGCATATCCATGCTTGGTGAGCGAGAATTCGGTCGTAAGACGAATAGTAGGATCATCTTCGATAAGCAAAATTGTGGTCACGATTCGTTTCCTTTCCTAGTGCTTGCATAATTTTGCATCAAATCGAATCGCAATAGGCGTTTTTTACAATGTTTTATCAAAACTAATTTCTCTTAACTATTCTCTAACTTTCTTTCAAATTTGTGTAACCACTTTTTTGCTCAATCTAGCGATTATTACTCCTGAAAAGACGCACAAAAGTGTGCGTACTTAGGTATGAGAGAAAAGGAATTTAAAGTGAGTACAGTAAAGAACAAAGTGTTGTTTGGTGCTCTTGCAGTATGCGTTGCATTTGCATGTATGCTTCTTGCAGGCTGCAGCAGCAATTCAGGCGACAGCGAATCATCTGACTCAGGTGAATCTATCAATGTAGTTTCTCGTGAAGATGGTTCTGGTACCCGCGGTGCTTTTGTTGAGTTGTTTGGTGTTGAGCAGGAAGATGAAAACGGTGAGACTGTTGATATGACCACCGAATCTGCTTCAATTACCAACTCAACCGCAGTTATGATGACCACCGTTGCTGGTGATGCAAATGCAATCGGATACATTTCTTTGGGTTCTCTTGATGACAGCGTAAAGGCTGTTAAGATCGACGGCGCAGAAGCTACGGTTGATAACGTAAAGTCTGGCGATTACAAAGTATCCCGTCCTTTCAATGTAGTAACCAACTCCAACACTGAACTTTCTGATGTTGCTCAGGACTTCATGAACTTCATTTTGAGCTCTGATGGTCAAGCTGTAGTAGCTGAAGAAGGCTATATTCCTCTGGACGGTGGCGAGGCTTACACCGCTTCTAACCTTTCCGGTACGGTAACCGTTGCTGGTTCTTCTTCTGTAACCCCTGTTATGGAAAAGCTTGCTGAGGCATATCAGGCTCTCAATCCAGATGTAACCATCGAGGTAAACCAGTCTGACTCCACCACTGGTGTAACTTCTGCAATCGAAGGTGCTTGCGATTTGGGTATGGCTTCTCGTGACTTAAAGGATTCTGAGACCAGCGAAGGCGCTCAGGCAACAGTAATTGCAACTGACGGTATTGCAGTTATCGTAAATCCTGAAAGCGCAGTTGAGGATTTGACCTCTGATCAGGTTAAGCAGATCTTCACCGGTGAAATCACTTCCTGGAGCGAGATTGGCTAAGTAACATGGCACAAACCAAAGAATTGGTTGCCAAAATAATCTTTGCTATAGCTGCAGCCATTTCGGTGGCTGCAGTTGTAGTGATATGTGTATTTATTTTTGGCAACGGCATCCCTGCAATTGCAGAAATCGGCTTTTTTGATTTTCTCTTTGGAACTACCTGGCGCCCCTCAAATGATGTGTACGGCATCGGGGTAATGATAGTCGGCAGCTTATATGTAATGGCTGGGGCGTTGGTAATTGGTGTTCCCCTCGGAATTCTCTGTGCAATCTTTCTTGCGTTTTTTGGAAGTAGAAGGGTGGCAAAGATCGCAAAGTCGGGAGTTCAGTTGCTTGCCGGCATCCCTTCTGTTGTGTATGGCTTTTTTGGCTTAGTGGTTCTAGTACCTTTTATTCGTGAAAACTTAGGTGGTACAGGACAATCTATCTTATGTGCTTCTCTGGTTTTGGGAATCATGATCTTGCCTACCATCATCACTCTTTCTGAATCGGCACTTAAAGCTGTTCCAGAGGCTTACTATGAGGGCGCTCTTGCTTTAGGGGCAGATCACGAACGAACGGTTATGCGTGTTATGTTGCCTGCGGCAGTTTCTGGTGTTTTAGCTTCAATCATCTTGGCAATCGGTCGCGCTATTGGTGAGACCATGGCGGTCATCATGATTGCGGGTAATCAGGTTCAAATGCCCGATGCTATTACTGATGGTATCCGTACGATGACAGCGAACATCGTTTTGGAGATGGGTTATGCAGCCGATCTTCATCGAGGCGCTTTGATCGGCACTGCATGCGTGTTGTTCGTGTTTATCTTGATTATTAACTTTGCATTTGCTGCTTTAAAGAAGAGGAGCAAGAATGGCTGATAATCGTGTCTTAACTAAAGCTAAGCCTGCGAGAATATCTTCATGGATATTCCGCTATGCTGTAAAAATCGCGACCCTTCTTACTGTTTTAGCGGTGTGTTTGATTATTGGCTATATCCTCATTATGGGTATTCCTCAAATTAAACCAGAGATGTTTGAGCTGGAATACAATTCCGATAATGTGTCATTTATGCCAGCACTTTTCAACACGCTCATTGTCATTGTGATGGCTGTATCGTGTTCTTCAATATTTGGTATTGGCGCAGCTATTTTCTTGAATGAATATACGAACAAGCAGAACTTTTTTGTACGAATTGTTGCGCTTGCAACTGAAACACTTTCTGGTATTCCTTCGATTGTGTATGGCTTGTTTGGCTTGCTGTTCTTTGTGTATTACCTGCAATGGGGTTTGTCGTTGCTTGCTGGTGTATGCACCATGGCAATCATGACGTTTCCTATTATTATGCGCGCCTCTCAAGAAGCACTTGCTGCAGTACCTGATCTATACCGTGAAGGTTCATTCGGTCTTGGTGCTGGTCGATTCCGTACGGTTTTCAAGATCGTATTACCTGCTGCAATCCCTGGCATTTTAGGCGGCATTATTTTAGCTATCGGTCGTACTGTTGGTGAATCCGCAGCTCTTATTTATACGGCTGGCTCCATTGCGGCTGTACCTGAAACAGTATTTAGCTCAACTCGTACTCTTGCGGTCCATATGTATCTTTTGGCAAGCGAGGGTCTTCATATTGATGCTACTTATGCAACCGCAGTTCTTCTTCTTGTCTTTGTATTACTTATTAACTTTGCTACTTCTGCAGTAGCTAATAGGATCAGCAAAGGAAATATGTCTGATGAATAATGCCAAAATGGATGTATCACATATGGATCTCTTTTACGGGGATTATCAGGCACTTCGTGATATTAACCTATCCTTTATTGAACACAACGTTACGGCTATGATTGGTCCTTCTGGTTGCGGCAAGTCAACCTTGCTAAAGTCTTTGAATCGCATGAACGATTTGGTTGAGGGATGCAAGATTACTGGTCGAATTACTCTTGATGGGGAAGATATTTACGATAAGTATGATGTGAATGTTCTCCGCAAAAAGGTGGGAATGGTTTTCCAAAAGCCAAATCCCTTTCCTATGTCAATTTATGACAATATTGCATTTGGCCCTCGTACTCACGGAATTAAGAAAAAGTCCGAGCTGGATGACATCGTAGAGGATTCTTTGCGAAAAGCTGCAATTTTTGACGAGCTTAAAGATCGTCTCAAAAAGAATGCACTGGGCCTTTCAGGTGGTCAGCAGCAGCGTCTATGCATCGCTCGTGCCTTGGCGGTAAATCCTGAAGTTTTATTGATGGACGAACCGACAAGTGCCCTTGACCCAATTTCTACCAACAAAATTGAAGAGTTAGTCGGCGAACTCAAAGAAAACTACACCATTATTATCGTTACCCACAATATGCAGCAGGCTGCTCGAATTTCTGATTCAACAGCATTTTTCTTGTTGGGTGAAATGATTGAGTGTTCGCCCACTGATCTTCTCTTTTCTGCACCAAAAGATAAGCGTACTGAAGATTACATCTCAGGAAGGTTTGGTTAAACTATGGCAGCACGTCCCATTTTTGATGACGAACTCTACACGCTGAAAGCTCAAATGGCAGCAATGGGAGAATTGGTGAAGGAAGCCATCGAGGGTTCTTTTGATGCGGTTCAGCAAACCAATCCTACCAAGGCGATGCTTGTTGCTCAAAATGATTCTTTAATCAATGAGAAGGAGCGTGAAATTGAGCGACTCTGTCTTCGCTTGCTTTTACGCGAGCAGCCCGTGGCAACCGATTTACGTACCGTTACTTCAGCCCTTAAGATGATTACTGATCTTGAAAGGATCGGAGACCAAGCAGCAGAGATTTGCGAAATTGCAACAGGTTTGCCCGAGGGGCTTGATCTTTCAAAGTTTTCAGCCTTGGCTGACATGGCAAATAACGCTCAAAGTCAAGTAAATGATGTTATTGATGCCTATCTGAATCTCGATTTAGATAAAACGCAACAAACGATTGCGCGCGACGAAATAATCAATACCTTATTTGAAGACCTCAAGCGCGATATCGCAAATCATATTGCTCAACATTTACCTGATGAAACTTCCGCATTGGATGTTTTGATGATTGGTAAATATCTTGAGCGTATTGGTGATCATGTGGTAAATATTGCTGAATGGGTGGAATATGCCATTACCGGCAATCATAAGGGTATGACTATTGCTGATGAAGCTGAGTAAAAGCTCTTAAAGCTGTGTCATAATAGAAGCGCACCCGAAAATACGAGGTGCGCTTTTTATTTTGCATAGGTATGTTTGTCGTATCAGGAGGACCAATGACGACATCACTTTCTGGCCGAAACTTTTTGAAGTTGCTCGACTTCACTTCTGAGGAGATTCTTTCATTGGTTGATCTTGCTCAGGAGCTAAAAGAAAAAAAACACGCTGGTATTCTACATAAGGAGCTTGAAGGCAAGAACATTGTATTGTTGTTCGAGAAAACTTCGACACGTACCCGTTGCTCCTTTGAAATTGCTGGCCATGATCTTGGTATGGGTGTTACTTACTTAGATGCAGCTGGCTCTCAGATGGGTAATAAAGAATCGATTGAAGATACCGCACGTGTGTTAGGTCGTATGTTTGATGGCATTGAGTATCGTGGGTATGGTCAAGAAATTGTAGATACTTTGGCTGAGTATGCAGGAGTTCCTGTGTGGAATGGTTTGACCAATGAGTGCCATCCTACGCAAACTATTGCCGATTTGCTTACTATCCGTGAAAACTTCGGTTCTTTTGAAGGTTTGAAATTGGTTTTCATGGGTGACGCAAAAAATAATGTTGCTAATTCGCTTATGGTGGGTTGCGCAAAGATGGGCATTACATTTGTTGCTTGTGCCCCCGAATCTTCCATGCCTGATCCAAAACTGGTTGAAACCTGTCAAGAGATCGCTAAAGAACATGGGTGCGAAGTTATCGTAACGTCTGATGTTGAAAAAGGAACGAAAGACGCAAACATTTTGTATACCGATATTTGGGTGTCCATGGGTGAACCAGCAAGTTTATGGGAACAGCGCATAAAGGAACTTTCTCCTTATCAAATTAACGCTCACGTTATGGAAAACGCTGCTGATAACGCGATTTTCATGCATTGTTTGCCGGCATTTCATGACACTCATACAACGGTCGCTCAAGAAATTGAAAAACAGTTTGGTTTGACTGAAATGGAAGTAACCAATGAAGTGTTTGAGTCTGACGCTTCGAAAGTATTTGATGAGGCAGAAAATCGCATGCATTCCATCAAAGCAATTGTTTTAGCAACTTTAAGGAAATAAGCACTAAGGGATCAGGAACAGTACATGGAACGTTTGGGATATTACAATGGTGATTTTGGTCCTCTCGAGGAAATGAAAGTTCCTTTTTTGGATCGTGTTTCTTTTTATGGTGATGGGGTTTACGACGCAACGATGGGTATCGATGGGGTAGTGCTCTTTGCTGAAGATCACCTCGATCGTTTTTTTAATAGTTGCGCTAATGTAGAAATTGATCCTGGTATTTCAAAAGCTGAATTGCATGCGGTGTTAACCGATATGCTTGCTAAAGTTGATGCTCCGGTCAATTTTGTGTATTGGCAAGTAACGCGCGGAACCGATTATCGTCATCATTATTTTTGTGATGGACCAGCTAATCTTTGGATCATGATTGTCCCAGACGTGATGGAAGACCTTTATGATCGTCAAGATCTTATAAGTGTTGAGGACTTACGCTTTCAGATGTGCAACACCAAAACCTTAAACTTGCTTCCTAATGTTTTGGCGGCTCAGCGCACCAAAGAAGCAGATTGCTATGAGGCAGTATTTGTACGTGATGGTTATGTAACAGAATGTGCACATAGTAACGTGCAGATGCTCAAGGATGGCTGTTTTATAACTCATCCTGCTGACAATCATATATTGCCAGGTATTGCTCGCAAGCATTTAATTCAAGCTTGTATGGCGCTTGAAATTCCTGTGGTAGAAAAACTTTTTACTCTTGATGAACTTAAAGATGCTGATGAGGTTATCGTAAGCTCTTCAAGTACTCTTTGCTTGCCGATTCAGTCTATTGACGGTTTACCGGTTGGTGGGAAGGACGAAGAGCTTCTCGATAAGCTTCGTTCTTATGTAATGCAGGAATGTGATACCTATATAGCCGAGCATCGTGCATAGCGTGTTACAATTTCATCCGCTGTTCGTAAAAAAAAGAATTGATTAGCCGTAAGCAATAGCTAAAGGTTTTTAATTAAAGCGCAATAAAGCCTGTAAGACTATCGCTGTTGCTTTCGATATTTCTCGAATAAAGGTAGGAAGGATCTTTTATGACCATTCGTGAATCTCTAGAGGTGGTATTACATCAGGCTCTTACTTCAGCTGTGCAAGCAGGAGAATTGCCTTTAGATGAAGTTCCCCTACCTACGTTAGAGCGTCCACGTGAAGAAGGTCATGGCGATTGGGCGTGCACAGTTGCTATGCGTCTTGCCAGGGCAGCTCGAATGAATCCTCGAGCAATTGCTCAGATTCTCGTGGATAATCTTCCAGAGAATAACTTAATAGAATCGGTCGAAATTGCTGGTCCTGGCTTTATCAATCTGACTCTTGCCAATGCAGTGTTCCAAAATGTTGTTATTGAGGTTCGCGAGCAGGGAAGTGATTACGGAAAGTCAAGTCTTGAGCATCCTTGCAAGGTGGACTTGGAATATGTATCAGCTAATCCTACGGGCCCTATGCATGTAGGCCATGGTCGTTGGGCTGCTTTAGGTGACGCTATTGCTCGCGTGATGCGTCATGCTGGTTATGAGGTGGATGAAGAGTTCTACATCAATGACCAAGGTAACCAGATGAATGTCTTCGCTGATTCTTTGGTGGTTCGCTACCAGCAAGCGTTAGGACTTGAGGTAGAAATGCCTGAGGCATCATATGGCGGAGGTTATGTTAAGGATCTTGCTCAGCAAATCATTGAGCGAGATGGAGATAAATGGCT
Organism: Cryptobacterium sp. CAG:338; assembly: GCA_000435475.1. Taxonomy (GTDB): domain Bacteria; phylum Actinomycetota; class Coriobacteriia; order Coriobacteriales; family Eggerthellaceae; genus Anaerotardibacter. The sequence continues at coordinate 16,886 of FR896053.1, read as the reverse complement.
TTCGGTAGATCCTGATACTCGTCGTCATGAGTTTCGGGAGATGGGCTATCAAGCCATGATGAATAACGTAAAAGAAACGCTTGAGATCTTTGGGAATCATTTCGACACGTGGTTTTCTGAGCGTTCTTTATTTGTTCCTGATGAAGAGGGCAAAACTAAGGTTGATCGTGCTTTTGAGGTAATGAAAGAACGCGGCTATATCTTCGAACAAGAAGGAGCAACGTATTTTCGCTCAACTGCATTTGGTGATGAAAAAGACCGTGTTCTTATTAAAACCAACGGCGAGTTAACGTACTTTATGTCCGATGTTGCTTACCATTACGACAAGATGCAGCGCGGTTATGATCATCTTATTGATATTTGGGGCGCGGATCATCATGGATATATTCCGCGTTGCCAAGCGATGATGGCAGCTTGGGGTTACCCTGATGCCCTAGAGGTTGTACTCGGCCAGCTGGTAACTCTGTTCCGTGATGGACAGCAAGTTCGCATGTCAAAACGTACGGGCGAGATGATTACTTTCCGTGAGTTGATCGATGAGGTAGGCGTTGATGCAACGCGCTATATGATGCTTTCTAAATCTTCTGATCAGTCCATCGATTTCGATATTGAGGTAGCAAAGAAAAAAGACGCTTCCAATCCAGTCTACTACGTACAGTATGCTCATGCGCGTATTTGTTCGATCTTGCGTAAGGCAGCTGAAGCTCGTGGTATTTCAACAGAGAATGCTTCTGTGACAGATCTGGTTGATGCACTGCAGATTGCTACTGCTGATCTTTCGGTTTTAACGCACGAAAGCGAACTTGATCTTATGCGAAAAATGGCTGACTTTACCGATCTTATTGCGGGTGCAGCTCGAGATCGTGCACCTTTCCGATTGACTCATTATGCTCAAGATTTAGCTTCTCTGTTCCATTCGTTCTATACAAATTGCCGTGTTATTGGTGAGGAAGAGGCGGTAGAGCAGGCTCGCCTTGCTTTGGCAGATTCGGCTCGAATTGTTTTGGCTCTTACTCTTAATCTTTTGGGAGTTTCTGCGCCTGAGCGTATGTAAGTACGATAAAGCTTCATTTATCCGATGTTTTAAGCCACCCCCCGATTGTTTGTTTCGAACATGTTAACGTGGGGTGGCTTTATTTATCTAAAGTGATTCTCTTTGATACCATACTCAACGTTGAGTGTTAATCGAGGAGGAATTTATGAGTTACGTTGACTCCGTTATTGAACAGGTTAAGGCAAAGAACGCCAATGAGCCTGAGTTTATTCAGGCTGTTACAGAGGTTCTTACTTCTTTGAAGCCTGTTATTGAAGCCCATCCAGAATACGAAAAAGCTGGCTTGCTTGAGCGTATTGTTGAACCAGAACGCGTTATTATGTTCCGTGTACCTTGGGTTGATGATGAAGGCAAGGTACAGGTAAATCGTGGTTTCCGTGTCCAGTTCAATAGCTGCCTTGGCCCTTACAAAGGCGGTCTTCGTCTGCATCCTTCAGTCAACCTTGGCATTATTAAATTCCTCGGTTTCGAGCAGATCTTCAAGAACAGCCTAACTACTCTTCCTATGGGCGGAGGCAAGGGCGGTTCCGACTTTGATCCTAAGGGTAAGTCTGACGCTGAGGTAATGCGCTTCTGCCAGTCGTTCATGACTGAACTCTGCAAGCATGTAGGTGCAGACACTGATGTTCCTGCAGGTGATATCGGAACTGGTGCTCGTGAGATTGGTTACATGTTCGGCCAGTACAAGCGTATTCGTAATGTTTGGGAAGGCGTTTTAACTGGTAAGGGCCTTTCTTATGGCGGATCTTTGGCACGTACCGAAGCTACTGGCTATGGCTTGATTTACTTCGTTCAGGAATATCTCAAGTGCAAGGGCGACTCTTTTGAGGGTAAGACCGTTGCAGTATCTGGTTCTGGTAATGTTGCAATTTATGCAACAGAAAAGGCTCAGCAGCTCGGTGCTAAAGTGGTAACTTTGTCTGACTCTACTGGCTGGATTTATGATCCTAACGGAATTGACGTTGCTTTGGTTAAGCAGATCAAGGAAGTTGAACGCGGTCGTATTTCTGAGTACGCTAAGCGTCGTGAGGGCGTTGAATACCATGATGGTCGTGGTGTTTGGGGCATCAAGGTTGATATTGCTCTTCCTTGCGCAACTCAAAATGAGCTTCTTATTGATGATGCTAAGGCATTGGTTGCTAACGGCTGCCAGATTGTAGCTGAGGGTGCTAATATGCCTACCACCATGGAAGCTACCACTTACCTCCAGGAAAACGGCATTGTATTCATGCCAGGTAAGGCTGCAAATGCTGGTGGCGTTGCTACTTCTGGTTTGGAAATGTCCCAGAACTCTGAGCGTCTCTCCTGGTCTTTCGAAGAGGTAGATGCGAAGCTTCAGGGTATTATGGTCAACATCTTCCATGCTGCAGACGATGCTGCTCGTGAATATGGTGTTGAAGGTGACTATGTTGCTGGCGCTAATATTGCTGGTTTCAAGAAGCTTGCTGACGCTATGCTTGCACAGGGTATTGTGTAGTCTCTATTTGAACAGGCATCTTTGACTTAATGCCAAAGTTGAAAACATAGTAAAAGCCCAGGAGCTTCTCCTGGGCTTTTGTGTATTGCGAAGTATTTGTTTAACTTTGTGTTTCCCTTTGATGAACTAGCAGACCTTGTACTGCTCGAATTTGATGCGTTATCATCAAGAAAATGAATACATGATTTCAGAAGTTTTTAGTCTGCTGGTTTAACAAGCGCTCGTAAAGCCATAATGCAATAAGATACAATCGTGATGCAAAGTCCTCATGTGAGGTTTTATTTTGCAAAATTGATGCTAGTTGAGTCTTGAAGTTAAGTGGGGGTTTCGAAATGGAGTTTGAGTCGGAGTACCGCTGGCCGGGTGTAACGTATAACGCAATACGTGTACTCGAAGAGGTTCCGCAGCGATATCCATTTCGGTCTCATATTTATAGAAGCACGTTTGAGGTTTCTGGATTCCCATTTTGTCGTCGAATAGAGTTATATTGCATTGCTGAACCTGGAAAGCGTGCTTTAATTTTGGATACTGGTCATCCTGATTTGTGCGGATTTGAGGCACTAGACGGGGTGCAAAAGACCCTTCGTATTCCTTGGAGCAACATTGAGGTATTTCTGTCTCACTTTCATGATGATCATGATGGTAATTTGCTTTATTGTGTCCAGAAGGGGGCGTCGAAACTTTATTCGGGACCTACACAAATTGACTCCAGGACTTTAATTGATAATTTTTTGGTTTTAAGTTCTTCTGTCGATTTAAAAAGCGATTCTGCCTCTTCGTTTATTCGCCTAGTTGCTGCTGGAAAAAAAGCGCAGACTTGCACTCAAGGATCGCGAATTGAATTACATGGTGGCGAAACTCTTTCAATAGCGGGTTATCATTTTGATGTTCTTCTAACTCCTGGCCATACCTCAAATCATCTTTGTCTTCTTGATAAAAGCAAGAAAATATTTTTTGCGGGAGACCATATTTGTGATGCTCCTCCAGGTTGTATGCAGTACGCAATAAATGATCATCTGGTCGCACGGTATCTGGAAAGTTTGGCGCAGCTGAAAGAATTAAATCTTCAAGCGGTATATATGTGTCACCATAATCCGTTGAGAGGATCTTTTGAAATAAATCGTTTTATTTCGTTAATAGAAGGTCGCTATGAAACCTTGGTTATTCGTGCGCGCAAACTTTTTGCCGACCATGAAGAATTAACCGTTCGGGAAGCGGCAATTGTAGCAGCCGCCCATTATCCAAGAGGGCTAGAAGGATTTCCTGTATCGACGCAAATAAATCGGATAGCGACCATATTTGGTACATTGGAGTACCTATATGATCTTGGTTTGCTTACGCGCTTCATAAACGATGAGGGTGCTTTAGTATATCGCCGTTCTTGGTAAAGAGCTATGGCATCAACACTTCAAGTTCGCTAGGAAAAACCTGTACGCTAACTTCGTTGTCGTGAAAACGTTCGCCATCTATCTGTGCAGGTAGAGGATGAGCAAAACTTAACTGAATCCGTTTTGCTTGAGCAAAATGAATAGCTTGATCGTGAATGTGTTTTCCTTCTTTTGCTTTGAGAAAGAGTTTTGCGGCAGCGCCGAAAGAAAGTGGCGGTTCTGCATAACAGATATCCAGCAGTCCATCATTGATCTGCGCCTGCGGACACACCTTGAAGCCTCCACCATAGCTTTGTCCATTTTGTATTGCTAAGAGATAGCACGAGACGGTTTTTGTAGGGTGATCGTCTAAAGTGACGTGTACTTTATGAATATCGCGATGATTTTTTAGTTGGTCTAAGCCACATTGAACATAAAGGCTCGTACCAGTGCGGTTTGTTTTCTTTCGAAGTTCTTGGGTTCCAAGAGCTATGGCTGCATCAAGTCCAAATGAAAGGGTTTCGGCAAACCAGTGATTGCTTGCTTTTCCTAAATCGATTCTTTTTGGTGTGAGAGTATGAGAGCTAAGTAGCTGTAGAGCTTTTGTGGGATTACGGGGCAATGAAAGAGTACGCGCGAAATCATCTCCATTGCCACAAGGAATAACGCAAAGCCGAGGACGATGTTGAGACGGTATAGCCATTAGGCCATTGATTACTTCATTTACAATACCATCGCCTCCGATGGTGATAATGGTTCGATAATGGGCACCTTCATTGGAGATGAATCTAGTGGCATCTAAAGGTGCAACTGTGTAGTGAAATGCATACTTCTCAAGTCCATGGGGAGACGATGCTTTAATGTTTTCAAGGATACTAGCGGCTTGAGCTGCGATCTGTGCAGCTTTTCCGCTTCGAGCTGCAGGGTTTACGATAACTAGAGTTGTTCCAAGCATTATTTCTCCTGGTTGGTTTTGATGAGATAATAACAAATTACAAAAGAAAAAATGGGAAGATATTAGTTGAGAAAAGAAGGAAATTTAAGAAATAAAAAAATTCCTCTTGCAAGAATAGAAAAGTTCTGTAAACTATTTTCTTGCGCTTATGGTGGCTATAGTTCAGTTGGCTAGAATGCCAGATTGTGGCTCTGGAGGTCGTCGGTTCGAGTCCGATTAGCCACCCCAGCGCAACTTGAAAATTAAGTAAATTATTTCTTGCATTTAGAAATACATTGCTTTAAAATATCTTAGCGCTTTGACGCAGATACCATTTGGACCGTTAGCTTAGTTGGTAGAGCAGGGGACTCTTAATCCCAAGGTCCGGGGTTCGAGTCCCCGACGGTCCACCATGAATTTTCACTCCTATTTGGTTCTTTCCAGATAGGAGTTTTTTATTCTTACCTTCGATTTGAAAAAATTAGTCGAATAAAATCACAGTGAAAACCACAGTTATGAAGTTGTCGTAGTAAGTGAACAAATGTTTCTAATCTAGCAGCATTTTACATGTAATATATTCTTTGAAAACTGTGAGTACAAGGTGGTTCTAGAGCGTAGTAGGTTTCAGATATTCCTGAAGGATTATTGCGGTTGTAATTTTCCTTTCTGCTTGAGCGTCTATCGCATTGGCTGCCTTTGTTTAAGTAAGGAGCCTGATTAGTGGAAGCATTTGAGCTCATTCTTTTATTGATGGTTGCGGTTTTGCTCTCTTCTGTATTGGATCAGGTTGTACCACGAATATCTTCTCCTTTAATTCAAATTGGATTAGGTGTCATCATTGCGTTTTTGGCGATTTCACCAATTCAGGTATCTATTGATCCAGAGCTTTTCCTTATTTTGTTTATTGCTCCGCTTCTCTTTCATGATTCTATTGAGGCAAACAAAAAGAATTTATGGGACAACAAAGGCATCATAGTTTCTTATGCAATAGGATTAGTCCTTTTAATTGTTCTTTGCGTTGGCTTTGTTTTGCATTGGCTTGTTCCTTCTATTCCTTTGGCTGCTGCTTTTGCGCTTGGCGCAGCACTTGGTCCTACTGATGCAGTTGCGGTTGCTGCTTTGAAACGCGAAGCCCAGGTAGGGAAGAGGGAAAACGCGATTCTACAGGGTGAGGCGCTTATAAACGATGCATCTGGTGTAGTTTCGTTCCAGTTTGCAATTGCTGCTGCAGTTACTGGCTTCTTCTCTTTAACTGATGCGGCAACTTCATTTGCGTTTAATTTCTTCGGTGGAATTATTCTTGGTATTTTGCTTGCGCTGGTATTTTCGTTCTTTGCTCATCGTGTAAGGGACTTGGGTCTTGAAAACATCACTTTCCATGTGTTCTTGGAAGTTTCAATGCCCTTTATCGTATTTCTCATTGCGGAAACTTTTCATGTTTCGGGCATTCTTGGTGTGGTTGCGTGCGGTATTGTGTGGTCGCTTTTGCGCGACCAGCGTATTTCGCCTTATCACTCGCGTTTAAACATTGCACTCTCTAGTGTATGGAAAGTAATAAGTTTCACCTTAAATGGCATCGTTTTTGTTCTTTTGGGTATTCAGCTGCCCAATGCGATGCAATCAACGTGGGATGATGTGTATATCGACAATTTTGATCTCATTGGGTATGTGCTTATCCTTACGGCATTGATTGTTGTTCTTCGTTTTATTTGGGCACTTTTAATGGCTCGAATATTCAGGAATCCTCTTACGGGAAAGCGTGACAAGTTCAATAAAAAAACCGTTAAAGATGCCCTTATTACCACAATAGGAGGACCTAAGGGTGCTATTACGTTGTCTATCGTTTTTTCGATACCGTTTCTCGTTGGCTCCGGCGAAGCTTTTCCTCAGCGTTCGCTCATAATCTTTTTGGCTTCAGGCGTTATTGTATGCACTTTGCTTTTAGCCAACTTCTTGCTGCCTATTTTGGCACCTAAAAATGAAAAAGAAGTTGATGAAGAGGAAGTGGCTGATTACGAAAGAACACGAATAGAAATTCTTCGTACGGTAATTGAACGTCTTATGGCGGACTCTACGGATGAAAATGATAGAGAAACTAAGCAGGTAATTAAGTCGTATAACCAACGTATACGCAATATTCGTTCCATGAGTAATACCCTTGAAGATGCTCCACCTTCTCCCGCTTTAACGTTTGAGGTAATTGAGTATCAGGCAAATCAACTTTACGATGCAGCCAAGCGAAAAGAGATTGAACCCTATGCGGTGTATCGAGTTATCGATTCACTGTCCCGTCATAAAAATCTTTTAGAACACGGTAAGGGTCCATCTCTTATTGCAAAGTACAGTTTAGGTCGTTTGCAAAATCTTATTTCACTTGTAAAGCATGGAATATTAAGCTCTCTTCCGTTTAGTCGTGATGAAGATAAAGCTGCGATTGATAAGGCTCGTGTGCTCAGTGAACAATATGCAGTAGAGTACCTTCGTTCCCTGGTCGATAACCCCGACTATCCTAGTGACGAGGTAGCTCGATTATTGATTCGTCATGAACGCGCTTTGGCTGTTTTGGAAGAATCAAATGATGCTACGGTTACTTCAGAAGCAGTAGAAAACGTTATGGTAAGTACGAACGCTATCATGCAGCGTGGCTTGCAACTTGAACTTGAGGTAATCCAAGACTTTTATGCCTCGGGCGATCTGACGCGTGTTCAAGCGAAAGAAATGCGTGACAATACCATGCTTATGCTTATGGATGTTGAAGATCAGGTTTAGAGTTTGTTTTATTTCGTCTCTTTGTCAGAGAACACAACCAAGGGAAGGTATAGGTTAGCGTTTAATGAATGCTGCCAAACTTCAAGAAATAAAAAATCAACTGTCTAGCGTTCCAACCGAACCAGGGGTTTATCTTTGGAAAAATGCAGAAGGCGAAGTTATTTATGTGGGCAAGGCAAAACAACTTCGAGCTCGTATGCGTCAGTATGTCAACTTTCAAGACAGTCGTGAAAAAATCCCTCTCCTTGTCTCTCAGATCGACTCATTTGAGTATGTGGTAACTTCGAATGAGCATGAAAGTTTGGTGCTTGAGCGTAATTTAATTAAGCAATATTCACCCTATTTCAATGCTGACTTCAAGGACGATAAAAGTTACCCTTTCATCGCGTTAACAAAAGGTGATGTTTTTCCAGCAATTAAATACACGCGCGAAACACATAAGCCTCAAACTCGCTATTTCGGACCCTACACTGATAGTCGTGCAGCACGGGAGCTAGTTGATACGGTACGCCGAGTAGTGCCAATTTGTGCAGCTTCGTGCGCTGAATGGCGTCGGATGGCGCGTAGATTAGAACAAACTCCGTATGAAGAATTGGAATTATCGTCTCGTCCATGCTTTGATGCTCATGTCGGTTTGGGTCCAGGTGTTTGTTGTGGCGAAATGGACCCCGTGCAGTATCAAGAGCAAGTGCAAAGGGTTGAGAAGTTTTTATCGGGTCAGCATTCTGAATTTATCGATGAGCTGACTAACGAGATGCAGCAAGCTGCCGAAATGCTCGATTTTGAGCGAGCTGGACGTATTAAGGGAAGAATTGACACCATAAAATCACTCTCTGATACTCAGCATGCAGTTTCGTCGCATAGGCTCAATGCAGACGTTATCGGGGTTTACCGAGAGGAAACCATTGCAGGGGTTACCGTTCTTATTTTGCGCGAAGGGCGTATAGTCAATACCAATGAGTTCATTTTTAACAAGGGGAAAGATGTTCCTGAAACCGAACTCTTACGTATGTTTGTGCTGCGTTATTACGATTCTACTGAATCTATTCCTCATGAGCTTATTGTTGAACAAATTCCTGAAGATGCTGAGGTCATTGAATCTTGGTTAACTGAAAAGCTTGCAAGTAATCATGGAGCAAAGGTTCATTTTACTGTGCCACAACGGGGCGAAAAAAACGCTCTCATGGCAATGGCGAACAAAAATGCACGCCACGTTTTAATGCGTTATAAGGCACGCAGCAGCTACGACGACGATCGTATCAATGCCGCGCTTTTACAATTAGAAAGCGCTCTAGCGCTTGATGCGCCGCCTTTGCGTATTGAATGCTTTGATATCTCTACCATCCATGGTCGTCATTCGGTGGCGTCAATGGTGGTATTTACTAATGGCAGACCCGATAAAAGCCAATATCGACGGTTTAAAATCCGTATGGAAACCGATGAAGCAAATGACTTTGCCATGATGAGTGAAGTCTTTGCTCGCCGCTATTGCCGAGAGAGACTTTCCGATAAACGTTTTGGCAAAAAGCCTGATTTGATTATTGTGGACGGCGGAAAGCCACAACTTACTGCGGCAATTAGGCAACTTGAAGAATTGGGCACAGGTGATATTCCTGTGTGCGGTCTTGCGAAGCGCGATGAGGAGTTGTTTGTGCCTTGGCAAGATAGTGGACCTGTTGTGCTTCCTGGTGGTAGTCCAAGTTTGTATCTGGTAAAGCAAGTGCGTGACGAAGCGCATCGTTTTGCTATCACGTTTCATCGTGAGCTTCGTGGAAAAGCTATGACAACAAGTATCTTGGATGAAGTTGTGGGGATGGGTCCCAAGCGAAAAAAGGCTCTTTTAAAGGCATTTGGTTCTTTTTCGGCTCTTCGGCAAGCGTCTTTAGATGAAATTAAACAAACTGGTGTCGTACCTAGTCAAGTGGCAGAAGATGTGTATGCTGTGCTTAGGCAATATAATGGTAAAAAGGATGCAAAAACCCTCAACGATTAGCCGTTTGTTTTACTGATTGCGACATAATAAACCTTAGCATATAGATAAGGTCAAACCGTAAGGCATGAACATAAGGCACTACTTAAAAAATTTTATAAATTGGGAATGTGTTAAGTAATTAATCAGGAGCTTAGGGAGTACTAATGGTAGAAAAGCAGCATGCTGAAGCGATTGAAAACAATCAGGAAGTGCTTACTAATCAAGGTCCTGATGTGGTGATTATAACGGGTATGAGTGGAGCCGGTCGGACCGAAGCAATGCATACCTTTGAAGATTTAGGTTATTTTTGTATCGACAATCTTCCGCCATCTCTCATCATGAACATGATAAGTTTAGCTAGCCTGCCAGGTCATAGTGAAATTGGTCGCAAACTCGCTATTGTTTGTGATGCGAGAAATCGTGAGTATTTCAAGCAACTAGTTGGCGAGCTGGCAAATGTTGAAGCGGCAGGTATTACCTTCCGTATCATTTTCTTGGATGCACGTGATGAAATTCTTATTGCACGCTATAAAGCTTCTCGTCGTCGTCACCCTCTCTGTGTTAATAACTCACGTTCTATTGCGCAAGCAATTGCTTACGAGCGCAAATTGACCCAAGAGCTTCGTGATGTGGCTCATTCTTATATTGATACTAGCGACATGAAACCTCGTGAGCTTCGTGAGGTTTTACGATCCATCTATTCAAAAGAAACCGACAAGGACGGAATGAATGTAGTTGTTTATTCCTTTGGTTTTAAGCATGGGGCTCCACTTGATGCAGACATTGTAATAGACGTTCGATTCCTTCCTAACCCCTTTTACATTCCGGAACTTCGTGGTTTAACAGGCCTTGATAAGCCAGTAAGTGATTATGTATTGGGCAGGGAGGAAACTACTAAGTTTTTAGATGCATGGGAAAACCTTTTGTCTTGTGTAATGCCAGGATATGTTGCTGAAGGAAAACAACATTTGGCAATTGGGGTGGGGTGTACCGGAGGTCAGCATCGAAGTGTTGTCCTTGCGGAAAAAACAGCGGCACTTTTGCGCGAACAGGGCTATAACGTTCGTGCGTATCATCGTGATATTGCTCTTGCAGATACAAGCAAGGGGGCAACAAAATGAGTGCGCTTTCATTAGGTGGTCATTCGGAAAATGGCTTTAGCTTAGATCCATCTTCTACTCAGGCATTTAAAGCCATTGGCTCTTTAAAAGATCATTTGGTCCATCGAAAAGATTCCCTGGATCCTTCTAAGCTAAAAGCGGTAGTGATCGGCGGTGGCACAGGCGCGCCTGTTTCTATTAGAACTCTATTAGCGCTGGGTGTTCAAACTTCTGCCGTAGTCGCGATGGCAGATGATGGAGGTTCGACCGGTATCCTGCGTGAAGAGGCTCACGTTACTCCTCCTGGAGATGTGAGAAAATGCTTGGCTGCTTTTGCGGCGGATCCTGATGATCCTTTGACTAAGGCATTTAAATATCGTTTTGATTTTGCTCGTAATCATACCTTGGGCAATTTGATGCTTTCTGCTTTGGAGAATGCAACAGGTTCTTTTCCTGAGGCGATTAAGATATGTGGCCAGCTGTTGGGCGCTCGAGGACATGTGTATCCTTCCACGCTCAATAACGTTACGCTGTGCGCACGCACTCTTGATGGTCGCGTTCTGCGGGGGCAAGCCTTGGCTTCACATTCTTCAACTGCGCTTGAACAGGTATGGTTGGAGTCGCCAGAAGAGTGCCTTCCTTATATGGAGGCTATTCGGGCGATTCGTCAAGCGGATCTTATTGTTTTAGGACCTGGTTCGCTGTTTACTTCAATTATTCCTAATCTTTTAGTTCCTGGTATTGTTGATGCGATTGCTCAATCACATGCTTATACCGTCTTTGTATGTAGTCTTGCAGATCAACAAGGGGAAACGTGGGGTCTTTCAGCTCGCGAACACGTGGAAGCGCTTTTGCGACATGGAATGCGTGATAAGCTGGATTATGTCTTGATTCATAGTTCTGGAAAACCAAAAAAGTCCCGATTTACTACGGGTGCTTTTGAAGCAATTGCCGGTCCTGCTTCTCTCGAAAGTGCAATGACTGAAATGCGTGATGGAAAAAATTTACCTGCACGAGTCAAGATTAGGTCTGTCAAAATCACGCAAGAAGATATAGATGCTATTCAGGATCAAGGTCCTGTAGTCATATTACGCGACATGAAAGATCCTCTTCGACCTACCTGGCATGATCCTTCTGCGTTGGCAGATGCGTTTATGGGGGTGTTTAAGCTTTGTCGTTCACAACAGAGGTAAAAGAGGAATTATCTCGTGTAGAGCCTACGTGTTCTCATTGTGATGCGGCTACCTTAGCTGCTCTTATTCGAATTGAAGGTTCTATTTTCTTTAACGGACCAGGTAAATTTCGTCTCGAGATATCTACCGATGTTCCTCAGGTAGCTCGTTTTATTATTCGTACGCTTCATAGTAGATATGCTCTCAAAACCGATTTAACAATGCGTCGCAGCGTTTTGCACAAAACGCCTAATTGGTTGATCGAGGTTCCTACTCAGCCTCGCTTAACCGAAGCGCTTTTTGATTTAGGCATTATCGGTGAAGAAGGTCTCAAGCGGGGGATTGATCCTAGGTTGGTACAAAAGTCGTGCTGCGCCTCTGCCTATTTACGAGGGGTTTTTCTGGGTAGTGGTTTTATTTCAAATCCACGAGGGGACTTTCATTTTGAATTAACCGTGGAATCGCAAACAATGGCTAACGATATTGTGGAACTTTTGGCAACCAAAGATATTCACGCAAAGATTGTCGAACGGCGAAATACGTATACGGTCTACCTGAAAAGCGGAGCTGCTATATCATCTTTTTTGGCTTTTGTGGGAGCTCATCAAGGTGCTTTAAAGATGGAAAACGAGCGAGTCATTAAAAGTGTACGAAACGATGTTAATCGTCGAGTGAATGCAGAAATTGCAAATCAAGCAAAAACGGCTGAAGCTTCAGTTGAACAAGTTGCAGCTATTCGCACCTTACTCGATCATCGCGACATAAAATCACTTCCTCGTGGTTTACAAGAATATATTCAACTACGAGTTCGTTATCCAGAGGCAACCCTGAAAGAACTGGGGGAAAGGGCAAATCCTCCACTTTCGAAATCCGCTATCTATCATCGGGTAAGGCGCATAGAACAAATGGCGCGTGAGGTTTCAGGGCAGCCAAAAAAGAAGTGATTATTCAATAATTTGCATAGTTTGTTCCATTTTGATCGCCTTAAGCATACAAAGTTGGGCGATATCCGTTGCCTTGTTCGTTTGCATGTTAGAATGAATAAGTCATGTTTCGTTTGTGCGTTTGCATGGCGCACTTATCTATAACACATCTGAAAGGGGAGCCCTATGGCAACCAAGGTTGGTATCAACGGCTTCGGCCGCATTGGCCGACTTGTTTTTCGGGCAATGGAGAAGGATCCTGCGTTCGATATTGTCGCTATTAACGATCCTGGCAGCATCACCGCAGCAGCTCATTTGCTCAAGTACGACTCAATTCATGGTCGTGTATACGATGAGGTAAGAGTTGACGGTGATTCTATCGTAGTTGATGGCAGAACGGTTAAAGTATTATCTGATCGCGATCCTGCTAATTTGCCTTGGGGCGAACTTGGTGTTGATCTGGTAATTGAATCAACAGGATTCTTTACTGACGCAAACGCTGCTCATGCTCATATTGATGCTGGTGCAAAGAAAGTTCTCATTACGGCTCCTGCTAAAAATGAAGATATTACTATCGTTATGGGCGTAAATGACGATCAGTATGATCCTGCTAAGCACCATATTGTTTCTAACGCTTCTTGTACTACCAACTGCCTTGCTCCTTTTGCAAAAGTTTTAATGGATAGTTTTGGCATTAAGCGTGGTTTTATGAATACTATCCACTCTTACACCAACGACCAGAAAGTTTTGGATCAATCTCACAAGGATTTACGCCGTGCTCGTGCTGCTAATCTTTCTATGATTCCAACCACTACAGGTGCTGCACGCGCAGTTTCACTGGTTCTGCCTGAACTCAAGGGCAAACTTGACGGTTTTGCAACTCGTGTTCCTACTCCTGATGGATCTATGGTTGACTTAACGGTAGAACTTGAACGTGAAGTAACCGTAGAAGAAGTAAACGAGGCTATCAAAGCCGCTGCTGAAGGCCCCTTAAAGGGAATTCTCGCCTATGTAGAAGATCCTATTGTATCTGCTGACATTGTGGGCGATTCACATTCTTCATTGTTCGACAGCAAGTTGACTATGGTTCTTGGCGGTAAGGGTAACCTTGTTAAATGTGTATCTTGGTACGATAACGAATGGGGTTATTCAAATCGCGTTAAAGATCTTGCTAAGATTATGCTGTAAATCTTTTCTATGAAGGATTATTTTCGAAGAGTAAAACTCAAATAAGAGAGCCTCAATTTTGAGGCTCTCTTTTGTGTTCGAAAGATTTGGCTATAGTGCACCAAGCCATTATTTCGATAAGAGAAAGGCAAGGATTATGGGTAAAGTAAAGACACTTGCTGATGCTGATGTAGCAGGAAAGCGTGTATTGTGTCGCGTAGATTTCAATGTGCCGCTTTCTGAGGGCGTGGTTACCGACGACACAAGAATTCAGGCTGCATTACCCACTATTACGTATTTAATTAATCAAGGAGCAAAAGTTATCTTGTGTAGCCATTTAGGACGACCTGATGGGACTGGCTATCAAGAGGAATTCTCGCTTGCCCCTGTTGCGAAATATTTGTCGGAAGTATTGAGTAAGCCAGTGGCTTTCGCATCGGATACGATCGGTGAATCTGCTAAACAAGTTGTTAATTCCCTTCAAAACGGCGATGTGGCGTTGCTTGAAAATCTTCGCTTTGACAAGCGTGAAAAGAAAAATGATCCTGAGTTTGCGCAAGCTTTGGCTTCTTTGGCTGAGGTTTATGTAAATGATGCTTTTGGAGCAGCTCATCGTGCTCATGCATCCACGGCAGGTGTCGCTTCATATCTGCCTGCTTATGCGGGAATGCTTATGGAAAAAGAGGTTACCACACTAACCTCAATGCTTGATAAGCCTGATCATCCCTTCGTCGCAATTCTCGGCGGTTCAAAGGTTTCTGATAAGGTTGCCGTCATTGATGCCCTTATCGATAAGTGCGACACGCTCATCATTGGTGGCGGTATGTGCTTTACTTTCTTGGTTGCGCAAGGATACAGCGTAGGTACTTCTTTGATGGAGCAAGACTGGGTCGAACGTGCTGCAGAAATGCTTAAAAAAGCATCAGATAAGGGAGTTTCTATACTTTTACCAACCGACGTGGTTTGCGCCGACGCTTTTGCTAATGATGCTCGTACCGTTATGTGTGGTGTGGATGCTATTCCCTCTGACATGATGGGGCTTGATATTGGACCTGAGTCAACAAAGGCTTATGCAGAGGCTATTGCTCATGCAAAGACCGTATTCTGGAACGGTCCAATGGGTGTATTTGAAATGTCTTCCTTTGAGGCAGGTACCAAAGGCGTTGCCTTGGCAGTAGCAGCTAACAAACAGGCAGACACGATCATTGGTGGCGGTGATAGTGTTGCAGCGGTTAATAAGTTTGAGTTGGCTGATCAAATGACCTTTATTTCTACTGGTGGCGGTGCTTCTATGGAACTGGTACAGGGCGAGGCACTTCCTGGCGTTGAGGCATTAAAGTAGACAGTTTTGTTTCGGTTGGTCTGTTTCTATACCGCAATTTCGCAGACTTGGTAATAATTAAGCAGGTAATGTTGTTGTACGTTGTAGTAGGGGGAATGTATGCGTAAGTATTTAATGGCTGGCAACTGGAAAATGAACAAAACGATGTCTGAAGCAATCGTTTTAACTCAGCAGTTGTGTAATCAATATAATCGCAAGTGGGATAACGTGGATATCGTTGTTTGTCCTCCTTCTATTGATATCAAATCGGTATATACCGTAATTGATTTCGATAAAACAAAGATTGCTGTGGGTGCCCAGAATGTTCATTGGGAAGAATCAGGCGCCTTTACCGGTGAAATTTCTATTCCTATGATCAAAGAGGCTGGCTGCGAATTCTGTATTGTGGGTCACTCAGAACGTCGCGAGATGTTTAATGAGACTGACACTTCAGTTAATCTGAAAGTAAAAGCACTGATTGAAGCTGATATTGCTCCTATTGTTTGCGTTGGGGAATCGCTTTCCATGCGTGATTCAGGTGACTATGTTGGTTTTATCGTTGCGCAGGTACGTGCCGCTCTTGCTGGTCTTGATGAAGCCGACATGAAAAAGGTAGTAATTGCTTACGAACCAATTTGGGCGATTGGCACAGGTCGTACGGCAACTCCAGAACAAGCTGAAGAGGTGTGTGCGGCAATTCGTGCCACTATAGCTGATATGTTTGACAAAGGTGTTGCAGACGCTTGTCGCGTGCTCTATGGCGGTTCCATGAATGTAGGCAATGTTGAATCTTTACTTGCTCAGCCTAATATCGATGGCGGCTTAATCGGAGGCGCTGCATTGCAGTCGGATTCGTTCCGTCAGCTTATCGAAGCAGCGAGTGAAGTCTCGCATTAATCTAACGTGTCATCCTGCGTTTGTTTATCATTTCGATCGCAGATATGTGTTATGTTTCATAAGAAAAGGGAAGCTTAGCTTCCCTTTTCTTATGTCTAGGATAGATGAAAATCTAGGAAGTAATA
>FR896053.1:0-518 GCA_000435475.1 Cryptobacterium sp. CAG:338 | reverse complement strand
CGCAGTTCAGTTAGAAGTCGATAAGCTCAGGTATTCTCTGATAGACAACAATGGTATTAACTGTTGATGCGTATCAGTAATCTTTCTCCTAATCAGAATAAAAAAGATACGAATCCGTGCTATGGTAGAAGCCAATTATCGGGATATTTTAGTTGATGGATTCGATTCTCAACTAAGTGCTGAATTGTTTTAGAAAGGGTGGGTACTCATCCATGGCAAAGCTCTGTAAGAGTGGTAGGTTTGCGGTGCTGCAAGAAGTTCCCCACGGTTCTAAATATCAGCATCTAGTTGGAACTATTGGTGTATTGGAAGTGTGGGAATCGGAGCAAAGTTACCCTGGAAAATATGGGGTTCTTTTTTACTTTCCCTTTGTGATCGACAGAAAAAGGGGCAAAGCTTCTCAACGCTATTTAAAAACAAGTTTTTCTTACGACATCTATGAATACAGCGGATTGATAATGTTTAAAAGGGGAGAGAACCAATACACCTTTGAATTTACGGATGACAGTAGGGTTTCG
>FR896052.1:46976-62707 GCA_000435475.1 Cryptobacterium sp. CAG:338 | reverse complement strand
AAGTGCCGATATTACGTAGTTAAGAGGCCACCCGCGAAGCACCTTAGAGGTATTGTTGTTGGAGGTTATCGAGAGTTCCGTCTTCTTCCATTGAAACAAGGGCTTCATTAATCGCCTCGGTTAATGACTGGTTACTCTTGTTAACCGCGATGCCATATCCCTCGCTCGTAGTTATCCGTTCTAGTATTTCGCAATCGGAATAAGAAGTAGTAAGCGCTTTTGCTACGGGATATTCTGTCACCACCGCCTGGACCGCACCTGTCTGTAAAAGATCAAAACAATCCTGTATCGAAGTTCGAGAAACCACTTTGCTTGATACTGAATTGGTTGCGTGGTCAAAACTTGAGGAATTTGTCAGAGCCACCACAGGTAGATCCGCCAGCTCTTCTACGGTTTCAAAGGTTGTCCCTCGGGTAACAATTGCCTGATCAACATAATAATAAGGCGTTGAAAAGTCGACCTGCTCTCTACGCTGATCGGTAATGGTAAGCGGAGCTACACCCACATCACATTGTGTTCCCGAAGCAATGGTTGCAATAATATTGTTGGAGGGTACCTCTTTAATTTCACATTCCAACCCAAGCCGATTTGCTACTTCCTGTATAACCGCGATGTTATAACCAGTAGGGGTATCTCCTTCAAGATACTCAAAAGGTGAATAGTCAAGAGACGCCGCAACGGTAAGCTTGCCCTCTGTTACTAAAGAATACTCTTCTGATCTTGAGGATGACGAACAGCCTCCTGTTGCGCTGAGGACAAGAGTTAAGAGCAGCGCAAGAACCAAAAGAACGCCGATTAGCTTTAAGCCTTTTGATTTCTTTTCAGATTTCGCCATAGTCACTTACTCTACGTTGCGTCAATTCCTGCGATTCCGAGACTTTCCCGTCTAGCGGCTTTTCCGTCCAACGGCCCATCCTACTTGGATTCCTGCTCCTCTAAAACTTCAAACGCACGTTTATAGCCACCCGCTCCATAGTTGAGCGCTTTCGATACGCGTGCGATAGTGGTGGCAGAAGCGCCTGTTGTCTGCTCAATTACTGCGTAAGAGCGCCCTTCCTTCAACATGCGCGCCACATCGAGCCTTTGTGAGGTGTCTTTAATTTCGCGCACCGTAAACAAATCTTCCAGTAACGCAAAAATATCATCAGGATTCGTCAGGCCCGCAAATACGGTTAGCAAGTCTTCAACTTCACGGGTACGCAATTCAGCCATAATCCCCTCGCTTTAGTTCACATCTATCGTATGTACTTGCAGTAGTTTCAAAGAGACGCAGCCCACCTTGTAGACTACCCTCTTCCTTATTATCGACCGCATTTCACAAGACCATATTCAAACGAATCAACCAAAGCATTCCAAGAAGCTTCGATAATATTCTCCGAAACACCAATAGTTCCCCAGGTTTCTTTTCCGTTTGATGTGGTAATCATGACTCGAGTTGTAGCACCCGTACCCACATTTTCATCCAGAATTCGAACCTTGAAATCCACCAGCTCAATATGCCCCACCTCAGGATACACATCCGCCAGTGCCAGACGCAGCGCATTGTCCAATGCGCCAACAGGGCCGATTCCTTCCCCGGTTGCAACAAAACGCCTATCGCCAATATGGACCTTAATAGTCGCTTCACTCGTTGCATCCTTCGCCCACGCATTGGTATCTTCTTTGTCGTCCACGATAACGCGGAAGCTTTCCAAAGTGAAATGGGGTTCAAAGGTCCCCAGATGCATGTGAAGCAACACTGCCAACGATCCATCAGCAATTTCGTAAGAAAAACCTTGATTTTCGCGTTCTTTAATATCGTCTAAGATTTGCTGTGTTAGGGCACCGTTACCACTCAGATCGAACCCGAGTGATTTCGCCTTCGCCACCAAAGAAGCTTTACCAGCAAGCTCGCTTACCAAAACGCGGGTAGTATTACCAACCTTTTCCGGCTTTGTGTGTTCATACGCTTCCGGAAAACGCGCAATAGCGCTAGCATGCAATCCACCTTTATGAGCAAACGCCGATGAGCCAGTGTAGGGATGATGCATAGAGTGAACCATGTTGCACATCTCCGCAATTGAGCGCGCAACACTGGTGAGTTGCCTTAAATTTTCTTCCCCCACCACCGTGCAATCCATCTTTAGCTCTAGGTCGGCTATTGCGCACAGAATATCGCAATTACCTACACGCTCCCCATAGCCATTTACTGTTCCTTGAACTTGGGTACAGCCCGCCTTTACCGCAGCCAGCGAATTCGCAACTGCACAACCAGAATCATTGTGGCAATGTACACCAAAACGCTGATTGGGAAAACGACTGGTTACGGCGCGTGTTATCTCTTCCACCTCAAAAGGCAAAGCTCCGCCGTTAGTCTCGCATAAATCAATAGAATCAGCACCAGCTAGCACCGCAGCCTCGATAACCTTCAGAGAATATTCGGGGTTTGCCTTGTAGCCATCATAAAAATGTTCCGCATCAAAAATTACTTCAACACCTTGGCTTTTAAGGTATGCGATAGACTCAGAAACCATGCGAAGATTTTCTTCAAGCGTAGTCATAAGCGCCCGTTCTACCTGCGCATCCCAGCTTTTACCCACAATAGTAACCACTGAAGCGCCTGAAGAAAGCAAATCCTGAAGACCGGAATCTTCTTCAGCGGCTACACCTTTTTTACAGGTAGATCCAAACGCAGCAATACGGGCATGCTTGAGATCCATTTTGGCAACTTCTTTAAAGAAGGCGATATCTTTAGGATTCGAGGCGGGGTAACCCCCCTCAATGTAATCAACCCCAAAGTCATCTAAGCATGCAACAATACGCAGTTTGTCTTCCAAAGATAACGTAATACCTTCGCTCTGTTCTCCGTCGCGTAAGGTGGTATCGTACGCAAAAACTTTAGTTGCCATAGCTTTCTCTTTTCAGATACAAAAAGAGCCCCGACTGCTATCGAGGCTCTTGAATTAACTGCCTTGAGCCCACTGCGCGAAGACAGATTCTTTCTTTTAGAAACGAGTAATCCAATCTTCATACTCAGGAACTTTGCCGTATGCAACGTCAAAGTAGCGCTTCTGAAGCTGCTCAGTGATTGGACCGCGCTTACCAATTACACGATCGTCGATGCTATTGATAGGAGTAAGTTCTGCGGCAGAGCCCGTCATGAAAGCCTCGTCAGCAATATAAAGATCGGAGCGAGTGAGAGACTCTTCAATTGCAGGAATGTCCATATCGGTTGCAAGAGTCAAAATGGTGTCGCGCGTAATACCTTCAAGCAGACCATCAGACAGTGGAGGTGTGGAAAGAATACCATTGCGAACAACGAAAATGTTTTCGCCCGTACCCTCACAGACACGGCCCTCTTCGTTAAGCATAATTGCTTCTGCGTATCCGTGAAGCGTTGCTTCCTTCTTTGCCAAAATTGAATTCATGTAGGAAGCTGAAGACTTAACTGCAGGAGGAATAGCGTTGAAAGAACGCTGGCGCCAAGAAGAAACGCCTACCTTGATGCCATTTTGGAGTGCTTCTTCACCCAAATAAGCATCCCAAGGCCAAACTGCAATAATTACATCTACAGGAGCGCCCGTAGGATCAACACCCATCTGGCCATATCCGTAATACGCCAAAGGACGAATATAGCAAGACTTGATATTGTTCTTCTTGATAATTTCTACCGTAGCTTCGCACAGCTCATCAACGCTGTAAGGTATTTCCATCATGGCAATTTTTGCGCTGCGATGCAGGCGTTCCATATGGTCACGAAGACGGAAGATTACTGCCTCATCCGTATCGGTATTGTGGTAACAACGAATACCCTCAAATACCGCAGACCCATAATGCAAAGCATGGGTCAACACATGAGTCGTTGCCTGTTCCCACGGAATAGCTTCACCGTTTTTCCAGATGTAGTCCACAGCTTCCACGTCAGCCATGATGCGTCCTTTCGTCCTTGATCCTTTGGCTAGTTATAGCTTTTCAAGAATCGTATTCTACTCCAACTAAGTGGAGTGAAAAACGGAAGAAACATATTTGCAATATTTACGGGGTTCTCTACTCCGTAAATGGTTACTAAAATTTCGCCCATAAAAGTCATTTCAAGCAAAAGCTACTTTTGCGCACAAAACGATTCTGTTGCCAATTTGGCAGCGCTCCGGTTTTCAGCAAGCGTTCGATTTTTAACGACTAGCTTCAACCACCTGGAAAGAAGGCTGAGCTTTTGCCACGCGGGCTTCCTGTTCTTCGAGTTGTTCTCTTCGCTTGCGCGCCGCTTCTTCGACATCGGTAGTCTGAACTGCATGCATAAGAATTTGCATGCGTCGTTCCACGTCTTCAATAATCTCAGAACAGTTTTTAAGCTCGTCAAACATATCAATACCTTCAAGCTGGACATCCTGCTTGTATTTAAGGGTATGCTCAAGCGAAGCCCAGAAATCCATTGCGACGGTGCGGAATTGAATTTCTACAGGCACATACTGTTTGCGATCCAAGAAGTACACGGGCACTTTGACGATAACGTGCAAGCTGCGATACCCGTTTGGCTTTGGGTTTTTAATGTAGTCTTTCACCTTGACGATCTTCAGGTCATCCTGCATCGAAAGCACTTTGACCATGGCATATACATCGTCGATGTAAGAAACAATAACGCGCATACCTGCAACGTCTAAGATATGTTCCTCTACCGATTGCAACGTGATTGGTACTTCATAACGTTGCAGTTTTTCGAACACACTCTTAGGTGTCTTCAGGCGAGATTCCATATGATGAATTGGGTTTCGATTAAAACGATATTCAAGGTCAGCGTCAAGAATCTCGAAACGCGTCTTCATTTCCTTGATTGCCGCATCATATTTCTTAAAAAGTGATTTGCTTGCTTTTTCAAAAAGCTGAAAGTGCTCTACAATTTGCTGTTTTTGTTCGGCGGTCATTTGTTCCCGCTCCATAATTATTCCCCTCCTGTGGCCAACATTGACATAGGCCCTTTCTCACAATAATAAAGGTTTCCTATTTGGTCGCCGTATAGCTACGGAATTATTTCATGATAGCAATTTAACCAAAGAGCTTTGAAGGAAATGCGAATTCAACAAAACTATTACCGCATCGTTACGCAAATTACCCAAAACAGTTCATGCGGGCATCTACTGTCGTAATAAAACCAGCACCACCCGCGCAGCGGATGGTTTATTGTTTGCGGATGGTTTATTTTTTCGGACGCTTTGCGTCCTCACCAAGCTGAAGCCAAAAAAGTACGGTGGCGAAACCACCGTACTTTCAACACTCTTCAAGAGTCGTGCCCCTACTCATCGTTGGAACACTATTTGCTTTGGAGCACTATCTCCTATTCTTTAAGCATAGAACAGCATGTCATTATAAGTTGGAACTGGCCAGAAATCGCGCTCAACGACACATTCCAGATCGTCGATTTCTTTGCGCAAAGCCTCCATTGCAGGAATGACCTTTTCTGCATACGCGTTTGCCTGCTCTTGTGGATCTTCGATAGCCTCCGTTGCATCATGAAGCTTAACCAAAGTACGCACACAATCTGCCGCGCGATTGAAGCCTGCCAAAATAATATTGAGAAGCTTCTCATGTTCGGTCATATCAGCACCAGAAAGCGCAGCTTTTACCGTCGTGATATTGCTTGCTAATTCCGCCATATAATCACTGATCGCAGGAAGATAGGTACGACGAGCCATGCGAATCATAACACGCGCTTCAATGTTGAGTAGCTTGTTGTACTTTTCAAGCTTAACTTCATAGCGGCTACGAACTTCCGCCTCGGTCAAGACGCCGAACTCTGCAAACAGGTCGATTGCCTTTTGAGATACATAGCAAGGAAGCGCCTCTGCCGTGTTGCGATTATTCGCCAAACCACGACGCTTTGCCTCTTCTTCCCATTCCTCGGAATAGCCATTGCCGTTAAAGATAATGCGCTGGTGATCGGTTAGGGTCTTCTTAATGTACTTGATGGCCTTCTTTTCAAATTCAGCACCCTCAACATCGCCCATAGCATCGGCGAAGTCCTTCAAGCCTTTTGCCATAGCCGTATTCAAAATCATGTTGCAGTCTGCCAAATTAACATCAGAGCCTGGCATGCGGAATTCGAACTTATTGCCCGTAAAAGCGAAGGGGCTGGTACGATTGCGGTCGGTATTATCCTTCAAGAACTTAGGCAATACTGCAACGCCCAAATCCATTGCTACTGCTTCGGCAGAATGATATTCCTCGCCAGAGATAAGAGCATCAACAATAGCACCCAGCTCATCACCTAAGAACATGGAGATAATAGCGGGAGGTGCTTCGTTGGCACCAAGACGATGGTCGTTGCCCGCAGAAGCAACCGACATGCGCAAAAGCTCCTGGTATTCATCAACCGCTTCAACAACACAGGTAAGAAAAACCAAGAAACGCAAGTTATCCATTGGATCGTCGCCTGGATCAAGCAGGTTAACCTTGCCATACGAAAGCGACCAGTTATTGTGCTTACCAGAACCGTTAATGCCTTCAAAAGGCTTCTCGTGAGTTAAACACACCAAGCCATGATGAGAAGCATCAAGACGCATTTTCTCCATGGTGAGCAGATTCTCGTCAATAGCACGATTTGAATTCGTGAAAAGCGGAGCCAATTCATGCTGAGCAGGAGCTACTTCGTTATGCTTGGTTTTTGCAGAAACGCCCAAAGCCCACAGATCGTCGTCTACTTCTTTCATGAAGTTATTTACGGTAGGACGAATAGCACCAAAGTAATGCTCTTCAAGTTCCTGACCCTTCGAAGGAGGTGCACCAAATAAGGTACGACCCGTCATGATCAGGTCCTGACGCTTTACATAATCTTTTTCAGAAATTAAGAAATATTCCTGTTCAGCACCCACAGTAGAAACAACACGATGACCATCTTCGCCAAAATACTTCAACACACGCTGCGCTTGTTTATCAACTGCGTTCATAGAGCGAAGTAAGGGGGTCTTCTTGTCGAGCGCTTCACCTGTGTATGAACAAAATGCCGTAGGGATACAAAGAACTTCGTCTTTAATGAATGCAAACGAAGTAGGATCCCACGTAGTGTAACCACGGGCTTCAAACGTTGCACGCAAACCGCCTGAGGGGAAGCTGGAGGCATCAGGCTCGCCCTGTACCAGCTCTTTACCGGAAAAAGTCATGATAGCAGTGCCGTCCCCTACGGGATCTAAGAAGCTATCGTGCTTTTCGGACGTAATGCCTGTCAAAGGTTGGAACCAGTGAGTGTAGTGCGTCGCGCCTCGCTCAATTGCCCACTCCTTCATAGCGTGAGCAACAACATTTGCAACCTCAATATCGAGCGGCTTGCCCTCGCGCACGGTTTTAACGAGACTCTTGTACGTTTCCTTGGGAAGACGTTCCTTCATAACGTGCTCGTTAAAGACCATCGATCCATAAATTTCCTGAACGTGGGCCATCTCTTCTCCTTATAGGTTCATGCCACACATAGCGGCCTTACATACGAGATCCAATACTTTATTGTGCCATAACTCTGGCTCAGTTCCCTATAACCCTTGAATCTCTTTTACGGTATTTACCGTAATGGGCCTATGTTTCAAGCTGTTTTCTTATGCGAAAAGCCTGTGTTTCAGGAAAAAGAAGCTTTTGTTTCGGCAGATTACTGCCCCGTTTTTCCTTTTGCGTAATCAAGCAACAAAGGAAATCGATACGAGCTCATAAAATCAATGAATTCCTGAACGGCTCGAGGCCTCCTACTTTCGTCGCGGCATACCACATACGTTTTATGAAAATCAACAGGAGCTTCGCGAATGGGTAGGCACACAACATCGTCAAACGCGCTAATCAAAAACGAGTAGCAAAACAGTGCCACGTGAGAAGGATCGGCAGCCACAATAGATGAAAGCGTTATCTCATCATCATAGGCATAATGAACATCTAGGTCATAGCTTTCTGCCAAACTCTTCAGTCCTTCAGTAACAGGAGAGTTTGGATTGTAAGAAAGCAGCTCCATTCCCTTTAGCTCTCCCAAAGAGACATTTTTTCGTTGAGCAAGAGGATGCTTTCGATTAACCCCCAACACCAGCGACTGAGACCAACAGAGGCTATACTGCAAACCCTTCATGTCTCCTACTCGACTACAAATAACGACATCAAGCTGACCAGCCCTTAGCCGACGAAGAAGCTCACGCGAATACGCTTGCGTCACTGTAATCTGCGGATCGAAAGAGCTTTGAGCTCTGAAGTCGAACAAGGCCTGTGACCAAAATTTTCCCTGCATCGCATGTATAGTACCCAAGTTGATAACCGCGTTTTCGGTCCCCAGAGACTCTTCCGCCAATGTTTGCGCACGATCCAAATCATACAAAGCGCTCGAAATACACTCCACTATATCGTGACCAATATCGGTCAGTTCTACCGTTGCGCGATTACGCTCCAGCAACTGAACTCCCCATTCATCTTCGAGACGCTTGACCGCAAGCGATAAAGTCGGCTGAGAAATATGTAAGTCTTTTGAAGCACGAGTGAAGTTTAAAACCTTAGATAGGTGCTCAAAATAACGCAGGTCTTCAACTCTCATAGCCATCTCTTTCGTGTCTTTATAAAGGTAAATGGCATCCACGTCCGGAAAGACGAAGATGCCATTGCCTCGGAACTTAGTAATACCTCATACGGTACTGCTTAACTATACCTTACAAATCTACCGCCTGCTTTATTTCTGCTGATTTTTGGATGCCCTTAATAACGCGCAGCGTGTCGAGGGCATCTTCTCCTGAACAGCGAGGTACTGTTTCACGACCGCGACAAAGGTCAATAAAGTGATCGAGTTCTGCCGCCATAGGGTCATTTATCTCGCAGTCAAAATGTTCTTTGAGCAAAGGCTCATTCCAGCCGTAGTGATCCTTATCGTAGTAATACAGATCCATGTGAGGAAAACCAAACGAGCCTTCTGTACCAAAGATGCGTAAAGAATTTTCCTCAGTACAGAAACCGTAATTGAGATTTTCTTCTGCCGCTAAGTCGTAACTCCAAGGTCCTGGAGTTCCATCGCTTATAAAGTAAGTAGCGGTTGCTCCACCCTCATATTCAACAATCACTGAAACGGAATCTTCCACTTCATTATTACGAATTGAATTACGAGCGGCAGCGTATACTCGAACAGGCTTCATGCCAGTCAGATAGTTGAGGTCGTCAAAATCGTGTATCGCATTAATAAGAAGAGGACCACCGCCCTTTTTAATTCGCCACTCTACGTCAAAATACGCATAGGGTTTTGCGATAGCGAAGCTGCTCTGCAAACCAATAATCTTTCCCAAACGTCCCGAAGCAATAAGATCACGCAGGAAAAGATAGCGAGGCGAATTGCGACGATGGTGTCCAATAAGCAGGGTAGCTCCCGCTTCCTTACATATATCAATAATATGTTGAGCTTCCTCGACGGTATTCGCGATAGGTTTTTCAAGCAGAATATGCTTTATGTTTGCAGCAAGCGCTTCTTCCACTGCCTCAACATGCAATCCATTTGGAAGAGCAATAGCTACCGCATCGAGCTGTTCTTGACGAAGCAACAGGCGGTAATCTTCATAGCGCTTTAATCCCAATTCGCTTGCGAAAGATTCCGCCTGTTGTCCAAATCCGGCTACTGCGACAAGCTCAACTTCTTCGTGTTTGAGAGCGTCACGTACAATTTTTGCGCCTTGGTTTAATCCAAGTACCGCGAACTTTACCGGTTCCATGTGTCCCCTTAGTCTCCTTGTGAGTCCTTTGCCCAAGTCAGCGATGCGAAACCCCCTCTTTTTCTCACCCTGACTTCCCCTTGCTAAACCTATGCATGAGCTTTTCGCGTCTATCTTTTATCTAACGCGAAAAGCCCTTTGCGTTTCAAAACCTACAGCAACATCCCCTATTCGCTGCAAGCTTGCAAGGGTCACGCCTTTTGATTCCGCATACAAAAGGCGCAACATGGCTTTATGGCCTAGATATTGATACTTTTGATAAGAAAAATCCAATAAGGGATTATCGAATTTACTACTTCATATTAAGATTGATTATAAGACCAGGTAGTTGATAAATAGTCTCAACACTTCGTGTTGGTAAATCTTATTTTCTATTGTAGAAATCAATAGAATACTTCACCGTTTTATAACTGATGCTTATCGTATCGGTTTTATCTTGCTGGTTTTATCGTTTTGTTTTCTCGCGCTGGTTTCTCGCGCTGGTTTTATTACAGTAGCTTTATCACAGCAGTTATATCGCACTAGTTTTATGACGGTGGTCTTCTCGCACTAGTTTTTAACCATATCGGGATCACCCGGATGTTTTGCCAAAATAAAAACCGTAGCTACGATAAACACAAATCCCACGATATCTATCCAGACAAATGAGGTTCCCAGCCACAATACCGCAAACGCAGTCGCCGAAACTGTTTCGATACTTGCCATGAGCCCTGCTCGAGCTGCCCCAATATCATTAATTGATTGGAAAAACAGCGAAAAGCCCACAACAGTTCCAAAGAATACCAAGCCCACAAATAGCACGATAAAGCCTGACGGCTCCATAGCAGGAATATGCGCCCATGATTGAAGCAGCACACTAAAAACTGTTCCACCTATCAAAAGAGCAGAAGCGACAACGGGCACACTTCCGTAGCGAAACATAAGCTTTCGTGGTAACAGCGAATAGAGCATATAGGCAAAAGCAGATACCAAACCCCAGAACAATGCCTCAGGAGAAAGTACCATCACTGCAGGGTTACCGTGGGTTGCCAATAAAAATACTCCCACCACTACGCAAACAAGCGCGAGCAATTCTCGTTTCGTTGGTAGCCTTCGAGCTAAAAAGCAAAGAAAGAACACTGTGAGTACCGGTCCCGCATACTGAATAATAGTAGCGGTGCCTGCATTGGAATACTGTATAGCCAACAAATAGGTAATTTGGCAGAACGCAAGACCAAAAATTGCAAACACTACCATTCGCCCTAAAGTATGAGGATTCTTCCAGAGCTGCAAAAAGGGGCCCCGAAAGCAGAAAAGGGCAAAGAGAGAAAGTATGATCCCTGCGGATAGCATACGCACCGAGGAGACCCACAATGGATCCACTCCGTACGCCCCAAAAAGATACTGAGCACACGCCCCCGAAAAGCCCCAACTAATACCACTCAAAAGGGCAAAAATAATTCCTCGTATGTTCCTCGTATTTTGCACTGACCCAACGTATCAACTTGCGAAGAAAAATAATAGGGCTTGACTTATGAAAAATTGCAATTCATTCGGATTGAATAATTAAATAAAGTAATTTAATAAATTTATAACACGTTCATTGATTTTTACTCTACATATTCTATTTAATTGTCCATCAGTTCAATTTTTTAAAACGCATCCATAGTTTCTGATGAATGGGTTCATCACATAGACATTAGTAATTATCGTATTAGCAAAGACTATAGTTACGGAAGCGGACTATTCAATTTGTGAGTAGTGGCTCCTTTCGAACCGATTACAAATTGACGTTCCACAAATCACAAAACATAAGCAAAAAACTCTCTGTGGAAGAGGCTTAGTTTTGTGCGCTCAAAATCTGGAGGTAATTCGATCAAAGAAAGGAAAACAGTCGTATCTGTCGGTACCATTGCGGAACTTAATTTTTAAAGGAGGGTCAAATGGCTTTAAAGCGTGAATACGGTGGCATTCAGCCATGTATTCGACTGGGAATATTCCGCATTCGTATTCCCTTTATTCACTTCAATATTTCTGGTCCTGAAATTATTACAGGTCTTATGAACGCTTGCACTTCATACGGTGCACTTGCTGTTCTTATTTCTACCTTGGGCTTGGATCCCAATACTGCTTACGCGCTCGTTATTTTTGAGACCGCTTGCTATACCTTAAGTTGGTTCTTAGGCGAACCGGCAGTTTGCGGTTGGATTACGGCGGCGATGGCAGTCATTGTGCTCTATCTGGAAACCCTTCCAGAAGGCGTAATAAGATTCCAAGCACTTACTGTTATACAGTTAGAGCTCGGAATTCTATTCATAGTATTAGGCGCTACAGGGTTGTCCAAGAAACTCAACATGATTTTACCTCCAGCCTTGAAAGGTGGCATCGTTTTAGGTGCAGGTATCAATTCTGTTGTTGCCCGTATGTCTGAAGGCGGCGCACTTGATACCGCAACTATCGCTTGCCTTGGTGGTCTGGTTGTTGTCTGTTTGTTTATGTTTAGCCAGCGCATTCGCGAAAAAATGTCTGAACATAAAATTTTGGCACTTCTTGGCAACTACAGCTTCTTGTGGGGCGTTTTGTTCCTGTTCATTGTTGGCGGCATTTCAGGTGACTTCCAATATGAATTCTCGGGCCAGTTCATCGTAATGCCTGACTTCGGTGCTCTTTTTGCAGCAGTATCGCCCTTCTGTATCGGATTCTGTGCTGATCCTACCATTTGGATTGCAGGCATCCCTTACGCACTGACGGCATGGATTATTGCCTATGGCGACTTCATTACCGTTCAGCAGCTTTGCATCAATTCTGCTCGTGATGACGAATACATTGAGTTCAACGTTAACCGTACCAACATTGTTTGCGGTATCCGTAACGTAGTTCTTTCCCTGTTCGCTCCTTACCCTGCACTGGCTGGTCCTTTCAGCCCTCCTTATGCAATTGCTACCTTCGCTCGTTATAAGGAATCTGGCCGTGAAGGCATGAACTCTATTTATGACGGCACTGGTACGAACCTTATCTTTACCGTAGTTGGTTTGTTCTTCTATCCACTCTACGAAGTATCCTTGGCCGCTTCTGGAGCTCTGCTGGTAGTTATCATGGTTGTTCAGGGCTTCGTTTGCGCTCAGATTGCTATCAACCTGCTTCGCGATGACATGGACCGTGGTATTGCTGGTATGTCTGCTGGCTTTATCGTTGCTCGTGGTGCTTCCATTGGTCTTCCTGCTTCGATTATTCTTTACCTGTTGCTCTGCAACAACAAGAAGATCCGCATCGACTATGCAACAAGCAAAGAAGAACTTCGTCTTGAAGAAGAAGAAACTGCTAAGCAGCTTAAAGCTTTGGAAGAACGTATGGCCAAAGCTAAGGCTGAGCACGACGCTCAATAAACGCGAACGTGCCCTTAGTGCCGCATCTTATAAGGCACCATCTATTACTAGATCTGCAGTGTTTGGCAGTACTAAGCATCAGTGCTAAACCTGTTTGATCATTTACCTCCAATCCCGCGATTATCCACAAATCGCGGGATTTTTTATTGGTGTAGGGTTATAAAAAATACGTGCTCCCAACACTCCCGACAAAAGAAATACTTCCGACAATTGTTGTTCATCCGCATAGCGGATGATCCATTATTTCGGACGCTTCGCATCTGCAAAAAGTTGAAGCCATTAAAAAGAAATACTCCCGACCGAAGTCAGGAGTATTTCATGAAAGCATTGAGGAGTTCTTTAATAACTTAGCGACGGCTAGAAAGAGCCTCTTCGTATTGCTGAAGATAGAAATCACGTGGCTCCTGAACGCCAAGCTGAACCTTACGACCTGCATGAGCACGAGCTACAGCGAGTTCCAAAGCTGCACTGTTGCCCTGACCAAGCTTTGAGAGCATAGCCAAACCTGCTGCAAGGAAAACTACACTAATTACTGCTACGTACAACATTTGAATCTAACCTCCAAGATTCTGATTCGGATTCCTTTACCGAAACCTTTAAACTTTCTCTCTCTCGAAGCGACTAAGATGATCTTTAAATAAGCACCTCAATCGCTTATTACCAATACGGAATACTGCGCATAAGGGACGCAGCACTTATACGAATGCTGCGTTATGAAATAAACTCTTCCTGTTCCACAACCACAACCTTTCGTAAAACAAATAGGGACCTGAACACCTTGGTGTTGCAGGTCCCTATCCCAAATAATTTCCCTAAGCGTTTAGTCGACAAGCTCTTGGCATACTTCCCGGTTTGCCTTAACCGTTTGCCGTTAAACTCTACGCTTTCAAGCCAATCATTTTTGCCTCTAACCCCTGTGCAGAAATATTGTCTTGAATTGGTGCCCATTCTAGAGAGCGCTATTCTTTTTGCAACGTGTGAACGTGTTGCAGTGGTTGATTTCAGGGATGAACGGGTTTTGAACCTGTTTTGAACTGGTTCAATGTAAATAAATCTCTCCCGCCCTACTCTGCGCGTCAGGAAACTCCATCCCTATGCACCGAACGGGTAAACCAGAGAACTTTCTCCATGCCGTCGGGAACATAATCACTCCTCTTGTCGTATAGGATGCAAGGAGGTGATTTTATGACAAACCCGGCTATACGTTCTGATTCCTGCTGCGCTGCATCTCGAATATGCCAGGCAAAAAAAATACCCGTTTCCACAAAGGGAAACGGGTATTGCAATTTGGTCGATTTGAGAAGAATCGATACAGAAACCGACTAGCGCTTTGAGAACTGAGGGCGCTTACGAGCCTTCTTCAGGCCGTACTTCTTACGTTCAACCATACGAGAGTCACGCGTCAGATAACCAGCACGCTTGAGCTCTGCACGATAATCGCCAGCTTCAAGAAGAGCGCGAGCGATACCATGACGAAGAGCGCCAGCCTGACCAGATACGCCGCCACCATTGCAACGAGCAATAACGTCAAAGTGACCCTTGGTGTCAGTAACTACGAATGGGCTGGTTGCATAATCAACGAGTGCTTGGCGACCGAAGAATTCTACGCCATCGCGACCGTTAACTGTAACCTTGCCGGTACCAGGAACGATACGAACGCGAGCTACTGCGTTCTTTCTACGACCAGTGCCGTAATAGATTGCTTCGCCTGCCATTAGTTATCCTCCATCTTGATCTCACGAGGCTGCTGAGCCATGTGTGGATGCTCGCTACCAGCGTACACCTTCAACTTCTTAGCCATTGCACGGCCAAGCGTGTTCTTTGGCAGCATGCCCTTAACTGCGTGCTCGATAACGCGCTCAGGATGCTTTTCCATTGCTTCCTGGAACGTTTCGCACTTCAGTCCTCCGGGATAACCGCTGTGACGATAGTATTCCTTGTCCGTAGCCTTTACACCAGTAACACGAATCTTGTCTGCGTTGATAACAACAACAAAATCGCCCGTATCAACATGTGGGGTGTATTGTGGCTTGTGCTTGCCCTTTAAAATCTGAGCTGCCTTTGATGCAACGCGACCAAGTACCTGATCTTCTGCGTCGATCAGAAGCCATTCGCGCTCAACTTCGTTGGGCTTTGCGTAATAGGTCTTCACAGTGTTCCTCCAATAAAGTAACAAGTGTCGTTTTTCAAAAGTTGCTGCCGATCCGAAGCGGCGGGATCCTACTCCACCATCTCCAAACTTCCACCACCTAGCTGCGATGCCTTTTCGCTTCTGGACTAACGAAAAGGTGCACCTAAGAAACTTCTGTTTTGGAGTTCGAATCTCAAGCTCGCACGGGGCTTTTGAAAGCGAACTTTTGTAGTGTATAACGCGCGCGCGTAAGAAGTCAATCAGAAGCACAGAAGGGTTTAAAAAGAAAAAGAAAATTCACGTTTTCTACGGAAGTAGCACCCTTACACGGATGCACCCCCTGCGCAGATGCCCACCCCTTTACGGAAACGCTGCCCTCTACAGAAACGCTACCCTTATGTGTATGCACTAACCCACACAGAAGTACTGCTCTTATACGGACCCCGTGCAGAAATGCCGCCCCTTTACAGAAACGCTACCCCTGTACGAAAACACGGCTCCTATGCAGAAACGCTACCCCTGATTTTCAGCACTTTGTGACTGGTCCGT
>FR896052.1:36429-46971 GCA_000435475.1 Cryptobacterium sp. CAG:338 | reverse complement strand
AGCACTTTGTGACTGGTCCGTAGATGACGAAGCTGTCGGTTCAACCAACACATACCCCTCACTTGGTGCAAGCGTGCTTCGCTGGCTCCATAAGGCTGCCACTAAACGAGCAACATCTTCGCGCGTACCATCGCCATCGGGTGCTCCCGTCATAACAGAAATGAGATAAGCTTTATCGCCATCGTATACAATTCCAGCGTCGCAGAGGCCATCATCTGTTTCACCGTTGAGCCAACCTGCCTTATCGTAAACAACAATGCTTGATCCCGAAGTTGCCATGTCTGCCGCAGAAAGACCAGAAGAGGTATCTTCCTGCTGGTTAGCACTTTGGTCGCTTGACTGATCACTCGACTGCTGATCACCCGACTGCTGGTCGCTTGACTGATCGTCATTTGATTGATCGCCGCTTTGGTCCGTGTTCTTCTCAGAATTTGCTTGGTCGCCACTCTGATCAGTCTGAGTAGCTTGGTTGATATAAACCTCGCCACCATCAGTAATCAAGGCAAACGAAGGATCAACCCCAGCGCGCAGCATAGAAACTTCCGTCTGAGAGAACAGATCCTGCGCCCATGAAACTATTTCTGGATCAGATTCAGAAGAGGTGAAATATAAATAGGCATTCATCCATAACTTTGCCGATTCGCGTACTGAATAATGCGGGAATGAGGTATCGGTCTCGACATCTGAATCGATATTCATATTGGCAAGCCAATTAACAAGACTGATTTCGCTGTACTCTTCAAAAATTGCACGCATATTGTAGTACGAGTTATTGTCCGAATAGATAATGGCATTCGAAGCCGAGTCGTTTACCGTATCAATCGACAGAATACCTGGCTCAAGCGCTTCTTGGCATCCGTAAATAAGGACAGGGCCCTTAAACGATGATGCACCGTAGACTTCCTGGTCAAGGTTATAGGAATACCCGCTTCCCGTCTGAAGATCCATCAGGATAAAGCCAACGTCGTATTCGTTTTCCATAAAAGGAGCAAGTACTGTCTGAATGGTGTTTTGCCCTTCCTCGGACAACGAAGGCATATAATTCCGTCCTTCGTTTGCCAAGGTGAATCCAGCAATAGAGGACCCCGAGTCTGCTACCGAATCAAGCCCCGTCACTGAAGCCTGATAGCTCAAGTTTACTGGCTGGACCTCCTGCACCTCAATCTGCTCCTGTTCACCACCTGACGAACAAGACTGAACCGAAGAAACAACAAAAACAAGAAGAACAATGATAAGAATTAAAACCACAACAGGCAGCGCATAAAGCACCGGAAGGGGCAACGCTGAAAAAAGAGATCCTCCTCCTGCAGCATGTCCTCCTCGGTATCCTGTTCCATACCCGCCCAATCCAAACGGAAGAGAAGGCCCACCGCCAAAAATTCCTCGTCCAGATCCTGATCTCACGTACACTTCCGGTTCGGAATGACGGCCTCTTCTCGAAGCATGAGAAGCATAGCCGCCTTCTAAGGAAGCATCATAATCACGAGAATGGCGCTCTCCTCGAGGGTAGCGCTCTCCTCGCCGGTCGCGCTCTCCTCTTTCGCCATAACCCATCCTGCCGATCTGTCCGCCATCTGGGTCAGAAAATTCTCCGCGTCTTCTTCGGGACTGATATCCATCACCTAACTCAAAATCCTGCCTTGGATCATTGTCGGCATGGCGTGCATAATCTGATGCCCGCCCATAGCTCGAACGAAGAGAAGCGGAACTCCTGCGACGTTGCGAAGCATCCACAGAAGCATCACGAGCTGACCTGCTACGCTGCGATGAGCCAGCTATCCGATTTCGAGAATTTCCTTGACGCAGAGATTCAGCATTCGAATCACGGTAGGTTTCGCGGTGTCTAATATCTGCGCGATGCGTGCGATCAGCACGACTCATCCGACCATCATTATTTAAGCGACCTGCACTATCTGAACGACCAACGCTTCTCGTGCGATCTGCGTTATCCGAACGATTTGCACGATCCGAACGACCCGCGCTTTCCGAACGATTTGCGCGATCAACACGAAAGTTGCGTTCTCCGCGATTATCGGCATCCCATCGTTTCGTAGCGTTTCTTTGGCTAATACGCTCCGTGTGTTCGCTGTGATCGGCGCGAGAACTACGACCGCGATTCGTACGCTCTGCACGTTCGCCGTGATTCACATAACTACGCGAAGTAAAGGCAGAACGCACTTTTTCAAGGGCTTTTGGTTGAAATTGGTTTTGTGCTTTTGATCTTGAATTTCGACGATCTGAGACAGCAAAATAATCATCCTCTTCATGGGAGAATGATTGTTTTGATCTGTGATTACCTGATGTGCCCCGATCATCCATGGGCTAATGGTATCAGTTTGTTTTATTTCTTTGTCCTATTTACGTTATCTATCCGTATTTTCTATACATTTTCTTCTACATAATCTTGCATTTTGTTGAACTCTTACGAAACGGTACCAAATTAGCACTCTCGGCTTAAGAGTGCTAATTCCGCGCTATTATACCAAGTGAACTAAGAAACGCGATGAGCGGTAACTGTTTAAGTGACTGTTTCTTCTCTTGTTCGAACGTTGCTTTGCAAACCATTTGTTGGTTTCAGCAAGAGTTGACTTAAGCACTTGAAACAGCGAACCGCCACCGCACACACATGAAAGAGGATGATGATCATGCTGGCACGTAGAAACTTCTTTAACGACTTTTTGAGTGATCCTTTTGATTTCGGATTCTTTAACGACACCACACCAAAGACCACTACCGCTTCTTTAATGAAGACCGACATCAAAGAAACCCCTAGCGCTTATGAGCTTGATATTGATCTTCCTGGCTTCAAGAAAGAAAACGTAGAAATTGCTTTGGACGAAGGCTATTTGACTATTAACGCTCATACTGAGCAGAAAACTGAAGACAAGGATGAGAACGGATCATACTTACGCAAAGAACGTTTCGTTGGCTCTTGCCGTCGTAGCTTCTATGTAGGTGACGACATCTCGGAAGAAGATATTTCGGCTAAGTTCGAAAACGGCATCTTGAAAATTAATGTTCCCAAGAAAGAATTGCCAAAGCCTGAGGATCGCAAACGTTTGATTTCTATCGACTAACCCTCCCCCGACTGTTAACTAAAAGCAAGCTTTCGAATAGTTCGTTAGCTTAAGCACTTCGGTTAGCTTCAGTTTACGAAAACGGTTATTCCTACTGTTTGATTCCGACATTTATATAAGATGGCAACTCTGATTTCTCTGTACCCTCTCACGTTGTGCATCCTCTAGCAACAAGCCCGTCTCGTGCGGGCTTGTTGTGTGATGAGGCTAACATGTTGCAATGCAAGCTTGTGACAACATGCAAGCCCGCGGCATCATACAGACTCATGACACCATGCGAGTCTGCGGCACCATGAGAGCTTGTTATGTGTTTAAAACAGAAGCAGGCAAGCTGTTGGTTTTGCCACGTGATATTTCTTCTATACTCATATAACGAGGTAGATGACAGCTTATTAAATGACGACTTATCTCGTGAAAGACGATTCGAGAGCCAAAGCGCGTCAAAGGCTTAAAGTCCTGAAGACAATAAAGAGCCGAATGGAAATCACCAGAAAGTGAGCCATCCCATGGCCTACATTGAATTTAACAACGTTGTGAAATGCTACGGATCAGGCGCAACAGAAATTCGTGCGCTTGACGGAGCAACGTTTTGTGTCGAACAAGGAGAGCTCGCAATTATCCTTGGTGCATCGGGCGCAGGAAAAACAACTGCTCTCAATATCCTGGGAGGAATGGACGGCGCCACTTCAGGTGAGGTTCTGGTAGACGGCACCGACATTGCCCAGTGTAGTGAATCTCAACTGGTTGAATACCGTCGTTCTGCTGTTGGATTCGTTTTTCAGTTTTACAATTTAGTCCCCACCCTCACAGCAAAAGAAAATGTGGAGTTGGCGGCACAAATTTGTCCCGATTCGCTTGATGCCACTGAAACACTTACACGAGTTGGGCTCGAAAAACGCCTCAATAACTTTCCCACACAGCTTTCTGGTGGTGAACAACAGCGTGTTGCTATCGCCCGTGCGTTAGCAAAAAATCCTAAACTTCTTTTATGCGACGAACCCACAGGCGCGCTGGACTACAAAACAGGCAAACAAATCTTGCAGCTCTTGCAAGACATGTGTCGCACAAGCGGCATGACCACTCTCATCATTACGCACAACGCCGCGCTTGCCCCCATGGCAGATCGCGTTATTCGGGTAAACAGTGGTCGCGTCACCTCCACTGAAATAAACAAGCATCCTGCGCCTATCGCAGAAATCGAATGGTAGCGAAACAAGCGATCCAGTAGGTAGTTATGGCACACGCGTTTAGGAAAGACATATGGCGAACCATCGTTCAAAGCCGCAAGCGCTTTATCTCCATCCTGGTTATATGCGTACTTGGCGTAACGATGGTTACTGGTCTGCGCGCTTCCTGCTTTGACCTGCGCAATTCTGCCGATGCATTCTTCGATTCGCAACAGCTCTATGACGTTTCTATTCAATCCACCCTTGGTCTGAGCGCCGATGATGTAGAAGCCGTTTCGAAAATTGAGGGCGTTCAACAGGCGGAAGGCACCTGGACAGAAGACACGTATACCGATGCAGGATCGTCGCGCTTAAGCGTTGAAGTGAAAACACTCTCTGAAAGCGGCATCAATGAGCCCTATCTGGTTTCAGGAGAATTACCAACCGCTTCAAACGAAATTGCGGTCACTCAAAATTATTTGGATGTTTCTGGGGCATCCATAGGGGATACCGTAACCCTTGAAGACAACGGCTCTGACGCTCTTTTTAAGCGCACCGAATACATCATTACTGGCACGGTAATCGATCCAACAGAGCTGACCAACCCTACTGGTCCTATCGCAATTCGCGCGAGCGCTTCTCCCGATTGCTGCTTTTTCGTAACAGCGGATGCGGTTGATCCCGAAGTGGCCGATACCTTCACCACGATATACATAAAAGCGACAAACGCTGACGGAATATCAAGTTATTCAGATCAGTACACCTCCCTCATTAACACGGTTGTGGATAATCTTGAAACCTTGCGTACCGAACGCGAGCAGGCTCGCACTGATGAAATAAAGCAGGATGCTCGGGCTACTATTGATGAACAGGAAGCTGAAGCGCAAGATGGATTTACAGAAGCTGAATCCCAGCTTGCCGATGCCCAAGCTCAAATTGACGACGGCTGGGAAGAACTCAATGCAAGCAAATCGCAACTTGCCGAAGGTAGGCAACAGCTCGCCGATGGCGAAGCCGAGCTGGAAGCACAGGCCCAACAGCTCAAAGAAGGACGTGCGCAAATTGAAGAGGGTCTTAACCAGGTTACTGAAGGACGCACCCAAATTGAAAGTGGCATACAACAGATAAATGCTGCATGTGATGCACAAATTGAAGATGCACAAGCTGCCCTTGATCAGGGACTAATAGACGAGAGTGCCTATCAGGCAATACTACAAGCGATCGAACAAGAACGTGCCAACCAGCTTGCCCCTCTTGACGAACAACTAAAGACACTTGAGACCACCGAACAGCAACTCAACACTCAGCTTTCCCAAATCACCGAAGGCGAAACCGCACTTGCCTCTGCACGCCAGCAATTCGAAGCAAGCAGACAAGAAATTACCTCAGGTGAACAGCAGATCACAGCAGGCGAAAAAGATTTGCAAGCAGGTCAAACCGAGCTTGATACCCAACGTCAAGAGTATGAAAAAACTAAAGCAGATGCCCTGCAGCAAATCGCTGATGCGCGCGCTGAAGTTGACGATATCGAAGCAGCGCAATGGTACATTCAAACGCGCGATTCCAATGCAGGATACACCAGCGTCGAAAGTGACGCCTCCTCTATTGAAGCTATCGGCTTAGTATTTCCTGTTGTCTTTATTATCGTTGCAGTTCTTATTGCCCTTACCACCATTACACGCATGGTTGAAGAAGAACGAAGCCTTATTGGAACATACAAATCCTTAGGCTACAGCCGCCATACCATATTGATGAAATACTTAATGTATGCCTTAGGCGCTTCCCTTATTGGTGGCATCCTTGGAGGTGTATGCGGTTTTATCGTATTCCCCACCTTCTTGTTCTCGGTTGTTTTTGAAGCCATGTATCAAATCCCTGAATATCTCTATTCCTTTGATGCCCTGTATGGAATAGGGAGCGTACTATTCTTCATTGTTGGAATTGCAGGAGCTGCTATACTTGCCTGCCGTTCTGAACTAAAACAAACCCCCGCCGCTCTCATGCGTCCAAAAGCACCCAAAGCTGGTTCTCGTATTTTCTTGGAACGCATAACTCCGCTCTGGAATCGCATGTCCTTCTTAAATAAAGTTACCGCGCGCAACATCTTCCGCTATAAAAAGCGTTTTCTCATGACCATTTTTGGCATTATGGGATGCATGGCTCTTTTGATCTGCGGTTTTTCTATTCGCGACTCCGTTCACGCTCTTTCGGTAATGCAATATAACGACATCAATCGCTACGATGTGCTCGCTGTGGTAAATCAGGAGGATTTCGACGCATCGCTTCAAACCCTCGAAGAAGATACGCGCATCTCTTCAGTTCAGCCCCTCAGCGTTGACAGTGTTACCGTAAGCTCACCCGCTTCACCCAACAGCGAAACAGACACATCTTCTGCGGGAAGCACTACGAGCGAAGCAAAAGAAAGTCTTCAGCTTTTTATTGTGCCTGACGGGACTTCTCTATCGGATTTCATCAATACCCGCACCTCCGCAGATAGCCCTTGCGAGCTTTCCGATGAAGGGATGCTACTCACAAGAAACGCAGCAGAGCTCCTTGGCATTCCAGAAGGCGGAAGTGCTCATGTAGAAACAAGTACTCTAAAACAGGCGGATGTCCCCGTTCAGTACGTTATTGATAACTACCTAGGTAATGCTGCCTACCTTACCGAAAGCACTTATGAAAAGTATTTCGGCACTTCAGCAGACCTAAATGGCTTTTTCATCAACCTCGTAAGCGATGACGCTGCAGAACAAGAAGCATTTGCCAATGAGCTTACCGACAACGAAACCTTTATGACCGTAACAAGCACTCAAAAAATGAGCGAAGAATTCTCGCAATCCTTCTCGCTCATTAATACCGTGGTGTACGTCATTATCGTATTAGCGGCCGCTCTTGCCTTTGTGGTGTTGTTCACACTCTCTACAACCAATATCTCTGAGCGTATTCGCGAGCTAGCAACTATCAAAGTTTTGGGCTTTCGTAAACGCGAAGTTAATCACTATGTAAACAAAGAGACCATTTTGCTTACCGCACTTGGCATGATATGCGGCATTCCTTTAGGTTATGCGTTCAGTCAATCACTCACCTACGTGCTGAAGATGCCGTCTATTTATTTTGCGGTCACGATTGAACCCTTAAGTTATGTTTATGCGTGTGCCTTAACCTTATTCTTCGCCTGGCTTGTAGCTCTGCTTTCGAATCGCGCCCTGGCTAAGATTGACATGATTGAAGCGTTAAAGAGTGTCGAATAAAAGGGAATACAAGGCACTGGTGACCAAAGCGTAATATT
This sequence comes from Cryptobacterium sp. CAG:338, assembly GCA_000435475.1. Classification (GTDB taxonomy): domain Bacteria; phylum Actinomycetota; class Coriobacteriia; order Coriobacteriales; family Eggerthellaceae; genus Anaerotardibacter. Next base: position 39,439 of record FR896052.1, on the reverse strand, counting down.
CGAAATGCGACACCTGAAGCGTGATGTTCGAAATGTGGCGCTCGAAATATGGTGTCCGAAGCGTAACGTTCGAAATGTAACGCTCGAAAGATCAAGCCTTATCCTGAACGTTATCGTTTATACCATCAGCATTCTTTTCGGAACGATTTGGCTTGGTACGCGGATTGAAATGATGGCGTAGTGCATCGCCCAAAAGGCGTAATTTAACGATGGCATACACCGTAACACCTGCTGCAACCAAGAAAATAGGAATGCGAACCAGATTATCTGCCACCGTAATAACAATCGCACAAGCAGACAGCATTATCGTCCAGCCCCACATAATTAAGACCGTAGCACGCTGACTAAATCCCGCACGCATTAAGCGATGATGGATATGTCCTTTGTCTGCCACATCGATGGGACGATGTTCGCGCTTGCGTCGCACAATCGCGAAAAAAGTATCGAGAATCGGAACACCTGCCGCCAGGATAGGAACCAGCAAAGAAACAAAAAGAGTAGAACGAGCCACCGCAAAAAGTGAAATGATGCCAAGCGAAAAGCCCAGCAAAAGAGCACCTGAATCGCCCATAAAAATAGAAGCAGGATAAAAATTATCTTTCAGAAACCCAATGCAGGCACCCAGCAGCAAAACACTAAAGACCGCAGCATCAGGGCGATCGGTCCAAACCGCAAACAACAAAATCGTAGCTGCCGAGATTGCAGTAATACCCGCCGCTAAACCATCAAGACCATCAATTAAGTTGATAATGTTCGCAAAAGCAACCAGATAAAATACGGTTAAAGGATATGCAACCCATCCAAATTCAATATAGCCTTCGCCAATAGGATTGTGAATATTTGCGAGCAACAACCCTGATCCCGCTACGATACAGGCAGCGATAATTTGGCCGAGCATTTTTACTTTAGGGCTTAGGTCTACGACATCATCCACCGCGCCAACGCCAAACATAAACAAGATACCTATAAACACTCCCACATAATTAGGAGTAATGTCGTCATTTGGAGCGAAGGGATTATCCCACCCTAAAAAAGTCATACCTAGGCCAAGCACTATTAGAGCAGCAATGATGCCGCCTAGAATTGCCACCCCACCTAAACGAGGAATAGGAAGCATGTTTACTCGTCGAGCACTAGGGTAATCAATGGCGTCAAGACGAACAGCCAAGCGTTTCACCGCAGGAACAAGAGCAATAGTGACTGAGCCCGCAACAAGGAAGAGCACGGCATACTCAAGCCAATTCATGAGCCCCTCCTGGTTCTAGTTCGTTCTTTACCTGCTTGGCGAAACGGACTCGCAAACGCCAAATCATGATTATATACCGTATTTGGTCACCAAAGGGTATTCATTGGCAATACTTCACACAACCCCGCGCCCCACTAAGAACTTCCTCGTAAAAAGTTCATCAGAGGTGGGTTCAGTTCATTAGGAGGTTCCTTTTGAAGGCACAGTCTTCTCTTTGAAGAGTTCCCCTCTACAAAAGAAAAGCCGCCAACAAAGTAAAGCTTCAAAAAGAGCAACTAAAAAGGCTAAGGTGTCCTCGAATACATGGAGGTAGTTTGAACACATACGCTCTCCACAACTCTTACGCATGCCTTTGTATAGAATGACTTGATGAACCTTTGATTCGTAGCGAAATTGTTACTATTCGTTACGAACAAAAGGACATCTGGCTTTGCGCACTGTTTCGCACGCCTAAAAGCGCGCTTGTATCGGTCGTTATTGGAAGAAGATTGCAATTGTCTCATAGTCCTTCTATAAGCATCATTATTCCGGTTTACAACGTGAAACCTTGGCTTCGCCGTGCAGTTAATTCGCTGCAGAACCAAACGTTTAGAAGTTACGAGATTCTGCTTGTGGACGATGGAAGCACTGACGGAAGTGCTGAACTGTGTGACTTGCTTGCCGACTACGATATGCGCATCCGCGTCATTCATCAAGAAAATGCTGGGGCTGCAAGCGCTCGCAACGCAGCAATTGCAATCGCTCGTGGAACCTACCTATATTTTATGGACGGAGATGACTGGTGCGATCCCGAAATGCTCTCCGACATGTATAGCGTTGCTGCTGAACATGATCTTGATCTGCTTGTGACAGGCTTCACCATTGACACGTATTACGATAATGAAGGTCGTTATTATCGCGAATTACGCAATGCACCCAATAAAATTTTTGCAAGTCGTGAGGAATTCCGAAACGAAGCCTATAAGCTTTTTGATGCACAGCTTCTGTATGCGCCGTGGAATAAATTGTATCGTCGCGAATACCTTAATAAGCACAATCTACGCTTCCCTACTACTTTCTGGGATGATTTGCCTTTTAATTTGGAAGTAATGCGTGATGTTGAGCGAGTAGGTTGTCTAGATGGCCACTATTATCATTTCCTTCGCGCACGTGCAGAAAGCGAAAATACTAAATATCGTGCCGACATGTACGATAAGCGCGAAGAAGAGCATCAGTGGATGAAAGAATTATTTGAGTACTGGGGTATCGACACCCCTGAAGTGCGCGAATTTTTAGCCCGCCGCTATGCAGAACGATTAGTTGGATGCATCGAGAACATCACTAATCGCAACTGCACCTTATCCTCCGAAGAGAAACGTGCCGCGATTCGCGCAATGATTTCCACGCCTCAAGCACGTGAAGCATTAAAGCTCGCAAAACCACGCACCAAAATGATGGGTGTAGTGCTCTGCCCCTTGAAAATGGGCAATGTCAACTTGACTATGATGCAGAGCTCGGTAATTTCATGGGTCCGACAAAATAGCACGAATCTGTTTGCTCGCTTAAAGGCTAATCGTTAAGATTTCGCATGAATCTGCCCGCGTGCTTCAAAACAAATCGCCAGAGGGTTTTGCACGAATCTGTTTACGTGCTTTAAGGTAAATCGCAGAGGTATTGCACGATTCCTTTCATACGAACCTGTTTGCGTGTTTGCACACCTCAAAACAATCCGCTTAAGTTCCACCTTATCTCGTATCGCGCTAATTGAAGATTCGGCTTCGTTCT
>FR896052.1:28730-36403 GCA_000435475.1 Cryptobacterium sp. CAG:338 | reverse complement strand
TTACTATTTCAGGAGAAGCACCACTGCAACAACGATGAGCAGAATATAGCTTGCTTTGATGAATTGCTCTTGACTGAAGCGCTTTTGAATACGTCCCCCAAGCCAAGTAGCCAAAATAAGCAGAGGGATGCAAACCAGCAGAATAAGCCACCCATCACCCGAAAGATCACCTTGGATAATTCCGTAGGCACCGTAAGTTCCATTTAAAATAGTCCACACTGTTGTGGTGGTGGCACGAAATTCTTCTTTGGTCTTTAGCTTTTGGAGAGCATAGATTGCCAAGAATGATCCGCCGGATACAAACATACCTTGAATGATGCCTGCAATGGCCACGATAACTATCAGCAGCCATTCGGGAAGAAGCTTGTTCTTTTTATTAAAAAATAGACCTCGCGCTGCAATTACCAAAATCGCAACACCATATATTTTCTGAAGAAAATCAAGAGGTGCAATCGTATTAATCCAGGCGCCCACGCACATAAAGACCAACATAATGGAGCACATTTTCACTACTTCGCGCCACACGATATGTTTAAAACTGGTGGCGGCGATCATGATGCTTGCAAGAAGGCCGGTGCAGTTGAGTACCGCAATAGAGGTTTCATGTCCAATGGTAGACATGCCAACAGGCATAGCGAAAATGTTCCCCGCAAAACCCGTAATACCATTAATAAGGTACGCAAAGAAGAACGCTCCCCAAAATAGATACTTCTCCATACTGCCCCTCTATCCTTCCCTGTTTTGTTAGTAAGATCCAAAGCCTGCGCGCGTCTTCTTGGTGGTATTACCTTATTTGTATAACCGTCAGTGTATGCTACTCCATTTTTCTGACGAAAACTAACAAATCATCATGCGAAAATTAATCTTTCTCGCCATCCTATTAAAAAGTGTCGTTTTATAAATAAACATCGCGTTAACGCGCTATGCCTCACGCGCAAGTTATTTAATGGTACGTTACACTTACAACCAATCTATCGACCTATTAAAGGACTATCTCTATGAGTACTGAAATTCTTTTCCAGGAATTGAAACATATCTTTGACACCCATGCTATTCTCTGCGACGAACCGATGGCAAAACACACCACCTTCAATGTTGGTGGACCAGCAGATTACTTGGTTCGTCCTCAGAACGCCGAAGAAATACATGGAGCAATTGAGGCAGCAAAGAAAGCATCCATGCCTTGGTGGGTTATTGGCTGCGGAAGTGACCTGCTTATATCCGATGAAGGCCTTCGAGGAGTTGTAATCGAAATTGGTGACGCCCTCTCTGACATCACTATTGAGGGAAGCACAATTATTGCGCAAGCTGGTGCTACTAACGAGGCTGTTGCCAAGGCGGCATGTGCTGCTGGTTTAGCGGGCTATGAATTCGCAAGCGGCATTCCGGGATCTATCGGTGGTGCTGCCATTATGAATGCGGGCGCTTATGAGGGAGAATTTAAAGACGTTGCACGTTCGGTAACCTGTCTCTACCCTGACGGATCAGTAAAAACACTTGAAGCAAAGGAAGCAGATTGGAGCTATCGCCACTCAATGATGGGTGATGAGGGTCTTATCGTTCTCAGTGTTGAACTTGTGTTGCACCCTGATGATACAAACGCTATCCAGGCACGTATGGACGATTTGGCTGAACGCCGCGCTTCCAAACAGCCTCTTGAAATGGCAAGTGCGGGAAGCACCTTTAAGCGTCCTGTCGGGTATTTCGCTGGCAAGCTTATTCAGGATTCTGGCATGCAGGGGCATACCGTCGGCGGCGCCCAAGTTTCCCTTAAACATGCAGGTTTTGTTGTAAATACCGGAAATGCTACAGCCCAAGATGTGCTGCAAGTCATTCGTGATGTTCAAAAAACCGTGAAAGATCACTTTGATGTAGAGCTCGAAACCGAAGTAAAGATGTGGGGCTTTTAGTCGACGTCTTTTGACCATCCGGGTTCATGACATATAACCCTTCAAGAGTTGTAAAAATTTACATCACATAACCTTTCGAGAACCAAAATCCCCTAAAGAGATTTTGGTTCTTCTTTTTGATTTCGAGCCAAAAGTATCGTTTCCCGAAATACATTGATTCTGAAAATTGAATATCGTGTTGAATCGAATGAAGGAGAATTGACCTCTCCCCACATGAACGTGTTACCCTTATGAGGTTACTCAATAAGAGAACTTTGCGTTCACCCGTTTAAAAGAGAGGGATTCGGGATGGCGAAAAATAAGAAATACGAGCCGACAAACCCCAATAAAAGAAAAGATAAAAAACCTGTTATTACCTGTCCCCACTGTGGCAGCACCAATATGGAATATGTCCCCGATAGGCGTCGCATCCCCTCAAAATGGTATATCCATGTGGCGGCAGCAGTAGCAGTTGTTGTTTTCTTCTTCTTCATGCCTGCTTTCTCAGTAGCCTTTGCTTTGATTTATCTGTATTACACCCTGTTCCATAAACATAAAGTGTTGGTTGGCACTTGCCAGGACTGCGGACAGGAAACTTTGTTTAATAGGCCCGACGACGGCAGTTTGGAACCCGACTTCGATAAGCCCTGGACAAGCTAAAGCAACCACTTATCTGCAATTTACTACCGTTTACCCTCATACAGCATAATTAAGACCGCTAGTCCAGCTCGCGGTCTTTTCTTTTTGCCTGCTCGACTACTGTTATCTAAAGGCATTCATTAATCCCGCCTTTGTATATCGAAAGGGATGATCCTATGAAAATGCAAGGAAAATCGGTAGTAGTTACCGGCGCATCTTCCGGCATGGGAGATGCTATTGTTCGTCTTTTTGTTGCTGAAGGCGCTTCTGTTGTTGCTGTCGCTCGCAGAAAAGAACGCCTTGAGGCACTCAAGGAATCGCTCACAGAGGCTCCAGGAACGATCGAAATTTATCCCGGAGACGTCTCTGATCAGAGTATTTGTGAAGGCATGATCGATTTTGCTGTAGAAAAGTTTGGCAAACTCGATGTGCTTATCAATAATGCAGGCATTATGGACGATATGAGTCCTATCGGTGATGCCACTAATGAAAAGTACGAAAAAGTTATGGCGGTCAATATGTTTGGCCCCTTCTGCGCGATGCGAAAAGCAGTCAACGTCTTCTTGGAGCAAGGCAATGGTGGTTCAATCGTTAACGTTGCTTCTCTTGGCGGAATGCGCACCTGTGCAGGAGCAATTTACTGCGCATCAAAAGCAGCCGTAATCTCCATGACCAAGAATACCGCTTACATGTATATGAAAGACGGCATTAGAGCGAACGCCATTGCGCCAGGCGGCATTGCTTCAGAAATTGCTACCTCAATGGGTCAGCCAAATCCTAATGGTTATGGTCGCATCCAGCCCGTGTTGGCATGCGGACCCGAGCCGGGCAGCACCGAAGAAATCGCCAAGGCAGCGCTTTTCTTGGCAAGCGAAGATTCTGCTTACATCAGTGGCGATGTTTTGGTAGTTGATGGCGGCTGGAACGCAGGTTAATCTGAGACCCTTTTGAACTACGGTCTAACTCGAATTTAAAACTCTATCTAAAGCAATCTAGATCTAAAGAGGCATCCTGCGGGATGCCTCTTACGTTTCTATTTGTATTTCATTTCAAGAATTATTCTTAGGCTATCGCTATTACCTTTAATCTTCATTCAGAAAATCGAAAGCGTATTGCGCCGCAAGCTTCGCACCACTAACAAGAACGCTTTCATCCACTTCGTAGTAGCAACTATGCTGAGGGTGATCGGCGCCTTTTTCAGGATTTTTCCCTCCAACAAAAACAAACACTCCTGGTACTACTCGCAGATATTCAGAGAAATCCTCCCCTGAAAGCGTGCCTTCATATTTCGCCAGCGCGTCTTCGCCTAACACCTTTACCGCCGATTTTATGGCGCGTTTGGCACATTTTTTATCGTTGATAAGGGCTGAATTGCCTGATTGCCATTCGAAATCAGCTTTAGCGCTATAAGATCGCGCCACATGGTGAACCATGAATTCCATGCGCTCGCGCAAAAATTCACGAACTTTCGGATCAAACGAACGTACCGTTCCGGTCAGGTAAGACGTTCCTGCCATGACGTTACGCGCTACGCCCCCGTGGAATTCCCCAATAGTAAGAACCACTGGGTCAAACGGCGACACATCGCGACTCACGACAACCTGAAGTGCTTCGATAATAGCGGCTCCAACGACAATGGCATCAACGCCCTTATGGGGCATTGCACCATGCGCACTCGAGCCACTGATGTCGACACGGAACCAGTCGGTATTGGCCATGCGCGGACCTGACTCAATCGAAACGGTTCCCGCTTCCACTTCGCTCCAAATATGAGCTCCATAGATGGTTTCCACCCCATCGAGCGCCCCCGCCGCAATCATTCGGCGCGAGCCAATGGATATTTCTTCAGCAGGCTGGAAAACTATGCGCACTTCACCCCGAAGTTGCCCGCGTAATTCGTTGAGCAGGCGGATTGCTCCGAGCATCATTGCGATGTGACAATCGTGGCCACAGGCATGCATCACGCCTTCGTTTTTCGAGGCATATGACGCGCCTGTCTGTTCCAAAATAGGAAGCGCATCAATATCGGACCGCAAAACTATGCGGTGCCTGGGTCGGCCCTGCTCGTCATATGCATCAGGCGCTTCCCCTCTGATCGTGACAATAAGACCTGATTGAGAGCTAATCGTAGAACCACCCTGGGGAGTTTTGGTGGTGCTTGTCGACAGATCATGGCAATTTGCAGCACTTGTCGATTCGCCATCGCTATTCGCAGTGCTCGCCGATGCGTCCTGGTTGCTGGTAGCGTTCACTGACATGGCCTGGTCCTTAGTAGTCTCAGACGCGTTCTTGCGGTTGGCGGCGTTTGTCAGCACGCCCCGCGCTTCAACATCCCGTCGTACAAATGCCTTGCCAGTTTCTTTCAAAGATGCAAGATTTTCACTTTCTGTATACTGCGCAGGCGCAGGACCAGGAATAAAGTCGTTAGGGAGTGCATAATCTATGCCCATGGCATCAAGCTCTTGCGCTATAGCTGCCGTCGTATTTACTTCTTCACCGCTCAATTCAGGGTGAGCATGAAAAAAGCGACGTTTCTCGATTAGATACGGTTCGATGCGCGCTGCCAATTCCTGTACGCGCTGAGTAAAAGTACTATCCACACAAATCACCTCATAAAAGGTGGAAATACCTAAAAGTTACCCAAAGAGTACCATTTTGACACGAGTATTTAAACTACGAGCAGGTGAATGAAACCTAACTACACTTCGTACAGCACGACATCTACATTCATGCAGCCGACACTCGTACCTCACGCAACACGGTGCCTACACTTCATACAACACGGCGCCCAAGGTAAAGCCCCCTCCAAAAGCTACCAAAATTACTTTGTCGCCTTTTTTAATCTGGCCTTCGTTATACGCATCGGCAAGCGCAGAAGGGACACTTGCCGCCGATGAGTTACCGCGATGTTCGATCGAGAGCTTAAACAGCTCCTTTGGTGCATGCATTCTTCGCGCCGCAAAATCAATAATTCGCTCGTTTGCCTGATGAGGAACGATGAGTTTAATCTCATCAAGCGTAACGCCCGCACGTTGGCAGACCTCCGTTACAGCCAAATTCATAGCTCGTGCAGAAAACTTAAAAACCTGTTGGCCATTCATGCGCAATATATTACGAGGCGCACCCGCCTCAAGCGATTCAATAATTGCGAGCTCTTCATCGATAGAAGCATGGCTTTTATCGGTCGCTTGTGCAGCACCGTGATTCACGCCGCCCTCATCAAAGGGTGGCACCACGTCAAGCGGCATAGGACACGTAAGCGAGTTATGAATATCGTCTTCGTTGGCAATAAAGGTGCTCAAAATACCTGCACGGCTAGGATCGTACTCCAAAACGACCGCACCAGCACCATCGCCCAAAAGAACACAAGTATTACGATCGGCCCAATTAGTAATGCGGCTCGGGCGTTCACCTGCCACCACCAAAGCGCGCTTAAAGTCGCTGCGATTAGATGCCGTTGCGCTTGCCACTATCATGCTTTCCGTAACGGTAAGCGCATATACAAAGCCTGAGCAAGCAGCATTCAGGTCAAAGCACGCAGCGTTTTCCAAACCTAAGCGACGACGCAAAATTGCCGCATTAGAAGGAACTAAAACATCAGGGGTTACGGTAGCAAATACTATCAGATCAATATCTTCTGGCTTTATGGTGCGCTCTGCGTAGCCACCATCTGCCCAGCCAAGCGCTTTACGTGAAGCGGTCTCAGCAAGATCAGTACTGGTTTCCTCTACGGCAACTTTGCGGCTCTTGATGCCTGTACGCTTTGATATCCATTCGTCGCTCGTCTCAACCAATTGCGCCATATGATCATTTGTTACGTCCAATGCGGGAAGGGCGTTGCCACATCCTATAATTGCACAAGTCACGTGCTACCTCGTTCTATCTATTCTGTTTATATCGCCTTATGAACCGTCTTATTATAGGCCTGTTTTGCGCACTTCGGACGTGGGAATGCCTCTGCTAGAGTCAAGTTATTTTTGTTTTAACACTTTTTCTGAAAGCATCATCATCTATGAGCTTGTGATTATTAAACTCATTTGTTGCCGAGTGCCTCTATGTTGTCAGAAGCTAGTTTAAGTGCAGCCAAGGAAAAAATTCCTTTGCTGCAAGCCAAAAACAACAAAGCACTAAAGCGCATCACTCCGTCAACTTCACTAAAACATCTATTAACAGAGTGCTGGCTAAAACCTCAGTAACAACTAATTACAAACCCTCAGTCTTTAGTGAATACTCTTTCTAGATGATCTTTAGTGCCCTCAAGCACACTCAAAACAATAAACTCTCTAAACTCTCGAAGACATTTTGGAGAGTTTAGAGAGCAGATCAAAACCCAATCATTATTAGCTCATCTCAAAATTTCTTCGGAATAGCACACACTTGGCCCATTTAAATATATGGACAACGGCATATTTGTCCATATGTGTCCATATATCTGAATTATTGATCTTTGGACACTGCAATATACTTTCGGGCTCTTGTATTTCCCTTTGCTAACAGAACCCCATTACTGACCAGCTTTAACAGCTCTCTCTGAGCGGCCTTGTGATCTATCCCCAAAGCATCTCTAACTTCTACTGTAGTCACATAACCTTTTTTATTTATCGCGTTTGAAACAAAATCGGAAACTAAAGGATCGATCTCAAAAGACTTGCTGTTGCGGACTAGAGGAACTCGAGCCCTAAATACATTACCTTCAATGAGAGACGGTTCTTCTCCAGAATAAATACGGACATATTTAAGTAGGTTCTTGGAACCAGAACCCAGCTCATCAGCTCTACCTATGGAATTGAAAAAGTTAGCAATTAGCGGATTCTTTGGCATAGGGCTAAAAGATGCAAGATCCAAAGGCCCTTCATAAATTGCCTTGCTCCCATTTTCTGTAACGATTTCGTTTCGAGAAATAATTACTTTAGCTGGAAAAGCAGATAAGTATTCACGATGAATCAAAGTGTTCGAAATAAGTTCTCGAATAATTATGTCACGTGGGCTAACGGCCTGCCCATTTTCTAGATAAAACCGATCATCCATATGCTTCTTGCAAAAATCTTGCAGTATCGGATATGCGCGGATTAAATTGCACTTAACCGTAATTCTGTCATCATAACGATCTAGATTATTAATTCGCAAAATAGCATCCGTTTTATA
>FR896052.1:0-28678 GCA_000435475.1 Cryptobacterium sp. CAG:338 | reverse complement strand
TTCCCTAAAAGAAGTACTGCCGCCAAATTGTAGCCCTCTTCTCCAGTTGCATAATTTCTTGCATATAGACCAGCACTTCTTAATATTTCTTCATTTGACATATTTCCCCATGGATGTCCAGGCCTTTTTATTAAAGCCTGCTGCCTTGCATCGTCCAGCAAATCTAATTCGAGATCATCCAGCTTCACATAAGGAAATATTTTCTGTTCAGTATACGAAGATTGTTTTCGTAGATACAAATCGCTTTTTTGAGAATCTAAACGTAAAACAACATCTGCATCTGCCATCCTGTCATATATTTCGTGCTTATATTCATGGACAAACGCATCCAACGGAACCCAGACACGAATTATCTGTTTATCTTGATATTTAAACGGCTCAAATTCTATCGGAACAGAGGGTTGAAAGATATTTGGATTGTTAACTACATTGATAATATTTCTCTGAATGTTTAGACATTCTTTTTCATTAACCCCAGTAACTGCTCCATCGTCTTCAACTCCTAAAAAGATTTGCCCACCAGAATGATTCGCAAATGAACAAATAGTTTCAAAAGTATCTTGCTCAGGCTTATTGCCACAGCGTTTAAATTCAACAGAAACGCCTTCACCTACTTTAAGAACCTTTTCAAATTCGCGTTCTTCCATGACCAAATCCTCGTTAAATAGTCGAATTTTCTGAAAAGAAATCACCATCTCTGTTTAAGGCAATTTTATCTAATTCTTATATATGGACAACGGCATATTTGTCCATATATGTCCATATATTGAAAAAAGGCAACATGTTGTTTCTGCAGGTAGATATCCTATCCTGGATTTTAATAACACTTTATCTTTAAGTTATATGGCCATATAGTCCATATAACACGCTCATAGAAATAACAGTCTAATCTTCTTTCGCCCAAAGATAAGAACAGCGGACCGCTTTATTCCATCCTTTGACTTTCTGCTGCCTTTCTTCCTCCGAAATGGCAGGATTAAAGATTTTGTCTACCGCCCAGTTTTCTTCCACTTCTTCACGATTCTTCCAGTAGCCGACAGCCAAACCAGCAAGATAAGCCGCCCCCATAGCGGTAGTTTCGATACATTTTGGTCGCTTTACGGGAGTTCCCATAATATCCGCTTGAGTCTGCATCAAGAAATCATTGGCACTCGCCCCACCATCAACGCGAAGCGAGGTTAGAGAAATATCAGAGTCCGCCTCCATTGCTCGTATGACATCATTGACCTGATAGGCAAGTGATTCCAAAGTCGCTCGAATGAGGTGATATTTGTTTACCCCACGAGTGATACCTACAATAGTTCCTCTTGCATAAGGATCCCAATGAGGCGCGCCCAGCCCAGTAAACGCAGGAACTACATAGCAGCCATTGGTGTCCTCTACCTTTTTCGCCATGCATTCGGAATCCGCAACGGAATCGATCAGACGCAACTCGTCGCGTAACCATTGAATGGCTGCTCCCGCTACAAAAATTGACCCTTCCAGAGCATATTCAACTTTGCCATCTAAACCCCATGCAATGGTGGTCAGTAAGCCATTGTCGGAAAAAACGGGCTTTTCTCCTGTGTTCATTAGCAAAAAACAGCCCGTGCCATAGGTATTCTTTACGGTTCCGGGATGAAAACATGCCTGGCCAAAAAGAGCAGACTGTTGATCTCCTGCAGCGCCGCCAATAGGAATCGGCCCGCCAAAAAACGATGCTGCCGTTTCGCCATATACATAACTTGACGGCATTGGCTGAGGCAGCATGGAACGGGGGATTTTCAAAAGATCGAGGATTTCTTGATCCCATTCAAGGGTGTTGATATTGAAGAGCATGGTTCGAGCGGCGTTCGAATAGTCCGTCACATGTACTTTTCCCTTGGTTAGCTTCCAGATGAGCCACGTTTCCACCGTACCGAAAAGTAGCTCGCCCGCCTCAGCTTTTTCTCGCGCGCCCTCGACGTGATCTAATATCCAACGAATTTTGGTAGCTGAAAAATAGGCATCGATGATCAGTCCCGCTTTCTTCCTGATCAAATCGGTATAGCCCTGCGCCTTCAGTTCATCGCAAAACTCTGCCGTTCTTCGACATTGCCAAACGATAGCAGGGCACACAGGTTCTCCTGTTGCTTTGTCCCAGACAATGGTTGTTTCCCTTTGGTTGGTAATGCCTATTGCTGCAATGTCTTCCGCCGATGCCCCAATTTTCGACATCGCTTCCACTGCCACGCCAAGCTGAGTGGACCAAATTTCATCAGCATCGTGCTCCACCCATCCAGGTTGAGGAAAATACTGCGTGAATTCCTTTTGTGCAATGCTGGCGATAGTTCCGTCTTTCTCAAACAAAATACAACGATTGCTGGTTGTTCCCGCATCTAGCGCCATTACGTACTTTTTCATAGGTGAATCCCCGATTTTGTTTTTTGTGGTTGTTTTGTTAATAGATTTTAGTCGTTTTGACTCTACGAATGCTACTTTAGACTGCATTGGACGTAGCCAGGCGCCGCTTCCCTATCGCTTAGGGCTTGGTAGATACCACCGAAAGTTCCTCATACCCAACCAAAAAAGACAACCACCACAAAAGTTTTCTTAAAGTAATTTCTCACCCATTATCTATATCCTTTACCATATGAATTGAAAATTACTTCCACTTTTATTAAGGACAAAAATGCCCAAAATTGCAGCTGTTGTTGTTACTTATAATCGAAAAGATCTGCTTCTTGAATGCCTTAGCTGTCTTCAGAACCAAAATTTTTCGGATGCTTCACAAGCATGCGAAACCAGCCTGGATATTCTTGTAATCGACAATGCCAGCACCGACGGAACCTCGAAAGTCTTAAAACCGCTAGCAAATACAAAGCAGATCCTTTATTTCAATACTGGATCCAACTTAGGTGGCGCAGGAGGCTTTAACTACGGCATGAGAAAAGCCGTGGAACTGGGTTACGACTACGTGTGGGTAATGGATGATGACTGCATGCCCCATAAAGACACTCTGCAAGAATTTCTAAAAGCAGACACACAGTTAAACGGACAGTATGGTTATATAAGCAGTGTTTGCCGCTGGACCGACGGTAGCATTTGCACTATGAACACCCAGCGTCATCCATTAACTAAAAATATCACTGATTTTTCTCCGGAACTGCAGCCTTGCACTCTCGCATCATTTGTGTCGCTTTTTGTTCCAGCGCGGATCATTAAGGAGCTTGGACTACCTATTAAAGACTTCTTTATCTGGTCTGACGATTGGGAATTCACTCGCCGTATCTCGCGCAAATATCCCTGTTATCTTGCAGGAAAGAGCGTAGTAACCCACAAATCAAAGAGCAACGGCGTTGGCAATATCGCTCTTGATTCGGAAGAAAAAATAAGCCGCTACAAGTTGGCGTATCGCAATGATGTAGTTTTCTATCGCCGTGAAGGCGCTAAGGGATATGGATATATCTTAGTACGCGGTCTATATCATGCGCTCCTGGTACTCACTAAGGCAAAAAGCAAAAAAGGAGAACGTCTGAAAACAATTATCCAAGGTAATCTGGAGGGGCTAAAATTTCATCCAGAAATTGAATATGTATAACTAACCCAAAGGTTCCTCAATCTTTTCAGCTTGAACCTCTCCACAGTATTTAACGTTCCAGCCTTTTGCATTTAGTCTACTCTTAGTGCTCTTAAACCTGCTTTTCTGTATTTGGATTTCAACCTCCAAATAATCGCCTTTGGAGTTCCTGACCAAGCGTAAACTACCTTCTTCATCGAAGTCTCTCAAGGAAGTCAGCCCTGTTTCAACATCTTTGCAACTTGCAATTGCAATAGCAAAGCCTGGACAAATAGGCACATTAACTGGACGAATTCCATATCGTGTTCGACACATTAAATCCAGACAACGAAAGTTCACGATCTCTTTAAACAAAGAATTATGTACAACAATGATTTCATTCTTGAATTTTGAAAACCTCTTTGTTTTCTGAACGAAGTCTATCGAAAACCTAAATAACGCTTCAATATTAATACTCATTGTTCCGCAATAATGTCCATATAGAACATTTACCTCTTGAATAGTTTTATCGCTCAAATACGCCATATCATACAAATAGACACTATCAGAAAAACAAAATGCATGCGGATCATCGGCACTGAATAAAACACACCCTGTATTTATTAGATATTTGTTCCATATTTTCTCAATCACTGGAAGTGACAGCTCAACGCTTTCCTTGTCCGACAAGGCTTTTTCTTCTGACGCTATCTGCATTAGCCCAGTTGTTTTTATCAGACCCGTAGGAAAGAGTAACCTTTCAATTTTCCTTCTCCATCTTGGACGATTGGAATCTTCTGAAAGTGCAAATGCATAAAAAAGAGCCTGTAAGCAAAGATCCTCTTTAAAACGAGGAGAAAAACAAGCTTCGTATTTCTTCTTATACGAATAGAGCTTTTTCTCTAACTTTAAGGATTCAGCATCGCTAAAGTTGTTTTCCTCTGCATTTTGACTAGCGCGTTTCGCTATGCCATTTGCAGCAAGCTGACATAACCCAATGAATACTATTAAAACAATCTGAAATACAACATTTGAATCATCTAAAACTGCGAATTGCTTTTCCTGTACTTGTCGAACAATAAACATTTCGATATACCATGCGGTAACAACGGAAAGCACAGCTTCAATAAGCTGAGTCCAAAAAGGTCCGCGCTCTAGCTGCAATATTTTTCGCAATACTAATCTAATACACCAGTAGAAAGAAATAATCGGAATAGACCTAAGATCAAAAAATTGCGATCCAGTGCATGCCCCAATAAAGCAAATTAAAAGCTCCAAGATCAATAAATACACTACTGGAAGCAATATTCTAACCAGAATATTTGATACTCCATGTTCAGGATTTCTCGAAAAATCCCCCGGTGTATTATGATATTTAGCAATATAAAAAACTGCCGAACGGTTTACTGAGATGAATAAAACAAAAGCAAGAACAAGATCTATTATTGCTTTTTCAATATCATATTCAACTAGCATAATCACCCACTCAGTGCTATTTCAAATCCTAATCCGCTAGCTTCAAATCCGTACCCAAATACTCATTCCAGAAATCCCAAGAGGTCAACCAGGGTTTGGCAGCCTTGTATGCTGCTCGAACTTCGGCACCACGCTCAGCATGCTCTTTTCTCAAACGAGCGAAACGATCCATAAGCTCCTTATAACGCTCGCGATCCATATGACGCACTGCAGCATTTTCCCCATCAAGGTCGAAGGCGACAAGCGTTTTCGTGCCTACTGTACGAGGAGATAAAACCGAAAGCCCACTATAGAAGACCGCCTCTGGTTTATCGCGCAACAAAGCATCGGGCAGTAAATGACGATCGTATGGCAGCGTACGCCACAGACGCAAGAATTCACTAATATGAGACTCGCCACCAAAAGTACGTTTACTGTGTTTCATGGAAGAGACCATTTCTTGATCAAGGGTTTCAACTGGCACCAATTTCTCATTTTTAGCACCGTTTTTCTTCATCAACTCTTCGCCGCTAACACTTGCCAGATATTCAGGACCCTTAAGGTAGTCTTCCATGCCATCCAAGAACAGCTCTACCGTGTCATATTCCATGGTACGCAAATGAAGACGAATATTACGCTCCCAACGGGCGACAAACATTCTCTCCGAAGCACAATCATCAACCGCAATCATTATCATAAAGTTGCGAATGTACTGGTAGCAATCTACCGAAGGACGAAATCTTCCCTCAAAACCTTCATGCCAAACACAGATGCCATTCATTGTCATATAAGTGGGATTGGTTCTCATACCATATTCGACATCATCGCAGCGCACAAACACCGGCAGGGGCAATCCCTTTTCATGAACAATTTTTAGAGGGATGCAACTGTACCACCAGGCGCCATAGGCATTCGGAACCTCTACATTGATTGATTCGTTTTCAGCTACATCTTTAATCTGATCAACATAGAGCTTATCTTCTTTTACGCGACGATACGCGCCAGATTTAATTACGAATGAAACGTCTTCGAATTGGAGATTTGGCTGCTCTATCGCAAGCATTGCCCCATTGATAAAGGCATCACGATAATCCCCCTGTGCCAGGGCCAATAAATTAAAGGTGCGTTTAAGGCTTTCGGCAGAAACCTTAACATCATCATCCATAAGCAAAATATGAGTGAAACCTTCAGAGTTCGCAAGCGCCTCCATCATTCCACGAGCAAATCCACCAGCACCGCCAACATTCTTATTGGGAAGAACGGTTACTCCATCATCCGATAAAGCTTCTGCATCCAAAGTACAACCGTTGTCCACTACGAACATATGGAACGATTTCGCAACGGGATCAGAGGATCCAAGCACTTCGCGCTTTACTAGATCTATATTTGGAACGATATATTCTTCCTTCTTGAATGTTGTCGTCGAGAGAACCAGTTTAACAGGATTAATGCCGTCTTCTTCTACTTCCGTGAAATAGTATGCATCATAAAGGTAAGCTGTACCACGCACTTGTAAAACGAAACCAGCAATATCTTTACTGCTTGCTGGTAATTCGATTTCATAAATTGTATGACCATTGTTTTTCTCAATGCCACCAATAAGGCGCTGGCCTTCCGCCAGCACTATCGGTTGCGCATCCTTATGAGACATGCCGTTAAATTGCAACGTTACAGCATCACCCGAAAGCTCCAAATGAAGCATTATTTTCTGTATATTTGCATACCTTTGCCATTTTGCAACAGAACAGCAATTAAAATAAGTAAGAAAATCTATCTTTCCACTAAGAGTGAGTGCACTTTTCTCTTCACTAAAGCAGGCAGAACCACCCGCAAGAGAATCCGTCCGATAATACACTTCAGGATAATCTGTCATGTGATCTTCTATTTTCAAAACAACATTCGACAATTTATGCTTAATCATTAATACACCGTTCCCAAGGGCTTACTTATTCTATAAACCAATAAAATCCATACAGGAAACCCTTGTCACCCACGCCATAAGTCTTTATGCCGTACACGAAATGTGTACCTGGCTATCTTACCTATTAAAGAAAGCTTTGCGACCCTTTCTCGCTTGTTTCTTTGAAACCACCATGATCAGCGAATCGCCAAAACATGTAAGTCGTATGCTTACTTAATAACCTACCAGTCTGTTTCTTCGTATACGATAAAATAATATAGTTTATAAACCATTCACCGCTGTCCGCACACTCTGCGCAGCGTATTTATAATCGGAGGTTCCACGTGGCAACCAACCAAAAATCAGCGTTAAAACGTAATTGGTTTATTTTGTCATCATTGGTCTCAAAAGACTTTAAATTAAAATACCGTCGCAGCGTTTTAGGTGTTCTTTGGTCTGTCCTAAACCCGCTGTTAATGATGATTGTCCTATCAGCGGTATTTAGTACTTTCTTCCGCTTCGATATTGAGAATTTCCCCCTTTATCTTATTTTAGGAAGCACGCTATTTACCCTAATGTCGGATTCAACCACAACAGCAATGAACTCTATTATCGATTCATCTGCTCTTATTAAAAAAATCCGCATCGAAAAAATCCTTTTTCCTTTGGAAAAGGTACTTTTCCAACTGGTAAATTATGTTTTATCTCTTATTGCTGTTGCAGCAGTAATAATCTTTTTTCAGGTCATGCCCACTGCTAACTTGCTTTTCCTTCCACTGCTGCTTTTCTATCTTTTAATGTTCAGCGCCGGTCTGGGCTTTCTTCTATCGGCGCTGGTTGTTTTCTTCCGCGACATCGGGCACTTATGGGGTGTAGTAATTACCGCCTGGACTTATGCCACCCCACTTTTTTATCCTGTAAGCATCCTGCCCGACTGGATGATGTCCATAATGAATTTCAATCCGATGTATCACTACGTTACCTATATGCGCGATATCGCATTATGGAATGTAACTCCCAGTTTGGAACTTAACCTTTTATGCTTCGGAATGGGCTTGATCATGCTTGTAATTGGTTATGTCGTTTTCCGCAAACTTGAAAAGAAATTTATCCTCTACGTATAGGTGAATTGATATGCCCGAAACAGTTAATACTTCATTTTTAGGGGAAACTTCATTTTCAGAAGAAGATCCTACTGCTTCCGCTGAGACTATGATCAAGGTTGACGACGTATCCATGGTATTCAACATGGCTAGTGAAACCATGAATAACCTTAAAGAATATGCCATTGCCTTAGCACGTCGAGAACTTCGGTTTAAGGAATTCCGCGCGCTTGATCATGTATCTCTTGAAGTAAAAAAAGGAGATGTCTTTGGCATTCTAGGTACTAACGGATCGGGAAAGTCTACCCTCTTAAAGATCATTGCGGGAGTATTAGAACCAAGCAAGGGTACGTGTACCGTTAACGGAAGTATCGCACCTTTGATTGAACTTGGCGCTGGCTTCGATATGGAGTTGACTGCGCGAGAAAATATTTATCTTAATGGAGCGCTCTTAGGCTATCCAAAGAAATTTATTGAAGAACACTTCGATGAAATCGTTGATTTCGCTGAAATCGCAAATTTCCTTGATATGCCCTTAAAAAACTACTCTTCGGGCATGGTTGCCCGCATAGCCTTCGCAATCGCAACGGTGATAGTTCCTGAAATTTTGATCGTTGACGAGGTTCTTTCTGTTGGCGACTTCATGTTTCAGCAAAAATGTGAACGCCGAATAAACACCCTCATTAAAGAATATGGCGTAACGGTACTTATTGTTTCTCACAGCAACGAACAAATTGAACGCTTATGCAACAAAGCTGTCTGGATTGAAAAAGGCCATGAGCGAATTTCCGGCAACGCGCATGATGTCTGCCAGGTTTATCGTATGCTTGGCGGTCATTTTGGCTCAGCTGAAGCTGAGCAGCGAATTTTTGACTTACTTCAACAACCAGCACCAGACCGCAATGGGCTAGTTGAAACCTTCTCGGGCGAAAACCGATACTCAACACCGGTCAAGATACTTGAATCCCTCGCTAAAAGCGAAATCGACCACATTATTATTGCACCAGGGCTCAATCATGCTGTTTGCATGCTAGCGAATGCACTTTCTAGCTTAGACGATGCGCCGATATTGTTAACACGCGCTGAATCATTGCCTGAATTAGTCGAGCACAAACTTCGTGAAACCCAGCCAGATAAAATTACTGTTCTGGGAGGAGAAAACTTCATTTCACCTCAAGTTATTACCGACATTAAACGTGTTTGCCCCACATCAGATGTTCAGGTAATTAATGAGCAAACCGAAGAGCGCCTATCCTATGCTGTTTATTGCCAAGGAAGAGAAAAAGGCTGGGGATCTAAAGCGATTCTTACTTACAAGGAAGGCCTTGGTGATATTCTTTGTTTTCTTCCCTACTCTTACCGTAATAAAATCCCTCTATTATTCAGCGTCCAGGCACATACCATTGCAGACGATGTCCAATCACTTCTTTGCAAAGACGGCTTTGAAGAAATATTACTACTTGGGGGACAAGACGTTTTTAACGATAAAAGCATTGAGAGGCTCGAACAGCAAAGCAAGGGGCTCATCCGCTTCTGCGGAAAAGACCCCTTTGATGCAAATACGATAATTAGCTCTTGGATCGAACAAAACGACGACATTACTGGCACCGGATTCGAAGCATTTTTTGTGCCTATTTGGAACCCTGCCGATATTCTTGCCGCGGGTCCATTAACCAAAAAGCGAAAAAGTATTGTATTAGTAGAAGACACCCAAAACCTTGATAGTGTTACTCGAAATTTGGACGTGGTTATTTCTAAAAGAAAGACCTTATCGAAACTTGTTTTCTTTGGTGACCATACTCAGTTCAGTGAACTTGACAAAGATCTTATGCTTAAAGCCCTTAAAGGCTCGGACCAGTAATTCCAGCACACCTGCAAAATTTATTAGTCTTACAAATTTTGCAAATAGAGCCCCGATTTAAAACCGAGGCTCTATTGCTTACCTGCTGATAATTTATAACCACTTAGCCAACAGGCTCTATTTCATAAAGTCTCATGTCGCCTTCCGCTAGAACAACTTTAAACCCGGGAGTTTCTTCGGTAATCGCATCCATCCCCTGCCAAAGTTCTTTATAGTAATGATCAAACCAATATCTGGTTTGAGCCTTGTCGCTTACATCGGCATCTAGCAACAAAAGGTACTTAGCGCCCGTCTTTTTAACTGCTTCCTGAACATCTTCATTGGTAGCATACTCATCCAAATTATTCCTAAACAACTGGCTCTCTCCTGAATCAGTTAAATATGCCTCAATCCCTGTTCGTTTATAAAAAACGTCGATATTATTTCCTCCATAAGCAAATACGCTACCATCATCAGGCTTGTTAATTACAAGCTCATCTCCAACGACCTGCTTTACTTCGGTCAAAAACTCCTGTTCGTCATGATCCAAAACACAAGAACCAATATTGTTGTTAGTGTTAAACCAGGAATTTTCGAATTCACCCAGAGCAGTAGCAACACTTCCAACACCTGGTACAACAAAACTCGGATAATACAAAAGAGCTAGCATCACTAAAGAGACCGAAAGATACTGAAAACGAAAATGCGTTTTATTTTCCGAAAACCAATCGGTCACCTTATCCCAAACCTTAATTATTAAACATATAGTTGCATATAATCCGTATGACGCTAATGGAATGGCCGCTAGCGCCGCCATTGCTGCAATGCGATAAGAATCGGTATACCAAAAGCCAATCAAAAAGGAGCGAATTTCCCCACTTGAAACAGCGGCGACTATACACATAAAACACGTAATCGCATAAGCGCATATCAACCATCGATTGGTTCGTTTTTTTAATAGATAAATGATTCCAGCTAAAACAAGAACCCCCATCACTGGCTGAGCTGCAGAATCTCTATATGATAACAATAGAATATTTACTATTTCTTGTCTAAGAGAAGTAAACGGAGCCCAAGGATAACTGACTATTCCGCTCATTATCGGTAAATTATATGCAATGAGCCAAACGAGTCCGCACATTATCAAAAATGCAAAGACAGCAAAAACCTGCGCTGTTCGGTAATGCACAAACCGTGATTTTAAAGATCCTACCTTTCGCCATATTAATCCTATACAAAATGGAATCAAAAAAACGCCCAAAGTAAATACAGCGTTTGTCTGCAAAAGGGCTAATCCAAGCAAACTTACAGCAAAAATCAAAAGCATTATTGCACTGCGACTTTTCGCGGTATTTCGACTAAATGCAGCAACGAACAATGCCATACATGATGGAATAACTGCAAAAGCAGCAAAGTTTGGATATAAAGGACCAAAATATAGAATCCCCCAAGGAAATGCGCCAAACCCCAGCGCAACAAAAGCTCCAGAGAGAACCACTAAATACTTGTTTTTACATATTGTCCCCACAAACCCAAAAACGCACAGAGGAAAAACAATAGCAATAAACACAAAAAGAGACGCATTCGCAGACACCGCAGCACCTGCTCCAGTAAAAGAACCCGCTAGTGCAGCAGCACAATGCCAAGCAGCAGGATAGAACCCGCCAGAACCATTTCCGCCCGTAGGATCCTGATAAATATTCTTAATATCATGATAATAAGACGAGTTAAGAGAAGAATAATTACCTGAATCTAGAAACGACTGAATAAGACTAAGATGCGCAGCATTGTCTGGACCCTGATTAAATGATCCAGGCCCATTTAGGGGCAATATGAAATAAAAAAACGTTACAGCAGAACTTATCACCACATATAAAAGAAGAATTAGCCAGCTTCTTTTTTTTATATCCGAAAGAAAGAAGCACTCACGCTTTTCTGTCACGGCCGACCTAGAAACCGCCCTCGAAAGAAGCACTATCAGGACGGCAATTATCAACAGAGGCAAAAACATAGTTTGCCAACTGCTGGCAATATTGGCCTTATCGTATATAATTCCCATGCAGGAATACACCGAAATAGAAACAATAGGCGCACAGACTAAACTCATTAGCCAAGAAAGCTTTAAACCTCTTAGTAGAACTGCACTCGGAAGATAAAGCAGAATGATTTCCGCCAGAACCGTTAGAGCAAAAACATCCCACATGATATTACCTCTTGATTCTACCTAGTAAGTTTCTTGCTAGTTTTTTTCGTTTCGAACCTTCCGGGAACAAAGCAGTTTTTAGCGACACCGTCTCTTCAGGCTCTAACACCTCTCCAAGAAGAACTTCATAGACATCAGACTTCCTAGCCTGTTTCCAGTATAAATTTCCGAAACGTTGATTTGCGTTAAGAATTGGCGGCTTACCATATTCCAAATACACAGCAATTGGGTTTTCTTCAGAAATCCAATCATTTGCCCATTCTTCATTAAGCCATGCCGCCGTATCAACCGCATCAACAGCATAAGAAACTTCACCAAAAGAAAGCTCTGCAACGTTTAACTCCAACAGCAAATGAGCTCTAAATGCCTGATTTTCAAGTAAGTATCCAGGCGCAATCGGAGTTTTCTTTCTTTGCGTCGGCGGCTTGCCAATTTCCTTTTCTGGTTCAATTAAACGATATTTAGAGCGCAGCGTATTAACCGCACCGCATATTTCATCCGAAGTATAATTCTGCTTCGCAAGTTTAGGATTAATAACTGTTACTGCAGTGTCCAAAATAAGATCATTTTTTGGAGTGAGGTTGTAATCTCCAAGAAAGTTTTTTGTTAAGGGCTTATTCAGCTCACGATGTAATAAAACATTTTTTGCGCATGAATAAGCTTTTTTCTCTTCCTCTAATAAAAGAGCAGGATCCGCATTAAAAACTACAAGTCCATCAATCCAAAGCATTGGCTCTTCGCTGTTTGTGAGCCAAGGAAGAAGCAATGGCTGAACAATATCCATATTTTTCAATGAGAGATCAGCGAATTCTGTAGGGCAAACAAAATTTGACCAGTGAGTTTTGACTATATGTAAATTACCAGGAAGTGATGGCAGGATATTGTTGAATGCGTCTAGTATGAATTCAGCGTCATACAAAACCGTTAAGTCATATTCTTTTCCAGAATCGAGATATTCAATTAAACTCTCGATGCATATCTCAAATGCATTTGCAGATCTATCGCGATAACGCCAATATATTTGAATTGACTTTTTGCCGTCATCTGACTCTTCTGAAGGCAAATTCATACACGAGGTATCTAAAAAGAAAACAAGGGGTACTTGCTTTATTCGCGCTTTACCTTCTTGAATAATCTTTGAGACAAACACGCTGTATAGCACTTCACCAAAATAGCCTGCAATACGTTTTCTCGTGGAAGTGATATTTGAATAATCGAAACGACGGTCGAATTCCAAAAGAATACTAAACTCAAACTCACAAAACCGATTAAAGTATTCCTTGTTCATGATATAGCAGCTATATCCTAGATATTTATTACCGAACATATAGCTGTCAAAGTTACTAAGATACTCTGGCTGCTTTTCCTCGACGATAGATCTAACGAGCGCAACATCTTCCTTCGTATAGAGACCGAAGGCAATCATATGCTCTTGAACAGAGTTTTTTACCCCAGCGGGTGTAGGCGCTTTGGAGACATCCCAATAGGGAGGCGTAACAATATCACATTCTTGCAAAGCTTCTCTTATGAGGCTCTCGTTATTTATTTGATAGTCACGAATAGAAAAGTCCGATAAAGAGTCTGCCTCGATTTGTAAATGATCATTTGCGGGATGATCAATCCCATCAAAACAAAAATAGCGCCTGTAATGACAAAGGCCATAATAATCCGCTTCTAGATTTTTCCAAGCCCAGTATTGAGCAGATAATTCGCAAAAAGAAAAATTTCTGTCAGAAATATTTTCTCCTGCGTTATCCGGCTGCATTCCCGGAATTACGCTTGAAGCATTTGCTGCTCCGACCTGAACCGGCAAGTATAAATCTGACTTCGGTAAAGGGACCTCTTTATGACATGAAACAAGAATTTTTATATTGGGATTTTGTTCGGCAGCCATTACCATTAGCCCTCCTTTTTCAGGCAAGCATAAGGAGAAGCGAAGCGGTCTTTATGCTCTAGATAATATTCGACCATATCTTTAGTTTGTGGACCATAGCCAAGATGACCGACAATTATATTTTCGCTAACAACCATTCCCCTACCTGTGAAACATGCATAATGGCAAATATGTTCCTCATCATCACCTAGTCCATATTCGCTTCCAACAAAGGTTAGGGGGAACTTCCCAAACTCTTCCCATGCTTTTCGGGTAAACAAAATCGCACCAATACTGTAACGAGTAGCGCATATAGTAAAAGCGAGCGGATCACGCATAAAACACTCAGTTAAAGCATCCACATCACGAAGCACCGGCTGAGTAGCACCCCACAAGTATTTGGCAACCTCTGGATTTTCTAATACCGCCTTATTGTGGTGAATTCCATCAGTTATTTTCATCGAAGTTAAACCAGTAGCTCTAAAATCTTCTAGTAAGTTACATTTTTCTAATAGACGTATATGGCCATAGCAACTCACATTAATAAGTGGAGAAACAAAAGCTGGTTCATAGAAGCTTTTGTTTTTCACTAAGTTATAAGTTTCTATGAGCGGCTCAAAATACGTTTTTGGTAAGAACATATCTTCATCAAGCTTGAAGATCCATTTTGCAGACGGATGCAACTCAATAGCAAGATTTTGAATAAGCGAAAGATGATTTATTTCAGTAGAGAGGTATGACCAATTATGGTCCGCGGCAACCTTTTTCAATCCTTCGTTCTGAAGCCCGCTTGTCATAATGCATATATCTAAATCGCCAGGAGCGGCAGCTTCAATTCGAGAAAAAACGTCATCCCAAAGTGGCTCTTTATATCCAGCAAGAATAATACAGAGTTTATCTGAACCTTTTGATCTATCAGTAAAATTATAGCTTGAAGAACGAACTTGTTCTACGCGATCTCTATGGCGACGAATTCTGCGCGCTTCAAAAAAGGCTGAAAAAAATGCATTTTTGTTTAAAGCTTTATACAGTTTTTCTTTTGCAGTCATACAGGTCTCCGATTTGATTGATATTATGCCAAATTTTAATGATACCTGTTTGCTTATAGGTTTGTTAAGAGTTAATAAAAGTTAGACAGTCCTTAAGGATACGTATATGCGTATCCGTCGTTAGCGGTGTACGACTAATAACCTTGCTTTGCATATTTTGCTTCTGTTGCTTATGTTGCAGGCCTCCACCAAGATTCGTTTTCTTTATACCACTGGATAGTTTGTGCAAGACCTTCTGCAAAGTCAGTATGCTGAGGCTGCCAACCTAATTCGGTACGCAGCTTAGTCGAATCAATAGCATAGCGACGGTCGTGCCCAGGACGGTCTTTCACCCAATCGAAATCGTCTTCGTTTTTACCCATAGCTTTTAAGATAGCGTGAAGTACGTCAATATTGTTCTTTTCTCCATCAGCACCGATTAAGTAAGTCTCACCAATCTTGCCTTTGGTCAGAATCGTCCATACCGCAGAGGAATGATCCTCGGTGTGAATCCAATCGCGAACGTTTAGACCATCGCCGTATAGCTTTGGTTTAATGCCGCAAAGAATGTTGGAAATCTGCCTCGGAATGAACTTCTCTATATGCTGATACGGACCATAATTGTTGGAGCAATTGCTAATAGTGGTACGTAATCCGTAGGTGCGAGTCCATGCACGCACAAGCATGTCTGATGCGGCTTTAGTAGAGCTATACGGACTTGATGGATTATAGGGCGTTTCTTCAGTAAAGCGATTCGGATCATCAAGCGCCAGATCACCATACACCTCATCAGTTGATACATGGTGATAACGAACATCGTACTTACGACATACCTCCAGTAAACAATAAGTGCCTTCAATGTTGGTCTTTAAGAAAGGCTCCGGATTCGCAATGGAATTATCGTTATGCGATTCAGCAGCATAATGAACGATAGCGTCATGACCAGGAACAAGCTTATCAAGCAAATCCTTGTCGCAAATATCCCCTACAACAAGCTCTACTCTATCTCTTGGGAGACTGGCGATATTATCTTTATTGCCTGCATAGGTAAGCTTATCTAATACTGTCACATGAACATCTGGATAATTATTTGCGACATAATGAACAAAGTTAGAGCCAATAAAGCCACAGCCACCAGTTACGATAATGTTGCTAAATTTCATCACGGTCCCACCAAGCAAACTCTCGCAGCGTTCAAACAACATCATCTCGAAAGAAATTCATATAGCGATGAAGGATCACTGCAGCTATTTGAAAAGTCTTCTTTAAAATCAACTGCAAAACTCTTCTTTTTCAGAAGAGTCCTTTTTATCATTCTGATATCGTTCAAATTTTTCAATTGCCAACTGTTGAGTAAGTTCTTTAATCCTTGTATCAGCCTGTGAAATACGCATACTTAAATTAAAGCTTTGCACAAGCAGGATGAAAATAAAGAAAAGGAAAACAAAATTCACCGGTGCATATGTACCCGCCAAATTAGACAATGCATAAAATATCTGAGGAAATAAACTGAAAATAAATATTAGACCAGCAAAACAAATCCAAAAAATTGAGTCTTCCAACTTCACTTTAGAGCTACGAATTTTCCTAGCAATGAAAATCAACGTCAGAAGAGAAACAATAATAAGGGTTATACGCAATTCAATTGTCATTACTAGCAACCCCCAATACGTTTTCTAATAAGCTGAATAAATAAAATAGATATCGTCATACGAAGCATGTACATCACAGATGTCCATGGATTTAAATAGCTTTCGCCAGCAAACCGCTCGGCCATCTTAACTGGAACCTCCACGACTTTAGCATCTGCACGCTTAATTAAGTAAGAAACCGTATCTGGTTCAGGACCAAAATTTAATCCAAGTGCCAATTGTTTAATCATTCGCTTGTTAAAAGCACGCATGCCCGATGTTGGATCAGTTAATTTCTCGCCCGTCGTCAACCTGATTGCAACAGAAATCAGGTTGCTGCCAAGCATTCGCATTGATCTTGGTTTTTTTTCATTTACAAAACGTGAACCAATAGCGATATCGTTCTCTTTAATCGCTTCAATAAGCGGCTCAATATATTCTGGAAGATGTTGCCCATCAGCATCGAATTGAATGGCGCAATCATAATTATGACGATATGCGTATTTCATACCTGCTTGAAATGCACCTGCAAGACCTAAATTGGTAGAAAGATCCAAAAATGGATAACAGTTTTCACGACAAACCTGAACAGTTGAATCTTTTGACCCATCATTTACGATAATAATGTCCACATCGAGGCCAGAAAGAGAATCGATGGTAGCCTTTAAAGACTCTTCTTCGTTGTAGGCTGGTATGATAAGTAATGTTTTCAAATCGACTTCCCGTTAATATTGAATGTGAATAATAATATTATATAAGTAAAGTTGGATTACCTTATGAAAAACCCAAATCATCAAACAGAGCACTATGATGTCAGCGTCATAGTCCCTTTTTACAATGCAAGTAGCACAATTAAAGCAACTTTAATCGCTTTAATAAATCAAACTTTGCCTTCTATTGAAATAATTTGTGTCAACGATGGAAGTACAGATAACTCTCCCACGATAGTTGCGGAACTGGCGAAAAAAACCTCCATACCATTAAAACTAATCAATCAAGAAAATCAAGGTGTTTATTTTGCACGAATCAATGGCCTTAAGCACGCAAATGGACGATATATTGGTTTCTGTGACGCAGACGATCTTCCTGAACCAAACATGTATAATAAAATGTATTCACAAGCCATAAAGAATAAAACTGATCTAGTAATTTGCGCGTATTGGAGAGAATCAGCTGGAAATACTTTTTCTACAGAAATGGCGCATGAAACAGGCTTAGTACATCATATTGACGAAAACTCCGGTTGGCTAGCCTCTATCAACACGGCAGTTTGGAATAAACTTATCCGTAGAAGAGTAGCTATGCAATATCTGCAAATTAAAACTTCACCCAAAATTACCGAAGATGCTCTATTCCTCCTATCAATATACCCAAATGTCTCAAGTATTGATTTTGTTACCACTCCGCTTTACCACTATCAGACAGACTTCAGCACTGCAATGACTCATATCTCATTAAAAGATGCCCTGAGCATTATCGATTCATGGATTGAGTTACGAAATGATCTTTCTCACAGTTTTTCAAGGTATGTAGCCATATATGATTTAGCTGCCTTCATCCATCTTGGTATCTCTATTCCATTATTGTTGGAATCAGAGGATTCACATACATACTTAAGCTCTATTCGATCCATACTAAACAAGCACTTTCCTCTCCATCAAAACAATCCATTTTTGAGACTGTCGTATGTTCTTCGACATATAAGGTTTATGAAATTACCTAAGATTGCCTATCTTTGTTACTCTTCGCATATACTCCCCCTATTATTAAAACTCTATGTATGGCTGAATAAACGATTTGGTTTTGTGAAGAAATGGTAATCACGAAGGAATACTAATGGATACAATTTATATCATCTTTGACAAGACTCCGAAAATCGAAGACGGCGGACTTGTCGCTACTTACGCACGCTTTGTTGAAGAATTCAAAAACGATTACAACATTGTTCTTCTGAGCGTTTTTAATAATGGCATTAATAATATTAAAGAATTTGACAGTCTCACTAAAATTAACCTTAGTAACTATAATATCGACAATAGGTTTTATAAAGCTTTGACCTATCTACGCAGCGGAAAACTCTTGCTGTTTTTGAAAGCTCTATTTAGTGCTTTATTTTTTTTCCTCTACATTCCGATAGCCAAGCACAAAACAAAAAAAATATTACAGGGGCAAATTGTAATTGCATCATGCCCTGCAGCAGCCATGTTCCTCTCTCGATCCTTAAAATACATCCTAGAAATCCACATCAACTTTGAATATTTCTGGGGTAACAACTTCTTAGGTAAACTTCAAGGAATGCTCATTCCTTCACCATATCTCGTCCTTTTTCGGAACAAGACTGACGCAGCAAAAGGGGCTTCCCGTTTTAACGCCGATTACATTTACAACGGTTTCGATGGCTCATTAATTCAAACTCCTGATCTAAATAGACCCCATAACCATTCAGCGGTTTTTGTTGGACGACTTGAACCCCAAAAAAACCCTTCTATGCTTCTGGAGTGCGCAAAAGAAGTTCATAAACAAATCAATGATTTCCATCTAGATATATATGGTACTGGGTCCCTTCTAGAAACACTAAAAAATCAGATAGAAACAAACAACATGACCGATTATGTGCATTTAAAAGGATTCACAAAAGATAAATCAGTCTATTCTCTATACGAGCAGACATGGCTAACATCAAAGTTTGAAGGCTTTGGACTTGTTTTAGCAGAATCAATGGCAAATGCAACGCCCGTGGTTACAACTCAATGGGGTGATGCAGTTTTTGAAATAGTTAAAGATGAAGAAACAGGATTTATTGCTACAGATACTAATGATTTTTCAAAAAAAGCAGTTCAGTTATTTCTTGATAAGACCTTACAAGAAAAAATGCGAAAAAATGCACATGAAGATTTTACTAACAGATTTTCAATGAAGCAAAACAAAAAACGCTGGCAATATATTTTAAGAAAAACATATGGAAGATAACATACTATCTTCAACTAAAGAATCAAAACATAGAAGAAGCAATAGCTCCTATATTGGCTAAATCGTACAACACTGCCTTTTCTTTTATTAGAGCATCATTTTTTCGAGCTCCATGCAATAATGAGTCAACCCATCCAGATATATCATCTAGTGCAATTGTTTTTGTATTTAACGAAATAACAGACTCCTCACCAACCCCCTCAGAGATGATACAGGGAAGCCCATTAAATTGAGCCTCTAAAAGAGAAAGGCTCAAGCCTTCATACAAAGACGGAAAAGCAAATACGTCAAAGGAGGATAGATATGCTTGAATATCAGTCTGAGATCCAGCAAAAATAACACGACCTCCTACATTTAAACTTCTCGCTAAGTCGCTAAGCTTTTCCTTAAATAAGCCATCCCCTACTAGCATAATTACAGTTGAAGGATTATAAGCAAGCAACCGAGGAAGAAGTCGAATTAAAAATTCTTGATTCTTAGGGTCAGCAAGACGGCCAACAGTCCCAACCACAAACTCATTTTGTATATTCCATTGTTTCCTAATTGCCTCTCTTTTATTTTGATCAAAACATCGTCGCTTTGCATCAATAGCATTAGGTATCACTCGGAACGGCAAATCTCCATACAAAAAATGTCCCGCACTTTCCGAGCAGGCCCATCGATCAGTTGCCAAATTTAAACACTTTTTATAGTTAAGACGAGAAAATACCTTTGTAATAAAAACATTTGCCATCTGAGAAGTATGGATATGCGTTATTCTTCTCTTAATTCCATACTTTTTAGCATATTTAAGAACATCGATATTAGAAACATCATTAATGTTACACCACAGCACTGAATACTCTCGACCATGCTCCTTCATAAATTTTTTGAGAGCACAAGTATACGCGAGAGGATGTTTGATTTTAATCGGAATAACAAAATATCGATTATTAGTATCGGGAGTAAATAAATCAGAATAATTTAAAGGGTCGTTGTAGCACAGAAAATCAAAAGCAACATTTGGCAGACTCTTTGCATAGTTGTAGATGACCGTCTCTGTTCCGGCTCTATTATTAGAAAAGCCCCAAACTAAAACTTTATTATACGCCACTCACAACTCCTAATTAAATGTCTTTACTTTACTAAAAAGTAGTATTCAAACTGACTCTGTACAATAAAACTTCTACTATCTTTTGATATACTGCACCATTTTGCTTACATACTGTATTATATTTGAGATTTTCAGCGCAACCAAAGGACTCTTCTTGGTAGCTAGCCATAAAGGAATCCTAAAATCATATCTCAAGGAGCGTATTACATCGTCGATTTCTCTCCCATGACAATACTCTTTTATTAAACCTATGGCCTCATCTGCATATTTTCTCTTATCGTCATTTGGTGCATTTGATTTCGCTATACCAAACATCAGCCATTGCACATGTCTACAAACCGCTTCCTCTGAAGCCATTACGCATCTTTTATTCCATTTACTTGCCGATTGTTCAAGCTGAGCAAAAACTCTTGCTAAATCATTTATTTGAGATACCTTAAAGGTTGATGTGCTGCTGGCAGGATTCTCCCTATAGAAATACAATGCATCATCAAGATAATAAACACTTTCTGTTTTCTCCATTATCCGCAGCAATTGAAGCCAGTCCTCGCCGTGCATCAAGCCAGCATACCGTGAATAGTCATCTTTTAAAGCAACTACGTCGCGTTTTATGGCTTTACCTGACATACTATTAAATAGCCCAGCACATACTGCCAGTTTAACTCTATCTAGATCCTTTTCTTTATATAATCCCTCTTCGGATAAGCCCGGGGTCAGTATCTGCCCTTGATAAGTCACTTCCGAATTTCTACTTAAATTAAAGCAAATTATATCCGAACGAAAAGCATCAATACATTTTTCGACTGCCTCTATCGCATCACCCCTCAAACAATCATCCGAATCGAGACTCATGAAATAATCCCCAGATGCCGCCATCATTCCTTTGCGTCTTGCCAAAAGCAGTCCGCTATTTCCAATATGAATTACTTTTACATTTTGCCTATTAAATGCAAAGCGATCACAGATCATGCCGGAATTATCAGTCGAACCATCATCCACAATAATAATCTCAAACTTTTTAAACGTTTGTAATGCAAGGGAGTGTAAACACTCTCCTATATATTTCTCCGAATTATATACTGGCACTATTACTGAAATCATTCAGACACCACGCTTATGTATCGATACTTAAAATAGATTTTCTTATTTTAAATTACCTGATTAAAAAATCGAAATACAATCGTTAGAATGAATACTCAAGGAGCAGTCCTAAAATTTCCTAACAAGATTTATTGAATTTCCCATAAGGATTACATTATGACCCCATTTGAAGTAATCAAACAACGTCTAACTTCCAATATCTACCGTCACGACAAGATTGTTTCTTATTTAAATAGATCCAAAAACCTTCAGTTTCTTAACGAGCTTACCCGAATTGCAAATATTGATCCAATCTTTGATTATGACACCTTTAAAAATGCTGTAATTAATCTAAAGTGCTCAAAAACAGACTGGATTGGATTCCATCTCCTCGGAGGAGACTCCTTGCTATATGGTCATTTATGGACCTTAACCCGGTATTCCAATCAAGATTTCACCGATACTACACGGCTGCTTTTTCCTTATATTGAACATGGAATAAGTTGGCTAGACCTAAAAAAACCAATTGACGAACAAAAATACGTTCACTGCATGATTACGCAAGGACCCTACAGGCACAACGCTATCCGCGCGTCCCGTAATATTCCACATTATACAATTGGACCATTTATTCATTATGCCAATACAGTCCTAAACAACTCGCAACTTAAACATATAAAAGAAAAACTTGGAAGAACTCTCCTGGTTTTTCCTGTCCATACCTATGAATCGAGCAACGCATCGTACGAACGTAAACGTTATGTCGAAAATGTTATAAATCAGTTTGGAAATGACTTTGATACTATCCTTGTTAGCGCATATTGGAACGATGTCGATGATGAAATATTTGATTTATTCACAAAACATGGAGCAAAAATAGTCAGCTCAGGTCTAAGGGAAGACCATAATTTTATTTCCCGTCTAAAAACACTTTTGATGTTATCTGATACAGTCATTGGAAATGGGTTAGGCACCCAAATAGGTTATTGCTACTATCTAAAAAAAAGATTCATTCTTTTCGAAGGAAACGAGCGGGCAAGAATTACTGAGCCCGATTCTTTTGTCATGAATGGAAAATCTCAGTCAGCGCTTTTAAGCTCTGTTCTCTCTGAATTTAAAAGCGCATTCGCAATTTCCCCTAAATCATATAAACAAAAAACCAAGCAATTATCACTATTTGAACATTACTGGGGAGGACAAACAAAAATAAAAACACCTGAAGAAATTAAAGAGCTGTTTGCAATTTCGCAAGATATGCTTGACGCGGCGAATGGTTCCATATTTAAAGCTGACTCAGCTTATAAAGCTTGTCTTTCTTCGTATCTTAGCTCGACCTCCAAAGAAAGCAAGATAAAATACTCACTATTAAGTGAAGCGTTAGCATAATCCTAGCTTATATTTTGCGGTAAATTTCATATTCTCAACTACTCACCCAGTATGTAACAACAATGCCTTCTGAGGAACTATAGAAAACCCTTAATGGGCTTTAGGCCGTTAAGCCCTTGCTAGTATATGTACGCTTTCTCAATAAGGGAACCAATCATGTAAAATCGTGATATGAATAAGCAAGCAGAAGCAAGCATATCTATTTGCATTACAAAAGAGGACGAAGCTGAATAAACAACAACTATTCTTTAGCGCATAAAAGGTTGGCTAGAACTAAATCAATTGGCTCATTGATGTCAAGTGCCTCTCGCTGATCTATTAAAAAGCCTTGTGCATTACCACCCAGAACAGAATGAGTTTCTCGTAACGCCTCCACTTTCGTTGCGTACAAGCAACTATTCTCAATATATAAAGGCTTACGATCTTGTCTTCTACGTGGTGCATCAGGATAAAGCCTGTGATAACTACCTGATTCTTCTACCCAGTAATCAGTCCTGGTTTCATTGAGGGTCAACATGGCATCATATTCGTTGCTTATCTCAATAAATTCATTCCAGAACCTTTTAACAGTCTCAGGTTTTCTAAATGGAGAAGTCGGCTGCACTGTCAATACAACCTCATAAGTTTTCCCATACAATGATTCCATTTGATCAAGTGCATCAAGCAAAGCATCTTCAGTCTTTGCACCATCCCCACTGATTGATTTCGGACGTTTGATTACGTATGCGCCACCATGGTCAATTGCTACTTGAGCTATCTCGTCGGAATCGGTACTCACTACGATATCGACACCGATGCCAGAATCAAGAATTGAATCAATTGCATAGCAGAGAAGCGGTTTATCTCCGACGCATTGGATGTTTTTCTTTGGAATGCCCTTAGAACCCCCACGGGCAGGAATCACTGCGAGACAAGGCTTAGTCATCTTTCCCACCACGCATTTTCTCTTCTACGTAATCGAAAACATCAAACAACGTTAAAACATCAATCAATTTAAAATCGTCATCGAGGACTGGAAAAATAGTCATCCCTCGTGTTTTTGCTAATTGATAGGCCTTTTCAAGGTCCCTGCTTTTCAGATACATAAAAGAAGGAGACGAAAATTGGCCAACACTTGCAAAAAAATTTGCTCCTGAGGCAAGGGCTCGGATAATATCTCCTTGGCTTAACAGGCCTGACACCCTGCCAAGATCATCCACTACTAAAACAGCGCGATTCTTATTTTCCTCGATCTGGGCCAGTGCTTCTTTGATCGTATAACTTGGAGTAATGCAATAGATAGACAGGTCTTTCATGATATCTCCTAATACATTAACTTTTTCGTCATCCATTTTGAATCTGGATTGGTGTTGATAAGCAGATCCAAGATCCGCTCTGAGGAATGCCCATCCCCATAAGGATTCTCACAATCCGAAAGATATTCTTCGAACTCAGGAGAGATAGCCCGATCAATTGCCTGCTTTATTTCATCTACATCGAAAGAAACGTCTATTACATTCTTTCCCCTGAAACGCATATCTTGCCTGCGACCAATATTGACTGAAGGGGTTTTAAATGTAGGTGCCTCAAGGAGTCCCGAGCTGGAATTTCCAACAATGCATTTTGCTTCTTTTAAGAAACCTAGGTAGTCCTCGCGTTTGAGGTTTGCAAAGAGATGGTAGTCTCCTTTTCGGTTTGCCAGTATGGCATTTTTCACGCTCAGCGAACCAGCATCATTATTTGGCAAGATAACAATTTTCGGAATATCGAATTGATTAAGTGCTTCAACGAATATCTCTGCCTGTTCACCTGCTTTAGACATTTCTTCGGTGACAGGATGCATTACCGCAAGAAGAAAACCATTAGAGAGGTCTACCGAAAACCGTTCTTCTAGTTCAGGAATTGAGGTGTATTGCGCTGCAACCATCTCATCGATCTGAGGTGCACCGACGTTAAATACCCTAAACGGTTCTTCGCCAAGTTTTATTAGTCTGTCTGCAGCATCTTGGTTTGCGGCAAAATGCATATGAACGAGCTTCCCTATGGCATGACGTGTCATACCATCAATATTGCCAGACAGCTCACCTGCTTGGATATGAGCTACGGGAATATAGCAATACGAGGCAGCAATAGCGCCCATCAACTGCTCGCCGCGATCGCCCGCCAAAACCACCCAGTCAGGTTGTTCGACATCTAATATATCCGGCAGGGCATCGAGGCATACACCAAGTGATTTAGCATGAGCGACATGGTCTCCGCCCTCTACCGCCATACGGATTTTGTGATCAATATGAAAACCCTCGCGCTCTATCTCCTTATAAGAGCTACCATATGCAGGTAGAAGATGCATGTTTGTCACAACGAGAGAGTAATCAACATTTTCACTTTTCTCAATAAGACGAAGTATTGGGCGAATGTAGCCCCATTCACCACGAGATCCGGTTAAAAACAATAACTTCTTCACGCTATTACCCCAGATCTTCCCAAGCAACAAGCGTGTTTGCCTTGATCTCACGCTTTGCTACTTTCCCTATTACCTCATCCATTCGATAGGAAGGAATTCCTGTTCCGGGACGTTTTGACCAGATCATTTCCTGGGTAATAGTTGCACCCACAGGAATATCGACAAGAGAAACCACACTGCGATGAGCCCACTCGCGAATTCCCTTTTCTGAAGAATGTACTTTCTTCTCTGAACCCAAAGCGGCTTCTACTTTTCTAATCCCATCTACCAGTTGTCTCAACTCAAAGAAATCAATCGAGACTGATTGGTCAGGCCCAGGAGTACGCTTGTCTAAAATAACGTGTTTCTCAATTATCTTTGCCCCTTTAGCAACTGCAGCAAATGAAGTATAGAGATCAGGCGTATGATCCGAGTGTCCGATAACTGCTTTAGGGAATTCGCTTTGCATTTGCTCTATAACGCCAAGATTTACATCTTCATAGCAAGGGGGGTACTCGGAAAGGCAATTCATCAAAGCAAACTCTATACCCTCATCTGCAAGTACATCATAGGTTCGCTTAATCTCATCCATGGTTGCCATCCCTGTGGAAACAATCATTGGCTTACCCATTTTTGCTATGGCTTTTAACATAGGAATGTCATCCATTTCCCCAGATCCAATCTTGAAAGCAGCAACACCGAGTTCATTTAGCTCCTGCGCTGCTTTAAGGCTGAATGGGGTGCAAAGATATTGGATGCCAATTTCATCGCAGAAATCCATAAGCTCTTTATGTTGATCAAGGGTTAGTGCATAACGCTTCAAGAACTCATAAAGCGGAATATCGAAGTTGGATGTCATAGGAACATCAGGAAGCATTTCCTCGTCGGGCAGGTGATGCTGGAACTTAATACAGTCACAACCTGCAAGTTTTGCTTGACGGCACATCTCTTTTGCAGCATCTAAACTGCCCATGTGATTGTCGCATGCCTCAGCAATGATATAAACTGGATTACCTAGACCAATCTTTTTTTTATTAATATTCATTATCTATTATCCCCCTAGAATTATTGTAGTTTCATTTTAGAATATTCTTTTTTCCCTATATAAGTAAATTCCGATCATTACCGCTACCAATACCGAAACTAGCAATCTCGCTAATTGCTGTTCTATCAAGACAATTGTAAACAAAACAGAGATACATACTAATACTGTACCTAGTATTAGTTTTTTAAAGGGCATTTTACAGGCTCTATCTAAATGTTTTACCGTTAAACCGTGAAATAAAAATAGAACCCCATACGCTAACGCGGTCGATATAGCTGCTCCGATCATGCTAAAAGCAGGAATCAAAACTATATTTAAAGCAATATTACATATTGCCGCCATCGCTGTACCAAACGCAATATTCTTTGTCTTTTTTAAAAAAAACTCGTAATTCACTGGAAAGCTATAGCAAAAAATAAAATACCCTCCAAGGATCAATATTGGCGTGATATAGCTTGCTTGCTTATAATCTTCTCCTGCCATTATGGAAATTATTTCTGGGGAGATCAAAATGAATAAAATAGTTCCTAACGTAAACAATCTTATATAGCTACGATATCTCTTCTCTAGTGATTCATCGTTTTTCGACTGAAGATCTTCGAATAAAAACGGAACGAACGCACTATTGAATGCTGAATATACAGTATTCAATAACAGCGATATAGTCACCCCTAAGCTATATATACCCACAATTGACATATCTCCCAATATCCATTGAAGCATTATTTTGTCCGTCTGAGACAAAACCGTCTGACCAACAGTGTGAAAAACTAACGGCAAAGACAAAGATAGGCAGAAAGCCCAATGTTCCTTACGGAAACCAAGCCGCCGCTTTTTTACTATTGTAAACACTAAGACTAACCCTATTAATAGATTCGGAACAACAAGCCCGACAATACGCCCCTGTACGCGATCATGCTCGTACAACGTATAGATTAGCAGTATTGATAGCAAGGTTGTAGCAATGCAAAGAATTACGGAAATTGCGCAATTGAGTTGAGCTTTTTTTTCAAAGATATACTTGCTGTTAAATAGCCCAATACTTGCCGCACCAAAACTTTGAAACAGCATATACGCAATCGTGATTGGAGCCATATCCATGAAAGAACAAAGCTGATTAATAAAAACGATGCTGACGCAAAACCCTAAAGCAAAAACCATTAATAGTAGTAAAACAATACTTCGAAAATATTGTTCAAATGAAGCTCCTTTATACATAATACTTGCACTGGGAATAGTTCCTGAACTTTGAAGCCCAATAACTACCGTAAATATCTGAACCCAAACCGCATAAAGACTATATTCACCAAAACCAGCGGTTCCTAGCAAAGAAGTAAATAGAGGGATCGTGAAAAAATTGATCCCTCCAATAAAAACAGTCGAAAGAATATTGAATAAAACTTGCGAGTTTTCCGAATGCAGGCGAAACATACTTGGTGAACTCATCTAGCAAAACTTCCCACAATTAATTTTAATAGCAACATGGTAATTGGTAACTCAATGTTGATTTTGCTTTTCGAATATACAAAAATTTTTGATTCCCAATCAATCAACAGATAAGCCATTTTTTTAATCTAATCACTCCAACTTAAGCCATCAAAAAACAATTTTTTAATTATAGATAATTACTCTAGTTCCCAGATGGATATTGTTATAAACCCATGCAGCAGCAGAATAGGGCAACCGAATGCATCCGTGCGATAAGCTTTTACCTAGTTCACTTTCTGAAGCCAAAATAGAATGGAAGAAATAACCACCCCATATCTGAGTACATGTTATTGCGCGACTGTCAGTCGATAAAGAAGCACGTTTAAAACCTGTTGTGTAATAAGATCCCGTAATTGTTGGCGTATTAGGCGCTCCCGTCGTACAACTCCAATAATACACTAACGACCAGTTGTCTAAAGATCCACGAAATACTCCTACTTTGTGATTCGATCTATCAACAAGAATTAAATACGAAGTACTACTAAAATATTGTTGTGCTTTTGAGCACATATTGACTCTAACGGTATCGATTTTGATTTTGCCTGAGCTACCAAAATCATACTTTGCTCCATCTATGATCCAAAGGCCTGTCGCCATAACACCATCAGATCCGTAATATGAAAAGAGATCACTATTCTTCCACT
>FR896051.1:85062-85508 GCA_000435475.1 Cryptobacterium sp. CAG:338 | reverse complement strand
CAGGGCGCTATCTGTTTTTAATAGCTTCTACACTATTAATTCATTTCTTTTTGATGGTTTTCTGGTAATATCTAAACAGATTTATCCATTAACGCAACATTTGAATCCCTATTATTATGTTTCGTTATTACAGATGTTCTGTAATGTTGCTTGGAAGGTAGGGCTACTGTATGAACCTTGCTCAGCTGTATTACTTTCGCACCCT
Organism: Cryptobacterium sp. CAG:338; assembly: GCA_000435475.1. Lineage (GTDB taxonomy): Bacteria > Actinomycetota > Coriobacteriia > Coriobacteriales > Eggerthellaceae > Anaerotardibacter. The sequence goes on along the minus strand of FR896051.1, from coordinate 85,303 downwards.
TGCTAAGTATGAGCATTATGGTAAAGCTGCCGAAAGTCTCTACATTACGCAGCCTTCTCTTTCTAATTCAATCAAAAACCTTGAAAAGGAAATCGGAGTTCCTTTCTTTGAGCGTGTAGGGCGCAATGTTCGTCTTACTGAGTATGGCGAAGAGTTTAACAAGCATATCTGTTTAGCTTTAGATGAGATTGATAAAGCTGTTGAAATTATGCGTGCTTACAACTCTGGACTGAGTGGTCGA
>FR896051.1:62961-85031 GCA_000435475.1 Cryptobacterium sp. CAG:338 | reverse complement strand
GGTTATTAGCATTCAGAGAAACTATCTCCCTCGTTTGCTTAGCACCTTCAAGGGCGCTTTTGGTGACGATGTAGTATTTGATATTTATCAGGGAACTACTTATGAATGTCTTAAAGGCCTTGAAGATGGTAAATACGACGTAGTCTTCTGTGGAAAGCTTGATGGGGTAAGTGAAGATATAGAATTTGTACCTCAGTTTTCACAGAACGTCGTACTTGCGGTTAATTCTTCAAGTCCACTTGCAAAGCGTGAAGTGGTATCACTGCGTGAATTGAAAGATGTAAAACTCACTTCCTACCGTTCTCAATCATATATGCACATTATCTTCGAAGGTCTTTTTAAAGCATATGATCTTCATGTTGAGCAGGGTTTTGATGATGAGATTAGTGCTGCATCGTTGGTTGCTTCTGATAGAAGCATTACGGCTGTTATTCTCGAAACGCTTGATGATCTTTCTTTAGAGAACTTTGTAACAGTGCCTATCGCAGAACTTCGTGAGCCTTTCCATATTATTTATTTGGGTTACAACAAAAAATCGTTCCATTCTCATTTGGTTGAAGAATTTATTAAGTTTACCCAGCGTCATATTAAGTTCCCGACAGGAGTTATCCCACTTGAAGAAAGCTATTTGAAGGGCGGAACTTCAGATCAGGCGGTTAAGCTTTACGATCAGCAGTATTAAAGTGCCTCTATCGCTTTCAAATCCTTTATCGCAATAATCTCTTATGAGTATTTCAGGGCAATCCGATGGGTTGCCCTGAATGCTTTTAAACACTTTTTATTTTGACGTTGAATTTTCGTCATGGAACAATGTTTTATCAATCGGTCAATGGCTAAAGTTTTACGAGAAAGGCTTGATAAAGCTATATATTCATTTGAGATTTATCGAACCATAGTTTCCAACTATGAAAATACGTCAAAAATGGCCGATTTTCCGTTAATTGATAACTAATACCTTAATAATAGGTTCAAACTGATAGATACAAATACATATCATTTGAGTTAGCTATAAATACTCATCAGTAGACAATTAGACCCAAATCCACTTCTGGCCGACCATATTACTTGTCTGAAATAGTGTGAATCAAGGAAACAAAGAAGAAAGGGTTTCCTTGAAATAAAGAAAAGAGGAGGGTTTTTATGGCTAACTGGTTTGCTGGAGAACCAAAGGAGCAGCTCGCAGGTAAAACTGCTGTAGTAATGGGTGGCGGCTCTGGTATCGGTAAGGCAACCGCACAGGCTCTCTGCGCAGCAGGCGCAAACGTAATGATTTGCGGCGTTCCTGAGCAGATCTGCCTTGACACTGCTGAAGAACTTAAGGCAGAAGGCGGCAAGGCAATCGGCATGTTCTGCGACGGCACCAAGCAGAGCGACATTGACGCAATGCTCACCAAGACCGTTGAAGAATTCGGTGGCATCGACATGGTAGTTTCCACCGCAGGCATCTCTCTTCCTCGCACCAACGCTCTCGACGTTACCGAGGAAATGTGGGAGAAGATCTTCGCTGTAAACGTAAAGGCAAATTGGTTCATCGCAACCTCTGCTGCTAAGTACATGAAGGACAAGGGCGGCAAGATCGTTCTCGTATCTTCTGGCCGTGGCGACCGCGCAATGGAGAACATTGCTCCTTACTGCACCACCAAGTCTGCTGTAATGGGCATGGTTCGCGCTTTGGCTGTTGACCTTGCTCAGTACAACATCAAGGTAAACGGTATCGCACCTGGTTACGTAATGACTCCTATGGTTGAAAAGGTATTCGCTGACAATCCTCAGCAGGAAGCTTATGTAAAGAGCCGCACTCCATTGTCCGACTTCACCTACATGGGCTCTCTCGACGAGATGGCAGAAGCAATTATGTTCTTCCTGCATCCAATCAACGAGTACACCACTGGCCAGACCATTACTCTCGACGGTGGTTGGTCTATCCAGTAACTCATCGACTTCGTGCAGTCGCGTAAGCGCGACTGCACACTGTTGACTTTCGTTTTCTTTACCTAGAAAGGGGTAAATACATGGAAGGTGTAATGAACGCAATCCATTGTGTAGGCCGTACCGAACCTTGGCAGTATGTAGAGGATGCTCCTATTCCTCAGATCAAGGACGACGAAGTATTGATCGAGATCAAGGCTTGCGGTATTTGCGGTACTGACCACTCTTTGCATCGTGGCCAGGAAGCTCTGTTCAACTCTTATGACATCACGTTCCCTGCCATTTTTGGTCATGAGTTCTCTGGTGTTATTGCAGAGCTTGGCGCAAACGCTCCTAAGAACCTTGAAGTAGGTATGCGTGTTACCGCTAACCCTGTATTGTTTGATAACACCTGCCCATACTGCGATAAGGGCATGGTAAACATTTGCGACAACCGTCCATTCTATGGCACTGACCTTCCTGGTGGTTTCGCAAAGTACATGGCAATCCGTGCTACCAATGTTATTCCTATTCCTGACGAGGTTTCTTTCGTACAGGGCGCTTTGCTCGAGCCACTGGGTGTAGCTCTGAACGCTGTTGAGCGTGTACATCCTGAAGCTGGCGACACCGCATTGGTAATGGGCCCTGGCCCAATCGGTCTGCTCATGGTTGCTGTTTTGAAGCAGGCTTATGGTATCCAGAAGGTAATCTGCTCTGGTCTTGCTGCTGATACCAAGCGTCTTAAGGTAGCTGAAGACCTCGGTGCTATTCCTATCAATGGTTCCGAAGTTGACGTAATTGAAAAGGTTAAGGAACTCACCAACGGTACTGGTCCTGAGATCATCTTGGATGCAGCTGGTCACTTCACGGTTGTACAGCAGGCAGTAGAGATGGTTGCTAAGAATGGCCGCATCGGTATCACCGGTCTTCCTGCACAGCCTTCTAGCATCCACATGAACCCAATCGCTATGCGTCAGATCAGCATTGTTGGTTCTCGTGCTTACGAGCGTAAGCATTGGCGCCAGGGCTTGAACCTTCTCGCACAGGGTCTCGACATTGATGCTATTGCAAGCCACGTTCTTCCTTTGAAAGAATTTGAAAAGGGCATGCAGCTCATCGATGACGGCGAGGGCTTGCGCGTAATTCTCGAGCCGTAAGATCAACTCTTTTTCTAAATTCATTACTTTATTCGATAAACCGAAATCAGGTAGTGAAGTAGGATTTGATATGAGGGGTGCTGACACCATCGGTGCCGGTGCCCCTTTTAACTTCTGTCAGTGGTGTAATAGATGATTACGCCAGTATCACTTAGTTAGGAGATAAATATGGCAGGACTTGAAGGAGTAAAGGTTGTTGAGCTTACTCAGTATGCAGCAGGACCAGCAGCTGGTCGTGCGCTTGCTGAAATGGGTGCAACCGTAATCAAAGTAGAGCCATTTACCGGTGACGAACAGCGTACTCAGGGGATGGCTTGGGGTATGGCTTTCCGTACCGAATTTGACGACGTAGCATATGACTGCGGTTCTTTTAACAAGGAATGGACTGCAATTAATGCTAAGAATCCTGAAGGTCTGGAAGTAATGTACAAACTGCTCGAAACTGCAGACATCTTCCTTACCTCTTTACGTTCCGGCGCATTGCAGCGTTTGGGTCTTGATTATGAAACCTTGCACGAGAAGTTCCCTCGTTTGGTTTGGGCACAGAATCGTGGTTATGGCGAGCATGGTCCTATGAAAGATGCTAAGGGCTTTGACGCTACCGCTTTTGCTGCTCGTTCCGGTTTTGTTAGCGCAATTCCTCAGGCAAATGCTCATTACGAGCCAGGTAACTCTCCTATTGCTTTTGGTGACTGGAACACTGGTTGCGCTTTGGCAGCTGGTATCCTTGGTGCTTATGCAGGCGCTCTTCGCACCGGTCAAGGCGACAAGGTAACTGGTTCTCTGTATCACGTAGGCACTTGGGGCATGACCTCTGCTCTTATCGCTCAGCAGCAGGGTTGCGACTATCCTAAGGACCGCATGGAGGCTAAGTGCCCAACCAATAACTCTTATGTATCTTCTGATGGTATTTGGTTCCTCATGTGCTTCGGTCATTACAACAAGTATCACGAGCTTGTTTTCAAGACTCTCGAAATGGACGAAGTATGGTACACCGATCCTCAGTATGAGAGCCTCGAAGTTTTGGCAGACAATGGCAAGTATGTTGACGTTGTTGCTGCAATGCATCAGGCATGCAAGAAATTCACGTTTGCTGAACTGGAGAAGAAGTTCCGCGAGAACGACATTCCATTCGAGAAGATTCAGACCGTTACCGACGTTCTCCAGGATCAGGAAGCATTTGATAACGACCAGCTCCGTTACGTTAAGTACGAGAAGCAAGGTCCTTCCAGCCCTTACGGTAAAGAAGACGAATACGTTATTACGACCATGCCATTCCGTCTTGACAGCATTGGCGACCCTGTACTCTATCGCAGCCGTCCTACCGGTTATGACACCCGTAAGATCCTGAAAGAGTATGGCTACACCGACGCTGATGTCGATAAGCTTATTGCAGATGGCGCCGTAATGGAATACACCGGCGATCCATTGCCTCCTGAGGTACTTGAGCCTAGCTTCGGTCCTAACTCTAAGAAGACTAAGTAGTTAATAATAAGGAGTTCTTTACATGGCACGTGCTACTACACCTTTTTCAGGAATTACTGTTCTTGACTTTTCCCGTTACCTTCCAGGTGGCTATGCTACTCAGGTATTAGCTGACCTTGGTGCTACGGTAATCAAGTGCGAAGATACCGGCGCTGGCGACTTCATGCGTCATGACTACCCAACAATGGGCAATGGCATTTCTTACTACATCACCGCTCTTGGTCGTAATAAGAAATCTGTTTCTTTGAACCTGAAGGACCAGGAAGTTGTTGATTGGTTCTTGAAGATGGCTAAAGAAGCTGACGTTATCGTAGAAAGCTTCCGTCCTGGCGTAACCAAGAAACTTGGTATCGACTACGAAACCATCAACAAGATTAATCCTCGTATCATTTACTGCTCCATTTCCGGTTATGGTGCTGAGGATCCTCGTTCCAAGAAAGCTCAGCATGACCTCAACATGCAGGCAACCAGTGGTTATCTGTCAGTAAATCATGGCGGCACTTCTCCACTTCACCTGTGCGACCTTTCTTCTGGTATGGTTGCAGGTCAGGCACTCCTGGCAGCATTGTATGCTCGCGAGCAGACTGGTAAGGGTACCTATATTGATACCTCCATGTTTGACTGCTTCGTATGGTGGAACTCACTGCTCGATTCTCGTTGGTGCTTCAACGGCGGTCAGTGCGATCGTAACGACCTCGAGTATCCTTCTGCTGCTTACAATGTATATGAAACCAAGGACGGCGGTAAGCTGGCACTTGGTATGGTAGAGCCTAAGTTCTGGCAGCCTTTCTGCGACGCAATTGGTCATCCTGAAATCAAGGGCGACGGCTTGAAGCGTCGTTGGGAAGCTCCTGAGGCATTCAAGATCGTAGAAGAGACCATCAAGTCTAAGACTACCGATGAATGGATGGAATGGCTCGAGGACAAGGACTTCTGCATCGCTAAGGTTAACTCCAAGACTGAAGCTGTTGAGCAGATTACCCGCGAGAACCCAGAGGCTCTTGCTTGGGTTGATTTCCCTCGCGTTGGCCGCGTTCTTCAGACTGGCCTTCCTCATCACCTGTCCACCATCCCTGTTAACATTGCGGACTTTGAGGAAGTATCTCCTCTTGGTGCAGATACCGAGGAATACCTCAAGAAGGTTGGCGCAGACGATGAGACGATTGCTCGTCTTAAGGAGAAGGGCTCTATTCGCTTAGGCGACGACATTGAGCCTGAAGAGGATCGTGTTCCTCTGTATGGTGGTCAGCTCGACTAACTTTAACCGACATCATTTTGATGAACGTTAAGGTCTGGATCGATCGGATCATCAAAGCTAATCGCGCAAGGGTGATTAGATACAACTTATTATAGTTACTTATTTTCGTGATTTCACATTGCGCGGGAGGGGTTTACGGAGGCGTTCGCTTTGGCGGGCGCCTCCTTTTTGTTGGGCCAAATGGTGAAGATTTGTGGGCCAAGTGGTGAAGAGTTTGGCAAAAGAAAAACGTGCAGGAAACTATAGGTCACAGAGATAGATATGAAGTTAGATAGTTTGTGTTAGGTATGCGGGGGATTTGTAAGAAAAGCGTGAACGCGTTGCATAAAATTAGTTCAGCGAATCGATTTTATTTAACGAAAAATTGTTTGTTGTGGTCGTTTATATATAACCTATTCAGAAAAAATATAGATTCCTAAGAAACTAAATTTGGTTAATGATTTGATTTAGAACCCGTTCACCGTCAGAATAGACCTGTAAGCAAAAGCGCTAAGCTTGAGCAAATGAAAAGAAGGGGGACTAATGAATCCTAACGCAAAGATCACGGATGAACAGTTTGAGGCTTATCTCAAGCAGATCCGCGAATTGGCTGAAGGCCCATTCGAGGAAATGCAGAAGGAAATCGAGGTAACCAATACGTTCCCAGAGGAGTTCTATGAGCTCTCTAAGAAGAACGACCTCTATCGCTACTATCTGCCATCAGAATACGGTGGATGGGACCTCAACGAGCTTGAAATCCTGAAGGTTCAGGAAGAGTTCTCTCGTGGACCTGGCGGAATGCGTATGCATCTCCATCATGCAGCTGACATGAACTGGCGTATCCTCGAGGACTATGGTAAGCCTGAGCTCAAGGCACAGCTCATGGACAAGTTCCAGGACAAGACCATTTACTGCAACTTTGCCATCACCGAGAAGACTGGTGGTACCGGTGCTGACCTTCACACCACCGCTGAGAAGCAGGCTGATGGTTCTTACATTCTGAACGGTGAAAAGTGGCTTATCTCCCACACCGACTGCTCTGACTACACCTATGTAATCGCAGTTACCGACCAGGAAAGCGACAAGGACTCTCGTCTTTCTGCATTCCTCGTGCCTAACGATGCACCAGGTTTCGAAATCATCCCTATGCCTCATATGATGGGCTGCAAGGGTGCAGGTCATGCAGGCCTTAAGTTCACCAACTTGAAGCTTGACCCAATTTATCTGCTTGGCGAAGAGGGCCAGGGCATGGAAGTAGCTATCCACTCCCTCTCTGTATCTCGTGTACACATCGCTTGCTCTAACCTCGGTATGGCACAGCGCATGCTCGAGATCTCCCTCAAGCGTGCAGCTGACCGTGTAACCTTCGGTAAGCCAATCATCAAGCGTCAGGCAATCAAGATGAAGATTGCTAACATGCAGATGATGATTCATGCACTTCGCTGCTTGGTATATGACTTCGCACAGGACTTCGATATCGATCAGCACAATGACTACATCGATGAAAAGGCTGCTATTGCTAAGCTCTTCTCTATCGACACGGTACGCCTTGTTTCTGACGAAATGCTCGAGATCTTCGGTGGCGACGGCTACTTTGAGGATTCTCCTTATGGTCCTACCGAGCGCCTCTATCGTGACTGCCGCGCTATGTGGCTTGAAGAGGGTGCACCTACCGTACAGCGCATCACCATCGCTCGTGAGTGCGAGAAGCACGGCGGTAAGATTGAGTACCTGTCCGCAAAGTAGTTATAACTGATAATAATTTATAACTCGGCATTTTATTTGCGGTTCTTATGGGTCTTCGTCCTATAATTGGATGAAGACCCATTTTTTATGCCGAAATGAGGGGCCCTTATGAATTTGTCTCAATTGCGTTACTTTAGAAAGTTGGCGGAGGTTCAGCATTTTACGCGTGCTGCAGAAGCTCTTTTTATAACTCAGCCAGCGCTTTCTAATTCAATTAAGCAATTAGAAAATGAATTGGGAATTCCATTGTTCGAACAGCACGGTCGCAATGTGCGCTTAACGAAGTATGGCAAAGAATTTAACGAGTACGTTTCCGAAGGCCTTGATGTGATAGACAAGGGAATACAGGTTGCTCAAGAGCATGCAAACAGTCTTTCGGGAACGATTGATATTGGCACGATTTTTACCGTGCAGTCAGATTATTTACCAGCATTGCTCCGTACGTATCGGGGTATCTATGGTACTCAGGTAGATGTTCGATTGTATCAGGGTCTCACACAGGGATTGTTGGATCGCCTTGAAGATGGCACTTATGATATTGCGATTTGCGCCTATGCAGACGGGCTGCCTGATATTGAGTTTATTCCCGTACTTGCGCAAGATTTTGTTGCGGTAGTGCACAAGGATAATCCGTTGGCAAACAGGGAATTCATTAAGGTCTCTGATATGCGCAAAACCGGTATTGTGACCTATAGACCAGAAACCTCAATTGGCAGTGAGGTGAAGGGTCTTATTGAGGAATTTGACCTCAATATAAAACAGTGGTGCGATGATGAGATTACACTTGGTGGTGAAGTTTCGGTCAATCCTGATCTCATGGGCATTTCGCTTGATACACTTGGTCTAGCGCCTTTTCCTGAACTGAAGCGCATTCCTTTTGCTGATAATGCGGGTAAAGGAGCGCATCAAATTTATCTTGCTTATCGAAAGAACGCTCACAAAACGAGAGCTGTAGAAAATATGATCGCCCTTGCTCAGCATATGATTTGGGATGGAAAGCAGGGTAAGGTAGACGAGTCGTATTTAACGAACGAAAAGTAAGCTAGGTTTAGGGAGGGGCAATGGGAAAACGTATTCTTGAAGTTGTTCCATACGTAGTGTTTCTTGTTGCTCTCTTCTTTGTCGAATATAACCTTTTTGGCGTTGAGGACGCGCTTCTTGGTATTGTTTTTCAGTCATTTGCGAAAACCATGGTAGAAACCATAGGTCTTTCTTTTGCGAACTATCTCAAGCATGCATTTTTATTTTTTCTTATGAGTCTTTGCGCATCGGTGGCTGGTTTGCATCCTGTGCTTCTGGTTTGTGGTAGTGCCCTTTATATGTTCGGGATTACTCTTCTCAATTCTGATCCCTACCTACCTCGAAATTTCTTTATGTTGGGAATGGGTTTTTTGCTTTTGGAAATCTATCCCATCGGAATTCAAGAGATTCCTATTCGACTTGGTGCAACTGTTTTTGCTATTGCCTGTACCACTGCCTTTATTTATGCAATGAAAGCAGTGAAGAAGGAAAGTGAGATTGCTCGCGATAGAAGATTTATCATGCGAGCATTCGATGATATTGGTTTTCAGCTTATCGACTTATCGCACGGCAATACCATCGATATCGATTCTCATCGTGTTTACGCGATCGCTCAAGAATACTGCAATACCGAATATGGGGTAACGTTTCGCCAGGGCGGATTGTTGAGCGGTAGGCAGCGCTACACGTTTTCGTTGTTGGTTTGCGCTGAGCAGATTGCCGATATGATTCAAGCTGCTTCTCGCAAAGTATCGACAATGGGTGAAAAAGAGCAGATGTATTTCCTGGATTTGTCTGAGGTGTTTCTTGCTTTTGGCAAAGGGAGAATTTTGCAAGTTCGAGCCATGATTGATGCGCTTGAAGGGTTTCTAGAAACGCATAAACTGGATAATATCGAGCATGATACTGCTTGTCGAGCAACCCTAGAAGCGCTTGTTCGCACCTTAAGGGAAAGCGCCACTTCACGCGATAATTCAACTCCCTTGTGGAAAGGATTGAAGTATCGCGCTCGGTTTATTAGCGATAATTTTTCGCACAAAAACCCCCAAATTAGGTTTGCTATTCAGCTTTCTGTAATCGTAGGCGTGGGATTTTTAATTGCAGAAATAATGAGTGCTCATTTTGATACGCGCTTTGGTGTTTGGATTCCTCTTACTTCGTTTTTGATGCTGAACACATATCGCGATGAAACCATAAAGATGATGGGTAGTCAGACGCTTGGCATGTTTATTGGTATTGCGGTGTTTGTTGGAGTGATTCACTTTATTCCTCTTGAGGTACGTCTGTTTTTTGTATTGGTGATTGGTTATACCGTTATTCTTCTTAATTTTGGGCCTGCGGTTTCAATGGCTGCTGGTACCCAATTAGCGTTAACTGCGCTGTACTCCACTATGTCGCTTGGCGATACCTTATTTATCCGATTGTTATTTGTGCTCTGTGGCACCTTGATCGTGCTCACGATAGTTTTCGTTTTATTGCAAGCACGTAGAAATCTAACCATTTCTCACAAGGTGCAAGAAATGGAGCGCGTTGACGAGCGTTTGCTTTCGCAAATTAGGAGAGATATTGAGCGGGGACGGGCGGTAAACGATCGTACGCTTCAGCTGCTGTACTACCTTCATATGAATGCCTTTATGCTTAAGAATTTAGCAAAGCGAACCGACAAAATTATTGCGGGCGAGTTGCATCATTTAAGTGAAGCGAATTTTCATTTTGCAATGGATGCTGGTCATGCGGTAGTCTTCTTGAATTCGGATATTAAAAACGAACGGTTTGATCATCTAGATGGCACGACTGAGAAGTTGCGTATAAAAATAGATGATATGCCTGTAGAAGAGGTCCAAACGCATGCCGAAGAGCAGCAGTAGGTAGACAGTTTTTTTGCTATTTCAACTATATTGTTCGAGATCTTGCCTGCGAGAGATGCCGAGTTTTCTAAACGCAGAAGCAAGGTAACTTTTTACGGTATTTTCAGAGACATCGAGATGAATACTAATTTCTTTATTGGTCCATTTTCGAGCGGCTAGCATAGAAACAGCAAATTCTGTTGTCGTAAGGTTATCGGCTATAGTTTCTTGCGTTGCTGGATTATAAACCCGTCGCCATCCAGCAGAAAAGCGATACGTAATGTCGATTATCTTTTTAAAGCCTTCAGGCCAATCTTTCTTTATAACCGATTCAAGCATTCCGCCCAAAAGACCATGATGTTCGCCGAATGCTTCAATAAGGCCGTCGGGCCGTGCAAGATCCCATGCCGCAAGGAGATGAGCACGTGCGTCTTCGGTACGTTTGAGGCTCATGTAATCCATTACCGCAACGAGTCGTAAATAGATTTCTGGGATTGGGTACGTCGCATTGTCCATCATTAGAGCCGCCTCAACGAGTCCAAGGCTACGAGAATAGTCTCCTTCTATGTAGAGCTGATGGGCGTGTACATAAAGGGCGAACATCCTTAGACCTGAAGGAAGAAGCGGCAAAAATGCTTCAACTGGAGGCAATCCTTTGGCAGAGGTAAATGCAGTAGTACCGAAGCTGCATAGGTAACAAATCCCTCAACCGCTTTATTTTCTTGAGACAGCGAATCCTTGTGAGCGTTAAGCTCTAGCTGCATTTCGGCTAGGGCAAAGCGTGCTTGATTGATTTTGCCGAGAGGCAGGTTGGCATATGCATAAATTAAACAAGCAGAAAGCCTTATAGCTAAGTTTTCGTGAGATAAGTACCTTTCGGTTATTTACGCCGCCTCTTCTGCCTTGCCGCTAAAGTAGCAGTATTCAGCGTGAGCTATCATGCGCACAGAGGGATCTTTGAATTGACCAATGACGCTTTGACAGCTTCCCGGCTTAAATGAGGTATTCATCAAGGGCATCAAATTGGCAAGTATGCTGGAGTTCGAGGAATGCTCTTCGGAAAAATCATTCAATGTTTAACCCTCTGACCAATTTGAACCTAACGGAACTATTGTAGTAGCCTCAACAAAAACAGAACGAAGGGATTCATTTTGGGTGGTAAATAGACGGGGAGGGGTATAGGCTGATATCACAAAAAAAGATACTTGGCTGTGATCCGTAGATAACGATTGTGGTTCTTTGTGCAGTTCAGGGTATTAGTCCATTGATAAGGTTATAAGGCCTGTCCTGCGAACAGACGGTACCGACTTCTTCAAAGAGGAAGAGGCTTACACGAGGAGCTGTTGTATGGGGCTGAGCATTTCTGAGCGGCTATCTTGGAGGGCTTTTCTGATGCTTTTGGTGTAAGTTTCAGCATCAGAATCGGAGCCCTGGGGATATTGAAGGACAAGCTCTTCTTTTACGTGGAGCTCTTGAAGATGCTCATCTAACGGCTTTGTACTTACTGCTAGCCAGTCGGGAATTTCGTAGACGGGTAATTCCTGGAGTTTTTCTCTGGTCTGCGTTGAGAGGTCGTCCAAGATTCGATTGTAATTCTGAGCGCTCTCCGCAATCTTAGAGGTATCTATTCTTTCAGTGAGGTGTTCGCGATACTCTTCTTCATTTCGTGTACTGTTGGGGTTGGTGACGTTTTCGAATCCACGTTGAAGACTGTCAAGGGGATCGTCATACCACGGACGAAAATACCAGGTAACATAGCTTTCAACATTGCTATCGCAGGTGTCATACGATTCATTGATAAGCGTACTGAGGTTGTCGCGAGATTGAATGTATTCCTGATTGGTCTCAAAGAGCTGATTGATAGTTTTATTTATCGTGTTGGCATCATAGGTTTTCCCCTCGGTCTCGTAGACCGTAAGGTTTACCTGGTTTCTAATGAATGTTTCTACTGCGGTGTACGATTCGGTATTTCTTGCGTTTGCGGCTTGGTCTTCCGCGTAATAAAACAATCCGAAAGTTCCGCAAGCAAAAATAAGAAGAGTAAGTGCTGAACTGAGGATGGTTTTAATGCGTAAAGGGGTATTGTAGTTTTCTTCAATGGGAATAAATACTCGTTTGAGTTCCGAGAACTCTACAGAGCAGAAACTGAGAAGATGAGCAAGCGCAAAGGCGGAAGAGGCGCACAAGGCGATATTTGCTACAAAGTAAAGAGTGTATTCTGATTTGCTTAGTGCCGATAATCCAAAAGCGGTGAAGCCATCAATAAGGTAGCCAAGTTTTCCGATTTCTTCCATCAGAGCTGACGAAGAGCCGGTAAAGAGTAGTTTTGTGGAGGAAAACGCCTCTCCAAAAGACGAAATATTACTTGCAGTTATAGCGGAAATTACCACGAAAAGAATGGTAAGCACCGCTCCCATAATTCCCCAGGTAAAGAGCATGGTTCCGCGTCGTTGGTAGAGAGGTTTATATTCTTTTTTGATCCATTTGTTATTGATAATAATTGCGAGTGAAAAATAGAAAGGAATCGAGCAATAAACTAATACCCATTCAAGAATGGTCCATTTAAGGCTTTCGATCATAAGGCTTGCTACTAATACAGCAGAAATTACAAAGCAAAAGATAAGCCTGCCGACGCGCCCGTTTATGCGCTTCGAAATTTCTGAGCCATCTTGAAACATTTCCTTGGTGTTGATCTTTTTAATGATAAAAGGGTAGGCAAGAGTGATAGTAAAAAGCGCACTGGTAATTGCCCAGATTATCGCGATCGCGGCAGGGGGAATGTGTTCAATGAAGAGGCCAAAAAGGCAAAGCAAAGTGAGGGCGATAGCTGCTTTTATGGAAAAAGAGCAGATGAATGTTTTATAAGGTAGAGCTGCTTGTTTTATTTTTTCTGCTATCAAAATAACCTCATGGATGCCGGGATTATTCTAAGAAGGCCCAGTACGCATTTACGTGTTTTGTGGGTCTTTCGGATCTTTACTAAAAGACACTGTTGGTAAGTGTCTTTTAGGGATTAAAGACTATGCGGGTGTCGGAAAACTTTTTGTGAGAAGCATCAGACGGACCTTATTGTAGATTACTTTAACCGAATAGCTTCGTTTTATTATTTTGTGGGTTGCTTATAATACTGAAAATTGAAGTAGCGGACAAAGAATTCAAAATACAAAGCAAAAAACAAACAACCTCATCGCGTAAACAATTTATTTCATGTGAGCTTTCGTGTAAAGAAGACTTAATTTAAAGTATAATCGCAGGTAATACACTATTTTCATCAATATCAGGGCGGTGTTTACTCGATGAATTTTGGTGAGAATCGTATCTTGCAAAGACAGGCGTACGAAACATCAGATTATCAGTTTGCTGCTGAAAATCTTGCCTATTCCTATGGTGAAATTGAAGTATTTTCCAATGTTTCGTTCTCGTTGAGCCAAGGAGAATTGGCTTTTCTTGTCGGGGAAAACGGTTCAGGAAAATCAACCTTGCTTCGATGTCTTGCGGGTTGGGCGCGCCCTACAAGAGGCCAGGTGCTTTTAGGAAATGCTCCCTTTGATACTTCTAGTCGCATTATGCGCAAAGAGGTAGCATTTGTTCCTGACAGCCCTGTTTTTTATGACGATATGACGGCAAATGAACACTTGGCTTTTATCTGCCAAGCTAATCAAATTACTCAGGAAAATGAGTACTCCGCTGAGCTAATGAGCCGATTGGGTTTATTTCGCTTCAAAAATAGACTTCCTGGTACATTTTCACGAGGTATGAAAGTCAAAATGGGCATAATTCTTGCCTTGGCTTTAAGTCCAAAGGTGCTGCTTTTTGACGAGCCCTATGGCCCCCTTGATCCAAAAGCGAGAAGAGTGCTTAGCGGCATCATACGTGAGCAACTTAATAATGGCTCTGCAATTATCGTAAGTTGCCATCATGAAATACCGGATCTTAAGCCCGATCTTATTCTGCAAATGGGCATAAAGGAATGCTCTTCAGGGGATTAAATCGTGATTCATGAGGCATCTTTGCTTGCAAAGAAACAAGCTAAACGATTAAAGGAAAGTACTGTTCGTCTTTTTTCATTGACGGGTTCAAACTTATATCAAGATACCTCTGTCACAGATCGAATGTATCAGCTTTATGCTTTCCTTCTTGTGTCGGTTGCTTGTGTGTTGCTTTGGCAAATGACTCTTGTTTATATCGAAAGCATATTCTTCTCTATGACACCTTCAGTGTCTGTTTTTGTTTTGAGAATTGTTGTTTCAATGCTTGTGTTACTGTTGTGCGCATTGAGTCTAAAATCAGTTCGAACCGGACCGTTTTTCTATTCTCCTGCTGATATTGCTTATTTGGTGACCAGCTCAATTTCTCTTGGCTTTGTTTTTCTTTCTGGGTTCATCGCAGATGTGATGAAAGCTCTTATCGTTGGAGGTTTATTGGGATTTCTTGTCGGGACAGCTTGTGTTGCTTCAGGTGCAAATTTGGTAGCTACCTTAGTGATGATTAGTATTTCCATAATGTGTGCTGTGTCGGTAGGGTTTTCTTGGGTTATTGGTTCACTACGCGTTATTAATAAAAGAACCACAAGGCGCCATTTCCAATCATCTGGCTTGCTGTTTGAGAACCCACTTGTTAGCGGATTGGTCAAAACATGTATCCTGATAACCTGTGTGGGAATAGTACTCTTGATTTGGAGAAGCCCCGACTTTCTGATGTCGCAACTTTTCAATTCTCTGCTTCTGTGTGTTATTGGAGGATTTCTTTGTGTTTTGGAAGCGACTCTCGTGCTAGTTCTAGGAACGCGAGCTAATGCTTCAGCTATTGCTCAAGAGTCCTCGATTATGGTTGGAGTAAAATATGATGCCCTGACAGCTATGTCGCTTGCTGCTTCTTTTGGGGGCGATTTCATAAAAGAAGAAAAACGCCGCCGAAATCTTATGCGCAGGAAGCCAATTTTGGAACTTCCAAAAATAGAAAACCGTATGACGATTCTTGCGCGATCGGCTCTTTCGGTTGTAAGACAACGTGAGGGGTGGGCTTTACTCGCTGCAGCAGGGGGAATAATTTCGCCTTTCGGGGCATATGTATTAGCAATTAATCCGGTTCCGTTATTCATTCTCGCTTGGTTGTTTATTCTCCAGAATTCAGCTCGTTCAATAAGAGAGATCGCTCGTCCCTTTGCGGACGACATGAAGTTAAGGATTGTGCGGGACAAGTTACCTTTCAATACTTTTTCGTTGTTTTTACTAAATACCATTCCAGGATTAACGGTTTCGTTCGTAGTACAGATTATTGCTTTGTCTGCTATCTTCGTCTTTTCTCAAGATTCAATTATTCTTGAGCTTTTTGGGAATATGATTAGTTCGTTTGGGAATATGACTGACTTAGGAAGTGTTGTTTTTCTCTCTCCTTTGATCCTGTTTGGTATTGCGGTTTGTTGTGTATTTGATTTTGTAAATATCCCTTATGGTCGTCAGAGAAAGATTGGTTATGAGTGGGCGGCATTTCTTTTTGGAGGGGTCTCTTCTCTTGTAGCGATTTTAGACTGCTCTTTTATTGTGCTCGCTGTGGTGGTTTTTGTCTTGGATGGATTATTTGTCTATGTTGTATTGAAGTGGATTGACTAAGTAAAAGCCTAACGAGATGGCAGATAAGTAATTATGATGCGAACAAATGTTCTGATATAATTGCTGAACAGGATTTTTTGTAGGGAGGAATAATGGCTTACGATTTCAAAAAAGAATACAAAGATCTGTACCTTCCTAAAGCAAAGCCAAGTTTGATTGAGGTTCCTGCAATGAATTTTGTAGCGGTTGCGGGCACTGGCGATCCCAACCAGAATGGGGGTTTCTATCAGCAAGCGCTTGAGCTTTTTGAAATATATCTTAGTGATCCAAGACGTACTAAACCAGAAAATATCAAGACGGTTATTCGTCATCCTATTGTTTGAGGTTTGCAGTGCCATGAATTTCCAAAAGATCAATGAGCGCTTACTCTCGCATCCAGGCGCAAGAAAAGAATTTCACGAAAAATGGGGTTGGATGGTTTATTGGGTTGGTGAAAAGCAATTTGCTTGCGAATTTGTAGCTGCCCCAAACGCGAAAGCCCCTTATGCGGGGCGTCATCTTCTTTCGCTTAAATGCAATCCTGAACGCATCGTCGAATTGCGCAATGAGTTTCCCGAAGATATTCTTCCTGGGTACTATTCCGATGGAAGAACATGGATCTCGATTGATCTCGAATCAGATGTTCCCGATAGCCTTGTGCTTGATTTGTGTGACAAAAGTTATGCTCTTGTGTTCTCGAAATTGACGAAAAAAGTAAAGGATTCAATTATTGCGGGGTTTTAATTGCATTTCAGGGAATAACATGGAAAATGAGTCTTATTCCCTGCGTTTTGGCAGTTGGAACCACTCATTTAGGGCAGGGTTGAATAGTGTCACAGGAAGGCGATGATGCGTCTTTTGTGGCACGTTTTCGCAAATAAGTTCATTGCTACCAATTGGAAATGGCAGCAATGTTGCTATTATTCTTCGACAAATAAATCTGATGCTGCCTCTTTGTAGGGTTGCAGAGCCTCGATCATGCGAGTGAGTGTCTTCTCGTATTTCTTTACTGCATCTTTGCCGAGAGGGAGCCATGCTGGCATCGGTTCAGGGGAAGATACCACTTGATACACAAGTTCGGCTGCTTTTGCGGGATCGCCGTGTTGTTGGTAATTGTTGCTTAGGCAATAATCTTCCGCTCCGCGGGCGGGCGTGTTGTCGTAGACGGACATGGGGCTTGTAGGACGTTGGATGGATGATCCATCAAAGAAATTGGTTCGGAACATGCCAGGGGCAATAACCATGCTTTGAATCCCGAAAGGCTTCATCTCAAGGCTTAGGACGTTACTGAGTGAAGCGAGTGCTGCTTTAGTGGTGTCATAGAGGGCGCCACCTGGATCACAGGCTAAGCTTGCAGCAGATCCCAACATAACGATTCTTCCTGATTTTTGAGATCGCATGTGCGGCAATACTGCGCGTGTGACGTTCATAGCACCAAATACGTTGGTGTCAAAAATGGCTCGCGTTTCAGCATCGTTAATCTCTTCTAACGCGCCAAAAATACCATATCCCGCATTATTAACCAGTACGTCAATGCGTCCATAGGCATCGATTGCTTTTTTAACCGCATCGTCGATTTGCTCTTGATTGGTAACATCTAGTGCAATCGGAAGGAGATTTTCGTGTTCGCCGAGCGTTTGCGTAACCGCTTCTGGTTTTCGTGCTGTTGCGGCAACTTTGCAACCGTGCTCAAGCGCTACACGAGCAAATTCACTTCCAAATCCGCGACTTGCACCTGTGATAAACCAGACGGGAGCTGAGGTGTGATTAGTGGTTTCCATGAGCATCCTTTCAGTTGGTAAACTTTGTCAAATTGCGCAAGTGGGTGCAGAAAACGACGGTTGTGCGCTCTGGTCGTTCGTTTTAAGGTGACTCGTTTTGCGTAGGGTATCAAAGCGTCACTTTTGTAACTAAGGCTAGGAAAAGTGGCGCTTTTTGATATTAAAGAGCCGATTGGTTTAAGTATATCGTGCACGAGCGTTGATTTTCTGCACCGACTTGCTTTTTTTGCAGTAACTTTGTGGATTTAGCGCGGTATTTCTCTACCTGTATGAAGGCGTGCCGAATCCAGTGGATTTATCTCAGTGCATCTTCAGTTGCGTGAGAGCAAATCTAAATCAGTTGGTTTAACGATACCTTTTTCGGTTACAAATGAAGTGATCAAGCTTGCAGGAGTAACGTCGAATGCAGGATTGAAGACCTCGACACCTCCGATGGGCTTAGCAAGTACTTCGCCGGAGTCGCGCTGCTCAATTTCGATATCTTTCCCTTCCGACAAATTCCAGTCGAACGTTGAAGTAGGTGCCGCAACATAAAAGGGAACATGATGATATGACGCCAAGACAGCAAGGTTGTATGTCCCAATTTTGTTTGCAGTATCTCCGTTTGCACAAATGCGGTCTGCGCCAACAATTACAGCATCAATTTTGTTTTGTGCCATAAGACTTGCTGCCATATTGTCACAGATGAGAGTAATGGGTATTCCTGCTTGAGCAAGTTCCCAAGCGGTAAGGCGTGCACCTTGTCCGACTGGGCGTGTTTCATCGGCGTAGACACATTTTATATTGCCTTGAGTAAAGGCGCGGTAGATTACTCCAAGAGCAGTGCCGTAATAGGCAGTTGCTAACGATCCGGCATTGCAGTGTGTTAGCACATTACTTGGGTAAGAAAAAAGACTTGCCCCATAGCTGCCGATTGCTCGACACGCGATTTCGTCTTCGTCGCGAATAGCATGTACTTCCTGCACAAGGGCTTGTTTAATTGAATCTATAGTTGACGCAGGTTTGTTGGCGGCAAGGTAAGCAGCATTCTGGGCGCGTCGAACTCCCCAAGAAAGATTGACAGCAGTAGGTCGAGCAGTCGCAATTGCATCACTTACGTTTGAGAGCTCATCTATGAAGGAATTTACGCAGGAGGATTTGCATTGATTTGCAGCAAAAAGGCAAAGAGCAGCAGCGCCTGCTATGCCAAGCGCTGGCGCGCCCCTTATTTCGAGGCGTTTGATAGCCTCTACCATGCGTTCCCATTGGGTGATGTCAATAAAAGTCAATTCATAAGGGAGTTTGGTTTGGTCGATAATGCGAGCCAGAGATCCATCTTCTGCAATTTCGATAGTGCGAGGTAGGTTGCCAAGGACGCCAAACGGGTCTTGGTTTTGCTGGTAAGGCGACCCTTGGCTTTCTTGGCGCGGTTTATCAGAGCTCATTAAGCATTCGCCTCGTTAGCGTTGCTACCGCCATTCGAAGAATCTTCCGAAGAGCTGCTGCCCGAAACTTCAGCGGATACCGAAGCAATGCTCGAATTGCTTTCTTCTATCTTTGCAAGAATTCGCTCTGCTTCATCTCCTTCAGCAGGGGTGGGCTGGTAATTGTTGCTGCTCGAAGAGGAAGAAATTGAACAGGGAATGACATTAATTGCATCATCGGTTGCTACATCATTACCCGTTACCGTAAAGGTTTGCTGGAAAATCATGCAATCTTTGTCGCTAGGGTTTTTGTTGCCGCCAAAGCAGAAATTACCAAGGCTATATACGATATAGCGATCATTGTATTTTTCGTAGCCCTGAATGACGTGAGGATGTGATCCAACTACTATCGTAGCGCCCGCATCAATGGCAGCATGACCTAGTTCAACTTGATCGGCACCAGGAACAGTTTCCTTTTCAATACCCCAATGGGTGAATACTATTATGACCTGAGCGCCTTCGTTTTTAGCAGCGTTAATGTTTGCTACCATTTCGTCTTTAATGTCTAATCCCTCGGCAAGCATGTAGGTACCAATAAGGGCGACTTTTACTCCTTTGACCTCTACATAAGCAATGCGATCATAGCCAAAGTTTACGATTCCTGCGCTATCGAGTGCAGAAATAGTGTCGTTGTAGCTCTGGTCGCCGTAATCGTGCGAGTGATTATTGGCCAGAGATGCTGCTTCGATGTTGCCAGATTTAAGGATGTCGGTATATTCTGCTGGACCCTTGAAGGCAAACGTTTTGTCTTGTCGTTCGGTGGATTCAGTAAGCGTTCCTTCCATATTCACTACGGTGTAATCATCGGATCCAAAAATGTCGGCAACGTTTTTCATGAAATATGAGGGATCTTCTGCGTCGTTGTAGACCGCAGTGAAGCTTGTTGATGGGTCAAAGCTTGAATCAGTTCCCAAAGTGCAGTCGCCTGCAAAAGAGATAGTGAATGAGGTTGAAGTAGGGGCACTTTCTGAGACAGGAAGCGTTTCTTCTTGCGCAGGTTGCTGTGGAGCAGTGAGTGCATTAACAACATTAACGATCAGTACGATAAGAAGAATAAGGACAACTACGCCACCGCCAATAACGAAAGGCAGTCTTGATCTGGTGCGAGAACCCGAAGCGCTGAAATTTCCGCCACGTCCTGCTGCTCTAGCACCTGCGCCGGCATGCCCGCCAAAAGACCGACGACCGCCTACGTATACGTCGTTTTCATTGCGAGAGTACCAGCGAGGGTTTTCGAGGCTGGTATCAAGCGTTGCACGGGGGGTTCGAGAACTATTTGTGCGATTGGGGTCATACCAGGAAGGCTGGTTTTGAAGGGGTTCCTGAGCTGCAAATGATTTACTTGGTTGCTCTACGAACGGTTCATGATATTCCCCAACCTGCTCTCGTTGAAGACGTGAGGGTTCGCTTTGCCGATAATTTGGTCGTTGTTGACGGCGCGTTCCTTGTCGCGACTGATTTGCTCGTGTGCCGCGGGGCATTTGCTGCTGTGCCCAGCTTGGCATTTGCCTGGAGGGATCTGGGTTAGGCTGGTAGGGCTTTTGAGTGCTGTTTCTTGACACATGAGCAGCGTCGTCTGCTGAAATGCGAGATCTATCGAAGTATCCATCCGATGCCGATGAGGCAGGACTTGATGAGCGACGTCTAGGGACTGGCCTTCCATCTATGACATTGCGCTGCTGTGCGCGGGGATCCGATGGGGTGTGGCGATGTCGCGGGGTTTTATTTTCCATGGTTCTCCTCGTATAAAATGTATGGACACATCATAACCTAGAGCAGGCAATACGTGTTTCTGCTTTCGCATATTTGGTAGAGGGTGTATTCTAGCCTCGAAAGATAAGAAAGAGGGTTAAACAAATGAGTCTTGGAAGATCCCGCAATGGGGTAATTTTGAAAAGTCCTCAAGAGATTGAGGAGATGGCAGAAGCGGGTCGCCTATCTGCAAAAGTTTTACGCGAGGTGGGGGCGCGTGTGCAGCCAGGTGTTTCCACTGAAGAGCTAGATCATCTGGCGGAAATGCTTATTCGCATGGAGGGAGGTATCCCTGCGTTTAAGGGCTACGGTGGCTTTCCGGGGTCTATCTGCGCTTCCATAAACGAGCAGATTGTTCATGGTATTCCGTCAAAAAATGTCATCTTGCAAGAAGGCGATATTCTTTCTGTTGATACGGGCGCGATCGTTGGTGGTTGGGTAGGCGACAATGCTTGGACCTTCCCTGTGGGTAAAATCTCCCCCGAGAAGCAGCGCCTGCTTGAGGTGACTGAGCAGTGCATGTGGGCAGGCATCGAGGCGGCGCGTCCTGGAAATCATCTAGGCGATATCGGACACGCTATTCAAGAAATTGCCGAGAAGGCTGGTTATGGGGTAGTGCGCGAATATGTAGGTCACGGCGTTGGTCGCAATATGCACGAGGAACCAAATGTACCTAACTATGGTCGTAAACATCATGGTATGAAGCTTGAGCCTGGTATGGTAATTGCGATTGAACCTATGATCAACATCGGTACATACCGCACTAAGGTTATGAGCGATGGCTGGTTAGTAGTAACGCGTGATGGCAAGCCTTCTGCTCATTTTGAAAAAACGATCGCAATTACTGAAGATGGTCCTCGCTTGTTAACGGTCGAACCGAATTATCGACGTCCGGTAAACCCAGAGAACAACTAGGATCTACAGCAACAGGGATCAACCTGTGTTGAGTATCAATAGTTTGTAAGTTTAGGCTCGGTAGGGAGTGGGCGCCTTTTGTGTCTTGCTAATGCACTGATTTGTGATGCCTTAGGGTTAGAGATTACAAGCTTTGAAGTATTGCAGTAAAAAGGGCTGGAAACTATT
>FR896051.1:28381-62934 GCA_000435475.1 Cryptobacterium sp. CAG:338 | reverse complement strand
CAGCCCTTTTGTCGAAATATGCATTGCGTTTGATATGAACGTTTGACCAAGACATTGGCTAGTCGTCGTTTCCTCCTGAATTGAAAAATACGCGCGAAGTGCGACCGTAGAATGTCTCAGCTTTATAACGCAAAAGTATCGTGGGCTCATCTCCCTTGCGAACCACAACGCGTCGAATGGGGCGCTCAGATGGAATAATTTCGCCATCAATAAACATAGTTGCTTCGCGGTTGGCGCTAGAAGGGTCCATGAATACTTCTGTTATATCGGAAGGACCTGTAACTAATGCGCGCGAATGGAGGGAATGGGGAGCAATCGGCACCACAACCAATCCACTGTAGCCTGGGGCAATCAGGGGGCCACCTGCAGAAAGAGCATAAGCGGTTGAGCCTGTGGCGGTTGCGACAATGATACCGTCACCTTTAACGTCCGCCACCATTTCTCCTGATACAGCGTAACGACAATCTATTACGCGACCTTGAGCGCCGCGGGCAAGAACCAATTCATTGAGTGCAAAAAATTGCGCCGAAGATCCTTCGGTAGGAGAAGCTTCTGGATCCAATTCGACGTTTTCGTCGCCCTCGTAAAAGACATCTATGCGTAAATTTGTGCGTTGCTCGACCGTTAAATCGCCTGCGAGTGCTGCCGCAACGACTGGGATGATGCCATCTTCGTTTGAGTTTGCCATAAACCCGAGGTGACCAAAATTGACACCTAAAATAGGAATGCGACGGTACTTTATCTGTGCAGCGGTGCGAAGGATAGTGCCATCGCCACCAAGAACAATGGCGAGGTCGAAAGAATCAATATCTTCTACCTTTTCGGGCTCGTTCATCGACAACGAGGAGCGCAAATCGTCGGTATCGTAAGCTCGGCATTCCACTCCTTGCGAAGCCAGGTATACTTCTAGCAGCAATGCAGACTCTAATGCCTTAGGGTTGTAATTATTGCGAACTATCAGAACACGCATGATTTTTTCCTTAGTATGGTTCTATTGAATTCGATCAATTATAGACGCAACGCGAGGACATATGGCAAACGATTCACAAGATAGCATTATAAAAAACACGGGTTTGATTACCCTTTGTACGCTGGGTTCGCGCGTTACAGGTTTGCTGCGTACTTGGGCAATGGCCTTTGCTTTAGGCAATACGTTGCTTACTTCTGCCTATCAGATTGCCTACAATATGCCAGCAATGATTTACGAGTTGGCGGCTTCGGGCGTTTTGGCGACGGCGTTTTTGCCGCTCTATTTGTTGATGAAAGAAAAGGAAGGTAATAGAGGGGCGTATGATTTCGCTTCAAATATCTTGTCGATAACTATCATTGCACTAGGCATTTTAACGTTGGCATGCTCGTTCTTTTCTCCTGCGGTAATCGAAACGCAAACCTTTACCGTTGACCAAGGAGAATCGAAAGAGCTTGCCATTTTCTTTTTCCGAATTTTCGCGATTCAGATTTTGCTTTATGGCGTAGGTGCAGTTATTACGGGCATTTTGAATGCGGAACGAACCTACCTAATGCCCTCCTTGGCTCCGGTTATTAATAACATTGTCGTTACCGTTGTGATGTTTGGTTTCGTGCCGCTTTCTGCATGGAATCAAGAAGTGGCTCTCTGGTGGCTTGCAATTGGCACTTCGGCGGGCGTACTGTGTCAGTTTGGAGTTCAGATACCTGCACTTATTAAACAGGGGTTTCAGTATCGACCACATATTAATTTGCGCGATCCTATGTTGGTGGAAGCGCTTAAAGTGGCAGCTCCTATGTTTTTGTATATTGCGGGTACCATGATTACGTTTAGTTGTCGTAATGCGTTTTCGCTGGAAGCGGCACCGAACGGCCCCTCCACACTCAACTATGCTTGGACGTGGTATCAGCTGCCGTACGGCGTAATTGCAGTATCGCTCTCGACAACGCTTTTGACAGAACTTTCGGACTGCGCAGCGCGAGAAGATTGGGATGGCTTTAGAGGGTTTATTCGCTCAGGTTTGCGTTCGACTTTCTTTTTGATTATTCCCTTAGCGTTCTTGGTTGGCGCTCTTGCTCAGCCATTAATGCAGCTGTTTCAGGCGGGTGCCTTTACGGCGGAGGAAGTTGCTAACGTTGGCACCATCCTGTCGATATGGGTGGTAAGCCTGCCTTTTTATGCGGGATATATGTACATGTATCGTGTTTTTGCTGCACTTCGAAGCTTTATGAAATTTGCGATTATCGATTTCATTGTTCGTTTGGGCCAGGTAGCAGGGTACTGGTACCTGTGTCAGCCTGAAGTGCTAGGCTTAGCAGGTATTCCCATTTCTGACCTGGCATTTTATGCCATCATGATGGTTATTTGCTCGCTTATCGTGCGAAGCAAAGTTGGTAGTTATGGCAATCGTGGCATTGTAGCAGTTTTTGTTAAGTCTGCGCTCGCTGGTTTAATAGGGGCGATTCTTGCGGGAATTTTGGCAAACGGCTTATCGTTGCTCCTTGCAAATATTGCAATTAATGCCGTATTAGAGGCGGTTGTCATTCTTGCGATTTCGGGATGTGTTGGTCTGGTTGTATCGTTTGGATTATGCCGGCTTTTCCGTGTTGAAGAATTTTCCGTCCTGGAGCGTATTGGGCGTAAGTTATTTGGGCGTTTTTTGCCGAAAAAGCGCGGCAAGCATGCGCGATAGAGATAGATTCACGCTAATGAGCAACGCCGCTTAAACGTAAGCCTATAACCCCTAGAAGAACAAGAGCTAAGAAGAACAGTTTCAAAGGGTTTTTGCTTTCCTTAAACACAGCAATGCCGAACAACGTAATTAGTACGGCGCCAACACCGGTCCATACCGCATAAGCAACGCTTAGGGGCAATTCGGTTGTCGCAATTGAGAGCAGCCCTATTGAGCAGATCGTCGAACAGATGCAAAGGACTGTCCATTTCTTTTTGCGAAATCCCTCAGAAAGTTTCAGGCAAACCGTGAATCCAAGCTCAAAAAACGAAGATATGAATAAAACGATCCACATCATTTGGCATCACCTTCTTGAGGAGAAGTGGCGTGTTGAATAGTTTGCGAATTGTATTGTTCTACCATTTTTGCTGCTTTTTGCGCCGCTTCTTTTGCGTCGCAAAACTTCAAACCAATAACGCCGATCATCAAGATGGCGATTGAGGCTATTTTGATGGGGTCGAGCGTCTCACCCAGACTTACCGCTCCTACGATAGTGGTGCCTACAATACCCAGCCCCGTGAAGACACCATACGAGACTCCGATGCCTAATACTGCAACAGGCTTTTCGAGCAAGAATAGATTTGCTGCCAATATCACGATGGTTATGACGGTATAGAGGGGATCGCTAAAACCGTGAGATAACTTCATGGTGTAAGCCCAGACCACTTCAAGGCAGCCCGACAGAACTAGGCAAATCCAAGCAAAACTATGCTTTCGTCTTGAAGAGGGGTCCGACATTGAGGTGGCGTAGTTGGTCACGACGTTCCTTTCATTCGTTTGTTTTGATCTTGCGAGGGATAAACTTTCGTGGATTACTTTTGGCTTAATGAATCTTCAAGGATCGTTTGTGGCGGATGTATTTCACCGTGGTCATGTTCGATACCTTTCTCGTAAAGAAAGCCCGGGAACAACATTTGTTGCTCCCGGGCTTTTATCCCTCCGTGGTGGCTACCGATCGGTAGCTGTTTTCTCTTGGACCAGCCTGAGTAAAGCTGAATAACTCAGCGGAACCCTAGAAAACTTTAAACAATATGTCAGTGAATAGGTTTCAGCGAGTATACCATAGGTGCACTCGCTGACCATTTGATTGCAGAGATACCGCCTTAGCGGTGGTAGTACCTGCGCTGCTCATACTTTGGTTCGCAGCATACATTGATGCCAAGGGTTCGATAGAGCTTTTCGTCAGTGGAAGAAATGATCACACTGAAGAACGCATCACAGCCTTTTAGGTCGCCTGCATGGTCGATAAGCTGTTTTGCCAACGGATCGGTAGCGCTTGTCACTGAAAGGGCAAGGAGCGTTTCGTCGGAATGAAGGCGTGGATTTCTTGAATTAAGCGTCGAAGTTTTGAGCTCGCAGATCGGCTCGATAACTTCATTACTAATGACATCTACGGCATCATCGACACCTGCGACTCCTTTTAGGGCGTTCATAAGAAGGGAGGAGGCAGCACCAAGCAGATCTGAAGTTTTGCCAGTTACCACGCTTCCATCGGGAAGAACCATTGCGCCTGCTGGACGTCCCGTTGTTTCTTCTTTGAGAAGAGCAGCAGATCGTGCGGGGGAGTAATTGACATCAACGCCTGCCTGATTCATAAGAAGCTCGAGTCGCTCAACATATTCTTGTCCACTTCCGCTCCGTCGAGCTTCTACGGCTGCTTGGAAATAGCGACGTACGATTTCCATCTTTGCCGCTTCGCGTACCGCTTCATCATCAACGATTGCTTTGCCAGCCATATTGACACCCATATCGGTAGGAGACTGGTAGGGACTTGTGCCCAAAATTCGCTCCATCATAGCTTTAAGTACAGGGAAAATTTCTACATCGCGATTGTAGTTAACGGTGGTTTCGCCGTAGGCTTCCAGATGGAACGGATCGATCGTGTTAGCGTCATTGAGATCTACCGTTGCGGCTTCATAGGCGATATTTACAGGGTGCTTTAGCGGCAGATTCCAAATAGGGAAAGTTTCGTATTTTGCATAACCAGCCTCAACACCATGTTTGTGCTCGTGATAGAGCTGAGAGAGACAAGTTGCCATTTTGCCAGAGCCGGGACCTGGAGCCGTTACTACTATTAGAGGATGCGTGGTTTCAATATATTCGTTACGCCCATAGCCTTCTTCGCTTACAATACGTGCCGTATCATAAGGATAGCCTGCGATAGGGTAGTGCAGGTAGCTTTTGATGCCAAGCGTATCGAGGCGATGACGGAAAGCAAGCGCTGAGGGCTGATTTTCGAACTGAGTAATCACTACACCTGCGGTAGCGAAGCCCATCGATTGGAAAATATCAAGCAAGCGCAACACGTCTTCGTCGTAGGTGATGCCAAGATCCCCGCGCATTTTGGATTTTTCGATATCGTTAGCATTGATGCTCACAATAATTTCTACGTCATCAATTAATTGCTTAAGCATGCGAATTTTGCTATCTGGTTCAAAGCCGGGCAATACGCGAGAAGCGTGGAAGTCGTCAAACAATTTGCCGCCAAACTCCAAATACAATTTGCCGCCAAATTGGCTAATGCGATCACGGATGTGCTCAGCCTGTAGGGCAATGTATTTGTCGTTATCAAAACCGATGCGCATGGAATAATCCTCTCATCTTGTAGATAGCTGTGATTGTCGTCGTAACCAAATTAGTATAAAGCAGGGCTTGGCGGGCTTATAAAAAATCTGTTATTCAGATTATTTTTCGTCGCAAAGCATTCATGGAGAGAAGCGTTATGAATGCCTATCTGTCAATTCGAGCACTACGGATGTCTAACTATCAATCTGGGCGCTATGAATGCAAAAGCATCATTCCAAGCGCGATGGATGCCGAATTATCATTTCAATAGATGTTTCGAGTGTGTAAAACCTTTCCTTGAAGTACTGATGTTAAATGTTTTGAAACATAGCTCATTAGAATAGAACTGAAATGGACAAAAACTAGTAGGCGAAGATTAGAAGACAAGCAAAGATCAGTAAGTAAAGATCAAGAGATAAATCATTTAAGGAGCATCATGGCAAAGCATATTTTTGTGACAGGTGGCGTAGTTTCATCGTTGGGAAAAGGAATTACCGCCGCTTCGTTGGGCCATTTGCTTAAAGCTCGTGGTTACAAGGTAACCATGCAAAAAATGGATCCTTATTTGAATGTAGATCCGGGTACCATGTCTCCTTTCCAACATGGTGAAGTGTTCGTAACTGAAGATGGTCATGAAGGCGATTTGGATTTAGGGCATTACGAGCGCTTTATCGATGAAAATCTTTCGCGCGAATCCAACTTTACTCAAGGATCAATCTATAAAAGTCTTATTGCTCGTGAACGTCGAGGAGATTTTCTAGGTGGAACGGTGCAGGTTATTCCTCATGTGACAGAGGCAATTAAAGATCGTCTGCGTCGCATTGCTGATCAATCGAACGCCGATATCGTGATTTCTGAAATTGGTGGCACTATTGGCGATATTGAATCGCTTCCTTTTATTGAGGCGGCGCGTCAATTTAAAAAGGAACGTCCTGAAGGCGATGTTTGTTTTATTCATGTAACCCTGGTGCCTTATATCGCGGCTGCACACGAGGTAAAAACCAAACCCACTCAGCATAGTGTTAAAGAGTTACGCTCGCTTGGCGTTCAGCCTGATTTTATTGTGTGTCGCTCCGATCATGAAATAACTGATCAAGTTAGAGAAAAAATTGCTTTGTTTTGTGACGTTGAGGTAGAGCATGTCCTTTCTTGCGTAGATTCTCCTTCGATTTATCAAGTTCCGCTTTCGTTGTTTGATCAGGAATTTGATGTGCAGGTTCTTAAGCGCATGAATCTTTCTGCACCCGAAGCAGATCTTTCTCCTTTAAAGAATTTCCTTGCTGCGGCAGATGCCTGTGAAGGGGAAGTAAATATCGCTATTGTTGGTAAGTATGTAAGTTTGCCTGATGCCTATCTTTCGGTAATTGAGGCATTAGGGCACGCAGCGGTGGCAAACGGAGTGCATGCTTCCATTCATCTTGTTGACGGCGAAGAGCTTTCGGCTGAAACAGTGCAAGCAACTTTAGGCGACATGGATGGCATTTTGGTGCCAGGTGGTTTTGGTCAACGTGCGTTTGAGGGCAAGATTGTCGCTGCGCAGTTCGCACGAGAGCACAACATTCCTTATTTGGGAATTTGCTTAGGGCTGCAGGCGGCAGTGTGCGAGTTTGCGCGCCACGTGGCGGGACTCCAGGGTGCCACATCGGCTGAATTTGATGAGGAAGCGCAATATCCCGTTATTGATCTCATGCCTGAGCAGGAAGATGTGGAAGACAAGGGTGGCACGATGCGTCTTGGTGCGTATCCCTGTAAGCTCGAAAAAGATTCGCTTGCATATCAAGTGTATGGAGAAGAAGTAATCTACGAGCGTCATCGTCATCGCTATGAGGTAAATAATGCGTATCGTGGAGTACTGGTTGAAGCAGGCTTGAATATCTGTGGACTTTCACCTGATGGGCGTTTGACGGAAATGATTGAGCTTCCTGACCATCCGTGGTTTATCGCCAGCCAAGGTCATCCTGAATTCAAGAGTCGTCCCACTAAGCCCCACCCTCTCTTTGTGGGATTTGTTGATGCTGCTTGCAATAAGGCTCATCTGACACACGAGAAGCCAAAGTTTGTTTAAATCATAATCCGCTTTAACTACAATAGCGTCAGTAGAATAGTGATAGATCTAAGCGCCTAGGTTGTGGACGCTTAGAAGTTCATGGAAGAATCCAACAGTAAGCGATTTGGGCTTATGTTTTTCGTGCAAGACTATATAGGTTACTTAGTGGCAGAACGAGGAGCTTCGCCTGCAACGGTGCGCGCTTATCGAGAAGACTTAGATGATTATCTTTCTTTTTTAAAAGACACGTACCAGGTAAAAGAAGCATCAGAAATATCACGCGAAGAAATTCTGGCATTTCAGTCAAGCCTGCACAAGAGGGGTCTCGCAGCTTCTACGATCGCACGCCGCACCTCCACCATTAAGGGCTACCATAAATTTTTGGTGCGAGAAAATCTTGTCTCGAAAGATCCAGCTCAGATGGTGGGAATTCCTCAAAAACCAGAGAAACTTCCCGATGTACTTAGTATTAATCAGGTGTGTTCTCTGCTTGATGGAATGCCTTTTGTAACGCCCTTAGAAATTCGAGACGCCACCATTTTAGAGGTGCTTTATGGGTGTGGTCTGCGGGTGAGTGAGCTGGTGGGACTCGATCTTGATCGTGTTCGGTTTGATGAAGGTACGCTTCGGGTCTTAGGAAAAGGATCGAAAGAGCGTCTGGTGCCCTTTTCGGGATTGGCTATTGAGCGCGTCCAGATATATTTGCAAGATTCGCGACCTTATCTTACGTGTAGCAAGGCACACCCAAGCCCCGCCTTGTTCTTAAATGCACGTGGAGGGCGGCTCTCTCGTCAGAGCGTGCATAAGGTGGTAGAAAAAGCTGGTCTCCGTATCGGTATAAAAAACTTGCATCCTCATACGTTGCGTCATTCTTTTGCCACGCATTTGCTTGAAGGTGGTGCGGACCTTCGTTCAATTCAAGAAATGTTGGGGCATTCTGATATTTCAACCACTCAAATTTATACTCATGTGCAAACGGCTCATTTGCGAGAAGAGTATCTAGCGGCGCATCCGCGCAACAACTCTTAAAAAAGAACAGCAACAACCCCTCAATGAAGAACGCGTAGATATAAAGAGCGCGCAGCGATGTTCGGTAGAGGATATACAACGATGCTCGATAGGGAATGCACAACATCGAACACACGCAATGGCATTAAATTAGAAGATTCCTTCAGTCTGTAGTTGAATCCCATGGTTGCAAGTGAGGCAGATACCTCTCAGTTGTCCATAATTCACGCTTTCGTCATAAAGTCTCCCACTTTCTCCCACGTTTTGGTCAAACCATATTTAGTGGTACCCCTAGATATTGTGTCTATATCTAGGTAAATCCCCTGGAAAAAATAAAACACGTGGTAAATCGTGGGGGGAAAGAGGGGGAGAAAGGTGGGTGGAATTCCCATTTTGTGTTGCAAAGTGGGATTCGCTCGCCTAAAATTAACTCCACGAGGGAACCCTGGAAGGAGAACAGTTGTGAGCGAGCTGCTTGGCGAATACAGCCGAAAGCTGGATGCCAAGGGACGCTTGTCTCTTCCTGCTGAATTCCGCAAGGTTCTTTCCGAGAATCTTAGGGTGACACCTGATCCTACGGATCAATGTCTTCTGGTTTTTGAAACTGAAGCGTTCTCTGCCTGGGTTGAAAGCCTTTTTGAAGCGCAGGGTGGCTATAGCGCAAGCAACCGAAAGATGGTTGCTCAGCGTAAGGTTTTAAATTCTCGTGCAAAACCATGCGAAGTGGATAACTCGGGTCGCATTCATCTGTCCCCCCAGCAGCGCGATTCCGCTTCGCTTGATAAAGACGTTGTTATTGTAGGCGATACCGATCACTTTGAGATTTGGGACGAGGAGCGTTGGAGCCAGTTCGTGGAAGACACCGATGTGGCTTCCTTGGTGAGCTAGGGTAAGGCGCGCGAACAATGACAAATGAATATCGGCATATTCCCGTTCTGCTTTCTGAGTGCATTGAAGCTCTCCATTTGTCCGAAGGACAAACTTACGTAGACGCTACACTCGGTGGGGCAGGACATTCTCTGGAAGTTGCGAAACACATCGGTCGAACAGGTCATCTTATTGGTATTGATCAAGATGCGGTGGCACGCAAAGCGGCGCGTGAGCGCTTGGAAGCTTTGCCAGAAGCCATTCGCCCTGAAATAGATGTGGTAGAAGGCAACTTTGGAGACTTGGATGCACTTTTGGTAGCAGCGCAAATTCCTTCGATCGACGCAATATTGTTCGATCTGGGAGTTTCGTCGGTGCAAATCGATACACCTGCTCGTGGCTTTTCCTTTAAGGAAACTGGCCCTCTTGATATGCGGATGGATCCGAGTAATCAAACTTTAACCGCAGCTGAGATCATCAACACTTATAACGCAGCAGATCTCGCTCGGGTCATCCGTCAGTATTCTGATGAAAAGTGGGCAAGTCGCATTGCAGAATTTGTCGTAGCGGCACGCAAGGAAAAACCTCTTACCACAAGCGAAGAATTGGTCGAGGTTATCAAGGCAGCCGTTCCTGCTTCGGCAAGACGTGCGGGTGGTCATCCCGCGAAGCGCACGTTTCAAGCACTTCGTATTGAAGTCAATGGCGAGCTCGACGTGTTGCGCAGTGGCTTAGAGGCAGCTATTCGCTGGCTGGCTCCTGGAGGTCATATTGCAGTAATTAGCTACCACTCGCTTGAGGATCGTATAGTTAAAGACCTGTTTAAGAAAATGTCTACGGGTTGTACTTGTCCTCCCGACTTACCAATTTGTGTTTGTGGGAACAAGCCGGTATTGAAAGTTCTTACGCGAAAACCGATTCTGCCGTCTCCTGATGAAATAAAACGAAATCCGCGTTCGCGCAGTGCAAAACTTCGAGTAGCGCAACGCTTAGATGAAAACATTTAACTGCCTCGCTCCGTATGAACTACTAAAACGCACCAAGGAGGTGAGCAGATGGCAGGCGTACCAGCATATCGCTACGATCATGAAGTTGCTAGGCCCTATTCGCCATCAGCTCCTTCGGTTCGTGTTGTTCCTGGCAGAAAGCATGCGGTAAATCCAGCGCTTTCTGATTTCGCCGTAACGGGCATAAAAGTGGTCATTGCTTGCCTTGTGGTATTTTTGATCATTGGTTTTGTTCGTGTTGGACTTGCTTCTGCTGCTTATAGCACTGCTTCTCAAGCAAGTGATTTACGTACTCAAATTGCCGATGCTCGTACTACAGGTGAATCACTGGCGGTTCAGGAAAGCCTGCTTTCAAGTCCGAGCAACATTCGTACTCAGGCTGATGAAAAATTAAAGATGCAAGCAGGGGTAAGCTCGGAAACTATCACTCTTTCGGTCGATCCGGTTTCCATTGACTCTGCAGGTAATCTTTCTTTTGCGGGAAGCGTTTCTCGCATTACTTCGCAAGGATAAACTCTTATGGTCGAGAGGCATACTTCGCGGCGTTCCCATTCGCAGCGGGTGCAAGGACCAAGGTCCGCATCTTCGCGCCACCACCAAAGTCCTCAACGGAATAGTAGATCTTCACGGTTTTCCACAAGTAGCTTCGATAGAGATATGTTTAATGGACGATTAGGCATTATCCTTCTCGTGTTCTTAGCTGTTGCGGTTATTTTGGCGTGTCGTCTTGTGTGGCTTCAAGTAATAGATGCACAAAACAATCTTGATAGAGGCACTTCACGTGAAGTCACGGTTGATATTGAACCGCGTCGAGGCACGATTTACGACCGCAATGGTACGATCCTGGCAACAACGGTCGATGCGTACAATATTTTCTGCCATCCTCATGTGGTAAGTGCCGATAAAGTTGATCGACTTGCAACAGCACTTGCTAATGCGTGCGGAGGGGAAGCGCAAGAGTATAAGGACAAAATTCAGCAAGACACGAATTTTGTTTATCTCTTTAAAGGCGCTGATGAAGATGATATGAATGCCATTAAAGACTTGGGCATTGAAGGCGTTGATTACGAGAAAACATCCAAACGTGTATATCCTTGTGGTGCTACTGCTAGCCAGATAATTGGTGTACTCAATTCGGATGGCGATGCTATTACCGGCCTTGAGTTGTACTACGACGATATTCTGGGTGGTACGGCAGGTCAGAAGACTTTGGAGTACAGCAAAGAGGGTGTTCCTGTTCCTGGTACTGAACAGGTTACCGCTGAAGTGGTTAATGGTCAGGATATCGTACTTTCCATTGATATTGATATGCAGCAAAAACTCGAGGAAGCACTCGCGCTACGAGTTGAAGAGGTACAAGGTTCTGGCGGATCAGCGATGCTTATGGACTCTGCCACAGGGGAAATTTATGCATGCTCTTCTTCGCCTACTTTTGACATAACTGATCTTACGAAAATAGAAGAAGGAGCAACGAATCTTTCGTCTATTTCGTCGTCATACGAGCCTGGATCAACCATGAAAGCAGCCACTATGCTTGCTGCATTGGAAGAGGGTATTGTAAACCCTGATACGGAGTATTTCTGTCCTGCTGCTTTGAAGGTTGATGACTATACCATTACCGACTCACACGAGCGCGGCGATGAAACCATGAGCGCCACCACCATCATTGCGGATTCGTCGAACGTAGGAGTGTCTCTTATTGCGCGCGATATGGGCTTTGAGAAACTCTACGAATACATTCAAAAATATCAGCTTACCGAAACGACGGGAGTGGATTATCCAGGTGAAGCGCAGGGCTACGTATCGCCCCGCGATCAATGGTCGGAAGTTCAAGGGTATAACATCAGCTTTGGCCAAGGCCTTACTACTACGCCTATCGAAATGATACGTTTTTATGCAGCGCTTGCTAATAATGGAACTGCCACTCAGCCACATTTCCTATTGGATGTGCCGACCGAAGAAGAGGATCGCGCTTACACAACCAGTCAGATTACCGACAATCAAAGCGCAATTGATCAGCTTGAAACTATGATGCAAGCAACCGTTGATCGCGGTACGGGTACCGATGCTCAAATTGAAGGTTATCGCGTTGTCGGCAAGACGGGAACTGCAGAAATCGCTTCGGATCAGGGCGGATACCAGCAGGGTGTTTACAATATTTCCTTTGTGGGCTATTTACCTGATTCCTCTACTAATCTGGTGTGTTTTGTGGGCGCATACGATGTTCCTGGGGAGAGACAAACGGTTGAAGCGTTTCACGATATAATGACCTTTGCGATAGATCGCTACAACATTACTCAGAATTGAGGTTTCCATGACGTATAAAACATGTGGAGAACTATTTTCAGGAATAGATTGCACCATTATTGGTAATCCCGAAGAACCCGTATCAGGAATTGCGTATCGAAGCGACGCAGTGAAACCAGGAGATGCGTTTTGCTGCATCGTTGGTTTAAAGGCTGACGGACACTCATTTGCGCAAGACGCCATCGATCGTGGCGCGCGCGTTCTTATTGTGGAACGTAAGGTGTATTTAGCTGATGCAACTGAGGTTACGGAGGTTGTGGTAAAGGATTCTCGTAAGGCGATGGCCCGCCTTGCTTCCCGTTTTTACGGCAATCCTTCAGAAGCCTTTTCCTTGGTTGGAGTAACGGGCACCAACGGCAAAACTACAACCACTTATCTGGTAAATCATATAGCTCAGGTGCTCGGAAATAAAACCGGCCTTATTGGTACGGTTGGAATTGAAATTGAAGGACAACATCGTCCTTCTTCTCATACTACGCCCGAATCACCCGATCTACAAAAACTCTTTGCCATGATGCGTGATGAAGGTTGTGGTGTGGTTTCTATGGAGGTTAGTTCTCATGCACTCGATTTGGAGCGTACGTGGGCTACGAAATTTGCAGTAACCGCTTTTACCAATCTCACGCAAGACCATCTTGACTACCATAAAACGTTCGAGGCGTATTTTTCCGCAAAGGCTCGTCTCTTCTCAAAGGACTATCCTGCAAAGCGTGTTATCAATATTGATAGTGCATGGGGAAAAGAACTCCTCAAGCGCACTTCCGCAAATGAAGATGTCATTGTTACTACAGGATTTGATCCTTCGGCACAAATTCACCCCGTTGAAGTGGAGTATGGTGCTGCCCAAACTCGTGTTGAGCTATCGGTAAGAGGGACAAACTATACGGTGACCTATCCTTTGGTGGGCCGCTTTAACGTAGAGAACGTCATGACAGCTTTCGGCGTTGCTTTGCAGCTCGGTTATGCTCCATCTGCGATTGTTGAGGCGCTACGCGATGTTCCTGCGGTGCCAGGCCGCTTGCAGCGTGTATCGGTTGAAAACGATGGAGGTATCTCGGTGTATGTAGACTATGCTCATACGCCTGATGCTCTTGAGAAAGCTATCGCTTCAGTATCTGCGCTTGAAAGCGAAGGCAAGACAATTGTTGTGTTTGGTTGCGGAGGCGATCGCGATTCAGGCAAGCGTCCCATTATGGGAAAGGCTGCTTTGGCTGCCGATTATGCGGTAGTTACTTCAGATAATCCACGAACAGAAGATCCTCAGGCGATCATTGAAGATATTGTGGCAGGAATGAGCGAAGGTAGCGATCATTATGAAGTGGTCGCTGATCGTCACGAAGCAATTGCGCGGGCTATTGCGCTTGCTCAACCCGGAGATGCTGTCTTGATTGCGGGCAAAGGTCATGAGGACTATCAAATAATAGGCACCGAAAAGCATCACTTCGATGACCGTGAAGTTGCTGCCGAAGAACTGAAGAAGGTGTTCGGTTAACGTTATGCGTCTTTCGGTTGACAAGATCGCTCGTTTTAGTGGTGCTCACCTCCTGAATTCTGCTTGCGACTTAGAAAAAGAAGCATGCGGTATTACCTGGGATTCGCGAGAAGTTGAGCCTGGATTTGTTTATGTTGCACTGCCGGGAGAGCGGGTTGATGGCCATGATTTTGTGGAGTCTGCCTGTAAATCAGGAGCAGTTGCTGTTTTGGTCATGAAGGACCTCCCAGAAGAGGTAATAGCATGTGCGGAAGAATCAGCAACGGCGATTCTGCGCGTATCTTCAACGCACGAGGCGTTTACTCAACTTGCCAGCGGATATCGTGGCGTTCTTAAAGGACGTGTCATTGGTATTACCGGTTCTACCGGCAAAACAACTACCAAAAATCTTGTGCGCGACGTTCTATCGGCACGTTTTTCGTGTATTGCAACAAAGGCAAATCAAAATAACGAATTAGGTGTTCCGCGTACGCTCTTAAATGCAGATCCCGATACTGAGATGATCGTAGTAGAGATGGGTATGCGCGGTTCAGGTCAAATCGAGCAGCTCTGTTCTTTTGTTAAGCCCGACTGGGGCTTGATTACCAATGTAGGTGAAAGTCATATTGAACTATTGGGCAGTAGGGAAAACATCGCTTGTGCAAAAGCAGAATTGATTGCTTCTCTGCCTGTCGAAAAGGGCGTGGCATTTCTTAATGCTGCAGACGATATGACCGATTTTGTATGGGAGTGCTCCGAAGCGCAAAATTCTTCGATCTTGAAGGTGCTTTTTGATGGCTCGAAGGTAGCTACTGAATCGCATAAACAGTCATCGGTTCCCTGCGTTTGGGCCGAAGAGGTACAACTCGATTGCGATGGCTATCCTTCCTTTGTTTTGTGCGCAAGTGGTTTTATGCGAAATAAAGAAGGCGATGCAACGAGTGAAATGAAGGTAGCCTCGTCTTCAATCGATGTAGATCGTATGGAGTGCAAGCTTTCTTTGCGCGGTATACATAACGTCTCTAATGCTTGTTCTGCTGCGGCGGTTGGATACCTGGCTGGAATGAGCTTAGAAGAAATCGTTGCGGCGCTTGAAGCATCAATGCCAGAGGGAGGAAGGCAGGAAATTCTTCATTCCGACCAGGGATTTACGGTAATCAATGATGCCTATAATGCAAATCCCGATTCCATGCGTGCTTCACTTTCCCTTTTAAAGGCAATGCGTGTTGAAGGGCGTCGTTTTGCGGTTCTAGGAGATATGGGTGAACTTGGTTCGTTTGCTCCTGCTGCTCATGAATCCGTTGGAAGATTTGCCGCTCGTGCTAATATTGATTTTCTGATTTGCGTGGGCGAGCTTGCTCGCCTCATTGGACAAGCAGCCCAATCGGCAGGGTTTGCTCCTGAGCGCATACATGTAGTAGATACTCGCGAAGAAGCGCTTGCTTTTTTGCGAGAGCATATTGCTCCTGGTGATACGCTTTTGCTAAAGGCTTCTCACTTCATGGAGCTCGATAGGATAGCCAAGGAGTTGTTGAGCTAGTTATGGTTTCCTTTGTTGAATACCCGACCTTTATGGTCTTTCTCGCTATTTTCTTGGGCGTTATCGTAACGATCGCTTTGATGCCTGCTTTTATTAAATTTTTGCGCAAGCATCTCATTGGGCAGTTTGTTCGTGCAGATGGTCCCGAAAGCCATCTGGTAAAGCAGGGTACGCCAACTATGGGTGGCGTTATCATGCTGATTGCTGCAACCATTGTGGTGGCAATTTTGGCCGAACCCGTTCCGGAAACCTGGTTAATTATGGGTGCGGTTTTAGCAACGGGCGCTCTTGGTCTGTTCGACGATGCCTCCAAAGTTGCTCACGAGCGTTCTCTTGGTTTGTCCCCTAAAGCAAAACTTATAGGTCAATTCCTTATTGCGAGTGCTTTTGTTTTAGCTGCGGTAAACTGGCTCGGTGTTCCACCGACGGTTGAGATTCCGTTTGTATACACGTTTGACTTGGGTATATTTACCACCACGTTACCTATCGAAGTGCCAGCAGGAGGGGATTTTAGCATCCCTTGGCTTTATCTTATCTTTGCGGATATTTTGCTTGCCGGTATGAGTAATGCCACCAATTTAACTGACGGACTTGATGGTTTGTTGAGTGGTACTTTTATGGTGGTCATTGTGGTAATGGCGGCTATTGCTTTTCGTGCTGGTCTTCTCGATAGTGCTATCGTGGCGGCTGCTTTCGCAGGCTGCTGTATTGGCTTTTTATGGTACAACTCATATCCCGCAGATATCTTTATGGGTGATACGGGGTCCCTTGCCCTTGGCACTGCGCTTGGTTGTTTAGCGATCGTTTCAAAAACAGAAGTACTCTCCATTATCATCGGAGGCCTTTTTGTGGTTGAAACGCTTTCAGTTATGATTCAGGTCTTTTATTTCAAGCGTACACGGAAGCGTCTGTTCTTGATGGCTCCTCTTCATCATCATTTTGAGAAGAAGGGCTGGAGTGAAGTAAAAGTTGTTATTCGCTTCTGGATTATTTCTGCGGCTCTTGCAGCAGTAGGCTTCTGTTTATATTTCGCTCAATCACTTATGGGGTAAAGAAATGGCGGAAAAGTTTAGCGAAACAGTTTCTTTCGATGTGTCAAAAAAGCATGCTCCTACTGTTTTAGGGGATGTTCTTGTCTTGGGCCTGGGCAAATCGGGCAAGGCGGCTAGTACCTATTTTGCAAAACAGCTAGGATCTCGCGTCGCATCCTTAACGGTATATGCAGGTACTTCTTCTGTGCAGGCTCAGGATTTTGCCAAAAGTCTTACCTCTCAGGGTGCGGTAGTACTTTTCGATACCGAAGAGGTTACGGGGTCGTATGACCTATGCGTGGCAAGTCCAGGTATTTCAGAGAATTCTGCATTCTATCAATCAGCTGCCAGCTGCTCTAAGGAACTGATAAGTGAAGTGGAGCTTGCATGGCGCGAAAGCGCTAAAGACTCTGTCTGGGTTGCCATTACTGGTACCAACGGAAAGACAACAACCACTTCCCTTATTGCTCATGTCTTAAAAGAGTGCGGTAAAAACGTTTGCGCTGTAGGAAATATTGGAGATGCTTGCATCGAAGAAGTTTCTAAAGAAATCTATTCGTGCTATGTCGCTGAGGTTTCTTCCTATCAACTTGCTTCGATCAAACATTTTGCTCCTGAAGTTGCAGTGCTTCTTAATATCACCCCCGACCACTTAAAGTGGCATGGAAGTTTTGAAGCATATGCCAAGGCAAAGCAAAATATCTATGTAAACTGCACTGAAGATGCCACGGTAATTTTAGATGCGACCAACGAAGTGGTTCGTGGATTTGTGCGCGAACTCAAAAACGATCCTTCCCGAAAGTTTCGCTCTATTCCTATGGGCACGGCTGCAGGCATTCAGGGCAACATGCGTCTTGCGTGCGGTTCAGATAATGCAGCCTTTATTGATGAAAAAGGGGTATTGTGTCTTGAGTACCCTGAAGGCAGATTTGAAATTATTGCGGGAAGCGATTTGCAAATCAAAGGGGAGCATAACGCATCGAATGCTTTGGCAGCTGCAGCAGCAGCGCATGCGCTGGGTTGTTCAGTAAGTGATATTGCTCGTGCATTGGCATCGTTTATGCCTCTCGAGCATCGCATTGAACCCTGTGGTTCGATCGAGGGTATTGAATGCTACAACGATTCTAAAGCTACCAATGTTGATGCTACTTTGAAAGCCCTTGCTGCTTTTGGAGAGAAACAACCTATAGTTTTGTTGGGTGGCGATGATAAGGGTACTGATCTTGCCGAATTGGTCGAGCAGGCTTGCCGACATTGCAAGGCGGTTGTTTGTTTTGGTGAGGCTGGCCCTCGTTTTCTTGAGGCGTTTTCGCATGCATCAATACCGGTATATCGCGCCTCCCATTTGGAAGATGCTCTTGATGAAGCACTGTCTCATGCCACTTCGGGCGACATTGTTGCTTTGTCACCTGCGTGTGCTTCATTCGATGAGTTTTCCTGTTTCGAGGAGCGCGGTGAGGTGTTTAAGCAATTGGTAGCCCAGCGAAGCAAGGAAAGGGGTGCTTAAACAGGATTATGCCACGGGCGGAACAAACAAACTCTAAACGCAGCAAATCGCCCTCACGTTCGTTTTTTAAAAGTGCACCAGCACACATCATGGCACCGCGGGTGATGGTTGCTTTATCTACGCTTGCCTTGGTCGTTTTAGGCCTTGTCATGGTGTATTCCTCTTCGTCTATCACTGCTTTTGTTGAGCAGGGAGATTCAACGGGAGAGGCTATTAAACAGTGCGCGTTTGTGGTTATCGGCATCGTATTTGCGGTGGCGGCTATTCTGTTTGGGAAGCATGATTTCTTGCGCGGAGCAGGCGCTCTGGTGTTTTGGGGTATCTGCGTGGCTCTTCTTGTTTTGACTGCCCTCTTAGGCACCGTTGGCCTTGGTGCAAAGCGCTGGCTGATTATTGGTCCTGTGAGTATCCAGATTTCCGAATTTGCAAAAATTGCATTTGTGCTTTTAGCGGCACGCATTGCCGAAGATTATCGCAACGGCGCAATTGATATGCAGGAAGTATTTAGACAAGCGGCAATTTTTATCATCATTCCTTTAGGGTTTTTGTTTATCACGCAATCAGACCTCGGTACTACGCTTATTTGTTGTGTGGGCCTTTTCATGGTTTTGGTACTATCGGGCCTGCCGAGCAGGGCAATAATTGGTTTGTTAGCGCTTGGTGCCGTGATGGTCTTGATTTCTATTTTGGTTTCAAGCTACCGCTCTGATCGACTTTTTAACTTTTTGGATCCTTGGGCAGACGAGCAAGGAACGGGATATCAGCTGATTCATTCATTCAAGGCGCTTGCTGCAGGGGGAGTCTTTGGTGTAGGAATAGGAAATTCATACGAAAAGTTGCAGTATCTTCCTGAAGCGGAGACCGACTTCATTTTTGCTATCATCGGCGAGGAGCTCGGCCTCGTGGGTGCTCTTTTAGTAATTGTTGCCTTTTTGGTATTCCTTCGTGGAGGATTCCTTATTGCAAGTCAATCAAAATCTATGTTTAGTGGGTTTGTGGCAGCAGGTCTGACCACAATGATCGTATTCCAGGCATTTTTGAATATTGCTTGCGTGGTTGGATTGTTCCCCACAACAGGTAAGCCGCTTCCCTTTATCTCTTCGGGTGGATCTTCAATGATTTCCTCGCTTTTGTTGGTGGGAATCATTTTGGCTATTTCTTTTGATTCTCATAATGAAGACGAGTATCGTCAACGTCGCGAACAATTACATGTAGTATCAACGTATGCACAACCGCAGCGTCAAGGTTCCACGGTGCGCAGGACGGCTTCAAGGTTTAATCAAGCTGCCCAGCCGTATCGGGGTAATGCGATGCGAGGCTCATTTCAAGTGGTGCATGGTAGCGGAAATAGAGGGCGACCCTCTTAAGGGATGTTAAAGTTTTCGACTTGAGGAAAATAAAGCCCAATTCAACGTATTGGGCGTCAAGGAGGTAAAAAGGATGCGTATAGTTTTGTCAGGCGGTGGAACCGCTGGCCATATCAATCCTGCA
Organism: Cryptobacterium sp. CAG:338; assembly: GCA_000435475.1. Lineage (GTDB taxonomy): Bacteria > Actinomycetota > Coriobacteriia > Coriobacteriales > Eggerthellaceae > Anaerotardibacter. Next base: position 43,394 of record FR896051.1, on the reverse strand, counting down.
CTTGCTCTTGCAGAGGTGCTGCAAGAGCGTGGTCACGAAGTGTATTTTGCAGGTACTCCCAATGGGGTAGAGAAGCCTCTTGTCGAAATGGCAGGAATACCTTTTAAGGGTTTTGAGGTCTCTGGATTTGATCGCAGCCATCCTCTTACCTTAGCAAAGGGGCTCAAAAAGCTCTCTCATTCTGCTAATGAAGCAGGCAGGTGGTTTGCAGAACTCAAGCCGAGTGCGGTAGTAGTGTTTGGTGGATACGCTTGCCTTCCTGCTGGTCGTGCAGCAAAGGCATTCCGCGTTCCTTTGGTTATTCATGAGCAGAATTCTGTCATGGGCATGGCAAATGATTATCTTTCGAAAAATGCTGCAGCGGTTGCCTTAACTTACGCGTCAGCTGGTCGAACCATCAAAGATCAGACGAAGGTTATCGTAACGGGTAACCCAGTAAGAAAATCTGTTCTTGAGGCTACGAGAGAAGAAGGACGAAATTACTTAGGGATTCCTGAAGATGCCACGTTGCTTTTGGTATTTGGTGGAAGTTTGGGTGCGCGTCATATCAATACGGCAATCACTCAGATGAAAGACGAGTTGCTTTCGCTTGATAACGTTTATGTAGTGCACATTACTGGACCGAAGGAATTCGAAACGGTACGTGAAGCCCTTGCATTAACCGAAGAGGAGCAAAAACGCTATTTGGTTAAGGACTATGAAGACAATATGGGAGCAGTGCTTGCTGCAACTGATTTAGTGGTTTCTCGAGCAGGCGCATCGTCTCTGGCGGAAATTTCTGCTCGCTGCATTCCCGCGATTTTGATTCCGTTTCCTTTTGCGACCGCAGATCATCAAACAGCAAATGCAAAAGAATATGTTGAAAGAGGCGCTGCTCTTCTTATCGCAGATGATAAGGTTGAAACACAGGAATTTTCTAACAGCGTTTTGGGCCTTTTGAAAGATAAACAGCTTCGTGAGGATATGAGCAAGGCTGCCCAGTCTTTCGAAACGGTTGATGCGGCGGCACGTTTAGCTGATGTCGTGGAATTGATGATAAAGTCCAAATGGCCAGATCTCTTTGACGAATTCAAAAAACAACAGGAAGAAAAAGCTATTAGCTCAAGTTCTGATGCTGATACTGATGCTGACGTCGATGCTGAAGCGGAAACGGACGCTGATTCAAATGTGGACGCCGATGGAAATGAAGAAAAATCTATCGACGAAGAGACTAACCAGCAGCATAAGTAGTTCCAGATTGTTTTCGCGAATACTGTGTGTTTGCGCTATAGGCTTGGAAGATTTTATACAATAAGGGGCGATCTCGAGGAGGATGTCCGTGACAGAGAATCGCATCAAAAACGTACATTTTATTGGTATTGGTGGCGTGGGTATGAGTGGTATTGCCCGCGTTGCTAAAGAACAAGGTATGGAAGTATCAGGCTCCGACTTGCGTGAGAGCCGTTACACGCAGCAATTGCGTGAGGCTGGTGTGCGCATTTACATTGGGCAGAAGGCTTCTAATTTGGAATCTGAAAATCCCGATGTAGTGGTGGTCTCCACTGCAATTTTGGAAAATAACCCTGAACTTCAGGAAGCAAAACGACGCGAGATTCCTATTTGGCATCGCGCAAAGATGCTCGCAGAATTGGGAAGAGGGCGTCGAACCTTAGCGGTTGCGGGCACTCATGGAAAGACCACGACTTCCTCAATGCTTGCCTCGGTAATTGATGGAATGGGTTTTGATCCTACGTTTCTTATCGGAGGTATTGTTCGAGCCTACAATTCCAATGCACATAGTGGTAAGGGCGACTACTACGTTGTAGAAGCCGATGAAAGCGATAAATCATTTACCTATCTTGATCCAGAATCGGTTCTGGTAACTAATATCGAAGCGGATCATTTGGATCATTATGAAGATCTCAATGAGATCTATAAATTATTCGGCGACTTTATGTCTTCTGCGCACGACGATGGTTGTTGTGTGGTGTGCGGAGAAGATAAAGCGCTCGTTGAAGTGGCGCGTCAAACGGGTCGTAAAGTTCTGACTTATGGCTTTTCTGATGAATGCGATACTACGGTATCCGATTATGCGGTATCGGGAGTTTCGACTTCTTTTACCGTAACATTGCCTAACGGAATAGCGCTTGCGTGTCGCTTGAAGCAAAATCCTGGTCAGCACAATGCGCTTAATGCGGCGGGTGTTCTTACCCTCCTGATGACACAAGGTTTTGATGTTCAGCGCGCAGCGGAAGTGCTCGGAGATTTTTCGGGCGTTCGTCGTAGATTCGATCTCGTAGGAGAAGTGGGCGGAATAACTATCTTGGACGATTACGCTCATCATCCCACTGAAATCGCTGCGACTATCTCTGCGGCAAAGAGTCTCGATTTCAAGCGAGTCTGTGTCGTTTTTCAGCCGCATCGCTATTCTCGCGTGAAGCTGTTCACTGAAGTTCTCAAAGACGAATTTGCTTCAGCGTTTGATCAGGCAGATTTTGTGGTGTTCATGAATGTCTATTCGGCGGGAGAAACTCCAATTCCTGGTATAACAGGTGCAACTTTTATGCAGCCTGTTTTGGATCATGTGGGTGATACTGAAAAGCTTGCTTATATCGATCGCCGCATGAAACTCATTCCTTATCTTGTGGATAATTTAACGTCAGGTGATCTGGTGATCACAATGGGCGCTGGCGACGTAACCGGCGTTGGTCCAGAACTGCTTGCGGCTCTCCAGGACGAGGAAAAGAGCAAGCACTAATGGCGGCTCGTCATGCCTCGGAATTGGAACTGATGCGTTTCGATGACGATTTTGAAGGAACAATTCGATTAAACGAACCAATGGCTCGCCATACTACGTATCGCATTGGCGGCCCTGCAAGAGCTTTTGTAGAAGTGAATTCAATTGCTGCGCTCGGTGCAATACTTAAGGTGTGCGCTGACGAGCGGCTTCCGTGGTTTATAACGGGCAAAGGTTCAGATTTACTTGTATCAGATGAGGGTTACGACGGAGTAGTTATAACCCTCGCGGGGGATTTTCGTGCGTGGCGTTTCGATGACGAAGTGCAGCATGTAGTAGTAGGTACAGGAACCATGCTTTCTCGTCTCGTGCAAGAAGTATTTCATCATGGATATTCTGGCATGGAATTTGCGGTGGGTACTCCTGGCACCGTGGGAGGTGCTTTAGTTCAAAATGCGGGCACCCGAAACGACTGGATGGGTTCTCGCGTGGTGTCTGTTACGGCATACAATGCACAAACGGGACTAAAACGCTACGTTGCAAGCGACTTGACGTGGGGGTATCGCACCTCTTCGTTTTTACCAAACGAAGTGCTTGTTGAATGCGAATTAAAACTTGAGCGTGCATTTTCGGGTAATATCCATGAACGAATGACTTCGTTGCTTGCAAGGCGCAAGGCAAGTCAACCCCTTGACTATCCCTCTTGTGGAAGTGTTTTTCGTAATCCCGAACAGGGCTCTGCGGGCGCGCTGATTGAAAAAGCGGGATTAAAGGGCAAAGCTTGTGGTGGCGCGTGTATTTCAGAAAAGCATGCCAATTTCATAGTAAATACCGGATCTGCATCAGCTCATGATGTTTTGACGCTTATCAGAACCGCTCGAGAAGAAGTGAGGAGGCGCTATGGCATCGAACTCGAGACGGAGGTCCGCTTCCTCGGTTTCAAGGGTAACGTCTTCGAGGAATAGACCATCGGCGCGACCTACAACGATAAAGGGTCGTCCGACCCAAGGTAGATCTCCTCGAAGAACGGCTCACACCTCTTCTCGCACGAGGGGTTCTTCGGCGGGGGTAGGGGGATCCGCTCGTATACCTCGTTCAGCGGATCGTGGATACCAGCAGGCCGATCAGCCGCTTCGCTCAGTTAGTGTTTCTGAGGTTCACAATGCTGCGCGATATCGTGCGCGGCGTGCATCAAGGCGTCTTCCGGTGGTAGTTATAGTTATCGTCGCGCTCATTGCGGTATTGGGCATAGGCGGGGTTGTTCTTGCTAATTCAGGGGTGTTTACGGTACGACAAGTTACCGTATCGGGCGTTTCTCATATCACCGCTGAAGAAATGACCGAACTCGCTGCAGTCCCTGAAGGAACTACTCTTCTCAATGTGGATGCCAATGGCATTACTTCACGATTAACTTCAAATCCTTGGGTAGAAAGCGCAAGTGTTGATAGGGTTTTTCCCGATACCCTTAATTTAAGTATCACCGAACGCAGCATTTCTGCGGTTGTTTCGGTCACGGTAGATGAGTCCAATACAGTTGAACGTTGGGCTTTAGCTCCTGACGGTATGTGGCTTACGGAGTTGCCGGACCAAAATAGCGAAGAAGGTCAAGCGCTTCCTGCATCGATATACGAAGATGCCGCAAACGCGCTAGAGATTACTGATATTCCTTATGGGTCTTCCCCAGAGGCAGGGAAATATTGCAACAATGCAAATGTAGAGAATGCTCTTTCGATCATTGACGGTATGACGACAGAACTTGCTGATCAAATCAAGAGCGTTTCGGCTGCAAGCAGTAATTCCACCACGTTAACTCTCGACAATGGAGTTGAAATCGCCTTTGGTGATTCACAGGATATTAGAGATAAAGAACGAGTATGTCTTGAACTTTTGCAACAATATGAGGGAAAAATATCGTACATCAATGTACGAGTTGTGAATAAACCCGTCTGGAGGTCGATGTAATCCCTGATATTGACGGTGTTGTTTTGCAAACCGCAATCCATTGTGTACAATGTTCAAGATGTCCAAACTATAAGGGCTTGCCCTTTTGTGGGATGGCGCTGAAATAAAACTGAAAGCGAGCAAATATGCAACAGATTCTTGGCTCTGACAACCTCGCGGTGATTAAGGTCGTTGGCGTTGGCGGTGGCGGCACTAATGCGGTTAACCGAATGGTAGAAGCCGGCATTAAGGGTGTTGAATTTATCGCAGTTAATACGGATCGCCAAGCACTTATGCTTTCCGATGCTGACAAAACAATTCATATTGGCGAAGAGATTACTCGTGGCCTTGGTGCGGGTGCTAACCCAGAGGTTGGCTGCCAGGCGGCTGAAGAGTCTCGTACTGAGATTCGTGAAGCTCTTGCTGATGCTGATATGGTTTTTGTTACTGCAGGTGAAGGCGGCGGTACCGGTACGGGTGCAGCTCCCGTAGTGGCAGAGATCGCACGTGAAGAAATCGGTGCGCTTACCGTAGGTATTGTTACGAAACCCTTTAGCTTCGAAGGACGTCTTCGCCGTAATCAAGCTGAGCAGGGTATCGATTTTCTTTCTCAGAAGGTAGATACGCTTATTGTTATTCCAAACGATCGCCTTCTTGAAATCGTCGAAAAGAAAACGAGCATGTTGGACGCTTTCCGCATCGCTGACGATACGTTGCGTCAAGGTATCCAGGGCGTTACGGACCTTATTACCATCCCTGGTTTGATTAACCTTGACTTTGCAGACATCCGCACGGTTATGAAGGATGCAGGTACTGCCATGATGGGTATCGGCATTGCTTCGGGTGATTCTCGTGCATTGGAAGCAGCAGAGCAGGCCATCAATTCAAGCTTACTTGAAACCTCAATTGCAGGTGCTTCTCGCATCCTGTTCTCTATTGCAGGCGGACCAGAACTTGCTTTGTCCGAAGTTGATGAAGCAGCTCGCGTGGTTGAAGCCGTTGCTGACGAAAATGCCAACATCATTTACGGCCAGATCGTTGATCCTGAGTTAGGTGACACCATTCGCATTACTGTTATTGCAACGGGATTTAAAGCAACCAGCAACCAAGCTGCGATGGATTTCTCCCGTCGTGACAATATGTTCGCTTCTACTACGCAGCAAGCAGCTTCTGCGCCAAAGCCAGCACAAAGCCAGCGTCCGTTGTATCCTTCGGAGCCACGTTTTGCCGACGAAGACTACATTCCTGATTTCTTAAAACGTCAGTAAGATCTACTGGCTAGCACGCAATTTGTGTGAAGTAAATCGTAGGAATTACCCAAACAGCTAAGAAGGCTATTATGACGACCCTTGTTCTACCTTATCCGAAGTTAGCCAAGGGTCGTTTTGCGTCTATTGAGGCGTATTCCGATGAAGCTCTTTTTGAGGCAACGGGGGTTCGAATTGCTTTTACTTGCCGAAAAGGCGGGGTAAGCAAAGGTTCTTATGAATCACTGAATCTGGGTACTCATGTGGGTGATTTTAGGCCTGATGTACTAGAAAATCGCAATCGGGTAAGAGAAGCTTTTTCCACGCCTGAAGCACCCTTGCTGGTCCCAAAGCAAGTTCACGGCGATACGGTTTTAACGGTTGATGCTCAAACTGACCTTTTGAATTTTTTACTTGAAATCGATAAAGGCGCCGATGGGCTTGTGATAGACGCGCCTCGTGTCGCAGCGCTTTTATGCTATGCCGATTGCGTGCCGATAATACTGGTTTCACCGAGTGGATGTTTTGCGGTTGTGCATGCTGGTTGGCGAGGCGTTATGAATACCATTGCGGTTAAGGCAGCACTTCGCATGGCGCAACTTGATGAGCGTAAAATCGGAAGTAAGGCACTTGGGTCATACAATGTCTACTTTGGTCCTCATATCCGACGGGAATGCTTTGAGACAAGCGAAGAGCTTCATGATTTATTCGTAGACACCTTTGGTAAATCTTGTGATGCGGGTTATCGCCATATCGATCTTGCGCAAGCACTTCAAACGCAGCTTGTCCAAGCAGGAATTTCACCTGAAAGAATATGTGATCTGGGGCTTTGTACGGTTTGTCATACTGATGAATTCTTTTCGTATAGAGCAGAAAATGGCGTGACGGGGCGCCATGGAGCATTTGCCGTTCGTTCGACGTAGATTATCTTCGTATTGGGCAATGAACGTTTTCCTGAAGATACTTCTAGATGTACTTGGGGTAATGCCTTCTCATTGGTAGATTAATTTTCAAAAGCTTAAATTGCAAAGGGTGCGTTTTTAGAAGAGTAAACCTAAAGGTGAGTTCATAAAAGACTACACTTGAGCGTATATATGACAAGGAGCAAGCATGAGCACAGCAAGTCGATATCAGCATTTGCGCAGTGAATTAGATGAAGAATGCAATAAGGCGGGAAGAAACCCTCAAGAGGTATTGTTGCTTGCTGTTTCGAAAACGGTTGACCTTGATCAAGTGGCGCTTGCTATAGAGGCGGGTGCGACAGCATTTGGCGAAAATCGCCCCGATGAACTACTGCGTAAATCTTCTGCCTTTCCTCAGGTGGAGTGGCATTTTATTGGCAATATTCAATCACGTCGAATTCCTGATATTGTTTCTGCGTCTACTCTTATCCATTCGGTATGCAAAGAAGCGCATCTTTCAAAGATAGATTCTGCTGCAGAAAAAATAGGGAAATGTCAGCGGTTACTTTTGGAAGTAAATGTATCGGGTGAGGAAAGTAAAAGCGGATTTTCTCCCGATGAAGTGGAAGGAATACTTGAGAGAGCGGCGGGGCTTTCTCATATTTCCATTGAGGGGCTTATGACTATGGCGCCTCAAGGAAAAGAAGAAGCCATTGTGGCAACCTTTTCAGGACTAGAGCGCTTACGCGATAATCTTCAAGTTCGATTACAGAACAAAGGCATATCGTGTCATTTGTCTGCTCTTTCTATGGGAATGACCGAAGATTGGCGGAGTGCGGTAGGCTTTGGTACTACGATTGTCCGCGTTGGCCGCGCTATTTTTAGCGATGAATTTGAATAGCGCACCAAGGTTTAATGACGCAATAAGGTTTTATTTTTGTCGAATTTTAACGATAATTAAAGATCACAAATTTTCGACGGTGATCAGAAGGGTATAAAGATATGGATTTTCCACGTCCCTCCGTTTCTCCAAGCAATATTATTGGAGATTTGAAGGATCGATTTGGATTTGGTGGCGCCAAGCAGCGCGCTTATGATGAAGAGCCGTACTACGATGAATATGATGAGTATGGTTACGATGATGCAGGCTCTTATGATTCTGGGGATCAGTATGCATCTTCTTCTCAGGCAGATCCCTATGATCGCCTCGAATATACGACGCGTTCTGCGGCGGGGCATCAGTCTCGTACTTCGTCCTTTGCTTCGCCTTACACAACTTCGCCTCATCTGGTAAGTTCAAGTGACATTCGTGCAACCACTAGCGCTTATGGAGTCAGTGCGGGAGCGGTAGGCGATGACAGCTTTGCAGCTGCTGGAAGACCTGCAAGAAGCTCTTCTTATGCGGCACCTTCTTCACCTGCAGTTTTGGATGCCCAGGAAACCGAACAATATGATGTTCCCGCAACCGCTTACGGCGATTTTGTTTCTCCCTATAAGGAACATGCTCGTCAAGGTGGCACCGATTCTTCTCAGATTTCTTCGGTAGCAGGAAATAAGACGAATTCGGCAAGAACTACTTCTCGCTCTGCGGGCCTCGATTCTCTGTTTACTCCTTCAACTGGATCTGAAAAGGCATCGACAGCAAGCATTTCTGCGAGTTCATATTCCTCTTCGCTTGGTGCTCCTTCAGGTAATGTATCGAATAGTAGTACTGAAGTTATTTCAGGTGGTGGAACCTCGAATTCCTCTTTAGGAACGGGAGGGAGTTTTTCTTCTAGAGAAATAACGCTTTTGCAACCAGTGTCTTATGAGGACGTTGCATCAGTGGCGCGTTCAGTAAAATTAGGAAACATCGTTGTTCTCTCGCTGCGTTCAACCGATTCGGCTCTCGCAAAGCGTGTCTTAGACTTTTCGTTTGGAGTTGCGTCGGCACTCGATGCGCGGGTTGACTGCGTTGCTGATAAGACCTTTATCGTGGTGCAGGGTGGAGACCTTTCGCTCGAGGAGCGCCATCGCCTGCAAAAACAAGGCATTTTGTAAGTTGTAACTCTTGAGAGCAGCGAAGGATTTATTGCGATTATGATTTCGTATCTTCTTGTTACTCTGGCTGATACCTACAGTTTTATTATTTTTGTTTATGTCATGATGTCCTGGATCCCTTCAAATTCAGGCATCGTGGGGGATCTGCGTAATGTATTAGGGAAGTTATGTGATCCTTATCTGAATATATTTCGACGTTTCATTCCTCCGATTGGCGGAATGATTGACATCAGCCCAATCATTGCGTTGCTTGTGTTACAGTTCGGGGTAAGGTTTATTGTTGTGCTGTTGTAGCGCGAACTGCTTCAAGTGTCGGGCAATTGGATTGTGAAACGTTTAGGCTTGTTGTAGGCACGGGAATAATTTGAGCTATCATAAGAGCAGCTCAAAAGTAGATAGTACTACGTTAGGGGTATTTCATGGCGATTACTTCCGCTGACATCCAAAACCAAAGCTTTAAGATCGAACGTCGTGGTTATGACGTTGACGAAGTGGATGTTTTTTTGGAGCGTGTAGCTTCTGAAATTGATGATTTAAATGACGAGATTGCACATTTGCGCGCTCAGGCATCAGAAGCTTCTGCTGCACGTACAGAGATTATCTCTCAACCAGAAGTTGACATGGTAAGCCGAGACGAGCTGGCAGAGAAAGATGCTAAGATCGCCGAGCTGGAAGCTCGTTTACGCGAGCGCAAGAGCGATGATAGCGCTATTGCTCAGGCTTTGATTGTTGCTCAGCGTACTGCTGATGAAATTATTTCTAAGGCAAAAGGTGAAGCAGAGCAGACACGCATCAATGCTGAAGAAGAAGGCAAGCGCATTCTCGATAAGGCTAATGCAGAAAAGCAGCGTGTCATCGATCACATTAATGAGCTGTCCGCAAGTCGTGAGCAGGTTCGTGAGCAGTATCAGGATATGCTCAAGGAATTCATCGGTTCTGCAACTCAGCGTCTTTCGGAAATTGGTGGGGAAGTCACTGCAGGTATTGAACTTCCTGCTGAATTGCTTGAGATGCCAAAGAGCGAAGACTCTGCTCCGAAAGCATCTGTATCAACTTCAAGCACCACCTCGGCAAGCACTTCTTCTAAGTGGGAGCCTGGTTCTCCTGTAGCAACCTATACTACTCCTACCGTAACGCCTGTAGTAAGCGCTCCGGCAACACCAAAGCCATCTGCTGCTTCAAAGGATTTCTCTGGTTACGGCGATGCGGATGATTCTTTCTCATTTGATGATGTAGATTAATTTTAAAATACTTTGATGAAATCAAAGGCATCGGCGCAAACCGATGCCTTTTTGTTTCTATGGAGAGAGTTTTTTTTGGAAGCAGGAATTTTGAAATAAAGTTTTTCAAGACGGAGTGGGTCTATAAGCCGGGTTCTGTAATCGACAACCATTTATCTCGATTGCATGTCGCCATGCAACTCAAGCACGCAACCCGAACGCACGGAAAGGCGGCCGTATAGCGTTCCTATTTGCGCTTGCTTCAGATGGGGTTTACCAAGCTGTGCCGTTGCCGACACACTGGTGCGCTTTTACCGCACCGTTTCAGCTTTTCTCCCGCTGCCCTTGATAGTGACGCCCTTGTGAGTGAAGAAAAAATATGCTTCCGCTAGGGGGGGGGGGGGGGGAGTTTTCTTTTCTGTGGCACTAATCCGTCGGGTCGCCCCGCCCAGCTGTTAGCTGGCATCTTGCCTTTTGAAGCCCGGACTTTCCTCATGACGAAGCACGCGGTTGTCCGACCCACTCCGAGTGGCTATTGTAGCAGACTCATCTGATATCGGAGCACTAAAGCGCATAATCGTCTAGAGTGTCTACGGGAATCGTGATCGGGGAAGCGCGCAATTGCTGATAAGAACGTAAGGCTCGCGAGCTTGTGCCCTGAGTTTTTTTCGATGATGTTTGCTTCATTTACTAAAGGCGATTCGAGCTGATAGACTGGGATATCAAAATTGAGCTTTATGAGGTAGAGCTTTTTAGAACCTTGCAGATAATAATTTATAAGTTGAAATATCACGAGAAGAGATAACTATGAAACGTTGTTTACTTGTGGGTGCGGCTCCTTCAACAGGGCAAGGCCTTACTTACATTCTCAAAACACAGTCTTTTGATGCTGTTTATGCGGTAGACGGAGGTTACGCTGAGGTGGCAGCGCGCGCTATAACTCCGGATGCAGTATTTGGTGATTTTGATTCACTTGGCACCACTCCCTGCCATCCAGAAGTTTACGAATACGATACTCATAAAGATTTCACCGACATGGATCTTGCAATTCATCACGCCATTGCGAAAGGTTATGAGGAATTAGTTGTGTGCAACGCTTTTGTTGGTAGGCTCGATCACACTATCGGCAATATGCAACTTTTAATTCAAGCGGCATCGCAAGGTGTTTGTATTTGGGGGATAGAAGAAGATGAGGCAATTGCTCCGCTGGTAGCCCCTGGTCCTTTTTCGTCGCTGTCATTTAAAGAAGGCGCACAAGGTGTATGCTCGGTGCTTTCTCATAGTGACAAGGCGGAGGGAATTTGTGAAGAAGGGCTTGAGTGGAATCTTGATAACGCAACTGGTGTCAACCGTGCTCTGTGGGGTATTTCCAATGAATTCAAGGGTGTTCCTGCAAGAATCAGTCTTGCGCATGGATCGCTTTGGGTGACGTTTCCATTAGAAGAGCTGTCTCGTGCTTATTACGATCGACTGTCCAATGTTTAACTTTCTGTGGTGCAGAAGGAGTCGCTGAGAAAAGAATAGATATAAAAGGAATAATTAGTTAGCTACTACTTACGAACGGTTCTTGTTCTTAACTGACGTTGGCAAGTCAAAACGTATGAGTACTGTGAATTGTGCCAGCAAATTTAAGATGTATAAACGCTGCGAATGTGTCTAGACTACATTTTTGTCACGTTTGCAGAAGCAATGCGACATTAAGAAAAAATGCCACTACAATACTTACATTACATAAAGGGGAGCTGAATTAGGCTTCATGGCGAGCAAATTTTGTATCGAAGCGAGTAAGTTTTTTTATCGCAGAAGCGAGCAAATTTGCGCGTTGCAGAAGCGAGTCAAATTTTGCATCGTAAAAGTGAGTTGAATTCGGCTGAGAGGAAGCTTGGCTTCGACCCTCGGAACCTGATATGGATAATTCCAGCGAAGGGAGTCATGAATGACGCAAATTGATGCGGCGCGAGCAGGCATCTGCACGCCAGAAATGAAAGCGGTAGCCGCAAAAGAATATAAAACTCCAGAAGAAATACGTGATGCGGTTGCAAAGGGCAGTATCGCAATTCCTGCCAATATTAATCACACCACGCTTGATCCCGAAGGGGTAGGTGAAGGTTTACGTACGAAGGTAAACGTCAACTTAGGCATTTCAGGCGACTTGATGGATGAGGAAATGGAGCTCGAAAAGGCCCGTATTGCCTTAGAGCTTGGCGCTGAAGGAATTATGGATTTAAGCAATCATGGTAAAACTCGCGAGTTTCGTCGTAAATTGCTTGCTATGTCTTCTGCCATGATTGGTACGGTACCCATGTATGACGCAATTGGGTATTTGGAAAAACCTTTGATTGGTATCACGGCACAGGATTTTCTGGATGTTATTCGTGCTCATGCCGAAGATGGCGTTGACTTTGTAACGGTACACGCTGGAATGAACCGTCGTGTAATTGAGTCGTTTAAAGAGACCGGCCGTTTGATGAATATCGTCTCACGCGGCGGATCCCTCATTTTTGCTTGGATGGAAGCGACAGGAAACGAAAATCCTTTCTATGAGCACTATGATGAAGTGCTCGAAATACTTCACGAATACGATGTCACTATCAGCATCGGTGATGCAATGCGACCAGGATGCACCTACGATGCAAGCGATGCGGGACAGATTGCGGAACTTATCGAAATTGGCAAGCTAACCAAGCGAGCATGGGATGCTGGAGTTCAAGTTATGGTTGAAGGACCTGGACACATGGCTCTCGACGAAATCGCAGCAAATATGAAAATGGAAAAACGCCTGTGTCATAATGCGCCGTTTTACGTACTGGGTCCTTTGGTGACCGACATTGCTCCTGGCTATGATCACATTACCGCAGCAATTGGAGGTGCGGTAGCGGCTTCTAGTGGTGCAGACTTTCTCTGTTATGTAACTCCTGCTGAACATTTACGTTTGCCTGATGCTAATGATGTTCGAGAAGGGCTGGTAGCAACAAAAATTGCAGCGCATGCGGCAGATATCGCAAAGGGTATCCCTCATGCGCGCGATATTGATAATCGCATGAGTGACGCCCGTAGACGGGTTGATTGGGAAGAGATGTTTTCTTTGGCGCTTGATTCCGAAAAACCAAGAAAATATTTTGAAAGCGCGCCTCCTTCCAATGAAGGAACTTGTACTATGTGTGGAAAAATGTGCGCAGTGCGTACCGTCAATACCATCATGGATGGTCTGGTTATTGATTTGGGCGATGAGATGGAGAAGTAGTTTACTCTCCAGGGATTGAAAGCGAGTTACTTATGATTCCTTGTGCGTTGAGCATTGCCGGGTCTGATTCAAGTGGTGGTGCAGGAATTCAGGCAGACATTAAAACCATGGAAGCATTGGGGGTCTATGCTGAAACGGTTATCACCGCACTAACAGCACAGAACACTCAAGGCGTACAAGGGGTCATGCCTGTGGAGTCGTCTTTTATTTCTCAGCAAATCGATAGTGTGTTTTCTGATATACAGCCTCATGCGGTAAAGATAGGTATGATTCCCAATGCTGATGCAGTGCATGCGGTAGCACGCGGGTTGCGTGCCTGGGAAGCTTCGCATGTTGTGCTTGATCCTGTAATGGTGGCAACTACGGGTGCCTCCCTTTCTGAAGATTCTGCGGTTCAGGCACTTAAAGAAGAATTAATACCTCTTGCAGAAGTTGTTACTCCAAATATCCCTGAAGCGCAGGCGCTTTCGGGCGTAACCATTACAGCAAGGGAAGATATGGTTACCGCTGGTATTGTACTTTGCAAGAGAGGGGCTCGTGCTGTTTTGGTGAAAGGTGGCCATCTTGCTGGTTGCGCCGATGACGTTTTAGTCATGAGTGAAGAGGAAGTTATTTGGTTCAGCGAAAAGCGTGTTAAAACACAGAATACGCATGGTACCGGATGCACCCTTTCTTCGGCGATTGCCGCTTACCTTGCTAAGGGTCTGTCTCTTGAAGAAGCGGTAGAACGAGCAAAGCGGTATTTAACAGGCGCTCTTATCCATGATTTAGATTTAGGAAAAGGGTTTGGTCCTGTGAATCATATGTGGGCTTATGGCGCCTAAGATCTTATATCTAAGGCAATTTACGGCATATGAATAAGCTTCTTGATATAAGCAATAAGGGGCTCTCGTTGTGGTTTGATTTCCTCGCGTGCAACTGCCGCAAAAGCTTCACTTAAAAGCAAGCCGATCTGAGGTCCTTCTGGAACACCGAGCTCCAGAAGGTCTTTGCCAGTAATGGGGAGATCGTGTAGCGATAGACAGGCACCCTCCGAACACATTTCATCAAAAATATGCTCGACCTCATCGATAGTTTTAACTCGTTTGTGACTAAAAGGAGCCTGACCGAGTGCATCGCCTCGCATTAAGTCACACATGGTATGAAAAAGCTCTCTATTTTTTTCGAGCTTAGAGAAAAGAATCCTAACATCCTGACACGTTGGTGCGGGATGGTCATCGTGATAGCGCACGAGAAGCTCTAAGTCGTGAAGGCGCTTGCGGCTAAAATGAAGACGCTTTGCTGCTTTTCGTAAGTGATCTATGCTTGCAAGGGGATGACCTGGCATATGACCAATTCCGTTTTTGTCACGAAAAAAGGTGTCAGGTTTTCCGGCGTCATGAAAAAGCGCTGCCCAACGTACCAGCGGTTCGGGTGGAGTATTTTCTATTACGCAAGCGGTATGTTCGAGCACATCGTAAATATGCCAGCGACTATGCTGATCAAAACCTTTCATGGTGTGTAGTTGAGGGATTATGACACTCAGGACTTCGGCATAGTTTAAGAGGACTGCACGAACACTTTGACCGCAAAGCATTCCTTCCAGCTCAACCGAAAGGCGCTCTCCCGCAACATAAGACAACGAAGCCGCTTGTTCGAAAAGCGCATTTTCAGTATCTATAGCAAGCGAAAAAGAAAGCTGTGATGCAAAACGTAGTGCGCGT